>JBGTBR010000033.1:0-34531 GCA_041749255.1 Saprospiraceae bacterium
AAGTAAAGATATCTAACTGTGCTGTTTCTGATGACTTTTTTAACATACCTTATGCTTTTTGAATCTTCCCCAAGATACTCATTATATATCAAAATTTTATCATATTTGTTCTTTTAACTTTTCGGAGTGGACTCAAACTTAAAATCTTTTCTTTGTTTTGCACAAAGTACTCTAAAGCATTTGGGTTTCGAAGTGATTCCTTATTGGCAACCATTTTAGGGTTGCGTCCCATGAGTATTTTCTTAACCGGGGTTTCCAACTTCTTTCCGCTAATGGTATAGGGAATATCGTCAATCTGAATAATTTGATCCGGTACATGCCTGGGTGAATAATCCGTCCTGAGTTGTGATTTTATAGCGTTTCTAACATCGTCAGAAAGCACATTGCCTTCCCTCATTTTGACAAATAATGGCATAAAATGACTTCCGTCTTCCAATTCAATATTTACAATGAGAGAATCTTCAACTTCTTCGATTTTATTCACGGCATTGTAAATTTCACTGGTTCCAATACGTATACCCTGGCGGTTGAGGGTGGCATCAGACCTTCCAAAAATCACAATTTGCCCCTCTTTGTCAATACTGATCCAGTCGCCATGTCTCCAGATATTTTCATACATTTCAAAATAGCTCTCTAAATATCTCTTATGTCCTTTGTCATTCCAAAAAAATACCGGCATGGAAGGCATGGGTTTTTCAATAACCATCTCTCCCAGGGCTTCATACACTTTATTGCCTCCTTCGTCATATGCATAAAGAGCACATCCTAATGCCCTGGCCTGGATCTTTCCGGAGATGACGGGCTTCCATATTGAACTGCCGATAAAAGCTGTACAGACATCAGTGCCTCCTGACATGCTACATAACCACAAATCTTTTTTAATGTGCTGATATACATATTCAAACGCTTCAGTGGGGAGAGGAGCACCGGTAGATCCAATGGTACGAAGGTGTTCAAGATTGATTTCTTTGGCAGTAAAATCATTTTTCATACAGGCAATCAGAAACGGAGCACTCGTTCCAAAATGATGTATTTTTTCTCTTTCAGCGATTTTCCATAATGCATCCAGATTGGGATATCCCGGACTTCCATCATACAATACTACAGTTCCCTTTGCCAACAAAGCACCAAACAGGAAATTCCACATCATCCAACCGGTAGTCGTGTACCAAAAAAAATTCTCTCCGGGATGACAATCATTTTGAAGAGTGCTATACTTCAAAAGTTCCAGTAAAATTCCGCCATGACAATGGGTTATAGCTTTGGGTATTCCCGTGGTTCCGGAAGAAAATAAAACCCAAAGCGGGTGATCAAATGGGACTCTTTCAAAATGGATTTTGCCTGACCTTCGTTGTTCAGCAGTAGCCAGATCCCAGCTGGTAAAATTGTCCACTATGTTTTCAGCCTGAATATATGGTATCATGACTTTAGCGGAAAGGTTAGGCAGGGACGCACAGATCTCCATACTCTCTTTAACTCTTTGATATGTCTTTCCACCATAGCGATAACCGTCCACTCCTATAAAAACTTTAGGATCTATTTGGCTGAAGCGGTCAATAACACTGCTGACTCCAAAATCAGGAGAGCAGGACGACCATATGGCACCGAGGCTGCACGAGGCTATACAGGCAACAAAGGCTTCCGGAATATTCGGAAGATATGCCACTACCCTATCCCCTTTTACCACTCCACAGCGAACCAAAAAAGACTGAAATGCCGCTACTTCCTCCTTTAACTCCATCCATGTAATATGGCGGATTTCGTCATTTTCATTGGTAAATTTCAATGCCACATCAATATCTTCAACATTGCGGAAAAGATGTTCGGCAAAATTGAGTTTTGTTCCTTTAAACCATTGAGTATAAGGCATGACATCATTAGAACACACTGTATCGTACTTGCCATCATGCAGGACATCAAAGTATTCCCATATAGACTGCCAGAATTGGGAATGTTGGTCTACAGACCATGCCCAAAGCTCTTCATAACTGGAAAAATTCAATCCTTTTGATTGTGAGAGCCATTGCATATATGCAAACAGGTGACTGCTTTCGATTTCTGCTTTTGATGCATTCCACAATACCTTTTTTTGGGCATTCATTTAATGTCAGTTTTAGATTAACTCATTTAGGAGAAGCTTCATGTTTCAAGTGTGTCCAAAATAGTAACATGTATACATTCAATACATATATTCGCAACCCATTGTTTTTACCTTCAGATCTTAAATGGATTGATTCGCTTCATTAATGAGTGCCACAATTTAAAAATAAAAGGATAGGTTTAAACGGGTCTACTCTGTGATTGTAGCGACAATTTTATAATTTTACCACCGGGAACATATTACAAAAGTAAAGGAATAATTTGAAAAAACTACTTATAGCCAACAGGGGTGAAATCGCATGCAGGATTATATCTACTGCCCGGAAAATGGGAATTCGTACGGTTGCTGTTTATTCTGAAGCTGACAGATACGCTTTGCACAGTTCATTGGCTGACGAAAGCTATTATATAGGTCCTTCTCCTGGCAGCGAATCTTATCTAAAAATGAGTGTCATCATAGATGTTGCCCTAAAAGCCGGAGCCAATGCCATACACCCGGGTTATGGATTTTTAAGTGAAAATGCACAATTTGCCCGGTTAGTAAATGAGGCCGGTCTCATATGGATAGGGCCTTCTCCTGAAGCCATCGAAGTTATGGGAAGTAAATTGGCGGCAAAAGAAGCGGTAAAAAAATTCAATGTCCCTTTGGTGCCAGGTACGGATTATCCCATTTCAGGAGTAGAGGAAGCCAGGTCTGTAGTACAAAAAACCGGTTTTCCTGTATTGATCAAAGCGTCTGCCGGAGGAGGGGGAAAAGGTATGAGAGTTCTTTACGAAGAAAAATTTCTGGAAGAAAGCCTGCAAGCCGCAATCAGCGAAGCCACCTCAGCATTTGGTGACGGATCGGTATTCATTGAAAAATATATTACCAATCCCAGGCATATAGAATTTCAGATACTGGCTGATCAATACGGTCATACCATTCATCTTTTAGACAGAGAGTGCAGTATCCAACGCAGGCATCAAAAGGTCATTGAAGAAGCCCCTAGTGTAGCACTTGATGAGGAACTGAGAAATGAAATGGGAAAAGCCGCCATCATGGTGGCTAAAGCTTGTGGATATACAGGAGCCGGCACTGTTGAGTTCATCCTGGATGAGGCTAAAAACTTTTACTTTCTGGAAATGAACACCCGCCTCCAGGTGGAGCATCCTGTTACAGAAATGATCACCGGAGTGGATCTTGTAGAACAACAGATCAGAATTGCCAGAGGAGAAAAACTACCTATTCAACAAGAGAGTATACGGGCTAATGGACATGCCATTGAACTAAGGGTATACGCTGAAGATCCCTTCAATGATTTTCTACCCTCTATTGCGCGTCTACAAACATACTCTTTACCTTCTGGTGAAGGAGTCAGGGTTGACAACGGATACCGTGAAGGAGATGAAATTCCTATCTACTACGACCCCATGATCTCTAAACTTATTACATACGGACATACGCGGCAAGCAGCTATCGAAAGAATGAAGAATGCCATCGACAATTACATCATTTTGGGCATAGAAACTACACTCCCTTTTGGTCACTTTGTCATGTGCCATGCAGCATTCATCAATGGAGAGTTTGACACCCATTTTGTTGCAAAACACTTCAATGAAGAGGCCTACAGAGAGTTGTATAGCAATGAAGCACATATAGCCGCAAGATTTACCAGATGGCTGACAGAAAAAGAAAAGTCAAAACTCACTTTTGAGTGATTGTAACTTCTCAGCCATTTCGCTGAAGGTGTGAAATATATAAATAGCCACAAAACAATATGGAGTAGAAGATTGGTAAATCTATTGCAAAAAATCCAGTCCACTAGTCCCACAATTCGGCCTTATTCGATTCCGGTAGGAGCGCACGAAAATATCCGAATAGAACGAAAACTGTATGAGCCCGACGAAATGATAAACAAAAGCTATGGGTAGACGAGATACCGGACAAATGAACGAAAGAATAAGGCGAGTTTTTTCGTTCCGGTATTTTCGAAGCGGATACCGATAAGAAACGAATACAGCCTTGATTTTTTTTGTTACTTTTTTGTATCAAGACAAAAAAGTAAAGAAGTATATAACCTACACTTGATTGCATATGAAAAGAGCAAAATATATTTTGAACTTATCATACCAAAATGGTTTAATAAGTTTATACAGTTTTCTTTATGCATTACAATTTTTATTCATATTTTATGCAAACAAAAATTTGTAACCATATGAAAATAAGCATTGCACAGACCAGATCCATCAATGGAAACATTTCAGCAAATATTGAAAAACACATAAAGTTTATTGAGCTTGCTGTTTCTTTAAACGCAGATTCCCTGTTTTTTCCTGAACTTTCATTGACAAGCTATGAACCTAAAATGGCGAAAACCTATGCAATAGAACCTGAAAATTCCAGACTGGATATTTTCCAGAAGATTAGTGATAGTAGCAGGATAACAATTGGAGTCGGAATCCCCACAAAATCAAATGATGGAATACTCATCAGTATGGTCATTTTTCAGCCAAACAAGCCAAGACAGACATATTCAAAACAACAATTGCATCCAGATGAATTTCCTTATTTTATAAATGGAGATCAACAAATTATAATAACAGTAGGCAATAATAAAGTTGCACCTGCCATTTGCTTTGAGAGTTTGCAAGCAACCCATGCTGAACGTGCAAGCAAACTCGGTGCTGATATTTATATGGCAAGTGTTGCAAAATCAAAAAATAGTGTAGCAGAGGCTTTAACATATTATCCAATCGTTGGAAAAAGGTATAAAATGACTGTACTCATGTCAAATTGTATTGGTTTTTGTGATGATTTTGAATGTATTGGTCTTAGTTCTATCTGGAATAATAAAGGTCAATTGATGGGGCAACTTGACAATTTAACTGAAGGTATGTTAGTATTTGATACAGAAAAGGAAGAAGTAATGATAAAAATGATTGTGTAATAACTAGTGTCGTGTCACACATATTCTTGCGATCCAAGTCTTGCTCTTTTCCAGCCTGTTTTCGGAAAAAAATCCTCACGTCCGCCAGAGGCGGATGCGCGGATTTTTTTACTCAACAGCCAGAAAAATACCTGCGACTTAACCGGCAGAATACATGTGACACGACACTAGAATCGAATAGTATTGTAGTCCTGTAAAATTGCCATCTTGTTTTTTTAGTGCTATTAAAATTCAGAATACTATATTTGCTGTCAAGGTTCCATTAAAGATTAACAATGAAACATAACCATACTTCACCTCCTGCTTTTCTCTGGGAAGAATGGTATAATGCCATTGGAGGCAGACAAATTAATATTGCTGAAGTGGACGATATTCTCAATCAAATCAAAGAACTTCAGTATCCAAAATTTTTTGGTACCGTCAATCCCAACCGCACAACTTTTGATGATGTACATTCAGCCACTGCTGCTATTAAACAAAAAGCATTTGAAATAGGGGCTGATGAGGTGGGCGTTGCAGAGATAGAGCCCAGTGACATATATAAAGGAAGGGAAATAAAAGAAAAATATGCCATCGTTGTTGGTCAGCGTATGTTATGGAGAAAATTTCAGGAAGTGCCGTCTCATGATTCGGCTGTGGAATGTCTCCGCGTATATTTTCAACTAGGGGAAGTAGTGATTCAATTGGCTGATTTTATTCGCAACCTCGGCTACCCTTGTACAGTTGAGCACCCTATTGGTGACAGTGATGTGCTTCATATACCCCTTGCCTTAAAAGCGGGATTTGGAGAATTGGGAAGGCATGGATCAATCATTCATCCGAAAATGGGACCTCTATTTCGTTTAGGTAGCGTCATTACAGATATGCCACTTCAAACGGATAGTCCCATTGATGCAGGAATAGCTGCTTTTTGCGATATCTGTAAAGCATGCCGGATTTATTGCCCCGCTAACGCCATTCCTGATAAACGATCCCCCGAAGCCGGAAAGGATCATTTGGGAAACGACCGCTATGTCGTTGATACCGGTAAGTGTTTTCCCTATTTTGCAAAGCACAATTATTGTTCCATCTGCTTGCCGGTTTGCGTGTATCAGCATAAGGAATGGGCAAAAGATTTTGAGGGATATACGACCAAACTTTTTCCAGAGGTCACCTTAACAGATCCTCCTCCTCCCGTTGATCCAGATGTCGACAAACATTGGTATCCACATATTAAACGTATTTCTAATATCTAAACACTTGAATCTAAGGTCATGAAGAATTTATTTTACTTTGGTTTGATTGGACTGACGATATTTGAAATTTTGAATGTCTACTTCATCATGCCGTTTCCGGGAAGTCAGCGCATAAATAGCATTGATCTGGCTTACTTTCTATATTCCTGGCGCTGGGTGTTCAGGATTATATTTTTAATCACGGCAATAGCCGGCTTCATTCCAGCTTTAGCGGGTAAGAAAAAATGGATACCCATTCTATTATTAATCATTTCAGCAACCATCATTTACATAATAAATGGTAAGATGACCGCAGAAAAAATGTTTTTACAGCCGCAAAGTATTCAATTCGAATCGGTGGAAGAAAACCGGATAAGTGGAGAAAGGTTGGTGATAGGTATTGAAAATAATGGCGAAGCAAAAGCCTACCCTATTGTATTCCTGTCGTATCATCACCAGATACAAGATCAAATTGGAGGTAAACAGATCATAGTCACGTATTGTAACGTTTGTCGCTCAGGCAGGGTTTTTGAACCTCTGGTTAATGGAAATTATGAAAAATTCAGGCTGGTAGGTATGGATCATTTCAATGCCATGTTTGAAGATGCTACTACGAAGAGTTGGTGGCAACAGGCGACAGGTGAAGCCATTACAGGAAAATTAAAGGGAAATTTTTTACCCGAGTTCCCATCACATCAAATGACCGTAAATAAATGGTTTGAATTGTATCCCAATGGTAAAGTCATGCAGGCCGATGAAAAATTCCTGACGGCCTATGATTCTTTAGCAAGATTTGAGCAGGGATTGAGTACAGGAAGTCTGACCCGAACTGACAGTCTATCATGGGAAGAGAAATCATGGGTTATAGGGGTTAAAATTGGTGAAGAAAGCAAAGCTTATGATTGGAATCATCTAAAAAAGAATGGCGTAATACACGACAAATTAGGAGATACATTCCTTGTGATCCTACTTTCTTCAGACAGAAATAGTTTTGTTGTATTTGAAAGAATGGAGAATGAACATTTTACTTTGAAAAATGACACGATTTGGTCTAATGGTACTAAATTTAATTTTTTAGGTCAGGATGTAAATCTACCTTCAAACAATTTAACAAGCATCCTTGCATACCAGGAATTTTGGCATAGTTGGGCTACCTTTCATCCCAATACACTCCGGTATCCGGAATAATGGTAACCCGTACTTTTGATCACAATTAGATTTAAGCATCAATCCTATTATTAGTCTTTCCAATGTCCCAACGGGCAATATCGACTTCATTCATCACAGGAATATTATCAAGCAATAACGCCACCATTTCTTTGGTAAAATAAGGGACCAAAGAAGACCCCTTTGTTCCAAATCCATTGAAAAGATAAATATTTGACATTTTAGGATGGCGGCCTATTAAGGGTTTCCTGTCTTTCACAGAAGGTCTTATGCCAGCTACATGATCCCTGATGTAAAAAGGCACTTTGAGAACTGAATGAAGGAATGCTTCTAATCTCTGTCTTTCCGAAGTAGTTACGTTCAAATCTAAATCATTCCTATCATATCCGGAACCAACCCAATAACTTCCGGCCTGGAATGGGGTAATAAACATTTTATCGCGTAAGATCTTGACGTCCGGTTTCCCTTCCATCTCAATAATCAGTGCTTCGCCTTTCACAGGCTGATGTGGGAGAAAATCAAAAAAAGGATTCCAATTTACCCTGTACCCTTCGGCAAATATCAATTGACGACAAGTCAAACCCTTATATCTGACCTCTCCTTCGAAATGCCTTACCTGACTATAATCAAATTCTTCCTCAATAATAACATGGGAGTACTTCTGCCTGAAAGCTCTCAACAGGCCAGGAAGATCTAATTGCATGGCGCCGTTAATTTCTCCAAATGAATAAGGAGTATGCATCAAATCTTTCCAATTTCCTAAATCCGGATTTGAACTAATATAATGCTGATACCCACTTTCATTTAAACGATCCTGCCAATGGTTGTCGCCTTTAGCATTGTGAATTGTACGGATAATATTTCGTTTAAATATGACAGGCAGACCCATATCATGGCCAAGTTTCGTATACATGCTCTCAGCTTCCGGAATCAATTTTTCGATTAACCAGCTTTTGGTATAATGCCTTCCGGTCACCGGATTTACAATTCCGGCTGCCACCATAGATGACGAAGAGCGGTAATGATTATCAATAATGGTCACATTTTGACCCGACATAATCAAACGATAGGCCAGCAACGTTCCAGCAATACCTTGCCCTACTATGATTTGATCATATTTCATCTGATTCCTTAAGAAGGTCAGGTCTTCTTTCCTGCGTCCTGAGAACCGCCTGATTTTCCCTCCATTCTTCAATCAGAGCATCATTACCGCTGAGTAATATTTCTGGTACTGACATATCATCATATACTGAAGGGCGGGTATAGACCGGAGGAGCGAGTAGATTGTCCTGAAAAGAGTCACTCAAAGCGGAGGATTCATCGTTCAAAACTCCTGGGATAAGCCTTCCAATACTATCCACCAGAACCGCTGCTGCCAATTCCCCACCAGAAAGAACATAGTCGCCGATGGAGATTTCCAGGGTGATGTGTTTCATCCTGATCCTTTCATCAATTCCTTTATAATGTCCGCAAATCATCAACAGGTTATTGGACAAAGAAAGCCTGTTAGCCCATTGCTGATTGAATTTTTTGCCATCAGGGGTCAGGTAAATAACTTCCTCGTACTTTCTTTTCGATTTACAATCCAATATGCATTTGTCAAGTGGTTCGGGCATCATTACCATTCCCGCACCTCCTCCATATTGATAATCGTCAATTTGTTTGTGTTTACCCAGCCCATATTCTCTGAGGGCTATTACATTTACCTGGAGTAAATTCCGTTGCTGGGCTCTTTGCAATATAGAATGGTTAAATGGACTGTCCAGTAATTCGGGAACAGCGGTGATGATATCTATGACCAGCATTTTAATCTATACTAAGAAGTTCTATTTCAAATATCAGTGTAGAATAAGGAGGTATGGATGCTCCTGCACCACGGGCGCCATAACCCAGATCATAAGGTATATACAGCATCCATTTGCTTCCTGTTTTCATCATGGGAAGAGCTTCCTGCCAACCCTTGATCACCCCATTTACCTTAAAAGAAATCGGATTACCACGTTCAATTGAACTGTCAAATACAGTTCCATCTATGAGTTTACCTATATAGTGGGTAGTCACTTTATCGGAAGATCCCGGGCTGGGGCCATCACCTTCTTCGATAATCTTATATTGCAGTCCACTTTCGAGCTGAATTACCCCGGGGTTAAGAGCATTTTGGGCGAGAAACTCCTTGCCAGCATTAATTACATGTTCCTGCTCCTTGAGTAGCATATCATTCATATACGATGTAAGAATTCGCGAGCCCTCAGCCCTGTCAATCGATGAGCGTTTGCCTGCCAATGCCTCCTCCAGTGCCAGGATCAGCGCCTGACTATTGATCTTTTTGACACCCTGATTAACAATACTTTCTGCCATCATATGTCCTATGACATAGGAAACACTATCCAGTCTGTTTGAAAGAGGTTGAGCAAATATGATGTTAAAAGCAAATACAGAAAAAATGAATGCCGCTATTACCTTCATACTTTTGCTGAAAGTTGATTGTTATTTTTAATATTTGATTTGAGTTTAGCATACGACTGGTAAAAGTACGGGATGGTCTCAATACCCTTGTAAAAATTCACCAATCCATAATGTTCATTGGGTGAATGAATATCATCACTATCCAATCCAAAACCCATTAAAATGGTTTTGACATTAAGAACTTTCTCAAACAGTGACACGATAGGTATACTACCTCCACCTCTTACAGGAAGTGGTCTTTTCCCATAGGTTTTTTCCATGGCTTCCTCTGCAGCTTTATACTCTGGAGTATCCGTTGGCACGACTGCTGGTTCCCCACCATGATGTGGTCTTACTTTAACATTTACCGATGGGGGGGCTATTTTTTCAAAATGCTCCCGAAACAAAGCGGTAATTTTTTCTGATTTCTGATTAGGTACGAGACGCATGGATATTTTAGCAAATGCTTTGGACGGTAGAACAGTTTTAGCTCCCTCTCCAGTGTAGCCTCCCCATATTCCGTTAACATCCAGTGTTGGTCGTATTGATGTTTGTTCAAGAACAGTGTATCCACTTTCGCCATGGGTGGATTTTATTCCCAGATCTTTTTTAAACCTCTCAATCTCAAAAGGAGCCTCATTCATCAATTTTCTATCCTCACTATTTACGTTAACTACATCTTTGTAAAATCCGGGGATGGCAATGCTTCCATTTTCATCTTTCAGGGATGCTATCATCTCGCATAAGATATTTATGGGGTTTCCAACAGCACCTCCATACACTCCGGAATGAAGATCTTTATTAGGGCCATTTACCTCTACTTCTACATAACTCAGACCTCTAAGTCCGGTAGTTATGGACGGTATATCATTAGCTATTATTGCTGTATCAGACACCAATACAACATCACAGGCTAGTAAATCTTGATTTTTATGACAAAAAGCGGCTAAATTATTTGATCCGAATTCTTCTTCTCCTTCTATCATAAACTTTATGTTGCATGGAAAATATGAAGATTCATTCATAGCTTCCAAAGCTTTAATGTGCATGAAAACCTGGCCTTTATCATCGCATGCTCCCCTTGCATAGATGGCACCTTCAGGATGGATCTCTGTTTTCTTAATAACCGGTTTGAATGGAGGGCTTTCCCATAGATCGAGTGGATCCGGAGGTTGAACATCATAATGACCATATACCAAAACTGTAGGAAGCATAGGATCGACAATTCTTTCTCCATACACTATGGGATGTCCTTTAGTTGGATATACTTTTACATTTTTGGCACCCGCCTTCTCCAGGGAGCTCCCTATCCAATGGGCTGTTTTTTCAACATCATTTTTATAAGCGGGGTCAGCACTCACCGAAGGGATGCTGAGCAACTCTAATAATTCTTTCAGAAACTTATCTTTATTATCGGAAATATAACTTTGTACTTTTTTCATGCTTTTCTTCTGACTTACTTTTAACTTAGTTCTTCGATATTTATTTATAACTTTTAACTAATTATCCTTTTACTTCCATTAAATAATCTTCTTTCATATTAAACAACATAAAAGCCATTACGTCTGCAGCTTCATCGATAGCTTTCGAAGTAGGTTTGCCGGCACCATGTCCTGCACTTTTATCAATTCGAATAATAACGGGTGCATTACCGGTATGTTTCTTTTGGAGTTCAGCTATAAACTTAAATGAATGCGCTGGTACTACTCTGTCGTCATGATCAGCCGTGGTAACTATCGTCGCAGGATAAGATTCTTCTTTAATATTATGAAGCGGAGAGTACTTTAATAAATACTCAAACGCTTCCGGTTCATCGCTTCTGCCATAATCGGTAGCCCAGGCCCAGCCTATGGTAAATTCATGATACCGGAGCATGTCCAATACCCCTACCCGAGGAATCGCTACAGCAAAGAGGTCTGGTCTTTGAGTCATACAGGCTCCAACCAATAAACCTCCATTTGATCCTCCCTCAATGGCCAGTTTCTTATTGCTCGTATAGTTATTCTCAATGAGATATTCAGCTGCTGCAATAAAATCATCAAATACGTTTTGCTTGCGTTCCTTGGTTCCGGCCTGATGCCATTCTTTACCATACTCTCCTCCACCTCTGATATTTGCTACGCAATAAATTCCTCCATTTTCCAAAAAGGGAAGGCGGGTAATGCTGAAAGAGGGTAACATAGGAATATTAAAGCTCCCATATCCATATAAAAGTGTTGGATTGTTTCCATCCAGTTTTGTGCCTTTTTTCATGGTGATAAACATCGGGATTTCAGTACCATCCTTAGATTTATACTTCACCTGGCGGGTTTCATATTGGGTAGGGTCAAAGTCGACGTCAGGTCTCCTAAACTCCCTATACTCCAGCGTTTCCGCATCCAATTCGTAAATAGTGGGTGGAGTGGTAAATGATGTATAGGTAAAGAATCCTTTTGTATCTGTTTTTTTGCCACTTATACCGGAAACTGTACCCAATCCAGGTAATTTCAGCTCTTCTTTAAAGCCGCCACCTGTTTCGAATACCATTACCTGGCTGGTTGCATCGCTCAGATAAAGTGCAAATATCTGACCTCCCATCATCGAAACCCCACGAAGGGCTTTTTCACTTTCCGGAATAACATCCACCCAGTTTTCTTTCCCCGGATACCGGACATCGATGGCTACAACCTTATATTTTGGTGCATTGTCATTCGTATGAATATACAATTTGCCTCCCTCATATTCAATCAGGTTATAATCGTATTGATAATCTGTAATAACGGGAACAGGCGGAGTTTCAACACCCTTTTTCAAGTCCACTATTGAAAAGGCATTTCCACTTGTAGATTCAGTTGTAGAAATGAGTAAAATATTTTCATCCTCTGTCACAGATCCGTATACATTTCTTTGTGGATTTTTCGTATCCCGATGGATAATAATATCATCTAATTGACTTGAACCTAGTTTATGGTAGCATAAGGTGTGGTATTCGTTTTTGCCCGATAATTTTCCTCCCCCTTCCGGTGTAGGATACCTCGAATAGAAAAAGCCATCACCAGCCCATGATATGCCCGAAAATTTGATCCATTCCAATTTATCCTCAAGTAGTTCTCCTGTTTCAACATCCTTTACAAATAATGTGCGCCAGTCTGAACCTCCTTCTGAAATCATATACGCCAGATATTTTCCATTTTTATCAAAGGACAAACCTGCCAGTGATGTCGTGCCATCTTCTGAAAATGCATTGGGATCGAGGAAAACCTCTCCATCTTCATCTATATTACTGGTTTTATACAAAACAGATTGGTTTTGCAAACCGTCATTTTTGAAATAATAGTAATACTCTCCTTCTCTAAATGGTGAGGAGTATTTTTCATAATCCCATAATTTTTCAAGACGATTGCGAATGTCTTCACGATAGGGTATTTGTTCTAAGTATCCAAAAGTCACCTCGATTTGCTCATCGACCCAGGATTTGGTTTCATCAGAATTGTCATCTTCCAACCATCGATATGGGTCAGCAATAGAATGACCATGATAATCATCGACCACACTAGAGTCTTGACGGGTTTCCGGGTATGTTAAGCTAATGGTTTCAAAATTAATTCGATCCGATTTACATGCTAACACAAAAAAAGATAATAAAAACAATAAGATAATATTTTTCATACAAGTTGATTTTGAAGTGGAAAAAGAAGCTTCCTATATTTATGAAACATTAACATAGGCATCATGTGAAGTAAGAATGGCAAAGTTTATCATTGAAAATTTTCTCAATTCTTAAACGAATAACAAGTTTAAATGTATCAAAGTGAATAAAACGAATGATCAATCATATACAGTGTATTTTAACACATCGATGTTAAAAGGCGACAAAATACGATAGTTTATGATATTATAAAAATAGATACAATGCCAGATACATATTAGTTTTGGGTGACTATCATAATTTTAAAGATACCTATTGGCAAGAATGGGGTGATAGCTTTTAAAATGGCAAAATTTACATGTGATCTTTGCAGGATTATCTAAAACATTACCATTATAGTGACTACTCAGTTATTAATGGGATTATTGTAATTCGTAATGGATAAATCGTAATTGGGCATTTACCTTTGATAACGCCTAATATAAACCCAAAGAAAATTAAAAATCGTAGTTTATTCCCATCCTCCATTCCTGTCTTTTCCCAGGATTTATATCAGCATTGGGAATATTTCCAAGCCGGGTATCATTTACCCCACTATTCAATTGGAGCAGGTAAGAAGTGGTGAGATATAATGAAGCGTTTAATTTATAACTTACACCAGTTTGAAAATAATTAATTGCCGAAGAGGGCTGTATATAAAGTCTGGCTGAAGAAACATTTCCAAAATCCATTTCATTGGGATCCACGGATGGAGATCCAATTAATGCCTCGCTTTCAAACCGACTTGAATTATACATCCTTCTTCCTCCTCCCACAGAAATAAACACCCTGTTATGAATGGCATATAGTATATCCATACTCAATACCATATATCCCTTTCTTTCTCTTTCGGTAAATGCAATGGAGCTAAAAGACCCTGCAAAATGGGTTCTCAATGTTGCTTCATAAGCTGGTGACGACCACTGATAGTTATCAAAACCCAGTCCAATACCAGGTCTGACCCTCCATTTTGGAGATACAGAAAGACCCCAGTTTAATCCAAGTTCTGCATTGGGACTAAAATCATCCAATAATCTGGTGCTTAATTGTATACCCAGACCGCTCAAGGGTTTCTTTACCTTTGAAACGGGAGTTATTTGATTACCATTTTTGTCTGTCCATAAAAAACCGGAAGCACTTGCTATCCAATCATTCTCAGCTAATAGTTTAGGGAATAAGGTTGGGATGAAAGGATATTGATAGGATACATGACGCGGTATGTTTGAATTAGGCTTATCCATCATCATTGGTTCCAAAACCTGAACAGGTTGAATGTCCTGAAATGTTTTCTGTTCGCTTTTTGATTCTAATAATGGCTTTTCTTCATTATATGTGCGCTGAGAAGGAAGTATTCTATTGTCTAATATTTGACTTCCCTCTGCATTATTATCTGTCTCAGACAGGTTTATGTGATCTGTATTTACAGACTTACTTTCAGTGGAATGAATGGATGGAGAATGATTCACAGCACTTTCTTCTTTTTGAATAATATCCTGTTTGAGTTGTTCACGCTGGGCTATCTCGCTTTGTGAAATTGCTTCGGATACAACCACATCCTCCAATTGTGGAACTGTGTCGTTATGGTTGCTTTCTCCACCTGCCTGATAAGTCAGGTAAATAGCAGCCGAACCACCAAGTAAGAAAAAAAGCAATAAGAGAAGGCTATACCTTATTTTCAAAAATGGAGGTTTTACAGGTATGTGTCTATCGAGTACGCCCTCCATTTCTTTCCACGCTTTATCGGTGTAGGCTTTGTCAATTTTAAAGTTTGGGTCACGCATGGTTCTTTATTTTAGAAATTTCCCTGATTTTGTCTTTTAATATATTTTTAGCTTTGTGCAAATGCCATTTGGAGTTTCCTTCGGAAATATTGAGTTGCTGGCCAATCTCTTTATGGGAGTATCCTTCAATTGTGAAGAGAATAAAAACTTCTCTGGCCATATAATCCAAATCATCTATCAGTTTTAATAAATCATCGTAGTACAATTGATCTATCACAGTATTTTCTCTGACGGAATCGTATTCTTCAAAGGTGAATAATTTTAAATACTTTGACTCCTTTCTGTAGTGATCTGATAAAGCATTAAAAACGATCCTTTTTATCCAGGAGCGAAGAGACCCTTCACCTGAAAATTTGTCCAGATTGAGAAAAACTTTAAGAAAGCCATCGTGTACTATCAATTTTGCTGTTTCCGGATCTTTAGTATACCGCAGGCACATATACATACACTCAGAGAAATACTGTTTATATAGTATTTCCTGAAATTTTCTTTTATTATCCAGGCAACCCTGGCTAATTTCTTTTTGTGAATATGTAGAACCTGACTTAATAGTATCTGCTTTTTAATCAATAAACGACTGGTCAACGCCAATCATTGATAAACAACCAGAATAATAAAGATAAGATGAAATGTAAAGGAGGGAAAAAATCTCACTTTTGTGTTACCATCTTAGCTATTCACTAAGACGGCACAAAAGCGGTAAAACGTTAGTATGGGCGGTTTATTTTTGTAAATAAAATAATCAAACACCCAACCAGCGATCGAAATCTTCCTCATAATGAGGCGACTTTAACAACTTCTTGGGGAAGAATACACCCCGGAAGAAGCTATAAAGCTTTCTAAGTAATGTGTTCATGGGTCAAAATTTAATATGTTCTATTTGTAATACGGATAAACAAGAGAAAAGGTTGCCTGGATTTCAGCATATTTTTTAAAAAAACTATTTATTTATCAATATTTAACACATTAAATTTAATAATTATATTTAATAAATCAAATATCAACGATAAATAATTTTTAAAAAGAATGATTGGCGGTATTTTTTTGTAACAAAATCTTAATATTTTTAATCTGTTGTATGGTGTCCCGTGTATCATTTTCGCATCCGATGCTCCCAGCCCTGTTGTTCGAAGATTGTAACTTCGAACTAATATCATATTGTAATTCTATACTCAATATTTTACGCGCCCTGTTGTTCGAAGTTTGCAACTTCGAACTAATATCCATCATTGGGGAATACTCTGCTTCATCGATGTATTTTTTCTACCCCCCAAATATTTAGCGGATGAATGGAGTCTATCGTATTGTTGATGTACTCGATGCCGCTGATGTAGCTTTAAAACATGTATGTGAAGTTATACGATGACTTGCACAGATGGTACTATTGGGTAAACCTACAGTGAAAAGAATTCAGTTTATCCAAAATCTTAAAAAGGAAGACAAAGATCACGTCTTTGCCCTCCTAGATGTATTCAATGATACTAATGATTAAATCTATCCTATATAAGTCTGCTTGTATATATAGGCGGCTGTAATCCATATTCCTAAGGTAAGGATAAAAAACCCAACTATCACTATATTATTAAAAAGGCCTAACTTTTTTACGTCCCTTGCCTCTGTTAGGATATCTTTCTTTTTTCTATGAAAATAATAAATAACCACAGACACAATGAGTAATAACAGTATGCCAGTCCGCAATGGGTGAAATTCAAACAATTCGTATCTGGAAGCTTTATAAACCAATGCAATTAAAATGTTTATTACTGAAGCCAGAAAAGCACCTATAATAAATGCAGTATGGTAATATGCATCTTTATCTCCCCAGTTCTTGTAGAAGTAATAAATATTTAAAAAAATATGTTCTACGCTTTTATTCATAAGATTTTTAATAATTAATATCCAAGTTTTCTCAGCAGCCATGGCTTAAATCGTCTTTGATACCAAGACATACGTGCCAAACCATTTCTACCTCCCCTGTTGTTCGAAGTTTGTAACTTCGAACTAATATCATATTGTAATTCTATACTAAATATTTTACGCGTCCTTCCCCTGTTGTTCGAAGTTTGTAACTTCGAACTAATATCCATCATTGGGACATACCCTGCTTCATCAATGTATTTTTTCTACCCCCCAAAGATTTAGCGGATGAATGGAGTCTATCGTTTTGTTGTTGTATTCGATGCCGCTGATGTAGCTTTAAAACATGTTTGTGAAGTTATACGATGACTTGCACAGATGGTACTATATTGGGTAAACCAACAATGAAGAGAATTCAGTTCTTCCAAAACTTGAAAAATGAAGACAAATATCATGCATTTACCTTCATTGAAGCCAATCTTAAAGATTAGTAGGCAAAAATTGCATATCCTTAATTTCAATCCTTGATTACCACAAATCCTTGTTCATTAATGGTAGCATATCTGGTTGTAATTTCATCAAAATTTTCAGAATGATTTTTAATCGTTGTTCTTGCAATTAATTTCAATGTAATCTCTTGCAATCGACTGCGATTAAATGTGGCGTATTCATTAAACCTCATATCAGAGCCTATTATCGAAGACATTTTCTCTGCTACTTTTAAAATGGATTTTAATTTTCCTGTTGAAAAATTAAGAGCATAAATTTTTATATTTACATAAAAGTTTTCATCTTTATAAAAAACCACTACCAAAAAAGATTCTAACCCATACACATTTCTAGAATAAACTCTTCCAAGTTTATATATTTCATAGTTGTTTATAAAAGCATGTAATAGTTCGTCTTCTGATATATCTCTATCATTATACAATTCAAATCCCTGCTTAGTCTCCTTTATGAATATATCAAAGTTTGTTAAACAGATAGAAGAACTATTCTCAAATGGAATCAAACAATGATGTTTTAATTGTTCAATTGAAATAGAATCAACAAAAATCAGAGGAAAGCTCTCACGTAAATTATCATATGAAATCTCACTGCAATCTATTGGGATCTCTATGTTTTGATAATCAACACCTGTTAGATTGTAATTCTGTGTAACACCTGAGAAGGAAGTTAGCATAAATAAAATTAAAAATCTCATCTTCATTAATTTTTTATTTTAGGTGCATAATATAGATCAGAAAAATGGAAGTATCCTTTATGAAACAAATCATTAAACTGAGATCGTGTTTCATAAAGTTCGGGCAATCCTAGTGACATCCTTTTTGCATTTTCCCAAATTGCGATCGCAGCATGGGGAATTACGTGAAAAGGTAGTTACTTCCAGCGCCTTATCTGTAGTCAGACTCTTCAAAGCTTCACAGGTAATTTTTGAATTCCCAAATCCAGCATATGTGAAAAATATTAAAACATCAGTTGATTTTGACTTCTTACCTAACTGGGTATAAACTAATTTTCGAACCTCTGATTTATAGTTTTCTAAACGTACTACAAAATCTTGTCCGATAAGATCAATTTCTGAATCACCCGATCTTATCTTATTTGTAGTACAACTCTGATCGAGCAATACAACTATTAAAATGAAAAATAAAAAATTATAGCCAGTAGCAGAAAACATTTCACATATTATTATTTAAAAATGAACTACTCATATAGTATGGACTTACCTTTGCAGAATTAAAGATACGAAAAGCCAAACAACCAGTTGACAAACCATAAACTTTTGTAACTGTCTTTTAAAAGTACCTTTTACAGATACTGAGTGTCCAGGTGATCCAAATACATGGTAAACAGATCTTCCCATTCTAAGCGACTGATTGATATAAGATCGTAACTTTAACAGAATAAACAGATGAACGACCATGACCGGGCTTGGAGACACATAAGAGAACAATTAATAAAAAGCTCTGAAGGAGCTTAAAATGAATAGCCCTGGGCTTCAGCCCAGGGTTATGATTTGAAAAAGTCATCGTTTTGGCGGGATTTTTGCCCCCAAAAACTTTGGGGATGCAAAAATCATGACAAAACCACCCACCGATTTATTTTTAAACAAATGAAAATTATCAATAAAAAAATAATCCACAAAGGGTGGTCTACCCTCTATAGTTACACGCTCCAATTATTAAATAAAAAGGGAGAGTCGAAAGAAGTAAAAAGGGAGATTTACAACAGTGGTGATGGTGCCACTGTACTGTTGTATGACCCGGAAAGGAAGGTGGTTACGTTAATTAAACAGTTTCGGCTTGCTACATTGCTCCAGGGTCACAAAAATGGATACATCCTGGAATGTTGTGCTGGAATGTTGGATAACCTGGAACCTGAAGCAGCCATTAAAAAAGAAATTTTAGAAGAGACAGGTATCAAAGTGGACAAGGTAGAACCCTTATTCAGTGCATATTCTACTCCGGGTGCCCACATGGAAAAAACCACTTTTTTTACCGCACCCTACAAATTTTCCGATAAAGTACATGAAGGTGGTGGAAGAGATGATGAAAATGAAGACCTGGAAGTGATTGAATATT
Source organism: Saprospiraceae bacterium (assembly GCA_041749255.1). Classification (GTDB taxonomy): domain Bacteria; phylum Bacteroidota; class Bacteroidia; order Chitinophagales; family Saprospiraceae; genus JABDLO01. The sequence goes on from JBGTBR010000033.1 coordinate 19,744, forward strand.
CCTTTTCCCAGATCAAAAATATGCTGTATAATGGTGAACTGGAGGATGCCAAAACCATCATTTTGATACAATATGGAATAATGAACGGACTACTTGATTAGGATATGTAAACCGATTTATAAAAACACAATCAAATAGCGATTACAGCTTTACATGGGTTGTTCCCTTGCCGCCAAACTCCTCCTCTGGATGAAATATTTCTGTTATCTCTTTATATTCCCGAAGTTTTTCAATAACCGCTTTTCTCAGCACGCCATTGCCCTTGCCATGGATAATTGTGAGACTTGAAATATTGTGAATCAATGCATTATCTACCAATTCTTCAACTGTTTTTGCCACATCAGAAAGTGGATAACCTCTCACATCCGCCTTAGTTCTCACCCCGACACGATCTATTCCTATGTGTGTCTTCACTGAGGTTCTGTCATTTATCTCCAATGGAGCTCTGGCGGGAATCAATTCCTTCACAGGGATTTTAACAGTCATATATCCCAGTTGAAGTTCAGCCATGCCTTTTTCAATCATCATAATTTGTCCTGAATAAGAACCATTATACATGCGGGCATAATCTCCTGGTTTTAGCGTCTTTGATTCATCCTTTACCGTTTGATGAACCTCTTCTTTTAATTTCTTTATCGACTGTTGGACTTCTGATCTTTTGGTTTTGTGCTCTTCAGCAAGCTGTTTGGCTTTATCGAGGTCTTTGCTTTTCTTTATCTCCTTAACAGTCTGTTGTATCAAGCGATTTTGTTCGGCAAGCTGATGTAAATTCTGTTCCTTTTCGTTCAATTTCAGCTTTTTACGTCTGAATTCCAACTCTTTGTGGAGATGTTCGTAATTTTTAATCAGTGAATTAAGCCTGGCTTCCTTATCGTATGCTGCCAAAAGTTTATCCTGTAACTCCTTTTGTTCATCCTGCAGGCTGATGAGCAATTGATCGATAGCTCTTTCATTATCACCTGTTTTATGGCGTGCATAAGCAATAATTTTTTCCTGCAATCCAGTCATTGATGCAATTTCATATGCAAATGAACTACCGGGTTTTCCCACATACAACGCATAGGTAGGGATAAGCCTTTGGGTATCAAACTCCATAGATCCGTTTACCACCCCCTTCGTTTTGAAAGCAAAATATTTAAGATTGGAATAGTGCGTAGTGACGACTCCATAGGCACCTGATTTGTGAATATGTTTAAGAATCCCTTCAGCAATGGCTCCGCCGATCCTGGGATCAGTTCCGGAACCAAATTCATCAATTAGAAACAAAGTATCGGAATCGGCGAAGTCAGAAAAGTATTTCATACTTTTCAAATGGCTTGAGTAGGTACTTAAATCATCCTCAATAGACTGCTGGTCACCGATGTCTACAAAAATATTATTAAAGACGCCAAATTCACTATTCGCATCACAGGTAACCAACATGCCGGACTGAACCATGAGATGTAATAACCCAACCGATTTCATGCAAACTGACTTACCACCGGCATTGGGTCCACTGATGACCAGTATCCGATTTCCCTTCATGAGATGCAAGTCAAACGGTACCACTTCCTTCCCTTCCTTTTGGTATTTATGGAAAAGTACCGGGTTATATGCATTTTTCATTTGAATCCTTGTACCCGGCTTTACTATGGGTTTGCCGGCATTTAAACTAAGGGCTACTCTGGCTCTTGATCGGATCACATCGAGAGTGTACAGAACTTCATACATTGCTTTCATCGCGTATGCATGAGGCCTGAGATAATCGCAAAGCTGTTTAATAATTCTGTATATTTCTTTCTTCTTTTCAGTATGCAGGCTATAAATGGCATTGTTTACAGGAATGGCTTCATCCGGCTCGATAAATACTGTTTTACCGGTAGAAGATTCATCGTGAATGACTCCTCCTACTCTTCTTTTGTGTTCAACTGGTACGGATACCACACGTCGTCCATTTCTGACACTTTCGTTTGATTCTGTAAGCAGTCCACTTTTTTTAAGACGTCCTATCACAGTTTCATATATCACCTGAATTTCTCTTTCTTTGGCCGTGATCTTCTTAAAAATATTCATGAGTTCAGGAGAGGCAGTGGGTTTCACTTCCCCGTTCTCATCAAGCACTTTATCAATTTCTTTTTTTATAGAAAAATCTATATCATTTCCATTGGAAAATATCTTTAAAATACCAGGCGCAAGTTTTTGATTCTCAGCAGAGCGGAAATATTCGCCAATATTTTGACCTAAGTCAATAATGGTATAAAACCTAAAAATGGCTTCTACATCAAGTACGTACCCTTCTTTTTGTAAATAAACCAGGTCTTCCTCGATACCTTCAAAATGACTTAGTGGTATGGGATTACCCCTTTGAAATGATTTAACATATTCTTCTACTTCGTCCAACTTCTGATTGATCTCAGATACATCTGTCAGAGGTGTTGTAGCTAAGTTGATTTCCCTGGCTTTAGCACTTAATGAGGATTCAACACACCAGGCCAGGATTTTATTGAATTCTAATTTTTCGTATATATTCTGAGGGTATAATTTCATATTGTGCATAACGAAAGATAGGCTATTCGTGTTCTCAAACAAGGTAATAATTTGAAGCAACTTTAAACTGCATGACGCACTAATTTTTAAGATTCATATCAATACACCTTTGTATTTAGTTGAGGATTTTTATTTAGACTGAGAGGTGAGGGTTAAAAGTCGCGAAAGATACAGATCATTGACCTTAAGTTAGGGATAATCTTTATTGAAAATTAATTTTATTCACATCTCATCTGGAATAGCTGGACATTTTAACTATAATGCTTAGTTTCGCTTAAATAAAAAAGATTTATGGGAGGCAACTCATTTGGCACTATATTTCGAATCACAACGTATGGTGAGTCTCATGGCCCGGCACTGGGAGTTACTATTGATGGATTTCCGGCAGGAATAGAAGTCAATAAAGAACTTATAAATCAAGATTTGCAAAGGAGAAAACCAGGCCAATCAAAAATAGTGACCCAAAGAAAAGAAGATGAAGATTTTGAAATACTTTCAGGCGTCTTTGAAGGATACACAACCGGAACTCCCATTTCGGTCATAATCAGGAACAAAGATCATAAATCAAAAGATTACGACCATATCGCTACGAGTTTTCGTCCCAGTCATGCTGATTTCACATACTCTGAAAAGTATGGAATTCGCGATTATAAGGGAGGTGGAAGATCTTCTGCCAGGGAAACCGCAGCGAGGGTAATAGCAGGGGCATTCGCCAAAATGCTATTAAGTAAATTCGGAATAGAAGTCATAGCTTATGTCTCTCGAGTTGGTCATCTATATATGGAACCCGACATGAACCCCATTATAGAAAATATTGAAAACAATATAGTCAGATGTCCGGATGCCACATTGGCCTTAGAAATGATTGAATATATTCAAACGATTAAAAAAGAAGGAAATACTGTGGGAGGCATCATAACTTGTGTTATCAAAAATGTCCCCGCAGGGCTTGGAGAACCCGTATTCGATAAACTACATGCCGATCTTGGCAAAGCCATGCTGAGTATAAATGCTGTAAAAGGATTCGAATATGGAAGTGGTTTCAAGTCGGCTGAAATGAAGGGATCAGACCACAATGATGTATTTGTCAAATCGGATTCCGGGAAAGTGGAAACTTCCACTAATTTTTCAGGTGGTGTACAGGGAGGCATCTCAAATGGAATGCCTGTGTATATGAATATAGCGTTTAAGCCTGTAGCCACCATTATCAGGGATCAATCATCTATAAACCAGGAAGGTGAGCAGGTTACCATAAAAGGAAAAGGAAGGCATGACCCTTGTGTGGTACCCAGGGCTGTACCCATAGTTGAAGCCATGGCCGCCATTGTTTTGGCAGATCATTTATTGAGAAAACAATCCGATAAAATAAGCCGAATTCAGGTTTAATTCTACAGTTTAGCCACGAATAGCATTACTGGTCAATTTGCTGGATCGCCTGAGCGGTTCTGCTAAAATCCGATTTAATATCAGTCAGAGATCCAAACTCTCGTCTGTAACCAATACCTAAACCGTATCGCTGTCTCCTTCCGGCTTGTTGACTGATTTCATCTATATCATAGCGGCCATAGAATCTGAGTTTAAGTCTTCTATCATCGGTGAGAAAATACTCAACAACAAAATCCGGTATATAATAATCCGTAGCTAAAAGCAAAGGTGACTGCCTTACATAATTAACACCCGCTCCCAGGCTCAATCTTTCGTCCAAAAACCTGAACCGGTTTTTCAGGTGAACTTCTATTTCGTCCGGGTATAAGTCAGCATTGGTTTGGTCTGAAAAAAAAGCAGAATTTTTTCTAAGCCCTATTTCAAAATCAATTCCTGCAATAAGACCATTTTCTGCCAATGCTTCCTGAAGTAAGCCAGTGAGTAATTGGGAAAGCTGGCTTGAAACAAATTCACTAAGTGTGCTGATGCCCGCCTCCACGACCTGAGTTGAACCAAATATATTACTACTGATGGGGTTGTTATTGGGTAAAAATGTATTAAAAACCAATAATCCCAGAACCTGACTATTTAAGGCGACTTCGTTGGTTCGGAGAGTACGCAGCTTACTCTGAGCAAAAGAATTCAACTCTCCTGTTAAGCCTGGAAATTCAATGTCAAATTTGACGGAAGGAGAAAACAGGGTGCCTCCTAAATCAAGTATCAAATTTATATTTTGCCGGTTTCTGGCTTCCTGAGCAGCAATAGATCCGGGAGAGGTGGCCAAAAATTCATCCAGAAATATGGTAAGTGGTGCTCTGACCTGGTAGTCAGCTTTTATACTTAACTCCGCGTTGAGCGGGTCGCCCGTCCATCGAATTTTACCCCCTCTTCTTACGATGAAGGGTTTAGCTGCTATATTCCATGCAGTAAACAGATACTCACCCTGATCGACTTCATAATCTCCATAAATTTCAAATTCACCCGTACGCCTTAATAATATTTGAAGATTACCCCTTCCTATGCCTTTGACAACATCGCCGAGTCTTTCATTAAAAATGATGTTTATCTGTGCATCTTCTGTAACTGTTAGGTTCATATCCAGATTTAATCCCTCCAATCTGAATGCATCATCTCCATTTAAACTCCCCGGGCCTAAAATATCTTCTCTGTTTATAAATGTAATAAAGCTTTCCTCATAGCCGGTTTCAGAAGCAGAAACCGGTATATTGATCACAGTTCCGGGACCGGTTACTGCATTGACGGTGATATTTGTACTCTCAAAAGTACCGCTAAAGGCAACATCTATCCTGCCTTTACCATATCCATAATATATAGGATTATCAAATTTGGTGGTGTTGATAATGACTGCTCTATCGGAAGCCATAGACACGTCTAAAGTAAAGTCTTCAAAAACATTATGCCTTAGTCCGCCTCTTAAGGTTCCGGTATTACCTTCCATATCAGAAATTACTGCGCCTGTAAAATCCAGGAAGGTTTCAGAAATTTGCATTTTCTGATTGTCAAAAAAGAATGAAGAACCCAAATAATCGATTTTCACCCCTCCATTCATCATTAAGCCCTCACCTCTCAGTTTGATATCTTTTAGTGTTCCAAATACCTCTGCATCGAGATTTGCTGTACCTTTTGTTTCTGATATCCCTGATTGAATAATGTATTCAAAAAATGGTAAAGGAAAATTTCTACCTCGAAGAGAACCATTTAGAGAATCAGTTTTAGTATCGTATCTTACATTTGTTTTTATTGTTTGAGCTTCCTTTGACAGGCTTATTAGGGCCTCAAAAGATGAATCAGCAGATTTGTCGAAACTCAAATCCAGAATTCCATACTGTTCGTCATTTAATCTAAAATCTTCTATGGTGACATTTGCACTTATATTCGTCTCATCACCTAGTATGTTATCCACTCTTACCCTACCCTCTCCCTCGCCACTAAATACTATTTTTTCATAAGCTATAATGTCATTCAAAATTAGAAAATTGAATCTCTTAAAGCTCACACCAATTCCACGATTGTCAATATCCATCAGTTCAATTTCCCTGTATCCATCACTAATGAGTAAATCCGATACCCTGATATAATCCGAACCAAAAACCAATTCATTTTCACTGAATACTGTCCAATCCTCACCAAACATCTTCCAGTTTCTGTCTTGTATATTCACCTGATAACCCCTTGCATGAGGAGTAAGACTTGCACCCAGCTCCAGTGTATCAATACTTGCAATAATTTTATCAGTACTTACATTAAATCGAACTGTATCCTGTTCAAAATAGGTCTCAACATAAATGGGGTTAAACGGTTTATTGCCAATTAGTGTACTATCAATATTCAAGCTCAGAAAACCGTTTGACCTGGTATTTTCTATATTGATATCTATATCGTTAAATGAATTATTCTTATACGTTAATTTTTCGATTTGAAAATTTATTCCTAATTCATCATTGCTCGAATTAAAATTTCCTTTGCTTTTAAGGTTTTGAAAAGCAAGATCTTCGATGCCAGCTATCTCAAGCAAAACGCTGCTATTCATTAAATCGATGTTAAACTCAAAATCATTGTCATATGTCACAATCTGAGGCCAGTCCCAGTTTCTGGTATGGTATGGATAATTATCTTTGAGTAGAAATTTAAACTGGGGTATTATCGTAGTAAAATTATATATTCCTTCAATCCTTGCCTCTCCAAAATCTGAGCTAATTTCAAGATAACTTTCATTTCCACTCAATGTATAAGTATAAAGCAAGAGATTCTCAATGAAATAGGTAGTATCAGCAATAATGGTTATATCTTCAATTTTAGCTGAACCCGTTAATTCATCAGGCAATTTACCTTTTAGATTTACATCAATATTGCCTTTTACACTGAGCGGACTTTTATTTAAACCCAGTACATAAAGATCTATGTTTCCAATTTTTGCATTCACTTCAGCAATGAGTATACTGTCGATATAGCTCACGTTTCCATCAAAATCAAGCTCAAGGTTTTCATCATTACTAATAAAGGTACCACTAAATCGGTTCTCTTCTAAAATGCCGTTGAGTACCATATCTTTATATGTATAAGATTTATATGTAAAGCTTTCCATATTGGCATTGAGGTTGGCAAAGGCTGTATTTAATGTCAATCCTCTCCCATCCTTAACGGTTGCATTAAACGTTACTTTATCAATATCTGGATTGTCGCTCCACTTACCCAAATCAAAATTGATCAATGTTATTTCTCCTGAATAAAAAGCCTTCTCATTGCCTTGCTTCACATCAAGACGCATATCAAGATTTGCCTGACCGAGTTCAGAGATTAAACTTCCATTAGCTACAAAATCTTTGAAAAATCCATCAAATCCTCCTCTAAAAGTAAATCGGCCCAACTTGTAAAAATTATCAGGGGGGTTAAAACCAGGAATGACTTCTTTTAAAAAGCGTACGGATGATCGTAGACTTTCTACTTTCAAATTGAGTAATGTATTTGATGATTTCGTTAAATTTCTGGTACCAAAATTTCCCTTAAAGTCAAAGCCATTCCCAATAGAAATTGACATTTTTTGACCAGAAAGATTGTCTACATAACCTCTCAGACTTCCATTGATATCGATAATTCTATTCTTATTAAACTGAAAAAAAGGATTGGTCTCTAAACCAGAAACGAAGTATAGTATATCACTTATAAAAATTCTGGATGGATTTAAATCCAGGTTAAGGTATACATGAGTAGTAAAATTTTTAAAATCATCAAAGGAGTCGTAAATAAAAGAAACACTGCTATTGAAATTGGTATTAGATGTTTTGAATTCAAAAGTGGGAATTTGGAGATTTCCCTGGTTAAGTATCAAGTCTCTTGCTAACATATTTTCCAATTGGAACCCTTTATTATCTTTAAATCCTACAGTAACCCATTCCAATATCCATTCCTGCCCCCCAGAAAATAAACATTCAGCTTCTACATTAATATCAGAGAATTCGAAATGGTGATAATCCAACATATTAGACCGATGATCTATTGCTTTATCCTTATTGTTGTAGCTAAATAGACCATTATTAATTTTAAGTTTTTCAATGAGTACAACAGGCGAGAATTTTTTTGTTTCCTCCTTTACTAATGTGTCAGAAGGGTTGTATGCTTTTTCTTTTTCCTGAAAATCACCGACACTTCTGATAACCTCGACTTGAGGATTATCCATGTGTATTGAGAAAATATCAATCAAACCATTTTCTAAATCCAGGGAATTTATAATAATAGAAGCTTCGGACAATTGTATGCTTGTAAATGATCCGTCATCAAAATTATCTATAGAAAGTTTTATGTTTTTCAACCTCAACACTTCCAATTTTATATCAATTAGTTCTGAGGCATTTTGATCTCCAGGATCAGCTTTTGTAAGCCTTTCAATAAACACAGCCAAATTGGTTTTAATCTCACCTTGCTCTTTGATTATTCTCAATACAGATCCATCAATTATAAATTCGTTTATGAATAACTTGCCACGATATAATGAAAAAAGACTTTTAGCCAATGAAAATGAAACCTTATCTATGTAAATGAGTGTATCGGTATGATTTTCATCTCCTGCATAAAAATGGTGCAGTTCTAAACCCTGAAATATGTTGAGATGAACACGACTTATCTCAATATGTGTTTCGGTTTTTGTCGATAACTTATTTACTATATATTTTAAAACGGCGGTTTGGACGAATGGAATCTGAAGAGAAAGAGCCAGGGTTACCGGAAGAAGTAAGGCAAACAGCAAGATCTTAAAAAAACCTCTGACAGCCTTTCGTACTTTTCCTGGCTTTTTGAAATCTTCCTCCTCTTGCATATTTTTATTCACCTCCATATATTGAAACTCAAATCCTAATTTTATTCCGATTTATTTCTGTATGTCATTTTCGTATAATTGTTTGTAAACAACTATAGTTTCTTTCGCTTCTTTAACGTCGTGGGTTCTTAAAATTTTTGCTCCATTGATGAGTGCAGCCATATGACAAGCAGTAGTGCCATTTAGTGCATTTTCAGCAGTTGTTTGCAGAAGTGTATACACCATTGATTTTCTCGACAGTCCAACCATGATCGGTAATTCTGTGATTTTAAATACTTCTAAATTTTTTAAAAGTGTGTAATTATGATTCAAATTTTTGCCAAAACCAAAACCTGGATCTATTATAATATCATAAATCCCGAAGTTATTAAGCGATCGTATCTTCGTAACGAAAAAGTGAAGGATTTCATACAAAACATTATCATATTTTGGATTCTTTTGCATAGAACCTGGATTTCCCTGCATATGCATCAATACATATCCCGCATTATAATCTTTGACAACGTGGATTATTCGGGGATCAATAACACCTGCTGATATATCATTTACAATATGCGCTCCTTCCTTTAGACACTTTTCAGCTACCAATGAATGTACGGTATCGATAGATATAATGATGTCGGGAAATTGAACCCTGCATTCGCGAATTACAGGTAATACCCGATCCAGTTCTTCCTTTGGAGAGATAATTGAAGCACCGGGTCTGGAAGACATTCCGCCTATATCTATAATACTGGCACCTTCACTGATCATATCCTGAATACGAGAAAGTGCACTTTCAAAGTGAGAATATCTGCTCTCCACAAAAAATGAGTCAGGAGTGAGATTTACGACACCCATGACCAGAGGATGAGAAATGTCTAATAATCGATCTTTACACTTAATATTCATGGAAAATCTATGAATTATATAATTAATTTGTTAAAAAGAATAATTTTTCTTGTAAATATATAATCAATATCAAAGTATCCCGTTCTAAGTTGAGTTCTAGAATGCCTTGTACCTGATTTTTTAAAAGTTTTGCAACCGTAATATTTTATCATTTTATAACTAAAGGAGTGTATAAATTCCAATTCTAAACAAAATTTCTATCTTGAATACGATGTGAAAAAATAAGATTATTTTTTTAGTATGCCTGTCATTTAAAAAAATTGTTTTATTTTACCTTCCTGTTTTAAAGATGAATTAAGCGCCCTGAGACTTAAGTCATTTTTTAATAACTATTTAGAAAAATTACGAACGTGAGTGAAATCAATCCCTTTACCGAAAGGATAGGAGTGAAAAGACGTGACATAGTGATTATGGCATGTGTGTCAACCATTCTGTTTTTATCATTTTATTTTATTTTTGGTATCAATCAAGAGAGTGAGTCTTTTCCAGACGATACCGTTGAAGCCAATGTATCAAATGAGGAAGATTCTTTTGAAGAAAAATTCGGATTTGATACCCGGGATTTTTATATTGAAGAATCTGTGTTTAGTCCCAACCAATTTATCGGGGACATACTTTACAAAAATGGAATTTCCTATACTTTAATTGCTGAGTTAGAAAGAAAAGCAAAAGACGTTTTTGATGTAAAAAAGATTAAAAGCGGAAGAAATTACGCCATCATTAAGGAAGATTCCTGTGATATCACAGTAGCCTTCGCATATGAGCCCGATCCTTTAAGCTATGTGATATATGATTTCAGAGATTCAATTAGTGTTCAGGTGGTGGAAAGAGAATTTACTACATGCATAGAAACGGCGTCCGGAAAAATAGAATCATCTTTATGGAATGCCATCGTTGGAAATGGTCACGATTGGGCATTGGTAGATCTAATGGAAAATGCCCTTTCATCTTCTGTTGATTTTTATTTTATTCAGAAAGGAGATGAATTTAAATTGATTTATGAAAAGAATTACATCGATGGTGTACCGGTTTCTTTGGGAAAAATGCTTGGAGCCTCTTATAAAAATGTAAGAGGAGAGCACTACTCCATCTACTTTGAATCAGATCAATACGAAGGTTTCTTTGATCAGAATGGCCGGCCTAGTAAAAAATCATTTTTGAAAGCACCAGTTAAATATAGCAGGATTAGTTCGCGGTTTAATCTGCGAAGATTCCACCCAATAAAGAAAACTACGATTCCTCATTTGGGTACTGATTATGCTGCGCCTACCGGGACTCCCATTCAAAGTGTTGCAGATGGAGTGGTATTGGAGGCCAGGTACACAAAAAATAATGGATTTTATATAAAAATCCGTCATGACAAAACGTATACAACTCAATATCTTCATATGAGTCGTTTCCAAAAAGGTATAGCTCCGGGTGCAACTGTTAACAGGGGCCAAATCATAGGTTATGTGGGCTCTACTGGTTTAGCTACAGGTCCACATGTATGTTTCCGATTCTGGAAAAATGGAAAACAAATAGATCATATGAGGGAAAATTTCCCTCCTCCTGATCCTATTTCGGATGATTATCTGGAAATGTTTTTTGAAAAAAGAGATGACATTGTGGACTATTTACAGCATATCCCTATGGTACATTCTCAACCTAATGTGGTCAGCGTCAACCATGTTGAGGAGGAAGTAGAGGAAATAGAATACGATTTTACACTGTAATCAGGTCATTGTCATACATACACAATAAGTTATTTAGTAAATATCTATCTAACTATAACTGACTTATGTTTCAAATCATGGTTACCTGTAATTCTGAAACTTTAGTTGAATAAACTTTTAAATAAAAAGTTGCACATCGTTTAGAGCATTATCCATACTCTCCAATAATTGATCAATATCAAATTTTTCAATACACATAGGTGGCTTGATCTTGATCACATTTTCATACGGACCGTCTGTACTGAGTAGTATTTTATGCTGTCTTAATTTTTGGACAATTTTTTCTGCTATTTCGCTAGCTGGTAAGTTGTTCAACCGGAATTCTATTCCTGCAAAAAGACCTCTACCTCTGACATCTGCTATGACATCGTACTGATTTTTTAGCTGTATTAATCCCTCCATCAGATACTGTCCGTTTTGAAGAGCGTGTTTCTGAAGTTCACTTTCTTTTACTACCTGAAGCACAGCCTGGCCTGCTGCACAACTTACGGGGTTACCTCCAAAAGTCGAAAAAAACTCCATTCCTTTTTCGGTAAATCTATCCGAAATCCATTTTTTACACACTACTGCTCCCATAGGATGTCCGTTGGCAATGGGTTTCCCCAAGGTAACAATACCGGGTAAGAGGCCGTGAAGTTCAAATGCCCAGAAAGACGACCCTACCCTTCCAAAACCCGTTTGTACCTCATCGGCTATAGTAATCCCATCAACTTGTTCTATACTTTGATATACAGATCGGAAATGCTCAGATGGTAGAAGTACCTGACCACCACAACTAAGTATTGATTCATGGATAAATGTGCCTGGTACTGTATTGGTTTTTTTCAAATCGCCAAAATTCTTTTCCCATTCCTCTAAGAAGTCTTGATGTAATAAGTATACTTCTTCAATCTTTGTCCTATTCATAGATGATTGCCATTTCACCAAATGGGTATGTTCGGGTAAGCCCAAACCGCCTTTTCTCTCAAATTTATATGAACTCACATCTATACAAGTCCTTGTGTGACCGTGGTATCCCATCTCTAAAGCCAGTACATTCCGGTTTCCCGTAATGGTTTCTGCTATTCTCAAGGCCAGTTCATTGGCTTCACTGCCTGAATTAACAAAATAAACATGTGTATACTCTTCTGGAAAAAAAGACAATAAATTCTCTGCATAATGAAGAATAGCCGGATGCAAATATCTTGTGTTGGTGTTAAGAATAGCAGCCTGCTTTTGAATAGCCCTCACCACTGCCGGGTGTTCATGGCCAACGTGAGCAACATTATTTACAAAATCGGTATACCGTTGACCATTATTATCCATTAAATATTGCATCTGCCCCCTCACAATGGTCAGAGGGTTTTTATAGGATAATGAAAGTGCTTTACTTAAAAAACGGTTTCGTTTTTCCAATAAATTTTGCTCCTCCAATTGCCATTCGTTCCTTTCATACCCGGGAAGGTCAATAAGAAACTTAGGATCCGGGCAAAGCTCTCCCCAAACAGTCAATTCGTCGGGAAAAGCAACACCAGGAAAATTTTCAGAATTCTCCAGCAAATGAATGATAATTTGAAAATGAAGATGGGGCGCCCATCCTCCGTTTTCTTCTTCATTACCTATATAAGCAAGTAATTCACCTTTTGTAACAGGATCTCCTTTTTTCCATCTGTCAAGACATTCTTTTTCCAAATGGCCGTATAAAGTATAAAATTTTAATCCTTTGTCAGTAAAGTGCTCCAATATGATCAATGGACCATAATCCTTGTAGTAGTCATTATCCCATACTACTTTGATAATACCATCTAACGGAGCCAATATTTTTGTGCCTGTTTCCAGCCAATAGTCCTCTCCCAAATGAACGGTTCTCTGCTTAAATCCTTCAATACCCATTCGACGGTATTCATCGGTTATGTAAAAAGCTCTTCTTTCTAAATAGCCCCCATATGCCATGTTGGATCCTTTAGATTCTAAATATTCCTGAATAACCCTGTAGAGTTTTTGAGGATGGTTGTAGTCCTCCGGCAATCCAAGCAGATCAGATCCCAAATGCAATGGTATGTAACATGGTTTAAGAGGATCTTTACCGACAAGAAAAGAAGAAATGGGTATTCTGTTATCTTTCAAATACTCGACAATAGCCTTAGATTGAGGGAATGGAGGAAAATGACAAGATGATCGAAATACAGCTCTGGCGTATTCAGGATTTATTTCAAGCCATTTTTCTGCTAATTTCCAGGCACTCTTTGCGGATATTTGATGATATTCGATGTCTGGATTTTCTATACTGTTGACTGCACTCATGGTCAGGCTGATTAAAAGCCGCGTACAGACCAGTTCGTATAACACTTCTACTTCATCTTCCAAAAGGGGGAAACTACTGTGGTAACCTTTTACAATGTAACCCGCAGCCATCAAAGGGTCTGAGCACTCCAGCACACCATAAGTTATAGCTATAGCTACATCGTTAATAATGGAAGTAAAAATGGCATCGCCAAAATCTATGATAGAAATTACTCCCTGTTCATTACAAATGATGTTATTCTCATTTGCATCATTGTGAATAATACTCTTTCTGAAAGCTGGTAAAAGTGGAGCTACTTTTTGATAATGGTAATAGCACTTTTCTATCAGCCATTTTTTCTTGTCATTATGGATTTCAATGTATGGTTGTACCCATTCAGCCTGATCCAAATCCCAGGAAAATGGTCTGCTGCCAAAAGTATGCTTAAAGTCAATCAGATTTCTGGTTAAGTTTCCTAAAATCTCCCCCAGAGAAATATAATAAAAAGGTGTTTTGTGCTTTAGATCTGACCAAAGGATTCCGTCTATCCAGGATAACATCCTAATGGTATACTTTTCTCCATTCACATCAAAATCAAAGGAATTTCGATGATGTACATCCTTTACAATTTTAGGTAAATGATCCAACTTACCTTCAAGATGAAGAAGTAAACTAATTTGAAAGTCAATAAGTGTTGGTTCTGCTGCAGACCCACTACATTTCAAAATATATGAATTTTGCTTATCGCTTATTTTAAAATTGAGATCAATTTCCCCTGGCAGTGGCTCAACCTTTCCACTAATACTGTAATAGCTTTTTGCAATTTTTGCAGCTGTTCTGTTGTCGATCAATTGATTCGTTTTATTGTAAGTAAATTATGCGAATTTATAGAATCAAAAACTTTGGTATGGTATGTTCTATAAAAAGTTTTTGGCCACTTTACATTCATTCTATTTAGGAAGGTATCTATTCTTCTTTTACTTATTTGTCTTAATCAATGGTTCGGTAAAAAATTAAGCTGCTATTTTACCTAAATTCAGCACCTGTTTATAAAATTGATTAATTTTTATCAATTTATGGTTAAATCCATAGATTGAAAATATTCTGTAGATCATATTTCTGTTCTGTAATTCT
>JBGTBR010000034.1:0-73905 GCA_041749255.1 Saprospiraceae bacterium
GGTGAAGTAAAGATATCTAACTGTGCTGTTTCTGATGACTTTTTTAACATACCTTATGCTTTTTGAATCTTCCCCAAGATACTCATTATATATCAAAATTTTATCATATTTGTTCTTTTAACTTTTCGGAGTGGACTCATATTTTGAGAAACCTATTTGCGCCCTTTGCGTGATACCCCTTTGCGCCCCCTTTGCGTGAAATAGAAACAGAAAATGTAACATATGAAATATTATATGACGTACTCTTGGATGGGGGTGCTCACAAAGAATTCGAAGAAAAACCGCAAAGGAAACCGCAAAGATGGTTGCTTATCACATCCTTAGCGCCCTTTACATGAAAAAACCTTTGTCGCCCCTTTGCGTGCAATGTCTCACATATACCTGGATTACAATCTTGGTTTACTGTGTTTAAGCATAACCTTTTTACTTTAGATTAAAATAATTAGATTTGGACAGTGTATTCCAAAACGCCAGTCCAGTGACCAAAGCAGACATATTTTAAATACGCGCAAAAGGAGGGCTGGAGTTGTGAACATATAATTGGCATTCATTGTAAGAAACTTCCTGCAAAAAATTTAACACGATTGATTGAAGAAAAGATTAAGAAATATTTATCTGATTTAGAAAAAGAAAAAGGGATAGAGATACTCATTGCCTGTGAAACGGGTTCGAGAGCGTGGGGATTTCCATCACCTGACAGTGATTTTGATGTTCGGATTATTTACAAACACGACAAAGATTGGTATTTAAGCTTAACCGAAGAAAAAGATACAATCGAATATTTCCTTGACAACAAAGAGATTGATATTAGCGGTTGGGATTTGAGAAAAGTTCTTAGACTACTTTGGAAATCAAATCCTCCATTACTTGAAAGAATTCAATCACCAATTATTTATAAGGTTGACAAAGATTTTCTGACAGAAATTAATTCAATTGCTCAAAAGACCTATTCTAGAATTGCCACAATTCACCATTATTTGAGTATGGCAAAAAAGGCATTAGAGGAAGTGACAAATGCAGAGGAGTATAAACTTAAGAAGTTCTTTTATGCACTTCGTGCATCAATAGCCTGTTTGTGGATTCTTGAAAGGGAGGAAATTCCGCCTATAGAGTTTAGTAAAATGTTAAATGGACTGGATTTTCAAGGATTTTTGAAAGCAAGGATTAGGGAACTAATTGAATTAAAATCAACTAAAAGTGAGTCGTACTTACATAAGGGTGAAAATGAATTGATTGAATTCATGAAAACTTGTATTGAAAGAACTGATGGTGAATCACAAAGTTTGCCAGCTTCAAAAGGACAGATGACTGATTTAAATGATTTCTTTCGGAAATTATTAGGTTAAATTATGACAATAGAGGACTTAAGAAATAGAGGATTAATAATACTTGAATGCATAAGTGGCAGTAAGGCATATGGATTAGACACACCGACCTCTGATATTGACATAAAAGGTGTTTTTATTCTTCCGAAAGAGGAATATTATGGATTGAATTATATTCCTCAGGTAAATAATGAAACAAACGATATTGTGTTTTATGAATTTGGAAGATTTATGGAGTTGCTTTCACTAAACAATCCAAACATCTTGGAATTGCTTTACACTCCTGAAACAGCTTTAATTTATAAGCATCCATATCTGACTGAGATTAAGTCCGACTTAATTTTGTCTAAACTCTGCAGTAATACTTTTGGAAAATTTGCACTATCACAAATCAAGAAAGCCAAAGGACTAAAAAAGAAAATTGTGAATCCCATTGCAAAAGAACGAAAAAGTGTAATGTCTTTCTGTTTTGTGAATTACCTCCAAGGATCAATTCCTCTTGAAAAATATTTGGAAATCAAAGGTTGGAAGCAAGAAAACTGTGGATTGGTAAATATTCAGAACATGAAAGATGTGTATGGATTGTATCATTCAGAAAATCTTGGATTTAACGGAATTATAAAAGGAAGTGTTTCAAATGACGTTTCTTTAAGTTCAATTCCCAAAGGAACAGTCCAAGAAGGATTAATGTATTTTAACCGTAATGGGTATTCAACGTACTGTAAGGAATATCGCGAATATTGGGATTGGGTGGAAAAGAGAAATGACAATAGATTTGAAAATACTAAAAGTCACTTTAAAAATTACGACTCTAAAAATATGATGCACGTTTTCAGACTTTTAGAAATGGCTATAGAAATTGGAAAGCAGAAAAAACTAAATGTTAAAAGACCTAATCGTGATTTTTTACTGGATATTAAAGCTGGTAAATTTGCATATGAGGATTTGATAAAAATGGCAAGAGAAAAACAGACAGAAATGGAGATGGCTTTTGATGATTCAACACTTCCAGATGAGCCAGATCTAGCAATGATTAACCACTTAACTTATAGTTTAAGAGATAAATTTTATAGAGACAAAGAATGAACAACGAAATGCTAACATATCAAAGCAATGAATCAAAAAATAAAAATATTATTTTTGAGTTGTGTAACAAACTTATAGTATTCTTGAAATTAGTGGGCAAATTAGTAAATCTTGGAGCTGTACCACATACAAGCTAAACGTTATCACTCATATGATGGAAAAGACATTTATTATATTTTTCTTACTATTTCAGACCATTTGGTCTGCTTTTGGACAAGAGAATTTCTATGTCCAACTGGCTGACTCAGCCTTGGTTTTGACAAACCAAAGAGTCATTTATGACCCGGCATATAGAGTTATTGACTACCCCAATGGAGACGTACCAGCTGATAAAGGAGTTTGCACAGACGTTGTAATCAGAGCTTATAGAAAACTCGGAATTGACTTGCAAAAAGAAGTTCATGAAGACATGAAATCAAACTTTGACATGTATCCAAAGCATTGGGGTCTATCCAGACCGGATAAAAATATAGACCATAGACGAGTTCCAAACCTAATGACATTTTTTACAAGACACGGAACAGTAAAGCAAATTACAACAAATCCAAATGACTATCAGCCCGGAAACATAGTTTGTTGGAACTTAAGCGGTGGGCTAACTCACATTGGAATTGTTTCCAGAAAAAAGTCTGCTGATGGACAGAGAAATTTAATGGTTCATAATATTGGTGGAGGACAAGTACTTGAAGACTGTTTATTTAGTTACAAAATAATTGGACACTACCGATATGACAAATGAAAAAAATAAGAGTGCCGAACCTACCCGCAAACTGGGGTTTTGTGTTTAGTAGGACAGTATTAAACTTTAACACACATGATAAATAGAACTTTCATTTTAATCTGCAATCTGATGATGGTCTTACCATCGATTATTCTATCTCAACAAAAGTCATTTGTTCCATCTGAATTTAAGATTCCTGATACTTTTGAAACTTCACATTTCAGAGCAAGAATTCTAACAATTAATGATGTGGTGAAAGATTATGATGCCGTTATGACAAGTATTGATCATCTTCAAGGAGTTTTTGGTTCAAAGTCGAAATGGCCTTCCAGGGATTTAACACTTGAACAAAATTTGATTGATTTGGGATGGCATCAGAAGGAATTTCAAATCAGAAGATCATTTGCATATACTGTAGTTAGTTTAGATGAAAATCAGGTTATTGGTTGTCTTTATATTAATCCGACAACAAAAGGTGATTTTGAAGCAAGCATAACTATGTGGGTTCGGACAAGTATGCTTGATGAAGGATTTGATGCAATCCTCTTTAATAACATAAAACAATGGATTAAAGAGGATTGGCCATTTAAAAAAGTTGCATATCCGGGTAGAGAAATTACATGGGAAGTATGGGACTCAATGAAATAATAAATAAGTCTTTGCGCAATAGACTATGAAAAATTTAATAATTTCAAAGTCACAATCTGGTGAACTTCTCACATTTCTACTGAGCTTGCCGAAGTACCACCCTTGTAAAAGGAAATAAGAATGCAGAGTATTTAGCAGAAAATGATAAATATAAGATGACCGACATATTAAGACTAACATTACCTTTATACTTTTTACTCTACTTTGGTCTTACTTTCGTTTTAAAAAGCCTTATTGTTGCAAAACGAATAGGAAAAAATCCAATTGTGTTACCAAAGGACGACAGTGCCTACGGACTAATAGGTTTTTACTTTAAGTTGACCCTTATTGCTATGTTCGTTTACACTCTTATTTATGCATTTTTTCCGACATGGCACGAAAACTTTTTACCAATTACACAGCTTGACAACCATTCTTTAAAATATATTGGCATTGCATTACTTTTCATTTCATTGGTTTGGACATTAATTGCTCAAGGTCATATGAGAAACTCCTGGCGTATTGGTATTGATACAGAAACAAAGACAGAGCTGGTTACAGAGGGACTATTTTCAATATCGAGAAACCCGATTTTCTTTGGAATGATTTTAAGTTTAGTTGGTCTTTTCCTGACAACACCAAATGCATTCACAGCACTTTTTTTAATTTTAGGCTACATTATAATTCAAATCCAAATAAGACTTGAAGAAGAGTTTTTGACGATAGTGCACGGTCAAAGCTACCTGGAATACAAACAAAAAGTACGGAGACTTATATGATGATAAAGATTTAGTTACTTCAGACCTTGAGGTTTGATAGCTCGTAGTTCGTAGCTCTTAGTTGGTAGCAGAGGCAGTTAGTAGTAGGCTTTTAGCATTAGCAGTAGGCAATATGCAAACTGTACCCTCATGAAAAAAATACGCGCGAAGCGCAAATGACGCGCAGCCAAATGACGACAAAGCCAATGACATCCTCAACTCCTCACTGGTCTTCACCTTCAGATTTTCTGACCTTCGACCTTCAGACCTTGAGACCTTCGACTTTCAGACCTAGAATAGCTCGTAGCAGTTTTGCAATGGACAGTGGCCAATTGTTAAATGTTAAGCGTTTAAATGGTTAAAATCGAAAGGGCTTGACTTTCAACTTTAAACTTTTCACTTTAAACTTTTGACGTCTAACCTCCTCACTTCCTCACCTTAACCTTTGACATTCCGACTTTCCGACTTTCTGACTTTCTGACTTTCGACCTTGAGACCTTGAGACCTAGATTATCCATTTATAAAAATTTAATACTGTCATTCATGTTATGTCTAAAATATTTGCTAGATACTCAAGTATTTTTTTAAATTTTTTTATATATTTGTAGGCGTTATTATCCAATAATTACCTACATAATCAAAAAACATGGAATCGACTAAAAAATGCTTTACCATTGTCCAAAGTGTATTGATTCAGTTCAAACTTTTATTTGTTAAAAGAAATATACACCCTTACCTGTGCCTTCTGATGGTAACAGTCGTAATATACGGTTGTACCAAAGACGAACCTTTAACTTCTGTGTTCCTGACCAGCAACTATGATGCTACCATTGCCAACGACTATTTTGAACTCAGTGGAAAAATGACAAAGGAAACATCGGGTTACAGCCCCCCTGTTGCAGCCCGTGCCTTTGGCTACACCGGGCTAACCTTGTATGAGTCGGTCATACACGGGATGCCCGGCTACCGCTCCATGGCAGGTGTGTTAAATGGATTGAATAACGGTCAACTGGCTACGCCTTCACAAGATGTACCCTACCACTGGGCTGTGGTCGCAAACAATGCAATGGCTACATTCATGAAAAAGATGTATTCAACGGCTAGTGCAGGTAACCTGGATGCTCTTGAATCTCTACGGCATCAATACAACTCCATGTACATAGCCACTACAACGCAGGAAATTTTTGACAGATCTGTAAGTTTCGGAAATACGATTGCCCAACAGGTTTGGGATTATGCTGTATCTGATGGTCAGGAATTCGGTTACCAAACCAACTTCCCTTCAACCTTTGTACCTCCAACCGGTCCGGGTTTATGGGTGCCTACACCGCCTGCTTTTCTGAATGCTCTACAGCCTTACTGGGGTGCTGTAAGACCTTTTGTTTCAGAAAATGTGACGATGACTCAGCCTCCATTTCCTATTGCATATTCAACATCTCCGATATCCGCTTTTCATGCACAGGCTTTGGAGGTGTATACGACAGTTGTAAATGCCACACCGGAACAATTAATCATAGCCAATTACTGGAGTGATGATCCGGGTACAACATCAACGCCTCCCGGGCATTCCATTTCCATTTCGTCTCAAATATTGAAAAAAGAAAATGCCAATCTGGCAATAGCTGCCGAAACGTATGCCAAAGTAGGCATGGCAGTGCATGATGCTTTTATCTCCTGCTGGAAATGTAAATATGATATAAATTTAAAGAGACCGATCACGTATATAATCGATCATATTGATCCCGGTTTTACTACTCCTTTAGTTACACCTCCGTTTCCTGAATATACATCAGGGCATTCTTCACAAACTGGTGCCACTGCATTTATCTTATCCGAAATGTTTGGTTATAATTACTCGTTTACCGATTCTACACATGCTCACCGGACTGATATTGATGGTTCGCCAAGATCTTACAGTTCGTTTTTTGAGATGGCTGATGAGACTGCGATTTCCCGTTTGTATGGAGGCATCCATTTTCGTGAAGCCATAGAACTAGGTGTAATACAAGGAAGAAAGGTTGGTCAAAATATAAACAAATTACCATTTAGGAATTAATAGTTTTACACTCCGAGGCATTTATCCGGGATTTTTTAGTCGTACATTTGCTAAATAATACCACATGTATAACTATTCATGAATCAAGCAAAACATATACTTATTGTCGAAGACGAAAAAAAACTGGCTGATTTGTTACAAGCTGGGCTGGAAGAACAAGGTTTTAAGGTGGATATAGCTTATGATGGATATATCGGTAAAAATCTGGCCTTAAATAACAATTATGATTTACTGATCATAGATATCAATCTTCCACTTACTAATGGTTATGATCTGTGTAAGGAAGTAAGAGTCCATAACAATAAAATACCGGTCATTATGCTCACAGCGATGTCGGCAGCTGAAAACAAACTGGCAGGCTTTGATGTGGGTGCTGACGATTATATTGTCAAACCATTTGATTTTAAAGAATTACTGGCAAGGATAAAAGTTTTTCTCAGAAGGACCTCCCCTGCTGAAAAAACAGAAGATCTCATCATCAAAATAGACGATATGATCATTAATACCAGTAAAAAAACAGTAAGTCGTAACGGTGTTCAAATAGAACTTACTGCCAAAGAATATATTTTGTTGGAATTTTTAGCAAAAAATAAAGGCACTGTCATATCCCGAACAGAAATAGCTGAAAAAATTTGGAATCTTAATTTTGACACCGGCACCAATTATATCGATGTGTACATTAATTACCTCCGGAAAAAAATAGACAAAGACAGTTATAACAAACTGATTCACACAAGAATAGGTCTCGGATATGTTTTAAAAGACCAAAATGAAACTTTGTGAATATCAGGAACAAACTTTTAATTCAGTTTTCATTGTTTGTAGTCACGATACTACTTATCTTTTCGATTGGTATATTCATGCTATCTTCTAATTACCGAAAGAGTGATTATTACTCCAGGCTTGAAGACAAAGCAAATACAACGATTCAATTATTATTAAACGTAAAAGAAGTTGATCATGAGCTTTTAAAAATCATCGATCAAAATACTTTGGCATTATTTCAGGAGAAAATCGAGATCCTCAATGAGAATAATGAATTGATATATTTTTTTCCTCCTGATACAAAGCTATTGAATGATATTGACTTGATTGAAAAAATACGTGAAAAGAAAACAGTGAAATTTCATGAAAATGAAAGAGAGGTTCTTGGACAGGTACACCGATTTAATAACAGTGATTATGTAGTGATCATATCTGCATTGGACAAATATGGCCTATCTAAAATATCCAATCTTAAGCTGGTATTAATTTTAGGGTTTATTTCATGTGTACTCGCCTCTATTGTTTTTGGGTTCATTTTTGCCGGCAGGGCAATGACTCCTATATCTGATGTGATAATGCAGGTTAAGAATATCACAGTAACAAATCTAAACCTGCGTGTGGATGAAGGCAACCAAAAGGATGAGATCGCACAACTAGCTATCACCTTCAATCAGATGCTGCAGAGAATTGAAGACGCATTCATATTACAACGTGATTTTGTTTCAAATGCAGCACATGAATTGAGAACACCTTTTACTGTACTATTGACTGAGGTGGATTATGCCCTGATGCAGGAAAGGGACAAGAATTATTATAAGTCCGTTCTTCTTTCCTTATCAAATGAAATAAAAAAATTGAGTAAACTTTCCAATGGTTTATTGGATTTGGCACGTATCAGTTTTGACAAATCTACCTTTAATCAGAATAATATCAGAATTGATGAGCTCATTATTGAAACATGCGATTCTATTCTCCATGCAAATAATTCCTATAAAATAAATCTGAATTTTGACACGTTGCCTGAAAATGTAAACCAATTAAGCATTTTTGGCAATGAACAATTACTCTCCATTGCATTCAAAAATCTGATAGATAATGCTTGTAAGTTTTCAGATCCCAAATCTGTAAACGTTCAATTGGAAACAGATGATAAAAGCATTTTTATTACATTTTCAGATAATGGCATCGGAATTCCGGAAGAAGACATTGAAAATATATTTCAGCCATTTTATCGTGGAAAAAATACACATTATATACCTGGGTATGGAATTGGTCTGGCTTTGACTTTAAAGATTATCCAACTGCATGAAGGAGAAATAACGGTATCATCTAAACTTAAGAAGGGTTCCGTTTTTAAAGTCATTCTACCGAATAAGGCAACTCTCTAATCCCATTTTAATATCTCACTAATTGGATTTTAATTTCATCCTAATTTCACCTTAATCAGAATTTTGTCTTGACATCATACCTTTACAATTATTTTAAATAAATTATTTTTTTTTAATATCTAAGGTTATGATAACTAGAAAAAATATCTTTATTACTGGCGGTTCCGGTTTTATATCAAACAGATTAATCAAGGAGCTGGTAAGTGATAATGAAATTACCATTTTTGATAACTTTTCCAGAGATACATTCTCAAAGTCAAATCTTGCTGATCATCCAAATATCAAGGTTATAAAAGGCACTGTTATGGATTTTGATCATTTAAAAAAATCTATGCGTGGTGCTGAAATTGTTGTACATGCCGCAGCTATAGCAGGTATTGATACCGTCATAAAAAGTCCGACTACTACCATGCAGGTAAATATGATAGGAACTTCCAATGCATTGGAAGCAGCCAAACAAAATAAAGTAAGCGACAGGTTTATCAATTTTTCTACATCTGAGGTATTTGGCAATTATGCTTATAAATCCTCGGAGACATGTAATTCCAGTGTCGGAAGTGCCGGTGAAGCCAGGTGGACATATGCCGTGAGTAAACTTGCTGCTGAACATTTATCTTTGGCCTATTTTAAAGAATTTGACCTCCCGACAGTTACTGTCAGACCATTTAATGTGTATGGAGAAGGACAGACAGGAGAAGGAGCTTTGCAGATATTTATTAAAAGAGCACTGGAAGATAAGGATATTCATGTCTATGGAGACGGAAATCAAATCCGGTCATGGTGTTATATTGATGATTTTATCAGCGGACTTATTAAATGTATCGAAAATCCCAATGCTATAGGTGAGTCATTCAATATAGGAAATGCCAAATCTGTTCTGACTACCTACGGTTTGGCGCAAACCATTTGCAGAGTTCTTAACTCAAATTCCAGTATCATATTCAAACCTGCATTGTCTGCTGATATTGAACTCCGAATTCCTTCGATTGAAAAAGCCACCCGTATGTTAGGATTTAAGGCAGAAACAAACATTGACGATGGTATCTTAAAAACATCAGAATGGTTGAGAGTTGCCACTTTAGTATTATAAACGCTACTACATGCTGAAACTCTCAAAACCCTACATACCAACTACTTCACTTGATCGAATGAAGCAAGTTATAATATCCGGAAATCTTGTTCAGGGTCAAAATGTACTTGAATTCGAAAACAACCTTTCTGAGTATCTCAATACTAAACATGTGGTATTGGTAGCCAATGGTACCGCTGCTCTTCACATTGCTCTGATGGCATTAAATATTGGAGAAGGAGATGAGGTAATTATCCCGGCTTACAGTTTTCCTGCAGTCGCAAATGTTGTCGAGCTTGTTGGGGCAAGTTGCGTTTTTGTCGATATTACTCTGGATGATTATTGTATTGATGCTGATAAAATTGAAGAAAAGATAAGCACCCGTACAAAAGCCATCATGCCTGTTCATGAGTTCGGACAGGCTGCTGATATGATACGCATTTGTGATATCGCCAAGGATCATGGGTTAAGTATCATTGAAGATGCGGCTTGTGCTATCGGTACGACATTGAACAGGAGGAAAGCTGGTTCTTTCGGTGATTTGGGTTGCTTTAGTTTTCATCCCAGAAAGATCCTGACCACAGGAGAGGGAGGAGCAGTCATCACCGACAATGAGGAATTGGCTGATAAACTCAGAAAGCTTAGAAATCACGGTATTCAATTCGGAAATGGAAAATCCAATTTTGAACTGCCGGGATTCAATTACAGAATCACTGACTTTCAGGCAGCAATGGGTATATATCAGCTCATGGAACTGGATGAAACAATAAATATTCACAGAGGTCAGGCTGCTCATTATCATAATGCTTTTAAAAATATCAGTTCAATCAGGGTTGACACCCATTATGAAGACAGAAGGCAGACTTATCAGACTTACCATATTCTTTTTGAAGATTACATCCCGAGAGATTATATTAAATCAGAATTACTTAAAAAAGGAATAGAAAGTAATTTAGGAGCATACTCGATTCCCGATCAGATTTATTATAAAGAAAAATATAACTGGCCATACTCAGAATATCGAAATGCAAATATTGCTTACAGGCAGGGATTAGCATTGCCATTGGGCAGACATTTGGAGGAAGGAGATTTGCAATTTATCAGTGATTCAGTCATTTCATTATTAAATCATGGATTTTAGCAATATTAATAAGCCGTCTTCCCATGGAAATGGTAAGTATCAAATTAAAAATTTTAACTATTTTGGAAAAGAAATAGTGATAGAAGATGGCGTGTTGGTCTTTCATCCTGAAAATATATCTATTGCAGATAAAGTATATATCGGTCACCAAACAATTCTTAAAGGATACTACAAAGGAGAGTTATTTATAGGTGAAGGCACCTGGATCGGTCAATATTGTTTTATTCATTCTGCCGGATCTGTCAAGATTGGCAAATCTGTAGGGATCGGTCCTTACGTTAAAATCCTGACTTCTGTCCATGAAGATTTGGATATTTCTATACCTTATATTGTCAATCCATTAAAATTCAGCAGTGTATTGATAGGTGATGGTGCTGATATTGGCATCGGTTCCATTATACTTCCAGGTGTTATGATCGGCGAAGGTGCCGTTATTGGTGCAGGCTCTGTTGTAACTAAAAATGTTGAAGCTTATACTGTTTGCGCTGGAGTTCCTGCCAGATTTTTACGTAATCGCACAGCCTTATGAAGACTGTAATTGTTAACTATGGAATGGGCAATCCTGGTTCCATACTGAATATGTTGAAATATCTGGATATCAATGCCATAATATCTGATCAGTTTTCAGATATCGAATCAGCAGATAAATTAATCTTGCCGGGTGTTGGGTCTTTTGATCATGGCATGAATAGTTTAAATAATTCAGGTCTATCTGATGCTCTGTCAGAGCAGGTCGTCATCCGGAAAAAACCTGTTTTAGGAATTTGCCTTGGTATGCATATCATGACGTTGACTAGCGAAGAAGGTTCAATCATGGGTTTGGGTTGGATAAATGCAGTAACAAAAAGATTCCGGTTTGAACAGGAGAGCCAACTCAAAGTACCGCATACAGGATGGAACAGAATCATAAAACTTAAAGATAATGCAATTGCTGACCATTTAGACGATCTTTCCAAATTCTACTTTGTACATTCCTATTTTGTCAAATGCGATAATAAAAATGATGTGGTGTGCAAAACAAATTTTGGGCTTTCGTTCGATTCCGTTTTTGCTCATGAAAATATATTTGGTTGTCAGTTTCATCCCGAGAAGAGCCACAGGCATGGCATGCAGATTTTCAAAAATTTCTCTAAAATTTAAACCATGCTGCAGAACCGAATAATGCCATGTCTTTTGATAAAAAACACCAAGCTTGTCAAAACTATAAAATTTAAAAACCCGGCTTACGTCGGAGATCCTGTCAATGCCATTAAAATATTTAACGAAAAAGAAGTGGACGAATTGTTGGTGATGGACATTTCAGATAAGAGGGCACTTCAGGGTCCTGATTATCAGTTTATCAAAACAATTGCAGAGGAGTGCTTTATGCCCGTTTGTTACGGAGGAGGGATTACTGGTATTGACCAAATTAAAAAAATATTACAGATTGGCATAGAGAAGGTCTCTATCAACTCAGCGCTTCTATATAATAAAACTTTGGTATCACAAGCTTCCGGATTATTTGGCAGCCAGTGTATTGTAGTCGCCCTCGATATTAAAAAAAATTGGCTTGGCAAATATCAAATTTGTTTTGATTCTGGAAGTAAATATTTAAAAACAGAATTAGGTGATTATGTACAGGAAATGGAATCGCTTGGTGCAGGTGAGCTCTTGATCAACAATATTGACAGGGAAGGCACCTGGAATGGTTTTGACATCGAATTGATCAAATTGATTACATCTGCAGTACGTATACCGGTGATAGCCATGGGAGGGGCAGGAAAATATGATCACATCAGAGATGCTATCGGACCCGGAAAAGCTTCTGCAGTTGCAATTGGAAGTATGGCA
This sequence comes from Saprospiraceae bacterium, assembly GCA_041749255.1. Taxonomy (GTDB): domain Bacteria; phylum Bacteroidota; class Bacteroidia; order Chitinophagales; family Saprospiraceae; genus JABDLO01. The sequence goes on from JBGTBR010000034.1 coordinate 12,767, forward strand.
GTATATCAAAACAAGGGAATGGGTGTGCTCGTCAATTTTCCGAAAAAAGAATTTCTGAATGAGATCAATAGTTACAAAATAAATTAAAATTATAATGACTTGTACCCGCTGTATTTACGACCATACTATACCATACATTTTATTTGATCTTGATGGAGTTTGCAACTATTGTCATCAACATGACAGTCTCAATAATCTTTACCCAACAGGTGAAAAAGGTCTGAAATATCTGAAAGATCTGGCCGGAAAAATAAAAAAAGAACAAAGAAATAAAAAGTATGACGTAGTTGTAGGTATAAGTGGCGGTACTGACTCTTCTTACTTATTATATTTTACTAAAGAAATTCTTGGACTGAGAGTATTAGCTGCTCACTTTGACAACACGTGGAATTCAAGGATTGCGGTAGAAAATATCAAAAATGTGACTGAAAAACTCGGTATTGATCTTTATACCTATGTCGTGGATAATGAAGAATATAATGATATTTTCAAATCTTTTCTAAAAGCATCAGTTCCTGATATAGATACACCAAGTGATATATCATTAGCGACAGTCCACTACCTTGCATGCCGTAAATTTGGTATTAAATACATTTTTGAAGGGCATTCATTCAGGACGGAAGGAATATCGCCTCATGGGTGGTTTTATATGGATGCTAAATATATCGAATCTGTCCAGAAACAATTCGGGACTAAAAAGATCAAAACGCTTCCCAACCTATGGATGTCTAAATGGTTGAAATGGATCATCGTCGATGGTATTAAAAAAATCAGGCCACTTTATTACCTGGATTATGACAAGGAAAAGACCAAAACATTCCTCGCTAAAGAATACGGCTGGCAATATTATGGGGGGCATCATATGGAAAATCGAACTGCTTACTTCACAAATAATTACTGGCTGCCTAAAAAATTCGAATATGACCTTCGATATTGTGAGTTTTCGGCACTGATCAGGTCTGGACAATGGACACGAGATGAAGCTCTGGAAAATATAAAAACCTCAAAACCTTTTGAAAAAGATATACTTGAAGAAATTTATAAAAGACTCAACATCACACCATATGAATTTGATCAGATCTATCTTCAGCCAAATAAGTCATATCGCGATTACCTAACATATAAAAAGACTTTTGAAAAATTGAAGTGGCTTTTCTACATACTTTACAAGGCCAATCTGGTGCCACTCAGTTTTTATCTGAAATACACCAAAATCTATCCAAATGAACAAAAATAAAAAATATGAATCATGAGAATTTATATAGGAAATAAAGAAATAGCAGGCTATTTTACACGTCTTAAAGTTGGATTTGACAAAATAGGAGTCAAATCAGATTTGTGGTTTCTGGTGGATAACAAATATTTTGATGTCAAAACCAACTTAATACTCAAACTGAATCAAAAATTATTCAAATTTTATAAGACAAATAAAAAGACCATTCTATTTCCTTTAGTGATACCGGTTGTAATGATGATGATCGTCCTTCACGCTTTGATTTTGATTTATGCCCTATTTAAATACGATGTATTTATACTCAATTCCGAACCATTCTTCAATTATTGGGAATTAGCGATCATAAAGGCATTTAACAAAAAGATCATTATCGTATTTCTGGGAACTGAATCCCGCCCGTCTTATTTGTCAGGAAATAATATTCAGGATAAATATTGGGTTGAAGGAAAATTTGATCTGGAACGATGTTATAATGATGTAAAAGCCCAATATAAAAGATTAGCCTTGATAGAAAAATATGCCGACCATATCATCAATCATCCACCGACGGCCTTGTTTCAAAAAAAACCTTTTATTGCATGGTTACACATCGGGTGCCCAAATGACACTCCTACAATTTCGCCCGTATTGACACAAAACATGTCAAGAATCGCAAAAGTACTTCATGCCCCTACAAACTCTGTCGCAAAAGGGACAGAAAAGATCATCGATATCATAGATAAATTGAGGAAGGAGGGCCTTCCGGTCGAACTTCTGAAGCTGGAAAACGTGCCCAACGAAAAAGTGTTGGATGAATTGACAAAATGTGATTTTGTAGTGGACGAATTGTATTCAGACATTCCTATTGGAGGATTGGGAACAGAAGCTGCCTTTGCACTTAAACCAGTGATTAATAGTAGCTATTATACAGATGGCATAAGTACTGATTACCCGGAAGATGTGATTCCCCCTGCTCTATTTGGCTTTCCCGAAAATCTTGAACATGATATCAAGGAGTATGTTTTGAACAAAGAATTAAGAGAGGAGCATGCACTGAAATTAAATCATTTTGTTCGTACCAAATGGGAAAGTGCTACGATAGCAAATAAATACATGATGATTATCAATGGCTCTATCCCTGACGAATGGATGTTTGACCCATATAAAATCGAATACTATTTGGGTTATGGTATTGAAAAAAATAAACTTCGTAGTTTCTTGAATCAATACATTTCACAATTTGGTGAGAAAGCATTATTTCTTGATGATAAACCTCGATTAAAATCTAAAATTCTGTATTTTCTAAAAGGTAATGCATAATGTCTAATATTTTTAAAGATATTGAAGTTTATATGTATATAGGGATAGTTGAAATAAAACCCCTTAAGTAATTTCAACACCAATATGTAATAATACTTTTATCAGTGAACTGGCTACGCCATCACCAGGAGTATTATATCATCAGGCTTTATTGGTAAACAACAGAATGGCTACATTCTAAAAAAAGCAAGTTTTCATCCACTAACGCTGCAAACCGGACTGATATTGATGGTTCGCCAAGATCTTACAGTTCGTTTTTTGAGATGGCTGATGAGACTGCGATTTCCAGTTTGTCTGGAGGCTTCCATTTTTGTGAAGCCATAGAACTAGGTGTAATACAAGGAAGAAAGGTTGGTCAAAATATAAACAAATTACCATTTAAGAATTAATAGTTTTCACCCCGGGACAGTAATCGGGTAATTTCATGGTAGCCAATTCCCAATTGAAAGACAGGTTGAACGATATCACCCTTCCCAACGGATATACATTATTAAATTGGTAAATCAATGAATACAAAATATGTAAAAAATTGTGTATCGTTACATTATCTTTTAATGTAGTAGTGTATATCCTAAACTTCTGACTCAGTCTGACTGATAAAACCCAATGTGAATGAAAAAATGATAAACGATTAAAAATTGACCCCTTAATTTATATAACTTGACACTAAAATTAACCCCAACTCAGCATAAGATGGTCGCTACATTCGAGCAGCATATGAATGCCGAATTAAATGGAGACATTGATACCACGATGGCAACCATGTCAGAGGAACCCCATCTCAATCATGTGCCAGTCATGACAGGTGGGGTTGGCAGGGAGGGAGTTCGACATTTTTACATCAATCATTTAGTTGGGAAATTCTTTCCACCAGATATTAAAATAACCAACATTTCGAAAACTATTGGACACCATCAAATAGTAGAAGAACTTGTGATTAGCTTTACACATACGGTGCCCATTGACTGGTTACTTCCAGGTGTACTTCCTACGAGTAAACCAGTTGAAATTGCATTGGTTGTGATTGTAGGGTTTAAGGATGATAAAATTACGCACGAGCATATATATTGGGATCAGGCCAGTGTATTGGTGCAAATTGGCCTACTCGACCCAACAAATTTGCCAGTTAGCGGAGTTGAAAGTGCACGCAAAGTTCTTGATCCAACACAGCCTTCACGTGTTATTTCATCACTTTAAAATTAAAATAAACATGAAAAAATCAATGACATTAATTGGAGTAATATTATTTGCTGCCATCTTCTTTTTATCTTGCGATAATAAGAAAACAAACACTAACAGTGATTTAACTTCACAAGAAAATAGACTTAATTCTGAACAAGCTCTTCGTGCAGCTAATGATTCTCTATATGCTGCCCTAAACGCAATGTTTACCGGAAACCTGGAACCCATGATTTCGGTTTGGTCACATTCAGATTTTGTAACCCAGATGAGTCCTTTCGGTGGCCGCCTTACGGGTTGGGAAGCGGTGCGGGCAGATTTTAAAAAAGTAGCTGATATGAAACTGGGAGGCAAAATTGCTTGTCAGGAAATGCATATGCACGCAGGAGCAGCTATGGGATACACAATCTGTATAGAAGAGGGTGAAAATATGAACCCGGAAGGAGAACCTGTGAAGGTGAGCCATAGAGCAACAAACATCTTCCATCTGGAAAACGGCCAATGGAAATTAGTCCATCATCACACAGATATTTCATATCAATTAGAAGATGCTTATGAGGATCTGAAAAATGAATAATTGATTGATTTGATTCAATGATTCATCTATTCTGGTATTGAGATAAAATCAGATAAACAAAGAATCTGAGCATTACATACTTATTATGTAAAGGATCCATGTTTATTCCAAAAAAACCTCTATTTTTATAGTTAAGGAGTAAAACAGAATCACTTGCAACAAACTTTGCCAATAGTTTTTTGGATATTATCAGGCATCATTATCCTTTTTAGTCTTATTCCATTAGTCAGGCATGATCACTGGACTTTCCGGGTTTTTGAATTTCCCCGAGCCCAAAAATGGGTATTGAATGTGGTCATTGCAGTGGCATACCTGTTAGTCATTGGCATTTCCAATACTGTAGACTGGATAATCATTTCCCTGCTGGTAGCTAATTTTTGTTATTTATCTTATCAGATTTTTCCCTATTTGCCCATATCTCCAAAGCAAATTCAAAATGCAAAAGAAAACGAAAAAGCTGATATTAGATTATTGATTTCTAATGTCTATCAAAATAATAGAAAATTTGAAAAGCTAAATACATTGGTGCATGAAGTTGATGCGGATCTTATATTATTGGTTGAAACCAACAAATGGTGGAAAGATAAAAGTTTGGAAGGTTTTGGAGATAAATATGAATATCAAATATTGATAGATAGAGAAAATACATATGGGATACTTGTCTTTTCAAAATTTTTATTATCCCATATTGCAGTTCGTCATTTAATAAAAAAGGAAATTCCATCCATAGTAATGCAAGTGACATTGAATAATAATAAAAAAATCTTATTTCATGCACTTCATCCGGAGCCTCCGGTACCAGGTGAAAATCCTTATTCGACTGACAGGGATGCTGAAATTCTTATCATTGGAAATGAAGTAGCCGAAGAGAAAATGCCTTTGATTGTAGCTGGAGATTTGAATGATGTGGCATGGAGCTATTCTTCTACTTTATTTCAAAAAGTAAGCGGTTTATTAGATCCAAGAAGAGGACGTGGATTTTTCAGTACTTTCCATGCTAAATATCCTATGTTTCGTTGGCCGCTAGACCATATCTTTAGTTCCGGACATTTCCGTGTTTGTTCAATGAGGCGTCTGAGAGATATTGGTTCTGACCATTTTCCTGTTTTGATTGACCTGCATCTGGCCAATATAGAAGATGACAGCAAAAAGTTAGATGTAGATAGCGAGGATAAAGCTATTTCTCAGGAAAAAATAAATGAGGCGAAGTAAGTGGACTTAATTTTAAAGTTCAACTAACATTATGTGTCCGAAAAGATCATCATAATCATACCATTTCTACAGGGAAATACAAGGTACAATGCAAAGAAATATCCCGCTGGGTTCCTAAAATCGCTGATAGCCACAACACAAAAAAGATTTCATGTTTGGTCTATCGAACTTTGCATTAAAGAAGATTCTTACATTTTAAGAACATTATAAAATGAATATAAAAAAACGAATTCTATACCTTAAATGTAAAACATGAAAATGATCTTTTTATTGTACTTGATCGACTCAATCCTGTCACCCAAATCCGTTTCCAATAATGTAACCAATACGGAATGTCAAATTGTAAATTTCTATCGGGAAGTTGATGCTCGATACCATGATGCAAAAGCCATAACAACGAATAAGTATATAGAGTCTATCGAGAAAATATTGCTTCCTACAATAATGGATTCAGGTAAGTTTGTGGTAAATGTAACCCGTAAGGAAACAAATTATTATAAAATCGAATCCACCGATTTATGGATTGAAACCACTCTATGTCTGGAGTTAGCCCTTTGGCAAGAGGTGGTCCTCATCGTGGAAAGTCCGTATGGATACATGAAGGGTAGAATCATTTTTGATTGAATTTTCAAATCTAAATACATAATATCAATAAATAATAATTGAGTAATGGGTCGTAATAAAGTCAAAAAGCTTGAATTGAATTATTCAAATCAAATCATAAAACTTCGTTAAACTTCATTTGTTTAAACAATATTCTGTTAATCTGTATTTATATTTGAAGATCTATTTTACACACTCATCAAAAAAAAATTAAAAAAAATCACATGAGAAAGAATTTACTACTTCTTCCAATGCTGTTAATGCTTGGAACACTAATCATTGAAGCGCAAATTTCAACGCCAGCTTCCAGTCCTTTTTCAAAATTAAAACAAACTGTAGGACTTACCGATGTTACTATTGAATACTCACGGCCTTCTATGAAAGGCAGAACTATTTTTGCTGAAGACGGATTGGTACCCTTCGGTAAGATGTGGAGAACCGGTGCCAACCTGGCTACAAAAATTACTTTCAGTAAAGATGTACAAGTTGAGGGACAAGATTTGAAAGCCGGATCTTATGCTGTTTTGACAAAACCCGATGCTAATTCATGGGAAGTTCATTTCTTCAACTTTGACACTCCCGGCTTTGGACCTTACTTGGATAAAACTCCCACACTTGTCATCACCGTTCCTGCAACCAGTATTCCTTTTGAACTTGAAACTTTCACCTTCAATATAGACGGTTTGCAAAACGATGGAGCTACCATTCAGATTGCATGGTCAAACACCCTGGTACCTATAAGTTTGTCGGTTTGGACAGATAAAGAAGTTGTGGCTTCAATTGAAAGAGTTATGGCCGGACCAAGCAACAACGACTATTTTAATGCTGCTTCGTACTATCATGCTGCAGGTAAGGATTTGGATTCAGCTCTGGAATGGGTCACTAAAGCCACATCAGGAGACAATCCTGCTTTCTGGCAGGTGAGAACAAAGGCTCTCATCCTCGCTGACATGGGCAAAAAAGCAGAAGCCATCAAAGCGGCTAAATGGTCATTGGAATTGGCTAAAAAAGCCAACAATGACGATTATATTCGCATGAATGAAAAATCAATAAAAGAATGGTCTATGTAATAAGATAGCAACCATTAAATTTCTTATGAGAGGGGCGTACGCAGGAACGTCCCTCTTTTTTTTGACCTACCGTATCCTATTTTTTAACCAATAAAAAGGATGTATATTTTAAAACCCGAAGTACCATTTGGCATTTCTGAAAACATGAGGAATGTAAATCATTCCATAAATACAAATCGCCATTCTTAAATATAACTATACAATACATGAGAACCGGCAGGTCTTGGAACTAGTCCTTACAGAACTCACACGAAAATTCTCATTTGGGAATGGATAAAAATCCTTTCCTGATGTGTGCACGCCTTCAGTGCTATATCCGAGGCTTGAATGCATCGGGCCAAGATAAGGCCTGAAGGGCCGTTATCATGAGAGATGGATGAAATCCTTCGTATTAAGTATGAACGATTTAATCAAGGCCAGTAAGGCCGTTCTCCATTTGAAAACCAACGTTCCTTGATCACCCATAAATATAAATCGCCATGCTAAACTAAAAATATGACAAAAACATACGCATTTATTTAAACGACATTCGGAGGAGTTTGGAAAACGTCCTTACAAGGCTGACAAGCAAATACCCATTGCAGATTAGCCGGGTATAAGTAAATACATAATATTTTTAAATAGAAAATCCAAATATCAATATCTCTCGTAATTATGATTAAATGCTAATTCTAATCATGATATTATTGCTAAAAATTTGGAAAGAATACGATAAGGTTATAAAGTCAACAGCCTTCTGGTCCGTTTTTCTATTTACATCACTATTATTCGCGATGTTGGTTCATATAGCCGTAGTAAACACCTCCGACACTTATGTCAATGCCACCATTCAGCTTGCCAGAATAGATTTTAATGAATCATTAGAAAAGGAGGAAATCCAAAGAATTTTGGGAAAAGTTAAAAACACACAAGGGGTAAAATCGCTTTATTACAATCCAAATACTTGCATAATGACCGGAATGTTTGACAACCGGTTTCTCACCAGCCAATCGCTTTACGAAGAAGTGCAAAAATACTCAGTCAAGGAAAGTAAACTATTTATTCCAGATCCCGAACTTCTGGAAAATTCTTGTCCCATAACTGGAAAAAATAGTCTGGCATTCAAATTTTCACACTGGATCAAAAATATTATTCAATCATAATTTAAAAACTCTCGTCATGATTATTAAATGTATTCATAATGTAAAAACTGTATTTTTATTAATGTTGGCTGCTATGATCGTCATCTCCTGCAGCAAAAAAGAAGAAGAGATGCAAGAACCTACATTATATGATCGTCTGGGTGGAACAACCATGGTAACCGATCCCACCAATCCTGGGATGATGATCGAACAAGGCAGACTGGGTCTGAGGTCAGTAGTAGACAGCACAATCATGGTTATTGTATCGGAAGGTAGAATCTTGCAATATTTTGCTCCATTATTGGCAGAAGTGTCGGCTGGTAATACAACCAATCTGGCCATTCTTAGCAACAATCTTACCGACTTTTTCAGTGCTGGTACAGGATCAGAAAATTTTATTTACAGAGGCCTCAATATGAAGGACGCCCATGACCCTTCCGTCAATCCGCGAATGGCTATCAAATCCAATAATGCAGACATGGACATTTTTGTGGAAAGTGTCGTAAAGGGAGCTCAGCAAAACGGTGTAACTATGCATTTGATCACAGAAGTAGGAGAAATCCTGGAGTCTTTACGTGCAGATGTGGTTCAAAGATAAAGAAAAGTGGATTCAAACGGATTTTCAGGAGAGAGCCATTCGCAAACCCGGATGGCTTTTTACAATAAAAGTTATCCCTTCCCAGCTTTATGAAATACAAATTGTAACATGTACCCCAGAATGATGACCAGAAGACACCCTATCACATTAAGCCATAAATAACTGATGATGTCTGCAAAATAGATGACAATGACTAAAATCTGGGAAATGCACGCTGCTATAAATACTGCATGCGAATGTATATGTCTCAGATAAAAAGCAGAGATGAATATACCCAATACACTTCCATAAAAAATGGAACCAACGATATTGACCAGTTGTATGAGGTTTTCAGCCAGGGTGCCAAAGGTCGCAAATAAAATAGCTATGAGCCCCCACATTAAAGTGAAAATCCTGGACATTCTGACATCCTTTACATCTTCATCTGATTTGCTAAAGTTTCTCTTATAAATATCTATGGTAGTTGTAGATCCCAGTGCATTGAGTTCAGAAGCTGTAGAGGACATGGCAGCAGAGAAAATGACAGCTAATAACAAGCCTACCAAACCTGCCGGTAGATGGTTTAAAATAAAATGGATAAAAACATAATCTCTGTCATTGGTCTCGAGTGTTTTATCGGCTGAAGAAATGATCGTTCTGGCTTCTTCTTTTAACAATAATTCCTCTTCATGAATGATTTGCATTGCTGCTTTTAACCTCTCTTTTTCATTGTTATCATCCGCATTGAGCGCCTTCGAATAATCCAGACTGGCTAATATTTTCCTTTCTGACAATAGAGAATATTCCTCTTCCACCTGTCTGAAATCATTGGCGTATTCAGATTCATACACTTTTTGTACTGCTGCATTATTAAAGAAAACAGGAGCCGGGCTAAATTGATAAAAGACAAAGACCATCACCCCCACCAGGAGAATAAAAAACTGCATGGGCACTTTAAGCAGCCCATTAAATATCATTCCCCATTGACTTTCCTTTACCGATTTTCCCGACAGATACCTTTGCACTTGCGATTGATCTGTTCCAAAATAGGCCAATTGAACGAAAAAACCACCAATGATACCTGTCCATATCGTATAACGGTTATTCAGATCCAGAGAAAAATCCAGGATGTTCATTTTATCGCCGGCACCGGCAATTTTAAGTGCATCGGCCATCCCTACATTTTCAGGAAGCATGGAGAGGATAATAAAAAATGCGGCAAACATTCCCCCCATCATAACAAACATTTGTTGCTTTTGGGTAACGCTTACTGCCTTTGTACCGCCGGATACCGTGTAAATAATTACAAGGGAACCAATAACTATAATGGTAGCATTCAAATTCCAACCTATGATGGTAGAAAGTATTATAGAAGGTGCGTAAATTGTTATTCCTGCCCCTAAGCCTCTTTGTATCAAAAAAATAAAAGCCGCCAACGACCTGGTTTTCAGGTCAAAACGCTGTTCCAGATATTCATAGGCAGTATAAACTTTGAGACGCTTATATATGGGTATGAAAGTGATGCATATGATGACCATAGCGATCGGCAGACCAAAATAGAATTGGACAAAACCCATACCGCTGTGAAACGCCTGTCCTGGGGTAGATAAGAATGTGATGGCACTTGCCTGGGTAGCCATTACGGAAAGTCCTACGGTCCACCATTTTGCTTCGTTACCTCCCAAAAAATAGCCGTGCATATTTTTCGTGCGACGGGTCATGTACAGGCCGTATAATACTATAAAAGATAATGTGCCTATTAATACATACCAATCGAGTGTAGTCATATCAGGAGTAAATACGCATGATGATATAAAACGCAACTATGTAGAGGACATTGGCGATCAAAACCAGTGTGTAAGTGTGTTTCCACTCTTCTACTTTCTTCATGCTAAGGTTTTTGGTTTCCGTTCATTGCTATCATATTGGCTAAAATTCTGTAGGCTCCGGGTACACCGGCAGGAATCTGTCTAAACCAGGAATAACCCGTATACATAAACCAACCCTTACCATATGGAGCTATGAGTAATCCGCCATCCTTTGGAGTTTCCCCTGGGTCATTGGATGAAAGTACAGCTGTATACCTGCTATCCCATTCACCTGGAAAATACAACCCTCTTTCCTGCACCCAGCCATCAAAATCAGAATCAACAATTTCATTGGGGAACTTCAATACTCTATGTTCCTTTGATAAGATCCTTACCGGGGCTTCTTCTACTGATACTCTATCTCGAGAAAGCGATATCGGATAAGGACCTAGCTGATCCGTAACGAGTCCTGAGCTGGTATTGAATTGAACGATAAGGGTGCCACCATTATGTACAAAATCCATGAGTAAGGATTGCTTATAACGCAAAACATCCCATTTATTGTAAGCCCGTACCCCAATGATAACAGCCTGGTATTGGCCTAACAAATCTCCATTGATCTTTTCGGCCTCCAATACATCCACAGTATAATTCATTTGCCTTAAACCCTGTGGAATTTCATCTCCTGCCCCCATGATATAGGCAATTCGGCTTTCTGTTGTTTGCAGATCAACACTGACGATCCTGGCTTCTGCCGGCTTTAAAATAGTTTGAAATGGAATATGTGGATAATCTACCGATTTCATTTCAAAGGAAAAGGATTGAGTTCCCGTTGTAACCAAAGCCTTGCCATCCACTTCTGAAGAATACTCAGGAGCATGTACGGTGAAAATGAAGCTCTGCTCCTGCCCTCTCATTTCTGGTGTAAAAGAAATATTTTCAGGCTCAGTTCGCCATCCATTTGGCAATTGTAAAGCCAATGAAACTTCCTCTCCGGTTTTGAGAGAAGTCACATTTACCTGAATATCTTTTGAGGAACCTTTTTTTATTATGTACGCCTTTTCGGAAAACGAAACCAAAAAAGGAGGCACAATTTCAAGAGGGCGGTACACTGGCCCGTCTTCAGGACTATTAAATTTATACTGCACTTCTTTTTCCAGAATGAGTTCCCGCCCCAGTACTTCCAGATGGAAAACAATAGATAACGGTGACTCCTTAAGCGGTTTACCAATCCATTCCTGTTGTGGCACCTTATACATACCTATGCTTCCGCGTTCTTTGAGCCAATAAGGTCCGGTAAAGGGAGTATTTTCAAATATATTTAATTTTTTTCTTACGATAAAAGGATCATTTCTTTTAAGCGATACTTCTGTCAACGTGTCAAAGTCAGCATTTTTAAAATACATTCTTTGCACTGAGGCTTGAATTCCAGATCTATTGGCGACTTCAATTATAACATTACAATCCCCACCGGGAATAACCTTATGTTGCTGGGTTACTGCTTCTGTAAAAAGACCCATGCATGAAGCGATGATATTTTTGATTTCATTTAGTTTAACTTCCTTCCAGTATCCGTCCGGCAACGAATAAATGGCATCATATACCTCAAGCAATCCGGGGACGCTAGCAGCAGGATCGGTAAATTGATAATGGTCTAAAATGCTTTCAACCAATTGGGTTATATGTCCTGCACCCTCAACTCTTGACCACGTTGTATTTATTCCATCAAAAACATCATGAACATTAGCAGGCATGGTTCCCTTCAGGAATTTAAGGTACTCCACATCCTGACCTCTTGTGCCTGTACTACCAAAGCCCTGGCTTTTATGTTGGCTTCTGGATTCGGCCGCCACTTCCGAATTAGAAAGACCCATCCAGGGGTAATACACCCCCATATCTATCTCCAGCAAATCCGATTTATCCGCTTGCTCAAACTTTTCCCTGCTTCCGTAAAACCACCAGGATGTGTTGAAAAAAAGTCTTTCAGGTTTATGTGGCCTAACATATTTCAATTGATCTTGGAAAACAGAAGAATCATTGCTTATATCAAATGCTTCAAAAGAAAGAATAGCAGATGCAGTATGGTGTCCATGGGTGTTGCCGGCCGTTGTATGATCAAACCGATTAATGATTACATCTGGTCTAAAAGATCTGATAGCCCATACTACGTCTTTCAACACTTCTTCCCTCTCCCAAATATTAAGAGTCTCATTGGAATGTTTGCTATAACCAAAATCATTAGCTCTGGTAAACCATTGCTCACCACCATCAATTTTCCTTGCTGCCAATAATTCCTGAGTGCGAATCACTCCCAGAAATTCAGACATTTCCGGTCCGATCAGGTTTTGTCCTCCATCTCCACGGGTGACAGAAAGGTAAGCGGTACGGGCTTTGATATGATTTGCAAAATAAGATATGGCTCTGGTATTCTCATCATCGGGATGTGCCGCAACATAAAGTACCGAACCTAAAAAGTTCAACTTTTCAATTGCATGATGAATTTCACCAGGCGTGAGATTTCTCGGGTGTTGACCGAAAAGTCCGGCGAAAGAGAACTTTAAAAAAGCAAGCAGGAAAATAGATATGCGTATGCTAACCACAGCGTATTGGTTTTTACTGGTTCAATGATAGTAAAAACGAAAATATCAAGGAGTGGTTTTTACTGTTATTAACAAAAGATTATGTTTTAGCCAAAATTAGGGCAAGCGGTCATAAATAATTGCACAGAATGTGAAGATTAAATTTTATGGGTAACACTCCCAAAATCTTTATATAAGCCCATGATTTACAATTATTTTACTCATTTGGACAAAAAATAGATATAAATTCAAAAAAAAAATTGAATTCCTTTGTTTATTCTAATATTTGCCTCATTTTAGCACAAATTAGTAAAACAATCATCACGATGACTATAGTTCTTGTTACTGGGGCAATTTTATTTGTGTCTTCAATTATGGTACTCGGATTAAGAATATCAGAAAAGAAGTAATTAATTGGTTTTTATTTCAGGCATTTTACATTCTTCTTCTGGCTTTTTTCCGCACATCGAACATTCACCTACCTTATCGGTCAACATAGGGTTGTTGCTGGCGCACGTACCCCTGAATTCATTCCCTGTGATAATGTGACGCAAGTTTAATAACAAGAAAGATATGGCGAAAACACCAAAGATTATCAGCAGGATATAAAGGAATTCTAACATACTATATGTTTATTTGTCTATTATTTATAACAAAGTTATTGAAAATAGGTTCGTCATGGAGGAAAAGCTGAAAGCCTTTGAAAGACTGCTGTTGATCATGGAGGATTTAAGGGAAAAATGTCCCTGGGATAAAAAGCAAACCATACATAGCTTACGCAATCTGACCATCGAAGAAACGTATGAATTAGCAGATGCTATTTTGCGTGAAGATTACAACGAAATCAAAGAAGAGGTAGGCGACTTAATGTTACACATGGTTTTTTATTGCAAAATAGCCAGCGAAGAAGGGCGCTTTGATATAGGCACAGCTCTTCATTATATTTGTGATAAGCTCATAAAAAGACACCCGCATATATATGGAGACGTATCTGTAACGGGAGCAGAAGAAGTGAAAAAAAACTGGGAACGCATAAAGAAAGAAGAGGGTAAAAAATCGATATTATCAGGGGTTCCGGAAGCATTACCAGCGATGATCAAAGCATACCGAATGCAGGAAAAAACCGCTCAGGTTGGTTTTGAGTGGGAAAACAAAGATCGAGTTTGGGATAAAGTGGAAGAAGAAATTGGTGAATTCAGAAATCTCTCCGAAAATGCTTCTTTGGGAGAAAAGGAAGATGAATTTGGCGATATTATATTTTCATTAATCAATTATGCCCGATTCGAAGGTATAGATCCGGAAACAGCATTGGAAAAAGTGAATAAAAAATTTAAAAAGCGGTTTGAATACATAGAACAAAATGCTGAAAAAGACCTTGAAGACATGACTCTATTAGAAATGGACGCGTTATGGGAGAAATCTAAGCGTAAAAGCACTGACTGATTTATCATTTGGAAAGTTAAGGTTAAGGATGAGGTTTTCGCCTTCGGCAGGTTAAAAAGTCAGAAGTCGAAGGTCGGAAAGTCTGAAGGTCGGGAGATCAGCAAGCCGAAGTTAAGGCATAAACCTACGAGATAATATCAATGCCAATTGCTAACAGGTTAAGGGTTTCCACCTTCGGCAGGTTAAAAAGTCAGAAAGTCGAAGGTCGGAAAGTCTGAAGGTCGGGAGATCAGCAAACCGAGGTTAAGGCATAATACTACGAGATAATATCAATGCCAACTGTCAAAGGCTAAAATCTAACTGCAAAGCTGCCAACTGCCCACTGCCAACTGCCAACTGCCCACTGCAAAGCTGCCAACTGCTAACTGCAAAGCTGCCTACGACATGACCTACACTTTACAACTTAGCGACACTTCGATCAAAAAACTTATCTTCTTTTATGCTTTACATGCTACTTTACTGAATAGTTGCTCAAAAATAAACAATGATTACGTTTTGAAATCAAATTATATATTATCTTTGCGCCTCGCTAGAAACAGATTCTTGTAATCGTTATTTGGTAATTTTTTAAATCATAAATATGGCAACGTACTTACCTAAAGAAAAAGTTAGGGAAATATTCAACGAATTTAGTGGGGACGAAAAAAACTCAGGATCCGTCGAGGGGCAAATTGCTCTCTTTACCTTCAGAATCAATTCACTTTCTCAACATCTGAGAGAAAATCATAAGGATCATTCCAGTAGAAGAGCATTGCTCACCCTGGTTGGTAAAAGAAGAAAATTATTGAGCTATCTGTCTAAGAAAGACATTAACAAATACAGAGCTTTAATTGAAAAGCTGGGTATCAGAAAATAAATACTGTAAAGCCCTTCAAATGTGTCGGGCTTTACTTATTTCAAAGAAGTGATATAACAAAAATATCTCATAACCGGGAATTTACCCTAAATTTTGCCGATCGGCCAATGGATACATTCCCGAAAATCAACATAGATTAAAAATCGCTTCACTGAACTGATGTTTATTTATGGACAACATCAAACCTTCCCAGGGATTGGTATGTATCCAATAAATAATGCATTGAAATTGAAATCATATTATTATACCAAAAGAAGTTTAAACATTTATTATGGGAAACATCATTCCTACCACCATTTCCTTTCATCTTCCAGATGGCCAGGAAGTTACCATTGAAACTGGAAAATTAGCCACTCAAGCCAACGGATCAGTTGTAGTGAAAATAGGCAAAACTATGTTATTGGCTACCGTTGTATCAGCTAAAGAAGCAAGAGAAGGACAATCATTCTTTCCTTTATCTGTAGATTATCAGGAAAAATTTGCCGCTTTGGGCAGAATTCCCGGTAATTTTTTTCGCCGTGAAACCAGATTGTCCGATTACGAAGTTCTCATCTGTCGATTAGTTGACAGGGCAGTGCGACCTTTATTTCCCGACGGGTATATGAACGAAACCCAAATTATCATCAACCTCATATCAGGAGATAAAGAAACGATGCCGGATAGTTATGCTTGTCTGGCGGCTTCTGCAGCTTTAAGTGTATCAGACATACCTTGGGCCGGGCCAATATCAGAGGTCAGGGTTGCAAAGATCCATGGCAAATACAGAATAAACCCAACAGCCTCAGAGGTGAAAGATGCCTCCCTGGATATCATCATTGCAGCCACCATGGATAATGTCATGATGGTGGAGGGTGAAGCCCGCGAATGTCAGGAAGCAGAATTGATTGAAGCTATAAAAACCGGACATGAAGCCATTAAAGTTCAATGCCAGGCCCAATTGGAGTTAGCCCAAAAAGTGGGTGATGCCGCAATGATAAAAAGACCTTATGAGCCGGAAGAAGTGGATACTGAGTTATTGGCCAAAGTTACAAAATTTTCAGAGGCTAGAATTCGCGAATTAGCTGAGTCAGGAGTGGATAAGGTTAACAGAAGAGAAGGATTTCAGTTGATTGAAGAGGAAATGGGTGAAGCTTTTAAGGAAGAGATGGGTGAAGAATGGTGGGAGGAAAACGAAAGCAATACAGGTAAATACTTTGACAAACTCCTTAAAGAAACAGTCAGAGATATGGTTTTATCCACGGGTAAGCGACTCGATGGTAGAAAGGGTAGCGAAGTAAGACCCATTTGGTGTGAGGTAGATTATTTGCCTTCAGCTCACGGATCAGCCATATTTAATAGAGGAGAAACCCAATCTCTCACTTCAATGACTCTCGGTACCAAAAATGATCAGGTACTTATAGATAATGCCATTGATAGTTATTACGATAATTTTATCTTGCACTATAATTTTCCTCCATATTCAGTAGGAGAAGCAAAAATGATGAGAGGCCCGGGTAGAAGAGAAGTCGGACATGCAAATCTTGCAGGCAGGGCATTGAAAAAGATGCTTCCCGATGAAAATCCTTACACCATTAGAATTGTTTCTGATATTTTAGAATCCAATGGAAGTTCGTCCATGGCTACAGTCTGTGCCGGTTCTCTGGCATTGATGGATGCAGGAATTAAGCTTAAAAAAGCCGTTTCAGGAATAGCAATGGGATTGATCTCTGACGGAAAACGCACGGCTATACTTTCAGACATTTTGGGTGATGAAGATGCCCTGGGTGATATGGACTTTAAAGTAGCAGGTACAGCTGATGGGATTACTTCATGTCAGATGGATATAAAAATAGATGGACTGGCTTACGAAATCATGGAACAAGCTCTTTTGCAAGCCAAAGAAGGGAGGTTGCATATTCTCAACGAAATGAATAAAGTCATGTCGGCTCCCAGAGAAGATCTTAAACCTCATGCTCCGAGAATGGTAGAAATCATCATAGACAAGAGTTTCATTGGTGCAGTCATAGGGCCTGGAGGTAAAATCATTCAAGAGCTTCAGGAAAAAACCGGTACAATTATCAATATTGAAGAAAAAGATAACCAGGGTGTCATATCTATTTCCAGTACGAATAAAGAGTCTATAGACAAAGCTTTATCCGCTATTAGAAAGATCACATTTACTCCAACAGTAGGTGATGTGTACGATGCGATTGTAGCCTCCGTAATGCCCTATGGAGTTTTTGTAGACTTCCAGGGAAAAAGTGGATTGCTCCACGTTTCTGAAATATCTCATACCAGGATCGATGATGTCAGCGAAGTATTTAAAGAAGGTGACTCTGTAAAAGTAAAACTGATAGGCGTAGACAGTAAAACCGGTAAAATGAAATTGTCGAGGAAAGTGCTCATGCCGCCTCCCAATCGAAATAATGATTCCCGATAAAGTATTGTGGGCTTTCGATGGCAAGTACTATACTTGTCTGAAATCTCAACAGCATTCATTTAAGGAAAAAATATTAACCCGTTGTTTCAACAGCGGGTTTTTTTATGCATGAGAATCAAATTATTTGTCACGGATACATTTAACGACCAGAAATTTCAGTAAAAGCAATTCTCTTGATGTTATAATACCGCAAAAAAAATATAAATTAAATATTACACGTTATTGACAAATTATTTTAACTCGTAAACGTTTACCTTTTTATAGGGACGTAATACTCAACTGAAACTTTTTATGTCTGTACTATGTATTATAATCAAATACTTGGCTATGCCATACCACCCATTATTATAAACTATGAAGCAGCTTAAAATATCGAACAGAATTACTTCAAGAGAGAGCATCTCTTTGGAAAAGTATTTGAACGATATCAGTAAAATTGATCTGCTTACTCCTGAGGATGAAGCTGAATTGGCAAGAAAGATTAGAGTTGGAGATCAGGATGCCCTCGATAGAATGACAAGAGCCAATTTAAGATTTGTCGTTTCCGTTGCCAAACAGTATCAAAATCATGGATTGTCTCTTTCTGATCTCATCAATGAAGGGAACGTAGGGCTTATGAAAGCCGCTAAAAGATTTGACGAAACCAAAGGATTCAAATTTATTTCTTACGCTGTATGGTGGATCCGGCAATCCATTTTGAGTGCAATAGTGGAATACAGCAGAATGGTTCGTTTACCCTTAAGCAAAGTCAATGCCTATAATAAAGTCAATGAAGCCTTTTCATCCTTTATTCAGGAGTTTGAACGGGAACCTACCAGTGAAGAACTTTCCGAACTGTTGAACATTCCGCCAAAGGAAATCAATATGATGCTGCGTGGTGGCACGAAACACCTTAGCATGGATGCTCCTTTAACTTCAGAAGAAGGCAGTAGTACCATGATGGAAGTTTTTGCCTTAGATGATGATGGTGGTCCCGATTTAAAACTAATGGAAGAATCGCTAAAGACCGAAGTTTCTGAAGGATTAAACTCACTTTCGCCTCGAGAAATTGATGTAGTAACTGCCTATTATGGCTTAAATGGACAATCTGCTATGAACCTGGAAGAAATTGGCGAACATTACGGTTTGACAAGGGAAAGAGTCAGGCAGATCAAAGAAAGAGCATTACGCAGACTGCGAAAATCAGTTCATCGCAATTCTTTAAAATCTTATTTGGGCTAAGTCAATCTCATTTGACTCCCATTCTTCTACATTACCTCAAAAAGTATATACCCATTATTGTTTATAGAAACTTAAAACATATTTGTTGAGTTGAAAATGCAGTTATTATGTATGATAAGGAATCATAAGGATTAGTTTTTATGAGAATATCAGGATCATAATGTAAAAACCGAAGTACTTTCAAAATGGACATTTCAAATATAATTTTTGTAACGACTCAGGTATAACTCCGGAGGTGTTAAATATGAATAGCATTTGAAGAATGCAATGAATTATACAACATTCAACTAAAAGCTATTATGGTTTTATAATATTTAGTAAGTTGTGACGGTTTTTATGCATGTAAAAGAAAATTGCATATGGTATTGCTTAGATTTTTATTGATGGCTATCATTGTAGCAGGAGGATTTGGCTTCATTATATATCAGTTGGCTAAATTTGCATTCTTTATCCAAAGTCCAAAAGGCCTTGCCAAAAAAGACGGCAGCCAACTCAGGCAGGCTATCAAATCTTATATTCCTGATCTCATACCACTGACAGACAGTGAGGTAGAATTATTTTCTCTCAATCGGGAGGAAAAAAGAGTAAGAAAGACTTCTTATGTACTCACTACAGGAGTGTATAAGTCCATATTTCACGAACCACTTATGGCTTTTGCCCTCAAGCGATATAGGGGAAGGAAAATCACCACACTTCTTTCTCGTACACATGATCATGAATACTTTTATATAGATATGAAAGGGGAAGTGCAAGTATACCATAATGGCTATGCACTGGGTATTATAAATGCAAGTGGACAGTTGATTAGTCCTGATCGCAAACAGATCCTGGCTCAGATTGATCCTATTGATGTGTTGAAATTACAGCCTATATCTGTTGAAAACAGAGAAATTGGAAAATTATTAAACCCTGTTTATGCTGATACGGTGAATCCAAGAGCTTTCCATCTTATGGAAAATATGAACGAAAGAGAAAAAGTCTTGTTTATGGCGGTAACTTTTTATAAAATTGCAAGAGATGAAAAATAATCCTGTATTTTATTTTTATAAAATACAGGAAAAATTTCTGCTAATTATACAGTAAATTTAAATATAAAAAAGTGGATATATTTGATTTTGCGAGGTTAATGATCTACAGAATTCACGAGAAAGGTTTGGAAATATTTTTAATCAAGCCCGAACTCAATGAGGATCCTTCAGTTTGGAAATTACCCAAATCTTTTTCTAAAGAGGGTTTGCTGGAAATTCAGAAAGAGTGTATAGAACTGGACAGCACTTGCGATGATTGTGGAAATGCATTTACTTTTATTGCTATGGAAGGCGATTACCACGATATACCCTCAATTAGAGGCATAATAAAGCACGACCTGAAAAGAGCGAAAAGGAAAATGGACGGCATGTTACCCGATATTGAAAAAGGGGTGTTTATGCCGGCATTAGATGTAATACATAAGATGCTGCCTCACGAACAAGAAGCAGTAGCAGAATTGAAAGAGATCATTCAGGACAGAAACATGCTTCAAAACTTTTAGTATTAGCACTCAATATTCGGGCTGCTCAAAATATTTGCTCATTTCATGTTTTATTCGCCTCTTTATTTTAAAAAAAGTACTCATTTAACTCCTGGTCTATGAATGCACATCCATGCGTTTTGAATACAGATTTTCAGTTTCCCGGATTGAGATCTGTATATCACGGAAAAGTAAGGGATGTATATTATTTTGACGATATTTTAGTAGTAGTATCTACGGATCGAATCTCCGCCTTCGATCATATTCTCCCCAAACCAATACCATTTAAAGGACAGGTACTTAACCAGTTAGCAGCCTATTTCTTAAAACAAACTGCCCATAAAATACCTAACTGGTTCCTTTCTACCCCGGATCCCAATGTGACTATAGGCAAAAAATGCGAACCTATAAGAATTGAAATGGTTGTGAGAGGCTATCTTGCCGGTCATGCCTGGAGAACCTATAATGCGGGAGAAAGGATACTTTGCGGTGTACGACTTCCGGATGGCATGAAACAAAATGACCCTTTCCCCCACCCCATCATAACACCTGCTACTAAAGCAGAAGAAGGACATGATGAGGATATAAGCAAAGACGATGTTATCAAACATCAATTGGTTACTGCTGAAGAATGGGAAACGCTGGAAAAATACAGCCTTGAGCTTTTTAGATTGGGTACAACATTGGCTGCGAGCCGAAATCTCATTCTTGTCGATACCAAATACGAATTTGGCAGACATAAGGAAGGAATTCTTTTAATCGATGAAGTACATACTCCTGACAGCAGCAGGTATTTTCTATCTGAAGGATATATTGAAAGGCAACAAAAGGGCATTCCTCAGATCCAACTTTCCAAAGAATTTGTCAGAGAATGGTTAATGGAATGCGGTTTCCAGGGAAATGCAGGTCAAACTATGCCTGACATGCCAGATGAGTTTGCCCTTACCATAAGCCAACGATATATTCAATTATATGAACAAATAACCGGTATGCCTTTTAATAAAAGTGAACCTGTAAACTTAGAAGAGAGAATCTACAGCAATATAAGTAAGGAGCTGTCCAAAATCATGTAATTTTCAACAGATTTACTACAAGGCAGTAAGCCTCCTAAAGACTACAATGCATCCTATTGCAAAAACCTGCTTATAATGACTTCAAATTAAACAATGGCACAATGAACCTCACCCATGGATAAATAGCAACTGTCATTGAACTTTTATGATGAAAATTGTATATTATAAATATACAGTAAATACTACCCAAATGAAAAATAACAAAGATTATGAATCTATGGTGGATGCCCTAAATGATCTCAAATCAAAAGGATATACTAAAGATTTCAATTTAGAAGAGGACGGAATTGGGTGCAAAACCGAAAAGCTCCGTATCCATCCCGAAGATTTTCAGGTAGATGAATTTTACCGTTTCGAAGGGATGACCAATCCTTCTGATTCGTCCGTAGTGTATGCCATTTCATCAACTAAGCACAATGTGAAAGGAATCCTTGTGGATGCCTATGGAATGTACAGCACCAGTGTCAACAGAGCTATGGCCAATAAATTAAGGTTTAAGCTATAAATAACTCCTTACAAACTGTTTATAATTTCACTTGGATTACTCTATCCAATCCGCTACAAATAAATTGGTTTCCCTTGTACCTCCATTGAAGCGATTAGAGGAAAACACGAGTTTAGTTCCGTCAGGAGAAAACATGGGAAAGGAATCAAAAGTATCATCAAATGTGATCTGTGTAAGACCTGATCCATCCAGATTTATCATAAACAAATTGAAAGGAAATCCCCTCTGACTTTTGTGATTGGAAGAAAAAATCACTTTCTCTCCGGAAGGATGAAAAAATGGCGCCCAATTAGCATTTCCAAGGTCAGTAATCTTTCTTAAATCACTACCATCTACATTGCACACGTAAAGTTCCATTTGGGTAGGTTGCACGAGTCCTTGGGAAAAAAGTCCTTTGTACTCAGCAATTTCTTCATCTGTTTTTGGCCTTGAGGCTCTGAAAATGATCTTTTCACCATCAGGAGAAAAGAAAGCCCCTCCATCATATCCAAGCTCATCGGTGATCTGTTGGACATTACCACCATCGATATCCATGGTGTACAATTCCAGATCTCCTGACCGGATGGAAGTAAACACAATCTTATCGCCTTTTGGCGAAACCGTAGCCTCTGCATCATATCCTACACCATCCGTTAATTTCTTTATGATATTACCTTGAAGATCTGCTATATAAATATTAAAGGTTTCGTATATAGGCCAGGTATATTTTCCTCCGGGTACTCTCTCGGGTTCTGCAGGACAATTTTCATCTGCTTCATGGGTTGAAGCGTATAAAATAGTCGTATCACCGGGAAGGAAATAACTGCAAGTCGTTCTGCCCATTCCAGTACTGAGCAATCTTGGAATTTCACTACTATCCAGGGGGGTTGAAGCGTTCATATAATAAATTTGATCGCATTCTACACCCCAGGCAGGGTTTGTAGCCTGAAAAACCAATAATTCATTATCAAAACTCCAATAAGCCTCTGCATTGTCACCTCCAAAAGTGAGTTGTTTAATATTTTTTAAATGAACCTCCTGCTCATATTTCAGCAAATCAACATTTTCTGTTATGATCTCATTTTTTTCCTTGCAAGAAAATAAATATATAAAACAAAGCATTCCATATAGGTATTGAATCTTCATATTCCGTATTTTGGGGCAAAAATAGCAAAACCCAATACACATGGGTATTTACCAGACCAATTCAAATAAAAAATTGACATAATGAAGACAACCAGATACAAAATAACATCCCTTATCATTTCATTTCTGTTTATTACCAGTTTTGCGTGCTCCCCCCGCATAGCTCCCACCATAGACAGTGTCACCAATATAAGTATTTTACAATCAGATGTAACCTATCTGGCATCTGACGAACTGGAAGGGCGGGAAGTAGGAACACCGGGTGAAGACAAGGCAGCTATGCATATTGTAAATCGCATGCAGGATATTGGATTAAAAGCTGGAATGCCTGATGGATATTTGCAGCATTTCTCTCGAAGAATAAAATCGAATCCTCACGCTGATGAAGAACAACCCGACGACAAAGTTATCAATGGAAAAAATGTACTTGGGATGATAGATAATGGAGGAGATCATTATGTAGTGATCGGTGCTCATTACGATCATTTGGGATATGGAGAAGAAGGCTCATTACATGCCGGAGAGAGAACCATTCACAATGGTGCCGACGACAATGCCAGCGGTGTTGCCGTTCTGCTTAACCTTGCATATAAATTGTTCAATAATAATGTTATAGAAAAAAATAATTTCATTTTCATAGCCTTTAGTGGAGAAGAAAAGGGCCTTTGGGGCTCTAATTTTTATGTTAAGAATGCTACAGTATCGCTTTCCGATATCAATTTCATGTTCAACATGGATATGATCGGTCGTCTGAATCAGGAAAAAAGCCTTGCTGTGCATGGTGCTGGTACAACTCCTTTATTTAAAGAACTCCTGGAACATAAGAATACAACTGGTTTTAATTTGGTTATATCCGATTCAGGTGTGGGTCCTTCTGATCATACCTCATTTTATCTGGAAGACATTCCGGTATTGCACTTTTTTACCGGACAGCATGAAGATTATCACAAACCCTCAGATACTGCTGAAAAATTAAATTATCAGGGCATGGTTGAAATAGCAGATTATCTATACAGTCTGATTATGGATTTAGATAATAAAGACAAACTGCCATTTACAAAAACTAAAGATGAAAGTCGCGATGCTCCGAGATTTCAGGTAACTCTTGGTGTCATCCCTGACTATTTATATCAAGGTAAAGGTATGCGCATAGATGGGGTAAGAGATGGAAAACCAGCTGAATTGGCCGGAATGATGAAAGGCGATATCGTAGTTAAAATGGAAGATCTGGAAATAGTAGATATGATGTCTTATATGCAGGGATTATCGAGTTTTCAACAAGGACAAACCATTACGGTCACCATAATCAGGAATGAAAAAGAAATGAGAAAAGCTGTCACTTTTTAAAGTGAATGTAAAGTGGGAATAATCTACCAGTTTTAACTGTAAAGATCTGAATATCAATATTTTACCTGCCTATTTTTAATTTGAATAACTTCCAGATTATTGAAAAAATCAACAAAAGCAGATATTGCAACGTTTTAAATAAGTCATTTTTCAAATAGGTTTCAAATATCTTTTTCCTTAACCAATAATTATAACATGGAAAAAATATCTCTAATCGGAAGTTTACTTAGTATAATTACCTTATTCCTGTTTATGTCATGTAGCGACGATTCTTCTTCAACCAATCCGGGAGGCATGAACAATGAATGTGAAGGGACAGCATTTACTTATTCCGGCCAGGTTGCTTCTATTATCAATTCTTCCTGTGCTTTGGCAGGATGTCATGTAGGTGGCGCACTTCCTGATTTCCGAACTTTTAGTGGGGTTTTTGCCAACAGATCTAACATACGATCCATGGTTTCCAGCAGAAACATGCCACCAGCCGGTTCAGGAATATCACTTTCAACGCAAGAAATAAATACTATCGTCTGTTGGGTAGCAAATGGTGCGCCTCAGTGATCTTTTGCCCGGAAGAGGTCAAATACTTTTTCTCCTGTTTCAAATAAAGCCTTTATCTGATCAGGAGGCATAAGTTTATTTTTTCTATAAAGGATCATGTAAAAATTTAACCCTTCCAGATTCCATCCTTTTTGTAGTGTAAAAAAATGAAGGATAGACTCATTCATCTCATTTCTTACCCGTTCTTCATCCTTCCCTTTTAGATAATACTGTTTTGAAAATTGAGGAAAATCTTCAAAATCAATATCCTGGAAGCCAAACCAATTTCCGATTCGATGAATTAAATTTTCAGGTTGCATCCAAAAATGAGGAAGAGATAATTGAAAAGATTCAACAAAGAATACGGTCTGCCTAAATCTTTGTGATGATTTTCCTGTAGAAATGACGTACTGATAATCAAATATTTTTACATCAAATTCTTTAAAAACATCCCGTCTGGAAATTATATTGGTGATTCTTTTACTTCCGCCTTTTGAAAATAATTTAAACTCTTTCATAAGCTGAATAAGCCCAAACTCATCTCTTTCGGCAAATGCCATATCCAGCGACAATGAAATAGCATTTAATTTTTTGGATCTTCGTGATTTAAACATGACTGAGGATTCCTATTTTTGTCTGCCTATCCCTATCCAACTTCCCGCCATTCCTGCAAAGGCTGTTAATGAGATGTCCATGGCTCGTGCCCAGCCGGGATAAGGCATAACAATATTATGATATACCGTGCCTGCCAGAATGATTCCAGCAGTCAACAATCCCAGTTGAAGCCGGTAATTCTTATTTATGAGAGATGTAACCAATCCAGCCCCGAAAGCACCTAAAATATGAGATACGATAATAAATCTGTAATATCCTGATGGCATCATTCTCAATACCTCATCCGTTGCATCTTGCATCAGATCATCGAAATAAATCGTTTTCCCTGTCACTTGAATTAAAGCAACAAGCAGCCCACCTACGGCTAATCCCGAAATAATGGAAACAAAATATCTCATTCACTCTATTTTTAACTTCTTTATAATGAAAATAAATTAATACCCTTTGGCATCATCATCACCTCTTGGGTCAGCTGCTCCTTCAATGGTGCCGTCCTCTTTGACCAAAATGGCTTCAACCCTTCCTATAGAGGATCTTTGTGTAAATTTGTGCCCTTTTCCAGTCAAATACTCTATGATCTTGTTTGGAAATTCTGCTTCTACATATACATCTTCAGGTCGCCATTGATGATGGAATCTCGGAGCTGAAACTGCTTCAGAAGCCGTCATATTAAAGTCGATGATATTGACTATTGTTTGAAAAACCGATGTAATAATGGTGCTGCCACCGGGTGTACCAACAATAAGACAAACTTTTCCATCTTTCTCTACAATGACAGGTGTCATAGATGATAACATGCGTTTGCCGGGCTCTATTTTGTTCGCTTCCGCTCCAATTAATCCAAACATATTAGGCACTCCTGGCTTAATTGAAAAGTCATCCATTTCATTGTTAAGTAAAAAACCTGCACGGCCTACTACTGTATAGGAACCATAACCCCCATTTATGGTAGTTGTTATAGATACGCTGTTGCCTTCTCCATCTATAATAGAAAAATGAGTAGTTTGCTCTTTTTCAAGGCTGCCTGCTGTTATATTGTCAACCGGAGTTGCCCTGCCAGGATTAAAATCACTAAATCTGGAAGCAATGTATGTTGAATCCAACAATTCCCTTTTTGGAACGGGATAAAAATCATCATCGCCCAAATAGGTCGCCCTGTCGGCATATGCCCTTTTCTCCGCCTCGATCATGACATGAACAGCCTCAGAGCTGTGAAATCCAAAAGCAGAAAGATCATAAGGTTCTACCATTTTTAAAAGTTGAGCCAAAGCAATCCCACCACTCGACGGAGGAGGCATAGAAATGATCTCATAACCCCTATATTTAAAATGAATAGGTTCTCTCCATACACTTTTATAATTTTCAAGGTCTGTTTTGGTAATGAGACCATGACCTCTTCTCATTTCTCCCTCTATAAAATTAGCTACCTTACCTCTATAAAAACCATCTCTGCCTTTGTCTCTTATTTCTTTTAATGTGTTACCCAAATCTTCCTGAATCAATAAATCACCCGGTATCCAGCCACCATGCATAAATACATTTTCGTGTGTATTATGAAGTATAAATTTTTCAACATTTTGATTGAGGTTTTTGGCCTCCCTTTCAGTCAGGACTACCCCTTTCAGAGCCAGGTCTATTGCGGGTTGTAATAAAACTTTCCAATCCTTTAATTTACTAAATCTTTGAAATGCTTCTGCCATTCCATCCACTGATCCCGGAACCCCGGCAGCTAAATGACCTCTTGTACTGAGATCCTTTACCGGTTCTCCCTCTTGATCGAGAAACATGTCGCGCGAGGATTTCCAAGGTGCTTTTTCTCTGAAGTCTAAAGCATAGGAGTTACCCTCCTTATCCCGATATATCATAAAACCTCCACCTCCAATATTTCCGGCTACAGGATAACAAACTGCCAATGCGAATTGAACTGCTATAGCCGCATCAATTGCATTTCCACCTCTTTTTAATATCTCGACACCAATACGCGTTGCTTCAGGATGTGCTGTTACAACCATAGCACTTTCTCCAAAAGCTGTTTTGGTAATATTGTAAGAGGGAATTTCGTTTAATTTCCTGCACCCGGTGATGATTAGAAAGCAGGTCAAAAAACCAATGGTGAATATGGGTTTCATTATGTATCTTTGATAGTTATTAAATCTGAAATTATACCAATCAATTTATCATACAATAATTAGGGCGGCTAAAGTTAATACAATGTTTTCAATTAAAGGCATACTTGGCAAGGCTGTAGTAGTAATCACTCTAAGCATTCTGTTGGGCCAATCATACGGTCAGGTAAAGTTTGTCAATGAATTTTTAAATATTGGAGTAGGTGCACGTGCTCACGGTATGTTTGGAAGTGTGGTAGCTACTGTTAGCGATGGCACCTCAGGTTATTGGAATCCTGCCGGCTTAGCCGGTTTACAAAACTCGATACAGGTCAATGCCATGCATGCCAACTGGTTTGGAGGGGTAGCTAATTATGACTATATCTCTATAAGTACTAAACTCAATGATGAAAAGCAATCGGCAGCTAGCTTTACACTCATACGTATGGGTGTGGACAATATTCCCAATACGCTGAATCTCATCGGGCCGGATGGAAGTGTTGACTATAATCGAGTTTTTGAATTTTCAGCGGCCGATTATGCTGGCATATTTTCTTATGGAAGGGTAATGGGCGGAAAGGGAAATCTCCGACTTGGTGGAAGTGCCAAGGTCATTCACCGCTCTATTGGCAGTTTTGGTTCTGCCTGGGGTTTCGGGATCGACCTGGGTTTACAAATGGATCTGGGAAAGTTTAAACTGGGAATTGCAGGAAGGGATATAACTACAACCTTTAATGCCTGGTCTTTTAATTTGACTGAAGATGAACGTCAGGTCTTTATGAACACTGGAAATGATATACCCATCAGTACAACTGAAATAACACTGCCAAGAGTCATAGCAGGTCTTGCATACAGCGGTGGAAAAGAAGCTTTTTCCTACACCATTGAAAGCAATCTCAATATTTCTACCAATGGCACTCGAGCAGGAGTATTTTCAGGAAGAAGGTTTAGTATTGATCCCACAATAGGTGGTGAAGTAGGTATTCATGACCTCGTATTCATACGTATGGGTTTTGGTAATATTCAACGAATTATCAATGAAGTCAACGCAAATGCAACAGTGCTTGAAATTCAACCCAATATGGGTATGGGCCTGAAACTAGGCCAGCTAAAAGTCGATTATGCGCTCACCAATATAGGAAATTTGTCAGGAGTACTCATCTCTCACATTTTTTCTGTCACTATCGATATAAATAAAAGAGAATAATAATCAGTATGCCTGTTGTTTTATTTAATAATGGCTGCACTATACTGGAGGAATTAATCTCTTAAAATGACCATTCATTCTGGCTTTCTTTTTCAGTTCCTCCATTTCCCTTACAATCGGCATGATATGATTAATATGGTTTATAAGAAAAACCTGTCGATCAAATTCTCTTGCAATCTGCAAAAAATGAATTTCCTGCTCGAAGTTTAATCCAACTTTATGTGCGATCTGGAAGGTTTTAAATTGTTCTGGTAAGTTCAATTTGACATCCTTAATTTGCATAATACGATATAGCTCCTCAACCAAAGAATACAATTCCTTTGCCAATGTAGTATCGGCTACATCATCCCAAAGTAAATATTTTATTTCCGCCCCCGGATATAACTTGTCAATAATAGTTGTATAAAATGCCTCAATTTTGACCAATTTGACACCCTCAGTTCGAATGTCCATTTTTCCATTTTTGTACTTTTTTTCGATACTTACCAATTTCATTTCTGTACCGTAAGGAATGTTTCTTCCATTAAAATGTGGACAAATCACAAAGGTTTTACCCTCTTCCTCGCATTCTCTTATAAGCTGTCTGTATCTCGGTTCGAAAATATGTAGATTGAGTTTTTCACCGGGAAAAGCAACCATATTCAAAGGAAATAATGGAAGTATAATTTCTGACATACACTCTTAACAAATCATACGGAAGTTTTGATCTGGTATGCCTATGAAATAATATGGGTTTAGGGCCGTATCTGGCGCTAAAATGAAAAATATGGGTCATAATTACATTTGTGTGGAAATGAAAAATTACAATTATGGATAAAGGGATGTGCACATAAACATCATTCAATTAAATTAAGAAGGTGGAAAAATATGTTTTCCACCTTCTCTTAAATTAACATAAATCCTTATAAATGCGCTTAAATCAGTATACTAAAGTAATATCCAGATCAAATTCATCATAAATGGTCTTATCTCCCAGGTTTGAAAAGAAAGTTCCACTTCCATATCTCACATTAAAATCAGAACGGTCTACTGTTATTGACGCTGTTGCCTGAGAATCGGTAATATTTGCCTCAAACTTAATTTCTTTTGTAATATCCTTAATGGTCAAATCCCCTATCACTTTATAGTCACCAGTAGTTCCTTTAGATACTATTTTAGTGATTTTAAAAGTAGCAACAGGATGATTAGCTACTCCAAAAAAATCATCTGACTTAAGGTGTCCGATGAGTTTAGCCGCAGTATCACCCTTTAAATCTGTATTGGTAATGGTGGTCATATCAATGGAAAATTGACCACCTGCAAGGCTTCCGTCTTCACTAAATTGCAAATCACCACTTTTGAGGGAAATAAAACCGGTATGGGAACCCAACACCTTTTGCCCTTTCCAGGCTACGACACTATTCGATAAATCAACACTCTTTGTAACCAACTTATCGGTTTTAGACATGGTAGCAGCACCTAAGCTCATTAATCCAGCGAGAATCATTACTTTCATTTTTTTAGATTTTGAAATTATTAAATATTTGTTGCAACAAATGTTACTAGAATTATAACTCTGTACAAACATTAATGTTCACCAGAAAATGAAAATATTTAAATATTTTTTGGTAAAGCTTAAATAAACATATCATTACAATTCACAAGTATGTATATACAGAGGATGAAGTGAACTGTATGTTGAAGATCAGTTTTATTGTATTTTAATTCCCACAAAAAAATCGGATACATGGAACAAAAAAATCCGCTGGCCACGTATTTATTATATCCATTAATTCCAGGTTAAAATATAAGGAAACCTTGCCTGTGGTTGTCGGCTTTCAATAATTTTTATCAATTCCATGTATTTGATGACAAATGGATTACTCAATCTGCCAGCTAACTTTACCTGGTCTTCCTCACTAAGCAGGTTCTCAATGATGGCTTTAAATGGATGCTCCTTTATAAATGGGTATTCTACAATTCTATATTCATTAATGCCTGCCTTCTCAGCAGCAATAAGTACAGCATCATCCAAACTACCAATGACATCAGCAAGACCTAATTCTACTGCTCTTGTTCCAGACCAAATTCGTCCCTGCGCAACTTCTTCGACTTCTTCCACACTCATTGATCTTCCATCTGAAACCCTTTTGACAAATGTGCGATAAATATTATCTGTGGACATTTGTAAGTATCTTGCTTCCTGATCTGAGAGCTTATATGAAGGGTCAAAACTCACTGCCATGGGGGCTGTTTTTACGGTATCAAATGTGATCCCGAGTTTGTCGGACAGCATATTGCCAAAATAGGGAAATATCGAAAAAACTCCAATAGAGCCGGTAAGAGTGTTTGCTTCAGTTACAATGGTATCAGCTCCTACACTTATATAATATCCTCCTGAGGCAGCATAATCCCCAAAAGAAGCAATGACCGGAATATTCCTGCTTTTCAAGTCTTCAATCATAGAATGAATATTATCCGAAACGAGACTATTACCACCAGGACTATTGACCCTGAGTACGACAGCTTTTACGTTTTTATCTTTCTTCACACGATCAAATACCCGCTCATATCTGGTTTCAGAAATAATGCCTTTTTTACTTTCCCCCATTACAATCTCACCTTCTGCATAGACTATGGCAATCCTGTCTTTTGTATTAGATTTCAATTGAAGGGGGAGAAAATCGACATATTGGGGTAATTTGATATAATTGATTTTTTTATTCTCCCCCAGTCCGATTGACCTTTTAACTTTATCCTGATATTCAGAAGAATAAATAAGTTCATCGATCAGACCAGCTGTCAGTGCACTTTCAGATTGGCCGCCTGTATAATCCCTTATGATGTCTTTTAGTGCTGAAATCTCCAAATCCCTGGATTGGGAAATATCAGCCAACATGCCCATTTCAAGGTTATCGAGAAATTCTTTTAATTGTTCCTTGTTTTCCGGGCTGATATCACTTCTCCTGAATGGTTCAGTAGCGCTTTTAAATTTACCTGCATAAAACACATTCATTTCTATACCTGTTTTTTCCAATAAGCCGGTAAAATACATAAGCGAAACTCCCATGCCACGCATGTCAACCATTCCATTTGGATTGAGAAAAACTGAATCAGCAACAGAAGAAAGCCAATAAGCACCCTGAGTATAAAAATCATTGTAGGCATATATAAATTTTCCGCTTTTCTTAAAATCTTCCAGACTTTTCCTGATGGTTTGCAGTGTGGCCTGGCCAGAACTAAATATAGGCGTCTGAATACTAATGCCTTCAATATTTGGATCTTCTGCTGCAAATTGGATAGCCCTCGTAATCTTATCCAAACCTATAAAATCTCCTGAAGAAAATACGAAAAACTCTTCCCGTACATTACCGGTTTTTTCTGGAATAAACTCATTAAAATTAAGCAGCAAAACAGATTTTGGATCTGCTTTGTCTTTTTTTACTCCCAGAGTCGAAATGATGGAAAATGCAAGCAAAAAAACAAAACCCAATGCCAGAATGGTTCCCAGGCATGAGGCAAACAATGCTTTGAAAAAGCCTCTCATAAATTATATACTTTAAGTTTAGCGGAATAGAAACTCAAAATCTATTTGAGTTTGATCAGTTGTTTGTTACAACACAAAATTAAAAAAGGAGTTACACCATCGGGTATTATTTATATTAATTATGACATTTATCAGACAAGATATCACATACAGTATCTAATTTATAAAAGATTTCATGCAGGTTACTGTGGATAGGTTTCAAATAAATTATATATCAACCCTTCAACCTAAACTTAAACTCATGCGATGTACTCCCGGGCGATAGGACCTGGTAATAAGGTATTTAAGTTCTTTATAGTGCCTTTCATTGGATAGAAAGTCCAAAGTTTTGAGATCAATAATTAGAATTGGAAATGAAACAATATTTCGAAAATATTCAAAATAAGTGTTTTGAATGCTTAGAAGATAATCTGCCGTAATAGCGTTTTCATAATCTCTTCCACGCTTTCTTATATTATGCATCAAAATATCAACGTTTCGGTGAAAATATACCAGAAGATCAGGTTTAGGAAAAGTTTGAGACATGACGGTATACAATCGATTAAAAAGTTTGAATTCTTCATTCGACAGATTGTTTTTAGCAAATAAAAGAGTTTTGGTAAAAAAATAATCTGAAATTGTAAATTCATAAAATAGATCCTGATTAATGAGATTCTTCTCGAGTTGTTTATGTCTTTCAGTCATGAAAAACAATTCAACAGTGAGGGCAAAACGTTCAGGGTCATTATAAAAATAGGGTAAGAAAGGATTGTCATCAAATTCTTCTAAAATAACTTTACAGTTAAAATCTGCATGTATTAATTGGCAAAATGAAGTTTTTCCGGCACCTATATTGCCTTCAATGCACAGATAACGATATGGTATAATAGCACTCAATGATTCAGTTTCAGTCTAATATTTCTACAGTATTGGTATCAAGACACAACACTTTCAGTTCGAGTATGGTTTTCTTCATGACCGGATGGACGAGATGTCCGGCAATTTCAGCTAATGGAATTAATACAAAATTTCTCTCGTGTAAATATTTATGTGGTATTATCAGTCTTTGTGAAGATAGAACTTCATCATTGTACAGCAAAATATCTATATCAATTTTTCTCGGCCCCCAAAATGATTCTTTTTCCTTTCCGATAATACTTTCTATTTTTTGCAGTCTTTTTAAAAGATTAAATGGACTCAGTATCGTATCAACCAATATGACACTATTGAGAAAGTCTGGTTGATCAGCTTTACCCCAAGCACTTGTGTTGTACGTTTTGGATGACATTAAAGTTTGTCCTACATATTGGTCGATATACATCTTGGCACTCAAAAGGTGCTTCATTCTATCTCCTTTATTCGATCCAAGATGAATATAAGCTTTGTTCATATAGTGGATTATATAAAATAATCACAAAATCCCAGACTGTGGAAAATCATCATTTTCAATTATTATAAAGCCCCAAACTTACAATGTTATGCTTATTGATAATGAATATTTAAATCATCAATATTTACGTAACATGTGCCTTTATCGCTTTTAAATACCTGCGCATTTCCACTCTTACTTTTGGGTATAAAAATATAAGTCCAATCATGTTGGGAAATACCAAAGCGAGAATCATTGCATCTGAAAATCTGAAAACTGCATCCAAAGAAGAAGCAGCACCTATAATCACAAACAGCAAAAAAAGTATTTTGTAAGTGTAATCTGCCAGTGAACTTCTACCAAACAAATATTTCCAGGCTTGAAGTCCGTAATAAGACCAGGAAATCATGGTTGAAAATGCAAAAAGTACAATAGCGATTGTAAGCACATTTGGGAACCAGGGCATAAACTCTGCAAACGCCATGGAAGTCAGATCTACTCCCCCTACGTTTTGTCCATCAATAAGAACATTTCCCCTTCCATCGCCACCATAAGTAAAAACATTACTATCATTAAACATGATGATGACCAATGCCGTCATGGTACATATTACTACTGTATCTATGAATGGCTCCAGTAACGCCACTATTCCTTCAGAAGCTGGATAATTTGTTTTAACCGCAGAGTGTGCAATCGCTGCTGAGCCCGCACCAGCTTCATTTGAAAATGCAGCCCTTCTAAAACCTGTAATCAAAACTCCTACTAAACCACCCAATCCTGCAACTGGAGTAAATGCCTGTGTAACAATTAAACCAATAGCCGTTCCGATATATGTGTAATTTGACAAAATAACTACCAAACAGGCTATTACATATAAAATGGCCATAAAAGGCACTACCTTTTCTGTAACCGATGCAATTCTTTTAATTCCACCAATGATCACCAAACCCACAATGGCAGCAAATAAAACTCCAAATAAAGTTCCAACTCCACTTCCCGTTAAATTGAAGGAAGTTACGATTTGCTGAGTAGCCTGGTTGGCTTGAAAGGCATTACCCCCACCAAATGAACCACCGACACAGGTTATGGCAAAAATGACAGCCAGTACTTTACCCAATTTGGCAAAACCCATCTCTCCTAAGCCTTTTGACAAATAATACATTGGTCCGCCATATACTGTACCATCAGGTCCCACATCTCTATATTTAACGCCTAAGGTGCATTCTACAAATTTAGACGACATGCCCAAAAAGCCAGCGACGATCATCCAAAAGGTTGCTCCGGGACCACCGATGGCTATAGCCAAAGCTACTCCTGCTATATTTCCAAGTCCCACCGTTCCAGAAACCGCTGTTGCCAATGCCTGAAAATGACTTACCTCTCCATCCTTACTTTCAT
Organism: Saprospiraceae bacterium; assembly: GCA_041749255.1. Classification (GTDB taxonomy): domain Bacteria; phylum Bacteroidota; class Bacteroidia; order Chitinophagales; family Saprospiraceae; genus JABDLO01. The sequence continues at coordinate 48,261 of JBGTBR010000034.1, forward strand.
CTGAAATCGTTCGCTTTATATCGCCATCCACTATATTGACTTCCGCCGATTCTATGGCCTCAGGTTTATCAATATCCGAATACTTACCCCTGACTACATTAATGGCCAGCCAAAATCGTCTTATATTAGGAAAAGAAAACACCAGGGTAAAAAACAAAGCACCTCCTATGAGAAGAATAAGCACAATAGGTATGTTTATGGTTTCGGTTATCGGAATTGAAAACATCACAAAACTTTCAAAACCGCGAGCAATAGGGTCAAAAGCATCATTTATCCTTTCATCAATTCCCCGGCTTTCAGACTGAGCCTTGAGGATAACTGGAAGTAAAAAAATAGTAATCATTCCGATGATCTTCTGGGTCAATATTTTCATTTCTGTCTAATAATTTAGATTATGATAAAATAAGATTTTAAAGTCATTTCCAAAAAGAAGGGGTAAGGTATTTATTATTTAGGATTATACAAAATTCTTTTGTTTGTTGTAAGTAAAAGCTTTGATCTGACTGCATATCTTCTCTACAACCTTGTTTCGGCGCTGGCAATTTGAGTCTGCAAAGGCAGATGAATAAATGTTCACCATACGTTTAAGAAATTCATTAATTGACCCGGAACTTTTCTTCGTCCAGGTATAGACTTATTTCAGATTTCGCATTTTCAATATAAAAGCAGGTCCGGGTTAACGATTAAAGATCTTTTTTAACCCTTCTTCAATATCCATCATCTCATCTACGTTTTTGCTGACTTCAGGATCAGGCATCAATAAAGGGGCATGATGTGGTTTTATACGCGCATCTATGATTAGTGGTCCCTGGCAACCCCAATGTTTAAATTCAGTAAATGCCCCTACTCCATACAAATCATGGGATGGATTGCTCCGGGTAAAAGTAACCCAGACAAAATTGTTGATATGGGCAGAGAGGAAACTCGCATCATCACAAACGACAATGAGTGGGTAATGATTTACATCGTTTGTTGTCAAATGACTTGTCAGTTTTTCCATTTCCCAAATCGCATTCTCTTGTGTAGAAAAAGAAGGACCTTTTAAGGCTAAAACTCCTGGCAAAGCCAATTGCATATCCTCAAACTCCTTTGGCAGACTCAAGTCAGGAAAAATGGTGGTCGACAGTGTCCTTTTCCTATCACCACATGCAGCAATGATCACCTTGGAGCCGGCATTCCATCCCGTTCCTGAATAATCGAGCGTATCGATTGTAGTTTTGGTTTGAAAATGTAAATCTCTCGTCCAGTCCACTCTTTCGAGCATATGCTTAAAAAATACAGCGATATCATTGGTGTTTAGAGACGGATTATCTCCCTCGGCGGCTATCCATAAAAATTTTGCAAGGGATGTCTGACCTGATCCAAGAATTCTATTGGCAATGGTGAGGATTTCTTCTGGTTTACGTTCTCTGAATGGCATATATCTCTCCTTACCAATTGCAATTAATAAGGGATGCACGCCTGCTGCATCTACGGCATTGAGGGATACAAGTCCAGGAAATTCCTGAGGAGCCAGTTCTTCTACCAGTTCGTGAATAAGGTATCCAAAACTGCTATCTTCCTGTGGAGGTCTTCCCACTACAGTAAAATGCCATATCGGATCTTTACGATGATATACCCTGTCTACTTTCATGACCGGAAAATCGTGTTGAAGGCTATAATATCCCAGGTGATCACCAAAAGGGCCTTCGGGTTTCTTTACCTCCTTAAGTATGGTGCCAGTAATAACAAAATCAGCATCTGAAGAAACAATATTGCCCAGGTCATCTTTGAAATACCTGAATCGCCTGCCACCCAGCATACCGGCGAAAGTGAGTTCGCTTATTCCTTCCGGCATAGGCATGATGGCTGCAAATGTATGAGATGGAGGCCCTCCCACAAAAATGCTGCATTTAAATTCCTCCTCACTTTTGTTATACATCTCATGATGAACTCCAATGCCACGATGGATTTGATAGTGTAAACCTACTTCTTCATTGGGAATGTATTCATTACCATCGAGTTGAATACGATACATGCCAAGATTGGATTGCATAATACTCTTTTCCCCAGGAGGTAAGGTTAACACTTGCGGTAAAGTGATAAATGCCCCCCCATCCATTGGCCAGGATTTAATCATGGGAAGCTGGTCAATCGTAGTTTGTCCATAGTTTACAGGCTTTGAGAAAAGAGACTTCATGGGTAAAGCTGTCAAGGCTGTAAACGGCGCAGAAGCGAAGTGCAAAGGTTTTTTTAATGCTCTTGAAGGATCTGCTTTCAAAGCGATTACCTTTTTCACATTTTTAATTGTATGCCTGAAAATAAACTCTGTGCGATCAATGGTTCCGTAAAGATTGCTCACAGCTACAAAAGGACTTCCTTTGATTTTTTCATAAAAGATGGCTGGACCCTTGGCATCGTACACTCTGCGATGGATTTCAGCCATTTCAAGATATGGATCAACCTCAGATTTTATCCGAACTATCATTCCACGTTTTTCCAGGTCTTTAATGCAATCACTCAGGCTGTTGTACATAATGATAGTGTTTTAATTATATCCAATCAAGTTAATAAAAATTTCTGCATCTTGTTTTAAATCATGGTCTATTCGTATAGATACTGTAAGAAATTCTATTTTTAGATTACTTTAATTATATTTTTATAGTACTCTAATTTCATATTTATACAAGGGTAAAATCAAAAATATTATGCACTTCTTACCAAAGATGGCAACATCTCAGAATAAAAAGTCCATCGCCTTCATCATATAAAAGTAAATTACCATATTTGTGTTAATCTTTATTTAACGATAAAGATGATGGCATTTCATAGCATACACTTTTAAAGATCTTGACCCATGAGACAATATCAAACACTACTCAGGTATATAATGGAAAACGGTACCTTAAAATCAGATCGCACGGGTACGGGCACCATCAGTTGTTTTGGATATCAGATGCGATTTGACCTTTCAGAAGGATTCCCGCTCCTCACCACAAAAAAGCTTCATGTAAAATCGATAATCCATGAATTACTTTGGTTTTTAAAAGGTGACACCAACATAAGATATCTAAATGAAAATGGTGTAAGGATTTGGGATGCATGGGCAGATGAGGATGGAAATTTAGGACCTGTCTATGGCCAGCAATGGAGAAGCTGGAAGTGTGCTGATGGCAGTACAGTGGATCAAATAAGTAAAGTGATAGACCTGATCAAAACAAACCCGGATTCCAGAAGGATCATTGTCAATGCATGGAATACTGGAGAATTGGATCAAATGGCTCTGACACCATGTCACTGTTTATTTCAATTTTATGTTGCAGATAACAAATTGTCTTGTCTTTTGTATCAAAGGTCAGCAGATACATTCTTAGGGGTGCCATTTAATATCGCATCTTACGCATTGCTTACTTTAATGATTGCCAGAGTTTGCCATCTTGAGCCTGGAGAATTCATTCATGCATTTGGCGATGTACATTTATACACGAACCATATTGACCAGGCCAGGTTGCAGCTTAAGCGAGAGCCAAAGCCCTTGCCTGACATGAAAATTAACCCGGAAGTGACTTCCATTTTTGACTATAAATACGAAGACTTTACCTTGCTTAATTATAACCCACATCCTCACATTAAGGCTGAAGTTTCTGTGTGAATTGCTTTTTTTTTTTAAAAGCCAACATCATACAACAGGCCTAACATTAAATAAAAAAGAGGACTTGTAATTACAGATCCTCTTTTGTGATCGGTCTGGGGCTCGAACCCAGGACCCACGCCTTAAAAGGGCGTTGCTCTACCAACTGAGCTAACCGATCAATCCTTGCTTTTTTCAATCGCGGTGCAAATATACGGTTACAATTTTAAAATCAAAGGGAAATAATCAAGAAACAAGTATAAAATTTCAATCGGATCAGTAATACCACAGTCAGAACGAAAAATAATATTCAGGTTGATTAAAAACCGATAGATCATTTCCCTATTGAAATCCAGACATTTAATGATATTAAACTTACTGTTAAAAGTATACAGAAATGATGATCTACCCAATAAAGTCGATAAGAACCCTACGGTCAATGCTCTTAAAGTCGATATTGAAACATATCTTTATCCATTGAATAATCAAAAGTACTTCACCTGATTAAAAATAATACTCTCCGCCATCCTTTCCTATGAGTACCTTCAATGGAGCATTCTTTGCAGCTTCTTCAAAATCTTTCAAATCATCGTATCGGCTACTGTAATGACCCGTAATTAAGCATCCTGCATTGGCCTTCATCCCGATTTTTGCTGCTTGTCCAAAAGTAGAATGCATTCTGCTTTCGGCTTCCTCTTCCATTCCATCCAAATAGGTGGTTTCATGATAAAGGAGATGAACATCCTTAATAAACGGTATAATGTCTTCATCGTATATTGTGTCGCTACAATAAGCATATGAGCTATGGGAGTGCGGTACAGTTATCTCATCATTGTTGATTTTGCCTTTGCCAGGAACTTCGATATCTTCCCCTCGTTTTGCCTTGATGATCTGGTCAATGCTTAGCTGATACTCCTCCAACTTTTTTGAGATCATTTTTCTTCCTTTTTTTTGGAAATCAAATCGGTAACCGATGGTAGGTATCCTGTGTTTGAGTGGAAAATATTTTATAGAGAGCTCATCGAGCGAGACAAATGTGCCGTTCTGTAAAGGATCCAGTTCATGAATATGGATTTTAAAAGAAAAGTGTGAATCTGACAGACGGAAAACAGAATGTAAGAGTTCTCTTATACCAATTGTGCCATAAATGTGTAAAGGTGAAGTCCTGTTATAATGCATATAGGAACCCAATAACCCAAACAAACCATACACATGGTCGCCGTGGAGATGGCTGATTAAGATATGGCTAATTTTATTGCGTTTAATTTTGTACTCAGATAAGCGAATTTGCGCTCCTTCTCCACAATCGATCATGATATAATGCCTTCCTATAATTACAACTTGAGAACTCGTAAATCTTCCATGATTAGGCATTGAAGAATTGGTTCCCAGTAAAATTACTTTGCCATCCAAAACATTATATTATTCTTCTTCTGATGAAAGCTCTCTTTCAATTTCTTCCATAAAAATATAATCAATGGACTCTTCCAGGGTGGGGACAATGGTGAGAATATTTTCCAGGCGGGATATTTCTATGAGTTTTTTTATAGAATCGGATTGTATACCTGTCACGACAAAAGAACCGTAGTCCTTCCAAAGTCGATTGGCTGTTAAAATGGAGCTGAGTCCTGATGAGTCAACATATTTTACTTTGCTAAGATCAAAAATCAAATTCCTTACCCCTTCATTCCTCAAAAAAATAAATTCGGATTTGAGATTGGGGGCAATGAGAGAATTAAGATATTCTTCATTCAATTGAAAAACAGAATACTTATCTTTTTTATCCAAAGAAAACTTCATATTAGTTTATTTAAAGTCGTTAAACCGGATTGTGGTTGAAAAATATATTCAATAATTAATGAATATCTTATATTGTAAAAAGTATTATAAAATGTTCAAAAACCTCCAGACACATTGATTTGAATAGATATTATCAGTGCACATGAAGCGATTTTAAACAGCCGACAAATGTAAAATAAATCCTTGATAAACCGGAATTTATTTGATGATTCTTCTCTAAACATGGCTCAAATTACCCACCCAACCAATGAATTTTCAAACTTTCTACATCTGCCAAAAACTTTCAAAAAAGTAGTAAGACGTAAAGTTTTCCATAATTATTGCACAATGTAAGTGCTAAGAAAACATGAAGATGTAAAAATCGATCTAAAAATATGACTGGATTTACCTTTAAAAAAGCAGACAGATAAAACCAGACATAATCTAAAAATACTATAAAAAATATTTATGCCCCTTAATAGCGCTAAATACAAACAATTTGTTTAAATTTGAATTTATTAGGATCAATCTGATATCATTGTATGTCAAAGTAGTAAATATGCTGAATTTTGCAGCGACTACCCGGAAATCATTCTTTCAATTTCGCATACAACATAAAAATCACAAACCAGCTTGCACGTTAGAATTAGTATTTACTGTTTTTGGCAGTTTTTAGGATTTGTGGTAGCTAAATATACGTTAAAGTGTCAGAGTAATGAAAACTATCGTTAATAAAAAGTGTATATATAACTATACCTGACAAAAGAGCAGGTATTATGAGGTTGGCACTGTTTTTTCGTATAAAATATTACCAATCCTTGTGATTGATGAGATTAAATAATTATTATTGTTTATACAATATAGGAGATCTATAATGAACAGAAAGTTTTCACCGGTCGTAAAGAAGATCATTCAGCAAAGTAAGAAAGAGGCCATAAGGTTAGGCAATGACTTTATTGGAGCTGAGCATCTGCTTTTAGGTATGATCCAGGAGAAAGACACCATAGCCATGAAGGTATTAAATTCACTGGAATTAGACCTTGATGAATTAAAATTTAAAATTGAAGACTCTATAAAGAGAAATCATAAATCTATTACCCAGGTAAAGGAAGATGATATCAAATGGAGCAAACATGCTGAAAAGGTTTTAAAAGTGACCTTTTTGGAAGCAAAAAGCTATCGCAATGATGAGATTAAACCTGAGCATCTAATGCTTTCTATTTTAAAGCATTCACAAAATGAGGCTGCACGTATTCTGTATGAATTTGACGTAGACTATGAAAGTTATCGTGCTGAACTCGAATATGTGAAGCAGGAACAAGATCCGGGTTTCACAGATATATATGCCAGATCCGCTTCAGAATCAGAAGCGCCTATGGACGATGATGATACCGGGGAGTATACTAAAAAAGCTACTGGCAAATCGAGGACTCCTGTATTGGATAATTTTGGCAGAGACGTAACCAGGTTGGCCGAGGAAGGGAAACTTGATCCCATTATTGGGAGAGAGACTGAGATAGAAAGGGTGTCGCAGATTCTGAGCAGAAGAAAGAAAAACAATCCTATATTGATAGGTGAAGCCGGAGTAGGTAAGACCGCTATTGTGGAAGGCCTGGCACTTCGCATCATTCAGAGAAAAGTCTCAAGAACTCTTTTTGATAAAAGAATCGTAATGCTCGACCTGGCTGCTTTGGTAGCTGGCACAAAGTATCGAGGACAATTTGAAGAGAGAATGAAGGCCATCATGAATGAGTTGGAAAAAGCATCGGACGTCATTCTTTTCATAGACGAAATTCATACCATAGTAGGTGCAGGTGGTGCCACCGGTTCGCTGGATGCCTCCAATATATTTAAACCTGCTTTGGCCAGAGGAGAGCTTCAGTGTATAGGCGCTTCTACTCTTGATGAATACAGACAACACATAGAAAAGGATGGTGCACTGGATAGAAGATTCCAAAAAGTAATGGTAGATCCTCCGAGTGCGGAAGAAACGATCCACATCCTGAACAATATAAAATCTAAATATGAGGAGTTTCACAACGTTACTTACTCAGATGAGGCTATCATTGCATGTGTAAAGTTAAGTGACAGATATATCAGCGACCGGTTCTTACCTGATAAGGCTATAGACGTATTGGATGAAGTGGGTGCCCGAACGCATCTTAAGAATATTCATGTTCCGAAATACATTGAAGAGCTTGAACAAAAGATTGAAGAAATTAAGGATCTGAAAAATCAGGCTGTTAAAAATCAACAATACGAGAAAGCGGCCGAGTATCGCGATAATGAATCTAAATTGATCAGAAGACTGGATCAGGCCAAAGAAGAATGGGAGCAGGAATCCAAGACTAAAAAATACCCGGTCAATGAAGATAATATTGCTGAGGTAGTGAGCATGATGACTGGAATTCCAGTCAAAAGAGTAGCCCAGAGCGAAAGCAATAAGCTGGTTCACATGGCTGATGACATGAAAAAAATGATCATAGGTCAGGATGAAGCGATTGAAAAAATCACTAAAGCCATTCAACGTAACAGGGTAGGACTTAAAGATCCAAAAAAACCAATTGGTTCATTGATATTCCTTGGACCTACGGGTGTTGGAAAAACAGAATTGGCCAAAGCGCTTTCAAGATATCTATTTGAATCAGACAATTCGCTTGTACGGCTTGATATGAGTGAGTATATGGAGAAATTTTCTGTGAGCAGGTTAATAGGTGCCCCTCCGGGCTATGTAGGATATGAAGAAGGTGGTCAGCTTACGGAAAAAGTAAGAAGAAAGCCCTATTCTGTAATTCTTTTTGATGAGATAGAAAAAGCCCATCCCGATGTGTACAATATATTACTTCAGGTACTCGATGATGGACAGCTTACCGACGGTTTAGGCAGAAAAGTAGACTTTAAGAATACACTGATCATAATGACTTCCAATATTGGAGTTAGAAAACTTAAGGATTTTGGACAAGGCGTGGGTTTTGCTACCCAATCCCGACTACAATCTTCCGATGAAGATTCCAAGTCCATTATACAAACCGCATTGAAGAGGACATTTTCTCCTGAATTCTTAAACAGAATTGATGATGTGGTAATATTTAACAGTCTGGATCAGGAACACATGTTTGAAATCATTGATATTAATCTCAAACACTTGTATAATCGTCTGGAAGGCATGGGTTATTATTTGTCCATGACAGATGGAGCTAAGAAGTTTGTAGCTGAAAAGGGCTTTGATCCACAATTTGGAGCGCGCCCACTAAACAGGGCAATTCAAAAATACATTGAAGACCCACTCGCAGAATTTCTATTATCAGAAAATCCACCCCAGGGCTCTAAGTTAAAAGCAGTTCTCAATACGGGTGAGGAAGGTGGCATCAAGATTGCACTGTCTTCTAAAATAAATAAAGAAGAGGATATTAAAGAATAGATTATCTTTACAGAAGTTCTTTATAACATCTATTCATAACGATAAACCGGGGCAGTATTCGGTTATTTATAATCAATACTGTCCTTTTTTTTTACAATAAAAATTATGTATTATCAAAGTTATACCAAAACAAGAACTAGTGGTATAGTATTTATTATTAACAAAACAATAAAATTTGGGAAAACAAAAAAGACAACAAACCGTTGAAGAACCTTCATTTAGGATCAATTATAAAATTAAAAACCTTAAAATCAGGTTGGTTGGGGATAATTTGGAAGATATCAGTGAAGTAGTTGGAAGAAAAATTGAACCGGACATTTACAATACTCAATTGGTATTGACCTGGGCTAAACAAATGGGTTTGGATCTGGTAGAGATCAGTCCTAAAGCTGATCCTCCTGTTTGCAGAATTACTGACTATAACAAGTTTTTATACAACCGAAAGAAAAAAGAAAAGGAATTAAAAGCCAAAACGGCCAAAACCGTAGTCAAAGAAATTCGCTTTGGTCCCAATACGGATGATCACGATTTTGATTTTAAACTGAAGCATGCGCAAAAATTTTTGGAAGATGGGGCAAAAGTTAAAGCTTATGTCCACTTCAGGGGAAGAACCATTGTTTTCAAAGACAGAGGTGAACTCCTTCTATTGCGATTTTTAAAGGAATTGGAAGAGTATGGTGCACCAGAGGCTCTGCCGAAACTTGAAGGAAGAAGGATGATCGTTATCGTATCGCCAAAAAAGAAAGCAAAAAAATAAAAAGGCTTAGCAGTAGTTTAAATAACAACTCATCTGTTACCCCATCCCCAAAACTTTGGGGACTTTGGGGGAATTATGACAAAATGTAGCGGATTCAATTCATATCAGGTAATTAAAAGAACTGAAACGAATCAGCTACATTCATATTTATGAACCTTAACTGATCTCCGCTGATTTAACTGAACGGAGCAATAATAAGCCTACGATAAAAAATAAGGCCAAAACCAGTACTGAATACCGCATATTGCCAGTGATGTTATCCACAAATCCAAAAGTAAAGGTTCCCACCACAATGGCAATTTTGTAGAGTACATCATAAAAACTAAAAAATGAGGTTGTGTCTTTATCTCTCTCCTGCAGCATTTTACTGTAAGTAGATCTGGAAAGGGACTGGATACCTCCCATAACCAGGCCTACCATAGCTGCGAGGACGTAGAAAAATATTTTTCCGGTTGTAAAATAAGCCCCTATGCAAATTGATATCCAAATGATTAGCATTATGGTAAGTGAAGACTTATTGGAAGTTTTTGCTGAAACCCAGGCAAAAAAATAGGCCCCTCCAATGGCTACAAGTTGTAAAATCAACACCAGGACTATAAGTTCTGATGCTCCGAATGACAATTCTTTCTCAGCAAATACCGTAGCCAGGTACAATACCGTCTGTACTCCGGCAGAATAAAAAAAGAAGGCTATTAAAAATCTCTGTAACCAGGGCTGGTTTTTTAATCTGCTAAATACACTTTTTAACTCACGATATCCCTGTCCTATCATGGCAAACCCAAGTTTAACCGGATTGTCTTTTGGCAAATAATAAAAAGAAATTTGAGCAAATCCGATCCACCATAGCCCCACCATGACAAAACCTATTCTTGCAGGAAGTTGTGGGTCAGTTATACCAAACCAGGCGGGTTTCTGAATCATTAGCAATATAACTACTAACAATATAACGCTACCCATATAGCCATAAGAAAATCCCTTGGCACTCACTTTATCATATCTATCCTCTGTAACGATTACGGGTAGGTAAGCATCGTAAAATACAATACCTCCGGCGAATCCTATGGTAGCCAGGATAAACGCTGATGTACCCAGCCATAATTGGGGTTCGCCCTTGAAAAAATACAACGTTATGCATGCTATGGAGCCAACTACTGTAAACATTCTGAGAAAAAACTTCCTCTTTCCTCCGTAATCAGCCACTCCTGAAAGCAATGGTGATAAAATGGCAATGATCAGGTAAGAAAATGAAACAGCATAGGAATACAAAGCACTATTAGATATAGTGCCACTTCCAAAAGAAATGACATCAGGGGTAAACTGAATAAAATAAATGGGAAAAATAGCAGTGGATATAACCAATGCGTACGCAGAATTAGCCCAGTCAAAAAATGCCCAGGCATTGATGACCTTATTATTGTTTTTTACAAAAGGCACTTTGGGAACAGACATGCAATTTTATATTTTCGGACAATATAATAAGAATTGGCATCCCTGTGTGAAAAATATAATAAACGACTCCGCATGGATGACTTAGTTTTAAATACCACAACTTATATTTAATATTACAAATTTAATTATTTAGTAAAGTAAAACTTATCCTTTACACATAAGGTAATAATATCTTACCTTGCTGAATTTTAATCCCGTTTCCCCGGAGATCAGTTAAATCAATAAATAATGAGCACCTGAGATGAATATTCTCATACTTTCACGCAATCCATCCCTGTACAGTACAGAGAGCTTATACAAGGCTGCTTACCGGAGAAATCACCGGGTAAGTGTTATAGACCATATGCATTGTGATATTTATATAGAAACCGGGAATCCGCGTATTGTGTATATGGGGAAGCAAATAGACCAGGCAGATGCGATCATACCAAGGATTGGTTTTACAGCTACTTTTCACGGTGCAGCTATTATAAGACAATTTGAAAGTATGGGTGTATTCACGACTTTGGGATCGCAACCCCTACTCAGTGCACGGGATAAACTAAGTTGTCTTCAGATACTTTCTTCAGCGGGTTTAAAGGTGCCAAAAACCATAGTTTCTGATAATTATTACTCAATTGCTGAAATGGTAGCTCAAATAGAAAGATACCCTGTCATCATTAAACTGCTCAATGGCACCCATGGGTTAGGCGTCATACTGGCTGAAAACCGCTCCAATGCAGAATCCATTCTGGAAGCGTTTTATAGTGCCAAGCAAAAAGTAATGATACAGGAATATATTGGCGAGTCAAAGGGGGCAGATATCAGGGCCTTTGTAGTCAATGGCAGAATAGCGGGTGCAATGAAGCGACAGGCTGCTGACGGAGAGTTCAGGTCTAATCTTCACAGAGGGGCTTCAGCCACACCTTATCGCCTTAATGATGAGGAATTTGAAGTGGCTTTGAAAGCAGTAAAAATTCTAGGTCTCAAAATTGCAGGAGTAGACCTCCTTCAATCCAATAGGGGACCGCTTATTTTAGAAGTAAATGCCTCGCCAGGCTTAGAAGGGATTGAAACGGTTACAAAAAGAGATATCTCCGGAAAAATTATTTCATTTATAGAAGAAAAAGTGAAGCGTTGATGGAGTATTATCAAACGAAATCATATAAAAGTTTTTCTGAACCTCTGGTAATACATACATGGAATATACTTCCAGGTGAAAATATTGAAATAAAGCTTATTGTGGGGAAGCTGCCTTCGGGCAATCAGATTTCCATAACAGCACACGTGTACAGGGGTTTGAAACCGGGACCCACTGTCTTGCTTTTAGGGGGTGTCCATGGCGATGAAATAAATGGCATTGAAGCACTCCGCGGAATGGCAGAAAAAGGTGAATTTAACCATCTATTAAAAGGAAATGTCATCCTCATTCCTTTATTAAATGTTTTTGGATTTATCAATTTCTCAAGAGAAGTACCGGATGGCAAGGATGTAAATCGCAGTTTTCCAGGAAGTCTTAAGGGCTCATTGGCTTCCCGTGTAGCCAGTGTCATTACGCGCAAAATACTTCCCTCCGTTGATATAGCTATAGACCTGCATACAGGTGGATCTAGCAGATATAATTTCCCACAAGTAAGATATGCAACACAACACATTCATGCAGAATCTCTGGCTATGGCATTTGATGCACCTTTTATTATACAATATAAACTAATATCCCGATCTTTCAGAAAAGTATGTAAAGACATGAAGATACCGGCAATCGTTTTTGAAGGTGGAGAATCAATACGACTGGATGGATTTTCGATAGAAAAAGCCAAAGATGGCATTCTCCGTGTTTTAAATAAATTGGGAATGATCGATATTTGGTTACCCAATCCCTATCCATTCCGATACCATGTTAAAAAGACTTCATGGATCAGAGCACCTCAATCGGGAATATTTATTTGGACAAAATCATCAGGTCAATACATTGAAAAAAAAGAACCCATAGGTCTTATTAAGGATCCTTATGGCACTAAATCCGTTTTTGTTGAAGCCAGTAGAAATGGATTTATTATTGGCCACAATAATGCCTCGGTGGTTACCCAGGGAGAAGCTTTGTTTCATATAGCATTCGACTATGAAAGAATTGATTAATATATTGATTATTTTAAGTATGGCTTGTTTTTCCATTCAGGCTCAATCTTCACTGGAAAATCAAATCAACCGGTTGGTGAAAGAAAAAGAATCGATAGAATTTAATGCTGGCATTAGTATTAGAAATTCTCAAGGTACAGAAGTATATTCTCTACAGTCATCCAGAAAATTTATGCCTGCTTCCACATTAAAGGTCATCACATCTTTTATTGCCCTCGATATTTTGGGAAATAATTATAAATACAATACCACCATAGGATATACCGGAAACCTGGAAACCGATGGTACCCTGAAAGGCGATGTAGTGATTGTAGGCTCCGGAGATCCAACATTTGGATCTTCAAGATCAGAAATAGGAAGTGGTTTATCCCAGGTTTTGTCAGAAATTCATAATGCAATACAAAAAACAGGGATTAAGTGCATTGACGGCAATGTCATTGTCTATACCGGTATATTTGATGAAGAAGCATCTCTTCCTTCGTGGAGCTGGAGCGATGTGGGAAACTACTATGGAGGTGGTGTATTTGGCCTCAATATGAATGAAAACGAATATAACTTATCTTTTGTCCGGAATAAACCCATAGGAAGTCTGACTGAAATTGCAGGACATGAACCTCAGATCCCTGGCATGACCATTGAAAACAAAGTTACAGTAGCCAGGCCAGGCACCGGAGACAATGCCTATATATATGGTGGTCATGGATTTTACCATAAAATGGTAAAGGGAACGGTACCTCAGGGAAGAGGACTGTTTACTATCAGGGGTTCCATGCCTGATCCACCTGCTTATTTTGCTCAGACACTTTATATGTATCTGAAAGATCAGGGTATAGATGCTCAAAATTATTTTATTTATCATGTCAAACCAGACAAAATTATTATCCCGATAACCCAGATTTATTCGCCCCCACTAAGTGATATTGTACTGATCAACAATACGTTTAGTGTAAATCTATACAGCGAAGCCTTGCTAAAAACTCTTTCAGATGACGGTAGTAGAAAAAGCGGTATACAAAAAATTAAAGAAAAAATGAAAGACGAAGGATTGGCGCCACTTTCCTTGAAAATGGTAGATGGTAGCGGGTTGGGTACCGGTAATTCTATAACACCAGCTTTGTTTACCCGGTTTCTGCATCACTATTATAAGAAGTGGGGGTTTAAAAACACCATCTCCTATTTACCGCAGGCGGGTAAGGAAGGAACTGTTAGATATTTTCTTCAGCAATCTACTGCACGCAATCGCGTCTGGGTAAAATCGGGATTCATTGAAGGAGTGGTTTCCTATGCTGGATTTGTTGAAAATAAGACAGGGCAAATCTCCACTTTCAGCATTTTAGTCAATCATATTGATTCGCCTGCATCTACTGTCAGAAAGAAAATTGAAAAAATAATAGAAGCTGTTTATCTTTATTCTGAATAAAAAAAAACAGAATTATAATGTATAGATTCAGATGCATTTTTTCCCTTTTGCTTATCGCAGCGTACGGTTGTTTTTCCTTAAATAATGAAGAAAAAGACAGTTATGTTCAAACGGGGACATCTTTGGGCAGAGATTCCTGGCAAAAACCAGAACTGGTCATTGAGGCTTTGGGTGACATTTCTGACAAAACCATAGTAGACATTGGGGCGGGTACAGGTTATTTTACATTTAGGCTGGCATTCAAAGCGAAAAAGGTCATTGCTGCTGAAATTGATCCCAATTTGATTGAATTAATGGAAATCTTTAAAGCCAACCTCCCAAATGATATTCAGGATAGAATTGAAATAAGGATGGTTGACCCCATGGATCCAAAATTAACACCAAATGAAGCTGACATAGCCATACTCATCAATACCATCACCTATATAACACATCCTTTAGAATATTTACAGTTAATTCAGGAATATCTTCCCGCTCATGGAGAGATCATGATCGTTGATTTTAAAAGAAAATTCATAGATGTTGATGCTCCACCTTTGTCAGAAAGGCTCGAAAGTGATACCCTTGTAGTATGGCTGGAAAAGGCAGGATATTCTGATATTGAAGATTTTCAAAATATTCTTGATCATCAGTATATTATAAAAGCAACCAAAAAATAAATATCGAAAAGGCAAGGTTCGGGTAGTTAAAGAATAATTAACTACTAATAAATAAATTGAATGGCAACGGGAAATCTAAGTATTCCAATCCTACAGAATATATACTTACGCAGGTTTCTAATTCATTTTTTAGTTTACCCTATGTATAAATCAGCTCAAAAAAACTGCACTAAATAGTCGCAACCATTGAAATACAAGGGCATTTTTATTTTTTCCTCACAGAATTAGATTTTAATTACATATTAAAATTATTTTTAATATGATGGCATGAATTTTGCTTTATTTTGATTGAGGCTTAAACTATTTAATGAATTTCTTGACTTGGGATGAAAACTACAATACCTTTATTTTTAATATTTCTTTTTTATTTCACAAACGGAATAGCGTCTTTTACGCATTACACTTCTAATGTTGAAGAAGAATTAACTAAGCGATTCTCATTTCCAGATTCTATATCCAGAGAAACTATATATGCTAAATATGTAAGACCCGGATGGTTTCGTTTCAACCTGGAAACAAAATTAAACAGAGATGAATATTTACTTAGATCAAAATATATTAAAACCACTTCATATCATAAAAGCCCTGAAGAAGCGGAAAGAGGAGTGAATCCAATTACAAAAGATTTCTATGGAGATGGATTTCAGGTGATTTATGCAAGGGAAATTGATGTTTCAGGAAATTTGACGATCAATTCAGTCCAATTGATCGTTCCAGAATTTTGTTTTTTGCAATCTGAAGCCTGTGACAACAACTCAGGTATTTTATTGCAACCTATTGATTGTTTTACTTCTGATCCCTTGCCAGGAGATGGGTCATACAATGTCGTGCAATTGGTGGATAATGAAGAGATACCTGTAACAGACGCTATTAAGATCATAGAAGAGGATGCTTATTTTATACCACCTAAAGGCGGAGGTAATTTTTTAATCTATTACACATTTAATATGGGAGGGGATTCTCTTACCTGGTTTGCCCCTTTTGATGTTCAATCTCTAAACCCTCAGGTATTTATATCAGATGATTTTATTTGCGGTAATCTTGATAGTCTTAGAGTTAGAGTTAATCCCAGTGGAGGAAATCTGACAGGATCTGGTATCATTGATTCACTGCTGGTTGGAACCAATCAATTTTATTTTATTAAACCATCGATATTGGAAGTTGGAAATACATACGATTATCAGTATGTATACTCTCAGGTACAGGCATCCGGTTTGCATTGTGCTGACACCACTATTGTTTCCTTTGAAATATTACCATATCCTGAAATCAGTTTAAACAATGCTCCTGATGTTATTTGTGAGAAAAGTACATTAACACTTACAAGCGAATTCACCGCCAATCATAGCCAAACAATATTTTGGTTTGATCCTGAAGGTAAATTGATACAAAAATCTGAAAGCAGCGATGTGAGTATCCCTGAAGTCACATTGTCCGGTCAATATCGTGTAACGATTGTTCAGGAAAACGGTTGTGAGGCAACAGACAGTGTGCAAATTAACCTCATAGAATTACCGGCTCTTCAATGTAATATAGAGTCAATTGTCTCTTGTTTTGGAGCCAATGATGCCGTTGCCACCGTAAACATACTCAATTCAGAGGATACAGAAGATTATACATTTGTATGGAGTAATGACAGTATGGGTCAAACAGTGAATTTGATTGCTGCTGGCTTTTATGGAGTTACGGTAACTAATGACCGGGGGTGTATAGATAGTTGCCAGGTCGAGGTATCTTCCCCTGAAGAGCTCATTATAGACTGCACTAGTGAATTGCAACATCTCAATTGTGAACAAGATGATAATGGATTCAATCAGATTTTGGTAAGTGGGGGTGTAGCTCCTTACTCTTTCAGTCTTAATGGAAGCGATTTTTCCGAAGTTTCCTATTTTGAAAACTTGATACCTGGTATTTATACTGTAGACGTGAAAGATGCAAATGATTGCATAAAAAGCTGCACATTCGAAGTCCTTTCTCCAGAAGAGTTTCAATGTGAAATTCTGTCGAATCCCATATCCTGCCATAATGGATATGATGGAATGGCAACTGTGATATTACATGGTGGAGTGGCTCCTTATTCATATGTTTGGAACACTGGGGACACTACATCTTCAATAACCGGTATTGGCTTTGGAACTTATACTGTGACTGTAACTGATTTTACAGGATGTTCCACCATTTGCAGTATCAACTTACGCAATCCTCCCCAGTTTGAAGCCAATGATCTGGACATAGCAGAATGCATTACTTCTCAATTGCTGCCAAGTGGCTATAATCTCTTCAATCCGGTTTTATTAGACTTAATAGATCCAAATGGGCTGGGAAACGGATTTCCATCGGGAAACCAGGTTGAATCTTTCCATAGGATAATGGAGGATGCTTTGACCGGCAGCAATGAAGTAGATTCCATAATCGGAATAGTAGATTATGTGGAGTTGTATGCAAGGCTGGTTTCACCTGATCAGTGTATGGCAGTGGGACACATTAAATTACAATTTAATATCCAACCACACATAACAAAACAACCTTCCCACCTTATTACAAATGTAGGTGATAGTAATGTATGTGTTTCCGTTGTTGTAGAAAAAGAAGACTTTCAATATCAGTGGCAAAAATCCAATGGAGATACTTTTGAAAATATTGATGGAGCGCGAGAAAGTGTGTATTGTATTCCTCATGTTACAGAAACAATGCAAGGTTCAATGTTTCGTGTGATCATTTATGATGAGAGAGGATTAGATCAGGGATGTTATACTATTTCACAAACTGCTTTCCTGATATTGGATAGAAACAAAGATCTGGCATGTTTAGATGCTGTAAATATTTCATTGAATACAGATGGTGAAGTCTATATTACGCCGGGCATGATACTTTCTACCAAATTCTTTATCCCCGGACTCATAGTCAATTTGACAGACCATCTGGGAAATCCTGTGCCTAATCCAGTAACTTGTGCTTATGCAGGACAGCAAATAAAAGCAATGGTTGTGGATACACTCTTGGGAAGAAGTTGCTGGGGCACCGTACTAATCGAGGACAAATCACCTCCTTTCTTCGAATGCCCTGCGGATACAATAGTCTCGTGCTATTATTCCGATGACTTAACTCTTCCTGATGCATTTGACAATTGCGATTCAACATCATATGTAGAGATAGTTTCAGATGAGATTGTAAATGCAGACTGCCATAATGAGTGGAGCGCTATTCGAAAAGTAGTCTACCAAGCTATTGACAAATGGGGAAACAAGTCAGATACATGTATGCAACAAGTATTTTATAGACGCTTATCAGTTGAAGATATAGTATTTCCACCTCATTATGATGGAATCAGCCCCAATAGACCTCACCTGGCGTGTGATGAAAATATTGAATGGGATTTGAATGATAATTATTATCCTGACCCCTGGATAGACCTCAATAAAAATGGAAAGCTGGATTCGGGTGAAATAGAGACAGATGTCCCCAGAACTCAGGAAGGCTATGCGATTATCCCCAATAAAAGTTATTGTGAGATAGTGACGACATATAAGGATTTGGTTGTGGAATTATGTGAAAACAGTTATAAAGTAATAAGAGAGTGGAAACTTCTGGACTGGTGCACGAACTCTATCCGGACTGAAATTCAGATAATCAAAGTATTGGATGATTCGCCACCCGTAATAAATTGCCCCGAAGTACAGATAATTGAAATAGATCCCTGGAATTGTATGGCGAATTACAAGGTAGAGCCTCCAGAGATAGATTTTGACTGTTCGGGTACAAATTATACTGTAGAGTATATACCGGGTAATCAAACGGATACAAAACCTGGAGATGATGCTGCATGGGTTACGGATAATGTTGAGGAAGTTTTAAATGCATCAGGGAACTTTGATCATTTTATCATTAAGAAATTACAATTAGGCCGAACCTGGATTAGATATACTGTTACAGATGCCTGTGGAAACTTTTCCACTTGTATAACAAAGATCGACGTTATGGACAAAAGCGAACCTACAGCAGTATGTTTGGAAAACACCAATGTACATTTAGGCGAATTGGGATTCGCAAAAGTTTATGCAGCTGACCTTGATAATGGGAGTTATGATCAATGTAGCGGGGTTTCATTTCAGGTTAGAAGAAAAGGTTCTTCTTTCCCAGAGCCGAAATGTGAGGGCAAGGATCCGAATGGATGGTTGGACTTTGTAGTGGTGTGCTGTACAGATGCTGGGAAGATAATCCAGGTGGAATTAAGGGTGTGGGACGATGCAGATGAGGATGGGATTTTTGGAAGTGAAGGGGATTTCTATTCTACATGTTGGGTAAACATCAACGTGACAGAGAAAACCGTCCCGATATTGGTGATTCCTTCAGATACAGTATTGCATTGTACGGATGATCCAAATGATCTGGATCTGACAGGAAGAGCGATATCGTTTGGAGTTTGCGGGCCATTGGATGTTCATTTCGAACAACAAGATTCAATCATTTCCTGCAATAACAGAATCATATTCAGGCACTGGAAAGTTTATCATGGAGAAAACACAGTCACAGGCACACAACGCATCACCATAACAAACTTATACCCCTTTGATGGAGAAAAGGAAATCGAATGGCCGCTTGATTCTACTTTTGTAGGTTGTGTAGAAAGGGATAGTGATCCTGAACATTTAAATAATGGCTATAATTTTCCGGTATATGAAGCAAATGAGTGTACAACTATTGCCTCATCCTATGAAGATCAGATATTGAGTTCTGTAGAAGGAGTTTGTTATAAGATATTGCGTACGTGGACAGTGATCGACTGGTGCAAATACGAAACATCACAACGCACCGGGGGGATTTGGAGTCATGTGCAGATCATCAAGGTAAATGATACTGAGGCTCCCCAAATCAACCAGGTTGCAGACATCACAGAATGTTTAACCAGTGAAGACTGTTCTGGATTTATAGAACTGGTGAATTCGGCGGAAGATTGCACACCACATAGTGATCAAAAGTGGAGTTATACGATCGATCTTTTCAATGATGGATCAGTACCTGCCATATCTGATACGGGTCATGTAGCATCGGGAATATATCCGGTAGGGACACACCTGATCACATGGAAAGTAAAGGATCAATGCGGAAATAAGAGTGAGGTGAGCCATTTATTTACAATAAAAGATTGTAAGAAACCCACGCTGTATTGTATTTCTGAGTTAACTACAGTAGTCATGCCTTCATCGGGCACTATAGAAATATGGGCTGTGGACTTTGATCTGGGTAGCCAGGATAATTGTACAGAGGACGTTTATTATACATTTGATGGTATGTATCCGGTGGTGTCATTGATTGGGCAGGAACATTATTTTAAAGGAAATGGACTTCAGGCAACGGAGAGTGAATATACCAGCCAACAAGCTCAAAAATGGATACCGGCCTCAAGATCGTCCTCGTATCTATTGGGATGCGATAATATTGGTATAAATAACTATCAAATGTGGGTATGGGATGGAGAGCAGAATGGCGATTTTTGCCACCTCAGTTTGAACCTCCAATCGAACCAGGTATGTCAACAAGGAAATGTAGCACGAGTGGGTGGCAGGGTGACTACTGCAGATGATTTTGGTGTAACAGGAACTGAAGTAGAGCTCAAAGAAAAGAATGGGGATTGGAGCGAAACGTACTTGACAGACCATAGTGGGAAGTTTACATTCAATGAATTAACACAAGGCAATGAATATGAACTTAGAGCAAAAATGGTTGGAAACCCCAGAGATGGCATATCTACTTACGATCTATTATTGATACAACGTCATATACTGGGAATACAAACATTGGAAGACCCATATCAGTTAATAGCAGCAGATGTGAATAACAGCAAATCTGTAACAGCAACAGATATATTACAATTGCGAAGATTAATACTTGGGATCTATGACGAATTTCCGCAGAATTCATCGTGGAAATGCATAGATGGAAGAGAGAAAATAAAAGATCCAGGTCAAATTTGGGGCTACAGAGAGTTCATAAATCTAAGAGATATTGAGGGAGAGACCAATGATCTGGATTTTTTAGCCATAAAAATTGGGGATGTAGACCGGAGTTATCAAATGGGGCAGAGGTCAAATAACAGTGCATACAGGTCTGAAGAATCATCAACTTTCGAAATAAGCAATCAATCCTTTGATAAGGGAGAAAACATCGAAATAAAAATGAGGCCAGGACAGAAAGATGCCATAATCGGATTTCAAACGACGCTGGATTTCAATTCATCTGATTTAGAATACACTGGCTTTAAGGAGGGATCTCTAAAGATATCTGGAAGCCATATTAATGAAAATAACGCCGGGATTGGTCAATTGGCAATCAGCTGGAATGACGATGCAGGTATTGATTACAATCAAAATGAGGAGCTGTTTACATTGCAGTTCAGAACCAAAACCAAAGGGGATCTGAAAAGTAACATATACTTTTCAGATAAGGTGGCCAGAAGTGAATTGTACACAGATAATCTTAAAGTGAAAAAATTAAAACTGGAGATCTCAGAGCTCGAACAAGACATAGGAACATCAATAGAACTATTTCAAAACCGGCCTAATCCATTTACTTCTGAAACTGTGATTCGTTTTGTTTTGCCTACGGAGTCAGAGGCAAACTTATCCATATTTGAGACGTCAGGTCGACTGGTACATAGAGTACACGGTGTATATCCTGCCGGACAAACGGATATCAGGATTGATGCCCGGGACATTCCGGTTACGGGTACACTGTATTATATTCTCGAGTCCAACGGTCAAAGAATGGTAAAAAAGATGGTAAAACTCTGACAATAGGTAACCCACGAAAAAATTAAAAACAACTGCCAAATTACACCTCCAGTATCTTTCTTCGTTCTGGACCTGTAGAAACCATTGATATTTTGGTTTTTAAAATGCGTTGCAATGTGTTGATATAATGAATGGCTTCGGTCGGCAGTTTTCTAAAATCAACCACCTCATCCAGTGATGAATTCCACCCTTTAGCAGTGCAGTAATTGGCCAAAATATCGTCCTGAGCAAGATCAAAGGGAAGTCTGTCAGTAGACTTATTTTCGATAAAATAATGATCGCAGTATTTGATTTCTTCAAAAGTATCAAGTACATCTAATTTGGTTATAATAATATCGGTGACTCCATTGAGCATAATCGTATACTTCAACTGGGGTAAATCGATCCAGCCGCAACGACGCGCCCTTCCGGTAGTAGAGCCAAATTCATGACCATATTTTCTCAACTTTTCTCCGGTCTCATCGTGCAGTTCAGTTGGAAAAGGCCCACTTCCAACCCGGGTACAATAGGCTTTGGCGATACCAAAAACTTTGCCTATTCTTGAAGGAGATAAACCAAGGCCACTGCATACACCGGAAGTGATGGTATTTGAAGAGGTTACATAAGGATACGTACCAAAGTCAATATCCAGCATTGATCCCTGAGCCCCTTCTGCCAATACTCTTTTACCAGAGTCAATGGCATCATTCACAAAGTATTCGCCGTCGACGAATTGAAGTTCTTTCAATTTTTCGATGGCTTCAAACCATTTTGCCTCTTCAGAGTCCAGATCAAAATCCACCTCGGGGTACAATTTGATTAGTCCAAGGTGTTTTTCTTTTAATGAATTGTATTGACCGTTAAATTTACTATGAAACATATCTCCGGTTCTCAGTCCGTTTCTTCCTGTTTTATCCATGTATGTTGGGCCAATCCCTTTCAAAGTGGATCCAATTTTCTGTTTACCTTTTGATGCTTCTGATGCCATATCAAGATACCTGTGAGTGGGCATAATCAGGTGAGCCTTTCGTGAAAGATATAAACGGTCTCTGAAAGGTATCCCGGCTTTATCCAATGTATTGAGTTCTTTGCCGAAAGTAAAGGGATCTATCACTACCCCGTTACCGATAAGATTTATAGTGTTTTGACGAAAAACTCCGGAAGGAATGGTGTGAAGGATGTATTTATTTCCATCAATTTTAATGGTATGCCCCGCATTAGGCCCTCCCTGAAAACGGCAAACCATATCATACTTTTCTGCTAAATAGTCTACGATCTTACCCTTTCCTTCGTCTCCCCACTGTAGCCCCAGTATTACATCAACAGCCATGTATCGCTTATTAATATTTTAATGAAAAGGCAAATGTATGAAATGATTTATAGTTATATGTAAATATTCTATGATCCTTTAGTGAACATCTTCTCAATTTATGAAAAGGTAACAAATATTATCCAGATCGTGGGGAAACAAAGACACTTGATGAAGATTAACTATAAAATATACTATTCTGAATATTTGGTGACCCGGCAGTGACATGGTTCACTAAAAAACAATTGTGAAAAAGATCAATGGTTTTAATAACACCGGCTACATTAGAAAAAAAGAAACTACCTCCACCTACTTACCTTAAATATTTTTCGTAATGTGCATTACGTAACTTGCGTTACGCATTTTGCGTAAAATTGTAAATAATGGCATTTTCAGGTAGTTTTATGGTCAATGCATATCTGCCTGGCGGAATTGGGTAGGGTAAAGGAGTTAGTAGGTGGGTTGGAACAGTGGAGGTTGTACAATGAACGAAACCGCAAGGTTGTCATATATTAGAGAGAATGAAAGTTTGTGCTTTTCTACCCATTTAGCAAAGCCAACCTTGCGGGTTGAGAATTAAGTTTTATTATATTAGCATTCCCCATTGATTAAAAAATTCATTTTCATGGGAAACAAACGGATTCCTTTTGCCCCCGGAAAAGTATATCAAACGTACACCCTTGGAAATTCGGATTATAATATTTTTAAAGAGGAATATAATTATTAAGGTGCCATTTTCAGGTAGTTTTCTGATCAATGCATAACTGCCTACCGGAATTGGATTGGGTAAAGGAGTCAGCAGAAGGTTTGGAACAGTGGGGATTGTTTCATTAACGAACCCGCAAGGTTGTCATAAATTAGAAAATATAAAAGTTAGTGCTTTTCTAATAATTTAGCAAAGCCAACCTTGCGGGTTGAGAATTAAGTTTTATTATATTAGCATTCCCCATTGATTAAAAAATTCATCATCATGGGAAATAAACGGATTCCTTTTGCCCCCGGAAAAGTCTATCATGCGTACACCCATGGAAATGCGGATGATGACATTTTTAAAGAGGAAAATAATTATTAAGGTGCCATTTTCAGGTAGTTTTCTGATCAATGCATATCTCCATACCAGAATTGGATTGGGTAAAGGAGTTAGTAGGGGGTTGGAACAGTAGGGATTGTTTCATTAACGAACCCGCAAGGTTGTCATAAATTAGAAAAAATAAAAGTTAGTGCTTTTCTAATAATTTAGCAAAGTCAACCTTGCGGGTTGAGAATTAAATTTTATTATATTAGCATTCCCCATTGATTAAAAAAATTCATCATCATGGGAAATAAATGGATCCCTATTGCCCCCGGAAAAGTATATCATGTGTACACCCATGGAAATGCGGATGATAACATTTTTAAAGAGGAAAAAAATTATTACCGCTTTCTCGAAAAATATAATCAATATATTCCGGTAATAGCCCATACTTTTGCTTATTGTTTGATGCCCAATCATTTTCACTTATTGATAATGATAAAACAGAAAAATGAGTTGATAACATTTTACTCAAAAAAATACAAACAGAAGCCACTTGAAAAAATCCAGGAAAAAATAGAACATTTTAATGTTCAGCAATTCAGCAATTTACTAAACAGCTATGCAAAATATTACTATATAAAATACAATAGAAGGGGAAGTCTTTTTATCAATAATATCAAGCGGAAGTTGATTGAAAACAGACAATATTTTCTTAATGCGTTGAACTATATACATTTCAATCCAGTAATGCACGCTTTTGTAGCTGACATCAGTGAGTATAACTTCTCTTCATATCATTATTACATTGACAGGAAAGATAAAAGAATTAACAGTGAGTTGGCAAATAAACTTTTTCCAAAGAATCCAAACATCTGTAAACCAGGAGTAAGGGGATTAGGCAGGTATGTGTTAGATATGGGAATTATATTTTAAACGCATTACTCAGAGTTAAAAAAGATGCAGTGTTATTGCTTCAGGATGATAAGATGAGTCCTATGACGCATACAGAACGCAGCTTTACAGATATTCCTGGCTTATAGTGGAATATTTTGATAAGAAAGTTTGGTGCTGCTGAGGCTTTCTTAGCTCAATACCCAGAAGAATGAGGATTGAAACAAATGGGTTGGGCAACTCCATGTATGAACATAGAACTTTTAACTCAATATCCAGAAGAATAAGGATTGAAACAGTAGAAATATCAGCAATTCAGCGTAAAAACATAATATATTAAAAAAGAGCAAATTATAAACCACTGATAAGAAATACTTTACAGATAATTTATATATTTGCTCAAAAAAAAAGCATGAGCAAAGTTAAAAAAAGAACAGGAATAATTTT
>JBGTBR010000035.1:0-4717 GCA_041749255.1 Saprospiraceae bacterium
ACCTGCCACCACCTCCCTAAAGTTGGATCAAGCCCCCTGTACGTAGCCAGGTTCATCTCCAGGTCAAGGAAGTTTTCGTATTCAATGCCGTTGTACCCATATTGCCCGGAACTGCCCATCCACGACCCCTCCATCATCATACCATACGCATAGTAATGCATCTCTTCCACTATCTCATCAGGAGTCGTGATCAATCCGTTTGCGTTCAGATCCGAATAGGTCAATCTAATGTTGCCCAAATGATCACGGATGTAGTATTCATAACGACCGGCTTCATCGATGTATTTTATTCTACCTTCAGAATGATATATGGCATCAAGTGTATCGTCGACATACTCTATACCACCTATATAATCTCTCGTCATCACTACAGTGCTTCCTGACTTATGTTGCTTTCTCAGAAGAGATCCACCAGCAGAAATAATTATGTTGCGAGTATTATGATGCCTGACTCCTGTTGTTCGAAGTTTGCAACTTCGAACCAATATCCATCATAGTGAACACTTTTTTTTAAAACTTTTAACATCCTAAATCATTCTTTTTTACCAGATATACCCGTAAACTGTTTAGGCCTTGAAAGGATTATCCAATATAATCTAAAGATATCTCTAGTGGAATTTCAAGTTCATTATAAAGTCTTAGACTCGAATTACATATTTCTATACCTCTTATATCACAATTTGTGGTATAACTACAATATATCCTTATTCTGCCATTACTTTTAAGATTTTTTAATTATCCTCGCTCGGATTCTGAGTACTAATCATTCTGTGATTGGCAAGTACCAGAGAGATGAGGTATAATTCGTCTAAAGATGCTGTTGAGCTTCTAGCCAAAGCTTTTAATGTAAATGTAGACTACCTGCTCAGCGAAGGTGCATACGCCTCTTATGATAGGGATATGATTAAAAGTCTTGAGTAAGTAGAAAACATACCTCTTCAATAAAAAGATCGTGTTTTCATATTATCGATCCCATTCTACGTGATTTTAAAACGTAAAGTGCTTATGCCTCTTGATCTCATGGTCTATAAATGTAAACCCCACTACCATCAAATTCTACATTTTGATTGATACCAGGTGTACTTAATGCCCAAATATTATATTCGGATAATTGTCTCCTTACATTACCTAAATACTCTTCAACTACACCCTTATCGTCAAATAGTAAATCAAAATCTAAAATTTCACTTAGCCTAAGCAACCTCTTTATCTCACAAATCATTACAACTCCGCTGTCAGAAGTAAATAAGCAGTACCGTTCCTTATCTTGAGGGTTTTCTAAAAATTCAGGTTTAATCTTTTTAAATTCAGAAACATTAATCTTGACATTTTCATTTTCAATGTTCAAATATCCAAGTATAAACCCACCAGAATAAGGGAATGCTTCATTTTCTAATTGATAAAGTAAATCTAATCCTTCACATACCTCACGTGTGTTCTCAACCGTATCTCGGATTTGATCTAAGTAAAGAGGATCTACTACCACATACTTTCCTTGTCCAACTATTTCTATTTCTTTAGTAAGGTCCATATCTTAAGTGTTCGAGTCCAAATCTATGTAACATATCTTCCGCTTGCTTAAAAATTTGACTTGGATTAGCATTTGGGTTGTTTTTCATAAACTGTTGCCATTGTTGATTCCATCTTCCAGGCATATTTCTTAATCCCTTTCCATGTACTCCTTTTATATGTGTTTGCCAATGCTCTAAAGGCACAGTATAATCATCAATATTCTTTAATCCTTGTTGAGAAAACCAACTTCTAAACTGTTGAGGGAAGATGTGATGTTTAGCAATTGTTTTTGGAGCTTGAAGCAACAATTGTTCAGCACCTTGTGTTGCGATATTTGATCCAGTTCCTGCAGCAACACTATTTATAGTTGTTTTCTCGACTGTCTTTCGTGCTACTATTTCTACTGGTTCTATAACGATGTGAGCAGCCGCAACACTCCGGTTAACCCAATAATGATTTGCACCCCCGCTTATACTATTGATCCATTTTGTGGAAAGAGTGTTGGAAATTTTACTCGTTCCTCCTGTAAGTGCATCAGTTCCCACATCAAGGCCGAACATTAGCCAGTCGCCAGCTCCATAGTTACCTAAATCACTAAGTGCAAAATCTCCTGTGATACCTTGTTGAACTTTATTTAGGACTGGTTGTGTTATTCTACCAAGACCCGGTGAAGCCACATCAAGAG
The DNA here is from genome assembly GCA_041749255.1 of Saprospiraceae bacterium. GTDB lineage: Bacteria > Bacteroidota > Bacteroidia > Chitinophagales > Saprospiraceae > JABDLO01. The sequence goes on from JBGTBR010000035.1 coordinate 2,198, forward strand.
CACCTGAAACAGCACCAGAGCCAAAATACCCTAATCCCTCCCAAACGCTACCAATATTACCTTTTAACGCTTGGTTAATAACGTTTGAAGTGCCACCAACCAAACCACCAACAATAAATGGAATTGCTGGACAAATCGGACAATCCCCCTCAGGATCAGAAAAACTAACTGGATTATTATAATTGCTTACATACGGACTTGACGCATAATCATGTTCCCCCTTCGGATCCACCTGCCACCACCTACCCAAAGCAGGATCAAGACCCCGGTAAGTAGCCAGGTTCATCTCCAGATCGAGGAAGTTTTCGTATTCAATGCCATTGTACCCATACTGTCCTGCATCGCCCATCCACGACCCCTCCATCATCATCCCATACGGGTAGTAGTGCATTTCCTCTAATATCTCATCCGGCGTTGTGATCAATCCGTCTGCGTTCAGATCGGAACACGTAAGGCGTATATTACCTAAATGATCACGGATGTAGTATTCATAACGAGCGACTTCATCGATGTATTTTATCCTTCCTTCAGAATGATATATGGCATCCAGCGTATCGTTGACATACTCAATTCCACCAATATAGTCGCGGGTCATCACTACCGTGCTTCCTGACTTATGTTGCTTTCTCAATAAAGTACCCCCGGCATCATAAGTCATAAGTATACTATCACCGCCTTTGGCTATATATACAGGCAGAACCAGGTGGTTGTAGGCCGTCACAATGCCTTTATAGTGGCCTTCTGTCATACTGCCATTGTCGTCATACATGTAAAAAACTCCATAAAAGTGACACTTACTGCATTTTAAACTTGTTTGATTTTCACATAGAAAAATACAAACTACTAAAGTAAAAATTATCTAAATGCCTCTTTGATATTCTTTTCCGATTATAAAATCATTTAAATCAATTTTTTCTAAGAAAAATACATATTTCGTTAAGTCAAAATTAAGAGGTTTCCCGTTTACCACTTTGTTCACTTTCATTAATTCATCTATATCATTATTATTAAGGGACAACTTTTTTTTTGAAGAGAAAAAGCTTAGTTTATTAACAATATAATTTGTAAGAAAAGTAGTAAAAGCATAATTAGAATTTTCTTTAAAATATGCTGTTAAAGCATATCGGTCATTTTCAGAATTATTTTTATAATATGCATCTAAAAAACCAATAATTATTTCAAAATTATCCCAATCTAAAATTGGGCGTTTTAAAATATTTGAAATTATATAGTCACAATGTTTCTGTGTTAATTCGACACCATCACTTGTATCATCACAGCTGTACCAAAAATTCTTTGACTTAAGGTAATCTATAATCATTACTGCTTCCTCAGAAAATAGGTCATAGGAATAGCCAAAGTTGTATCCTAAAACCCTATGCTGAAATTGCAACACAGCAGTTATGCTATCTTTCTTAAATTTCATGATTAGACATTTTTTAATGATAATTTGAATTATCTGGCTTATAACCTAAAGTAGAGTTTAACCAGACCTCAAATGTAGTAGTACTTATTGGTAGCGCAAATGGACCTAAATTTCTAAATCCACTTGCAATTCTACTTGTAATTGGTTTTGAAATCTGTCTAGTTCTATCATAAGGATCATATCCACCTTTATGATTCCTACCTCTTTTATCATACACTTCAACTTCTCCCTTTTTAGAATCCCACTGTAAGATTCTTCCATTTGCATCTTTCCATGTATGCCTTTTAAGCCATCCTTTTCCTTTCCGACCTATATATTCAGCATCACGAAATCCTGGTAGATATGGTTTTCCTGTTTTTGGGTCAATTGGAGGACTTTTAGGATCAGTAAATAATGAATGTTCCAAATGATTCAACCCCACCGTAATAGCTCCCATCTTTACACCATCCCAAAAATTACCACCTCCTGCCACAGATGCTAATCCTCCTCCCGCTATTCCTGACAACATTTGTGCCTCCGAACTCCAGCCACTGGATAGTGATCCAATCCCTGAGCTTACCCCTCCACTTAAAAAACCACTTCCAAAATTTCCTCCCTGAGCCCAGGATTGAATACCTCCGGACAGCCCATGTGCACCGGCTTGAGCTAAACCAACCTGTACCTTGCTTGCACCCGCATTTGCCATAGCCTGAGCTCCCACACCTATTCCATGGGCTATGCCTCCTCCTACTGCTCCCCAAAGTGCTGCATTGCCTGCTCCATGAAAAAAGTTTTGTTGATTTGTAATATTTATAATTCCATTTGTAGCAACACCTATGGCCGCACCTTTGAGCATAGCCATAGCAAGAGGAGCTATCCAGGCTATATCTCCATCAGGATCTGTAAAAGAGATAGGATTGTTGTTCATAGACCCATAAGGAGTGAGAGGAAAAGTAGCCTCTGCTTTCGGATCCACCTGCCTCTAACCCTGCACAAGTTTTTGCTCAACTTTCAACTGTGCCTTGCATAACTTTTTATGCAAGTTCGATTTTGTAAAGATAAAAATTTTTTTCTTTTCATTTGATTCCTTCAATTGAAAGTTTCAGTTGAAAAAA
>JBGTBR010000036.1:0-18959 GCA_041749255.1 Saprospiraceae bacterium
TAGGCTTTTGCCTAGAGTAAATGCGTCTTGTGTAATCATTTTCTTTAGAACTGAGTGATTACAGGTTGGCTTATAATGCTAATTTACGCATTTACTTTTTTTATAATATATTCCTCGCTTTTTTTTTACCGAACCATTGATTTAAAAAGTATTATCAAATTCCTGAAAATCATATGGTTGGTGTAGAAAAAGGTTTCGGGTTGGGGTTGAGTTATGTATTGTACGTTGTCAAACGACATGGTGGAAAAATCAACATTCTTAGTGAGGTAGGGAAGGGATCTGAAGTAATCCTTACATTTAAAAACATTAAATATGGATAAATCATCCAGATTGATTTTGGTGGAGGATGATGAATCTCTTGGATATGTTTTAAGTGAGTATTTGCAACTTAAGACTTTCGAAGTTAAATGGGTTCAAAGCAGTAATGGATTTTTACAAATCGGTGATATTGGAGACTATGACCTTGTAATTCTGGACATTATGATACCAGGCATTGATGGATTCAACCTTGCCAGAACTATTAAAAATAATTGGCCTCATGTACCATTTTTATTTCTCACATCTCGTGCAATCAAAGTAGATGTGTTGAAAGGATTAATGCTTGGTGCCGAAGATTATATCATAAAACCTGTGGATGAAGAAGAGTTGGTATTGAGAATCCAAAATATTTTGAAACGAACAAATTCTAAAGCGATATCAAATAACCATTTTACGGTGGGCAAATATTTTTATAATTATCAAAACCAAACCCTACGTATTAATGACAGAGAAATAACGCTAACAAAAAGAGAAAATGAACTTTTTTATTTTTTGCTTTCACGTAAAGGAACTCTGTGTTTGAGAAAGGACATTTTAATAAAATTATGGGGAAAAAGTGATTACTTTAATCGTAAAAGTATGGATGTTTTCATATCTCGATTAAGAAAATATTTATCGGACGACCCCACTATTTCTATAGAAAATGTTCATGGAGAAGGTTTTATCTTAAAATATGGCTAGTGTCGTGTCACACATATTCTTGCCGATCCAAGTCTTGCTCTTTTCCAGCTTGTTTTCGGAAAAAATCCTTACGTCCGACTGAGGCGGATGCTCAGATTTTTTTACTCAAAAGCCAGAAAAATACCAGCGACTTAACCGTCAGAATACTTGAGACACGACACTAGTACACAAAGCAAGCAATTGGTTTATCTCATGAAGTATATTCTGAATAGAATTTGATGGAATTCCACCATGCATTAATGTTATGCTTGAGCCTCTGAAGGAAACTGCTTAATGAATACGATCTCCTCTGACTTTAAGATTTTTCATGATTTCTGCTTCATACATAAGGTATTCATTCCATCTTTCCATCGTTTTTTCTTTACCTCCATAATTCACGGCTAAATCCAGAAATAATCTGTAATGACCGGCTTCAGAAACCATTAATTTATGGTAAAAAATTTTCAGATCCTTCTCCTCAAGATGTAATGAAAGCAATCTAAACCTTTCTGCACTTCTCGCTTCTATCAGAGCACAGACCAGGAGCCGCTCAACAAGTCTCTCTTCTCTGTTCCCCCCTTTTTTTTGAAAAGTCAATAATTGATTGACATATTCATCTTTTCGTTGTCTGCCAAGATGGTATCCTCTTTTATCCATTTCGGCAATCACCATTCTGAAGTGTCCCCATTCTTCTGTCACGATCGGTAAAAGAGCGTCCACCATTTCTTTTTTATCTGGAAACTGTTGGATTAAACTAATGCACGTAGTAGCAGCCTTTTGCTCGCAGTATGCATGATCAGTAAGTATATCTTCCAGGTTTTTAGTCGTCAGATTTACCCAACGGGGGTCTGTGGGAAGATGCAGGCCCAATTTAGTCTTATCCTGCATTATTAAGACAATTGAGATGATTCATAAGAAGATCGACCTGAAATACTTCATATTCTTCAAACCCACTACTCCACATTATTCCTATTTTATCCACTTCCTTACCCAACAGACTTTTAATTTCGTCCTTTTTTAATTTATACACAATATTGTAATTGACCTGATTCTGTAAAGTCATTACTTTTCCATCAGCTCTGTTACTACTTTTCAAAAGGATATTTCTACCATTTATAAACGACACTCTCATTTCGCTTCCTTTTTCTACATATCCATAGGCCTTATCTGCATCTTTTGACCCAATACTTATATTTATTGAAAGAAAATGCTCTTTGCCTATGCTGAGAACCGCCGCTTTAGCGGTCAGGTAATCTTTTTCCTTTAACACAGGTCTCATCATGGGATGCGTAAGTGCAAACCAATGTAGCGAAGCTGTTTCTTTTCTTTGAGCAGATAACGTTTCATCATAATCATTGTAAACTATGCGACATACATAATCATTAGAGGATGAAAAGGTCTGGGAATGGTCTGCGGATTCATGAATATTTACCGTTTCAAAAACGAAAAATAATCCAGATAACAAATAGCCCACGAATAAAAACGACTTCATTTGTATTAGTTTATAGCAAATATAATATAAATGGCATGCTTAAGTTTCAACGCTTAATGCAAAATTTATATTCTAACCATTTCCATACTTTTCTAAAATCTATATTAGAAGTGATCCGTTTTGATCCGTTTTGATCCGTTTTTCATTTGGTAAAAGACAAAATTTTTAATATTTTTGTAATCACAGTTCTTGGGGATTTGCGGTTTTTATCTACTTGATTCTAAAATATTTGACAGATCCGTTTAGTTCAAATATTTTTTTTGAATAAAGAGCATAAACGTTGACTGAATACATACCTGTTGATGTTTTGTTATGCGATTTTATTCTTTAAAGTCGCTAAAGGAATTACAAATAGCGACTTTTTGCTTGCTATGGTTAGTTTTTAAATATTTTATCCAAAATTGGGAGGACGGAAAAGCCTGTCCTCCCTTTTAATTTTATTATTGTATATTGTATCAGTTCAATTGTATCTCAACCCAGTATTTAGAAGTTGATTGGTTAAACCAGATAGTACGAAATAAATCTTTGCCCAACTGTTGCTTAATATTCTGTTGCCTAACATACTATTTAAAACACATCCAGCATGACCATTTGAGTCTTGATATTTTTTAGAATGTAAATGCTTTCTTGCACAAAATCTATTTTGCTTTTTACTTTTCTTACTAAAGTATGTATTATTACATGTGGTGTAAAAACCTTTTCCAGCTTTTTTTGTATATTCTAATGTATACTTTTTAGTATAAATAAAAGAATTGGTTATTTTTGTACCATTATTTAGATTAAATAAAAATTAAGAATGAGTGAATCAATGGAGACCCTGGAGCTTCACACCCAGAGTGAATATAAACATGGGTGGTCATCCAACTTTGATATGGAAACCCTTCCAAAAGGTCTTAGTGAAGATACTGTGCGCTGGATATCTGCCAAAAAGAAAGAACCTCAATGGATGCTGGATTGGCGATTAAAGGCTTATCGCCAATGGTTGGAAATGAAAGAGCCCCGGTGGCCTAATGTAACTTATGATAAAATAGATTATCAGGATATTATTTATTATGCAGCGCCTAAAAAATTACTGAATAGTTTGGATGAGGTAGATCCTGAATTGATCGCAACCTTTGAAAAACTAGGTGTCCCCATAGAAGAGAGGAAGGCTTTAGCAGGTGTTGCCGTAGATGCTGTGATCGATAGTGTTTCAGTAGCTACCACGTTTAGGGAGACACTTTCTGAAGTGGGTATAATTTTTTGCTCATTTAGTGAGGCAGTACAACATCATCCCGATTTAGTACAAAAATATATTGGGTCTGTAGTGCCTGCAAATGACAATTATTTTGCTGCCCTTAATTCTGCGGTTTTTAGCGATGGTTCTTTTTGTTATATTCCGAAAGGGGTTCACTGTCCCATGGAATTGTCGACCTATTTTCGAATCAATGCCGCTAATACCGGACAGTTTGAAAGAACATTGATAGTGGCAGAAGAAGGTAGTTTTGTAAGTTATTTGGAGGGTTGTACTGCACCCAAACGGGATGAACACCAATTGCATGCTGCTGTTGTCGAAATTGTTGCCATGGAGAGGTCACATGTAAAATACAGCACAGTTCAAAACTGGTATCCTGGTGATAAAGATGGGAAGGGTGGTGTATATAATTTTGTCACCAAAAGAGGAATTTGCAAAGGTGATCATTCAAAGATAAGTTGGACACAAGTAGAGACAGGATCCGCTATAACCTGGAAATACCCAAGTGTAATTCTTAAAGGACATCATTCAGTAGGTGAATTTTATTCTATAGCTGTCACCAATAATAAACAACAGGCTGACACAGGAACAAAGATGATCCATATAGGTAGAAATACCAGCAGCACCATTATTTCAAAAGGAATCTCTGCCGGATATAGCCATAATTCATACCGAGGGTTGGTAAAAATAGGTCGGAAAGCAGAAAATGCCAGGAATTTTTCCCAGTGTGACTCTTTATTGATGGGAGATAAATGTGGAGCCCACACATTTCCTTACATAGAAGTTGAAAATAAATCAGCTAAGGTAGAACACGAGGCGACGACATCCAAAATAGGTGAAGACCAGATGTTTTATTGTCGTCAGAGAGGTTTGAGCGAAGAAGATGCCGTTAATCTTATAGTAAATGGATATTGTAAAGAAGTTTTTAACGAATTACCCATGGAGTTTGCAGTAGAAGCTCAAAAACTACTTTCCATTAGTCTTGAGGGTAGTGTGGGATAAAAGACCAATCAAATAAATAAATTAGAATGTTAACAATAAAGAATTTAAGAGTAAAAATAGATAATGAAGAGATTCTGAAAGGAATCAATCTACAAGTCAACCCTGGAGAAGTCCATGCCATTATGGGTCCCAATGGCTCTGGTAAGAGTACGTTGGGCTATGTCATAGCAGGAAAAGAAGAGTTTGAGATTACTTCAGGTAGTATGGAGTATTTAGGTAAAGATCTGCTGGAACTCGAAGTCGATGAACGCGCTAAGGAAGGTATTTTCTTAAGTTTTCAATATCCGGTAGAAATACCTGGCGTTTCTACATCCAACTTCCTGAAGCAAATAGTTAATTCCATGCGCAAGAATAGAGGTATGGATGAATTGAGCCCTATCGAAATGTTACGTTTTCTCCGCAAGAAAGTAAATGACATAGGAATGGATGAGCAAATGCTCAAGAGATCTATGAATGAAGGCTTTTCAGGCGGTGAAAAGAAAAGAAATGAGATTCTGCAGTTGTCAGTACTGGAACCTACATTGGCTATATTGGATGAAACAGACTCCGGTTTGGATATTGATGCTTTACAGGTAATTGCAAAAGGTGTCAATTCACTTCGCGATGGTAAAAGATCTTTCATTATCATCACACATTATCAAAGGCTATTGAATTACATCGTGCCCGATTTTGTACACGTTTTGCATGAAGGCCGTATAGCTAAATCAGGTGACAGGACTTTGGCATTGAAACTGGAAGAAAAAGGATACGAGTGGGTAAAGAATTTGGAAACTGAATCCGTATAAATATGCATAAGATCATATTGACAAAAATGTTCCAAACTTTTAATAACTATAGAAATTATATAAATGAAATTGCCGAAATGTAAAAAAACTAAAGTTGGATATTTTGAGTCATAAACAGGATTCACGATTACATATCTACAAGGCTTTCAATAAGATATAAAAAACTTCGGCTATAGAAATTTTCATAAAAAATAATATTACAATGCAAGATATTCAATCCGAGTCCCATCAGCGATTTTTAGCACTTTTTGGGGCTTATGAGGATTCAATGAACGGTCAAAAGGAATTACCTTTGCACAGCTTTAGAAAAAAAGCTATCCGCAATCTCGAATCGTTACATTTCCCGACACTTCGCAATGAAGACTGGAAATATACAAGTGTGGCCCGAATACTTCAACACAGGTATGAAACTTCATCACCCAGGAACATAATTGGAAATATTCAGATTCCAAAGCACTTGCAGGATTTGGACGCTTACACATTTGTTTTTGTAAATGGACTTTTCCAACCGAATTTGAGCAATGGTTCACAAATGGAAGATGGGCTTACCATTCTGAGCTTATCCGACGCACTTGCACTAGAAAAATGGGAGGTATTGCTAAATGAGTATTTTCTAAAGACAGATTCATTTATGTCCGAACCATTTGCCCAATTGACCAGGGCATTTACCAGTGACGGCTTATTTATTCATACTGAAAAGAATGCAAAAATAGAGCGTCCAGTCCATATCATTCATTTAAGTGATGGACAAAGTGAGCCTGTTTTAGCGAGTCCAATGCAATTATTTTATGCGGGAACTGGTTCTTCATTTCAAGTTATAGAAAGTTTTGTAGATCATGGTAAGAATGAATTTGACCAACCTGTATTTAATTCTGGATTAAATCACTTTATCATCAGGGAGAATGCGAATGTACACTACTATAAACTGCAAGAATTATCTGAGAACCAGTTTTTGGTTCACAACGCAAGGTCTGACCAGTGGAGGGATTCAGTCTTCACTTCTTATACAATAGACTTAGGCGGTAGGATAGTGCGTAATAATCTGAGTGCTGTGCACAAGGGAGAAAATGTTCTTTCAAATTTGTATGGAATAAGTGTAAGTAAAGGAGAACAACACATTGACAATCAAACCCTGATTGACCATGCAGTACCTCATTGCGAATCTCACGAATGGTATAAATCTATTTTGGATGATAGGTCGAGAGGAGTCTTCAATGGGAAAGTACTTGTAAGGAAAGATGCCCAAAAGACCAATGCCTTTCAACAAAACAATACCATTCTTCTATCCGAACAGGCAAGAATGGATACCAAACCTCAGTTGGAAATATTTGCCGATGATGTGCGATGTAGTCACGGAGCTACTATCGGACAAATGGATGAAGATGCAGTATTTTATCTTCGCAGTAGAGGCCTAAGCAAAAAAGAGGCCAGGACTATGCTTCAATTGGCTTTCTTAGATGAGGTCACTACATTTATAGAGGACGAGGCCATTCGCAGCTTGATCATAAGTAGAATTCATCAAAAATTTGATCAATAAAAAGATGACTATTCATACATCCCATTTAAATATAAAGGAAGATCTGGATCTTGAAAGGATCAGAAAAGATTTCCCTATTTTAGAAAGGGAGATGAATGGCCATCCACTTGTCTTTTTGGACAGTGCTGCATCAAGTCAAAAACCTACGCAGGTCATTGATGCTATATCCAATTATTATAAGCAAACTCATGCTAATGTTCACAGAGGTGTATACCAATTGAGTCAGGAAGCAACTGAGGCATTTGAAAATTGCAGAATTAAGGTAAAAGATCACATACATGCTGCCTCAGAACGCGAAGTAATTTTTGTAAGGGGGTGTACTGAGGGCATCAATCTTGTAGCTCATTCATACGGTAAGAGGTTTATCCATGAAGGCGACGAAGTGTTGATAAGCGGGATGGAACACCATAGTAATATTGTTCCATGGCAAATGGTTTGTGAAGACAGGAAAGCCACTTTAAAAGTCATACCAGTATCCGATGTAGGTGAGTTGAATATGGAGGAGTATGAAAGGATGCTGTCTCCAAGAGTAAAAATTATTGCTGTAAATCATGTTTCAAATACATTAGGAACCATTAATCCCGTAAAGGAGATGGTGAGGATGGCGCATAATTACGGTATTCCTGTTTTGATTGATGGAGCTCAGGCCATGCCGCATACTTATGTCGATGTGCAGGATATCAATTCCGATTTTTATGTCTTTTCTTCTCATAAAATGTATGGACCCACTGGGATAGGTATTTTATATGGGAAGGAAGAGTGGTTGGAGAAAATGCCGCCATACCAGGGAGGAGGGGAGATGATTTCTACGGTTACTTTTGACAAAACTACGTATAATGAGTTACCCTTTAAGTTTGAAGCAGGTACCCCTGATATCGCAGGTGGAATAGGACTTCATGCAGCTATACAATATCTTCAAGACACAGGAATAGAAAAAATTGCCCGACACGAGAATGAATTGCTGACATATGGAACAGAAATTTTGTCCTCAGTGAAAGGAGTTCAATTGATCGGGACGGCAAAAAATAAAACCGGGGTAATTTCCTTTTTAATTAAAAATACCCACCCCTATGATGTTGGAGCCATCCTCGACAAATTGGGAATTGCAGTTCGTACCGGACATCATTGTACTCAACCTTTGATGGATAGATTTGGAATACCGGGTACCATAAGAGCTTCATTTGGAATGTACAATACAATGGAGGAAGTGGACAAATTGGCTGCAGGGGTAGTGCATGCTTCAAGAATGCTCAGATAAATCCCAAACCATGTCAGAAAAAATAAATGCCATACAGGATGAAATTATTGAAGAGTTTGCTTTTTTCTCTGATTGGATGGAAAGATATGAGCACATCATTGACTTGGGTAAAAATCTGCCGCTGATAGACAAAAAATATAAAACACCTGATTATTTAATCAAGGGATGTCAAAGTCAGGTTTGGCTTCATGCAGATATTTCGAATGACGGGATTTTGTTTTCTGCAGATAGCGATGCAGTCATAACCAAAGGAATTATTGCTTTATTGATACGGGTTTTATCCGATCAAAATCCCGAAGATGTGGCAAATGCCGATTTGTATTTTATTGATGCCATAGGATTGAAAGAACACTTATCTCCGACCCGGTCAAATGGATTACTCAGCATGATAAAGCAAATGAAGTACTATGGCCTGGCAGCTACAAAAGCAATATAAGGAACGAATGAGCGAAGAGACATTAAAGGAGAAAATGATTGATGCGATAAAATCTGTATATGATCCTGAAATTCCTGTTGATGTTTGGGAGTTGGGATTGATTTATGAACTCGAAGCCGATGAAGAAGGTGTGGCTCATGTTAAAATGACACTGACATCACCGGCATGTCCGGTGGCAGAATCCCTGCCAATGGAGGTACAGGAAAAACTGAGTCAGGTAGAAGGTATAACTGATGTTGACCTTCGGGTGGTTTTTAATCCTCCCTGGTCCAAAGATCGAATGAGTGAAGAAGCCAGGTTTGTATTGGATATGATGTAGCGAGTAATGGAGTTGTAAGCTCACATCAATTTTTATTAAAATTTGACTTCGTATGTAATTGAGATTTGTACCGTAATGAAAAATAAACACCATGAAAATTAATGCAATAGATGAATACGGGATGAGAATACTTATCAGGTTGGCGAGAGCAGACAGATCGGAAGGGTTAAGCATTTCACAAATAAGTGAGATGGAAGGACTTTCCAGTGCTTATGTGGCTAAGTTGACCAGAACTTTAAAAGCCGGGGGCCTCATCAACAGTAACCGTGGTAACAAGGGAGGATACTTACTTGCCCTGGAACCTGAAGATATTACAGTAAGCATGGCTTTAAATGCTTTGGGCGGTGCTTTGTACGAACCCGGATTTTGCTCTAATCATAGCGGAAGTCATAAATTTTGTACAAATTCAGTCGATTGTTCTGTCCGGTCACTTTGGAGAATGGTGCAATCTTCAATGGATCAGCTACTCAATCAAGTCACTATTCATGATCTAATGGGTACAGAAAAAACTTCTAGCGAAAAGCTTCAAAATATTTTTGACAGGACAATGGTGGAAAACTATTAATGTATAGTTAAAAATTAAAGGTAGCTATAGCTATAGACATTATTTATCTCTCTCCAGTGTGTAAAAAAAATTGCAATTCATAAAATTATTACAATTCGATCTCGAATTTATGTTGAATGAATCCCCAATACACGCATAGTATTGACTTTACTCTTCAGATTTTAATCTTATTATTTTAAGTTATTTTTTCTTAAAGGTCAGCACCGGATCTTTGGATTGGATTAGAAAAATAGCCTCATTTACTAAAGAATTGTTAAATATATGGTATACCGAGTACACATGAACTAACCATTCTTCATTCTTGTACAGTCTATAGAGGTATAAACAAAAAAATGAATTAAAAATGAAAAGACTACCCTTAATATTGTTTACAGTGATTTTCATCAATAGTTGTGAGAAATCTGGAAATGTTCCGTTTCCGGATTTAGATACCAGTTCTCTGGAGGCCTCTATATCCACTTTTGGTTGGGATCTTTTTATAAATACATTTGATGATCAGGAAAACTCACTTTTGTCGCCTTTGAGTATACACACTGCTATGACTATGGCACTAATGGGAGCAAATGGCCAGACTTTAGAAAAAATGCAAGAAGCACTTCATGTGCCTGAATTGTCAAAAAGTGAATTGCGAGACGGTTATACCAAGCTGCGTCATACGATGCTTAGCAATCACGATGCTACCTTTCTTTCGACAAATAATGCTTTGTTTTTAGACCCTCACCGGGTTGATTTATTCCAGGAATTTCTTCAGGATGTTGAAATGGGATTTAGTCACGAAATGGAAGAATTGGATTTTGATGACCCCAATGCCGTTGATGCCATTAACCAGTGGGCGGCAATGGTTACAAATGACCGAATAAAGGAAGTCCTGGAAGAAATTGACAACGAGGAGATTCTGTTTATTATAAATGCGCTGTATTTCCTGGGTGATTGGGAATTGGGATTTGCCTTAGAAACCACTCAAAAACAAGATTTCACAAATTTTGATAACAGTGTTTCCAGAGTCGACATGATGTTTTCAGATGATAATCGACCCTTTTATATAGGAGATGGATATTCAGCTTTGGATATGGATTTCAAAGGTGGAGAATATGCGATGACATTTATTGTTCCCGATAACGATTTTTCCTCATTTATTCATCAATTCGACTCTAAGGGTTGGTATGCTTATTACAAGAATTTGATTGATGACAAAATCAGCACGGGAAGAGTATTGACTTCATTGCCAAAGTTCCAATTAACAACTAAATATCATTTAAAGGAGCATTTGATTAATATGGGCATGAGCCATACTTTTGAAAATGCCGATTTTACAAGGATGGGCACTTCTCCGTTGGGCAGAATCTTTTTATCCCGTGTCATCCATGATGCATTTTTAAAAGTAGACGAAAAAGGAGTGGAAGGAGCTGCCGTCACAACTGTCGGAGTATCAGCGACGTCTCTACCACCCGTCATCAAATTTGAAAAGCCATTTCTGTATGTTATAAGACATAAAGAAACTGGGATTCCAGTATTTTTAGGAGCAGTTAAAAAACTGTAACGAATAGTAACTTGTTTTGGTTAAATTTCAAAATGAATACCCTCTTCCAGTTTTTTATTATAGGCTTCTTTGTCAAAAGAGTATAACCTTGCAGGGCGATGAGATACATCCTTTTGTGTTTCATTATGTTCAATGAGTACTTCCAGGGATCTGAGTTTTCGTCTGAAGTTCCTTTTATCCAATTCTATATCGAGAATAATTTCATATAGAGATTGGAGTTGCAAAAGAGTAAACTTAGGGGGAAGTAAATTAAAACCTATGGGTTTTTCGCGCACTCTTTTTTTAAGTCTATCAATACAGAGATTTAGTATATGATTGTGATCAAAGGCCATCCTGTCTAGTGATGCAATATCTTGCCAATAAACTTTTTCATTACCCTGCGGCCTCATAGTGTAATTTTCCAGTTTAATCAATGAGTAATATGCTGTACTTACGACCCTGCCCAGAGGATGTCTGTTTATATCACTGAAAGTGGCCACCTGTTCAAGATACAAATTATGGATACCTGTCCTTTGAAGCAACACTCTTCTTGCAGCTTCATCCAGAGTTTCGTTTTCTTTTACCAAATCACCAACTAAAGAGGGTAGACCTTCAAAAGGTGGCATATTACATTCCAATAAAAGAATTTTTAGACTTTCATAGTCATATCCGAATATCACACAGTCGACAGATAAGGCGACCTTGCTGTCTTCACCAATATGACTCAGCCAAATATTGATATTTTGTTTTCCGTTTGTATGCATGTTTTCTGCCTAATAATTTTCAGCGTTTAATTAAAACAGTGCATTTGGTTATAGGGTAAAATAATTGAGAGTACACTTTAAATTGTAGTGCAATATTAAAAAATTATATTAACATTGGGCTCATATGTTAACAGGAAAGTCATGATCGAATTTTGGTTTATGGGAGAAACTAAGGACAGGTACCTGCAGGAAGGGATCCAAATTTATTTCGACAGACTTAAGCATTATACAAAATTTGAAAAACGTATATTTAAAGATGTAAAAACAATCAAAGACGCCAATCAACTCAAAAAAGCCGAGGGAGAGAAGTTTATCAAATCTATGCTTCCAGGAGATTTCATTGTACTGCTGGATGAAAAAGGAAGAGTTTTTACTTCATTGGAATTAGCAGCAGCCCTGGAAAAATGGCAAACATCTTCGCATAAACGGATTGTATTTATTGTGGCTGGCGCATATGGGGCTTCAGAAGATTTGAGCATAAGAGCTGACTTGAAGCTTTCATTTTCATCTATGACGTTTTCACATCAAATGATCCGTTTGATGCTTGCAGAACAAATTTATAGGGCTTATACCATATTGAATAATGAAAAGTACCATAACGAATAATGAAATTCTGATCATATAACCCATTTCTATCATTGGATCTATAAAAATTCAGACTATGAGTGTCACACTTTTTCTCGTAATTCTTTCAGGCTTTTTGTCTTTCCGTGCATTTAATGACGAAAAACTTTTTCAACGTTTAAAACATCACCCTTACAGTGTGTACAACAACAAAGAGTACTATAGGATGCTCACATCTGGATTTATTCATGGTGATTGGATGCACCTTATTATCAATATGTATGTTTTGTATGAGTTCGGCAATATAGTGGAGGAGATGTATATACAATTATTCAATCCTATTTATGGACGGGTTTTATATTTATTGATGTACCTGGTAGTGCTCGTGATATCTGATATCCCTTCATTAAGGAAGCATAAAAATAACCCTTCCTATGCAAGTATAGGTGCCTCAGGTGCAGTTTCCGGTGTTTTGTTCACATATGTATTATTTTTTCCATGGTCCTGGTTGGGATTGTTTTTTGTGATTCCAATTCCCGCTATTGTTTTTGGTGTGCTTTACCTTGTATATTCCTCCTGGGCTGCAAGGAAAATGACTGATAGAATAGACCATAGTGCGCATTTTGCAGGCGCCATAGCCGGGATGGTCATAATAATACTGTTATACCCTGGTATTATCCCTTTGTTTTTAGAAAGAATTACTCAAATCACTTCTCCCTGGTAAGGATCATTCAACAAAATAAGCATTATTAGAACGATCCGTATCTGCTATACGAAAGACTTTGTCTAAATAAATGGATTGTATCTCTTCTATAGGAATGTCTATCTTCATTTCATAGGTATCATTGACCCATGACCATCCCGGTAATACCTGTATTGATTTTACTGTGTTTTTACTTTTGTCCCCCCTCATCAATGTTAAAGGAATATTGTAGATCATTTCATCTCCACTTTTTTTCAATACAGCTATATCAACTGGCATAGGAAATTTCCCGATTTTTTTGAGAATTATAGAAGTTTTACCATCGACACCTGCTACAGAATCTATTCCGTAATCAATGGTATGGGTGGTGTAGACCATGTATTCTTTATACCAGTCCAGTTCCAGACCGGATTGTTTTTCCATTATACGAATAAAATCATTGGCATTAGGATGTTTAAATTTCCAGGTATTAAAGTAACGCAGGAGACCTTGTCTGAAGGCTTTTTCACCAACAATCTCCTCTAATTGAGCCAGGAAGACACTGCCTTTAGTATAAGCAGCTACACCATAGGCTCTATTGGTAAGGAAGTGGTCAGAATGTATGGAAAGGGGCTCTTCTAATCCGGTAAGAGCAAAAGCAGCAAATCCCCTGATTGAATTGAAATGTGGGTTATCTACTGGTTCGCCGGGTATGAGCTTTTCTTGAGTGAGATAGTTCATGACTTCACTTGATGCAAAACTTGTAAATCCTTCGTCCATCCATGCGTACAGGCTTTCATTGGTAGCCAGCATCGTATGATACCATGCATGCATCCATTCGTGTATAGACACTCCAACCAGACTCCTTAAATTTCTCTCACCAGTAATCAGTGTACCCATGGGGTATTCCATTCCTCCATCGCCTCCCTGTATAAAATAATACACGGGATATTGGTATTCTCCAAAATGTTTATTAATATAACTCAAAGCCTTATCCATGATGCCCGGCAGCATTTCCCAATTTTCTTTGGTTCTTTCATTTTCCTTATAGAAAAAATGTAAGAGGGTGCCGTGTTCGGTTGTATGGGTGGTGTGCTTATATTCAGGATCTGCTGCCCACATAAAATCATGAACGTTTTCAGCAATAAATTTCCAGGTTATCTTTTCTCCACTTACCCCTTGTGAAAGACCTTCATCTTCTGTATATCCATATCCTATTTCATCGGCATTGGATAAAATGGCTCCAGCCCCAACAATGAAGTTTTTGTCTATGGTGATATTTACATAAAAGTCTCCCCAAACGCCATAAAATTCCCTACCGATATAGGGATTGGCATGCCAGCCCTGGTAATCGTAATTGCACATTTTAGGATACCATTGCGCCATAGAATATGCTACCCCTTCATGGCTGTACCTTCCCATTCTTCGTATTTGTAAAGGAACCTGAGATTCAAATTCCATTTCGAAAATTGCTGTTCTGCCCGGAAGAATGGGATCTGTAAGAGTAACTTCTAAAATAGTGCCTACAACTCTAAATTCCACGTCATTTCTATTGTGTGTGAGTTTATGAATATGTTGGAAACCTATCTCATCTTCTGTCAGGTTAAATATTCGATCGCTTACCCGTGGATCCGGGTCAAGTACGGTTCTGGATCTCACATCCATATCGCTACCCGGCTGGAAAGCATTGAGATACAGATGATAAAATACTTTGTTGAGAGTGTCCGGTGAATTATTTACATAGGTAATTGATTGTTTTCCGGCAAATCGGTGTGTATTTACATCAAAATCAATATCCATTTGATATACAACCCTTTGCTGCCATCTGTCCTCTTGAGACAACAAAGTAATTGATAATGAGTTAAGTATAAAAGCTGTCAGCAGTAATGATAGCAATGTAAATTTGTTGTTCATTTGTTTTAAGTGCGATTTATATTTTGAAATATTTGCTTTAATGGCGGCCAATGGTAACGCCGACGGCAAATCAAATAAAATACGAAAGCTGCCAAAAAGAAAGCCGCATTGGCTTCCCATGCATTAAGATCTGATGATTTCAAAATGGAATCAGTTTGAATTACACCACCTTCGTAACTTGAAATAACTGCTCCGTATATATTGGTCGCTGCATGTACACCTATTGCCAGTTCTAGTCCATCATCCATAACGGTAATTAAAGCCAAAAAAATGCCTGCACCAATATAGTACATTTGCATAGGTATTACACCATATTGTTTTATCTCCGGATTCATGCCGTGTATTAATCCAAATAAAAGTGAAGTCAATACTATACCTATCCAGGGTCTTTTAGTTAAATAGGATATGCTCTGAAACAAATATCCCCGAAAAAAGAGTTCTTCTGCGGTGGTTTGGATAGGCAAAAATAAAATAGCTACGATCAGAAGGGGAATGAATGCAGACAAATTGAATTGGAAAGTGATCTTTTCAGGTGTCATTATCCATTCGAAAAGAGAATATCCCAAAGCCAAAATCATCCAAACGCCAAATGCCCAAAAGATTTTTTTCCAGTTTATTCGCCTTTCCGGGGTGATGATAGATAAAAAGGATCTGCGGTGCAGATATTTAACACCTAAATAAATACCAACCCAAATCCCAAGGAAAGTAAAGATCATAAGTGCTAAGCCCAGATTTTTGTCTATACCAAATGCAGAAAAATCAGGGTTCGCTTCAAATTCTTCCAGTGCAGTTAAATCCAGGTTGTCATCAGCAGCAATTTTGGCCATTAAAACACCGATCATAGGTAATTGAAAAAGTATATACCCAACAATTACAAATATTATAGTTAGCATATAGCTATACCAATGATGATTTCCTTTTTCTGGTTGTTGTAGAAACATGGCGAAAGATATTTAAAATTTATTATTGTACCACTCTAATCCCAGTACAAGTTGAGTGGATTTTAATTTTACCCAAGACACAATGCAGTTATGCAAATGATTCAAGATATAATTATACATTTCAAAATGTCCGTTAATTAGGCATGCATATAGTATCAGCTTTAAACTCTCTTTACGTTTATAATGCATAATTTAGTGACAAAATGGAATTAAATTGTTATTGATCGTATTGAACTTTAGGAGGCATTCATTTTTTTAGTATACTGGATCCTATCATTTATCACTGTGTAAAGTAAAAGATTTTTTATTAGTTTTGCCCTGTGTAAAGTTTTAAGCATTATGAAGGAGAATAAAAATACGATTTTGGCTGGTGGCATTTTACTTATAGCCGTGTTGGGTAGACTCATACCCCATACATCTAACTTCACACCTGTAGAATCCGTTGCTTTATTTGCAGGCGCATATCTTTCTGCCAGATATTTTGCCTTTTTATTACCATTGGTGGTTTTATATATAACTGATCTTTTTCTCAATAATACCATTCTCAGAGCTTTTTATGCTGCTGATGATGGGTTTATTTGGTATAAGAATTATATGTTATACAGTGCTGTTTCCCTGATAGTCATCGTAGCAATAGGCAGTCTTATTAAAGGGAAAATAAAAATGTGGACAGTTGGTTTAGGCGCTATTTCAGGATCTTTACTTTTCTTTTTGGTCAGTAATTTTGGTGTTTGGATTCACTCCACTATTTATCCAAAAACTGTCACAGGGCTTGTTGAATGTTACACACTTGCACTTCCATTTTTAAGAAATTCTATCTTATCCACTGTATTGTTTACTGCCGTTCTATTTGGAATGTATGAGTTGGCTAAAAGAAAAGTGCCCTCATTCATAGAGGGTTAATCTTATCTGTTTTCGTAATAGATATATGTCTTAGACTTACTCTTTCTTTAAATTATCAGGCTATTCAGCTGGATTTCCATTTTCAATTACCACTTATATCGTTGAATGATGACAAAATTTAATGGATTCCATTAATACCCCAGTTGTTACAATATTTTCTCAAAAAGTAAATACCGGAAACCTGAATATTTCTACTTTTACAACTTAAATTTAAACATATCTTTTATGATAGAAAATATGAGTACAATGCTGTCACAAAGAGTGTCTGCGATGACTGAATCAGCAACCCTTAGAATGGCACAAAAAGCAAGAGAACTTCGCAGTAAAGGGAAAGATATAATAAGTCTTAGTTTGGGGGAACCGGATTTTGACACCCCGGCGCATATTATTGAAGCCGCTAAAAAAGCCCTGGATGAAGGTTACACACGCTATACCCCCGTACCCGGATTGCAGGAATTTCGCGAGGCAATTGTGGAAAAATTTAAACGCGATAATAATCTCGATTATAAAGTAAATCAAATCGTTGTATCTAATGGAGCCAAGCAAAGTATAGCCAATATTTGCATGTCGATTCTTAATGAAGGAGATGAGGTGATCATATTCTCCCCATATTGGGTAAGCTATTATGAAATTGTGGTATTCGCTGGTGGAAAACCAGTACCGGTGCACGGTGGTATTGAGCAGGATTTTAAAGTCAGTTCCGTGCAGCTCGATAAAGCTATTACTTCAAGGACTAAAGCTGTTTTGTTTTCTTCTCCATGCAATCCTACAGGAAGTGTGTATTCAAAGAATGAATTGACAGCCATTGCTGAAGTTCTTTCAAAGCATCCCGATATTATCATTATATCAGATGAAATATACGAGTATATCAATTTTGCCGGCAAACATTTTAGTATTGGGAGCCTTGATATAGTAAAGAATCAGACCGTAACAGTGAATGGTATGTCAAAGGGATTTGCAATGACAGGTTGGCGGCTTGGTTATATGGGAGCTCCTTCGTGGCTGGCGGAAGCTTGTAATAAAGTTCAGGGTCAGTCTACTTCTGGCGCAACTTCATTCGGCCAAAAAGCAGCGGCTTACGCACTTCAGTCGGATATGGCTCCTACGTATGAAATGACTAAAGCCTTTGAAAAAAGAAGAAAACTGATCATAGATCGCTTACAGGATATTAAAGGACTGATCGTCAATAATCCGCAGGGAGCTTTTTACATATTTCCCGATGTAAGTTATTTTTTTGGTAAAACAAATGGTAGACATACCATTCAGAATGCGGATGACTTTTGTGAAATTATGCTCGAAGAGGCACAGGTGGCAATGGTGTCAGGTAGCGCTTTTGGAGATGACCATTGCGTTCGGTTGAGTTATGCAGCCAGTGAAGAGCAGTTGATAGAGGCTGCAAATCGCCTTCATAAAGCTTTGAATGAATTCAAGTGAGGAAATAGCCTGCTGTTAAGTTAAGAGTTTCGTGTCATTTGCTTCGCGTCATTTGCACTTCGTGCGTCATTTGCGCTGCGCGCGTTATTGGCTCAATGACCTTCGACTTTCTGACCTCATTTTAGCTCGTAGTTCGTAGCAGTCTTAACCTAAATCTTCCGACTTTCGACTTTCAGACATTACGACCATCTTACTGTTTACCTTTCCGACTTTCGACTTTCAGACCTAGAATAGCTCGTAGGATTATGCCTCAAATTCGACCTTCCGATGTATTAAGATCGTAGCTGGTTGAAAATGGTTTTAGTTTTAGTTTTGGTTTTGGTTAAATTTCAATTTTCCGACTTTCCGACTTTCCGACCTTCGACCTTCAGACCATTTTAGCTCGTAGTTCGTAGCTGGTAGCTGGGGGCATTACACTCAACCTCAACCTTCTGACCGTTTATCGTTCACTGCTCACTGTTCCCCTTTTTTTCGATCTGCCGTAGACGAAAACCTCAATCTAAACCTCATTTTAGCTCCTAGTTCTTAACTGTCAGCAAATGGTTTTGGTTTTAGTTTTGGTTTTGGTTTTGGTTAACTTTCTCCGTCCTACCTTCTGACATTCAGACTTTCCGACATTCAGACTTTCCGAC
>JBGTBR010000037.1:0-40529 GCA_041749255.1 Saprospiraceae bacterium
TTTTCTCGCTTTCATCTCCTCGCCATCCTTATCGATGTTGGGAGACTGTAAGCCAAAGTCGTTGTTCAGAATCTCCAGTTGGGAAAAAATGCGTGATTTGGAAAGGCGTTGGCTTTCATCACTATACAGTACATGGAATACCACCGGAATGGTGTAGTCATCTAATGGACTGAATTTTAAGGATTGGTGAAGGCTCTTCTCAAATTGGGAAGATCCGGCATCTGCTTGTTTTTCCTGGGTTATGGAAGCCATATAATCCAGTGTTTTAAACTGCCTGAACTTTTGGGCTTCACTTTTAGGAAATAGCAATGCCACGAAGACCAGTGTGATTAGTCTTTTCATAAGGATTTGGTTTTGCAAACAAAGATGAATAAACGGTCTATCTATGATCCTATCAGTGAATTCAACACCCTGATACAAGGCAGAAAAAAACCACAAATACAATCAAAACTACAGTAATACAGGTAACCAAGTGAATATTTTTCACTGGAATGCAATGAACAAGTAAAATATCGGACTTTTGGGTATTAACACTACAATAATACGTAAAATGATTAAACCAGTCAATACAAAGACTAAAAAAAATGAGGATAAAAGGCAATTTTAACATATTAGAGAATTGGGATGAGGTATGTTTTAGCTGATAATGGAAAATACAAAACATTGATATTCAAAAAAATATAATTAATTATCTAAATTGATAGTTGAAGGGAGGGAATTGGAAGGCAATTTTTTTTGATTTTTTTAAAAATGTGGTATCCTTAAATCTGATTATAAATAAAAAATGTAATACTCAACTATTACCCCCAAAAGCTTTGGGGCTTTGAGGGATCGCTCGTTTACAATCAGCTTCGATAACCCACATGAAAGAGATAACAAGGAACACTTTTTTTGGTTACATTAAAAGATATTAAATTTAACTCATTGAAAATCTGTGCGACGTAACTTCAAAACAGAATAAACAGATGAAATCCAGCTATTCAAAGAATTCTTATGGTATTATCATTTGCGGGCTTACCTGTGTGATGCTCTTTTTGCATACCACATCTTTTGGTCAGGAACAACTCGGGATGAGGCTTGAAACGTATGCAGGTACCGGCAGCCTAACATTGAACCCCTCTGCTTTTCTGTCAGGAGATTTGGGGTGGGATTTCCAGTTGGGAGGTATTGGGGCATTTTTGGCCAACAACTATGCTTTTGTGGAGAATGCGGGCTTGTTCAGGTTTATTAACAATAGAGATCAAATGACCTGGGCATTGGCCTTAAACTCAAACCCTCCCAGGGAAGAAAATGCATTTTTAGTTAATTTTTTCGATGGCAGTTCCAATCGTTTTTTGCACTTAAACAGCTTCATAGCAGGACCTTCTCTGGTTACAAGGCTTTCGGGAAATAAATCGTTGGGTATATTTACCAATCTCAGAATAGCCGGTAATTCCTTTAACATTCCGGCAGAATTCAGCTATTTTCCATACAATAATCGCCCATTTCAGCAACCATTCGCCGTGCAGCCCTGGGATGCCTCTGTGATGTCGTGGCTGGAAGTCGGCATTCATTATGGATGGGAAATAAAAGGGAATGATCAAACCATTCTGGCCGGTATAAATCTGAAGTACGTTCAGGGATATGAATCGGCGTATATCAGCAATCGGTCTGATTATATACACACGAAATGGCCTGATAACAACCTTTCTTTGGAAAATCCCCATTTCCGGTTTGGATTTACCCAAATACCGGAATCCCGACCATTCTCACAAAGGAATGGAAATGGACTGGGTATAGATCTGGGGGTCAGTCAAATACTTTTTGAAGACCGGAATGGGTATATACTGAAGGCCGGCATCTCACTGATGGATCTGGGGTTTATTCGTTTTAACCGAAATAGTCAGAATCATCACCTAAACCTGGATACCACCCTGTTTATGCGTTGGGAAGATTATGAAAATGTAAGGTACCCGTTTGAACTGGAAGAAGCAGTTCAAATATTAAATTCACGCTCCCTGGAGGGTTCTCATTCTACGTTTTTCGGAGATCAATATCTTTTGGCACTGCCTTCAGCATTCAGCCTTCAACTGGATTACAAAATGTCGAATCACATTTATTTAAACAGCCTTCTGATTCAAAATCTTTCATTTATAGGCCCGGGTCCTCAAAGAGCCAACCTTTTGGCTTTTACCCCCAGATGGCAGAATCATTTTTTTTCGGTCTCTGCTCCCATTTCCGTTTTTCACTGGAGTAAGGTTCACCTGGGGTTGGCTGCCAGGTTTGGTGGGCTCATTATAGGAAGCGATCATCTCCATGGTCTTTTTAACAGAAGTGATTTTTCGGGAATGGATTTTTACGTGTCCCTCAAACTTCAATCCTGGATGTTTGGAAGCAAGAAAGAAGGACTTTTTAGCAAAAGTAGGTCTGGTATTGAATGTTTCGAATTTTAACCTCAACCTTATCCTTTAGACCTTCGACCATATTAACTCGTAACCAAAAAGCTCTTAGCTGTTGGCTCTTAGCAGTTAGCTTTTTTTGAACTCAATAATTGCCTGGTGATTCATGAAGTACCAAAGGTGCGATGAGTATACGTATTTCAATTTATTACGCACCGTTGGTGCTTTAAATGGTTATTCCCTTTAACCTTGGGCTTCACCCAAGGCTGTTGATTCCGCACCTTTGGTGCTGGTTTTTTTCTTGTCATTTGATCCCTGAACCTCGTCCATAGCAGCAGTTTGCAGTTCTCAATATTCATAGCTCATAGTTGTAATCGTATTTTAGTATTTTTTTCAAAAACTGTCAACTTTATTAGGACGAGGCATTTCGTAAACACATAAACACCATAAACACCATAAACTTATAAACTTATAAACATTTTATAGCTCCCCTCCTCACTCCCTCACCTCCAGCCTTGACCTTCAGACCTTAAGACTTTCAGACTTTCGACCAATTAAGCTCGTAGCTCATAGTTCGTAGCTCGTAGCAGTATGCCGAGGGTAGTTAGCAGTAGGCAGTAGGCAAACGATCCCTCCATAACCAAATGACGCGCGCAGCGCAAATGACAGTGTAGCTAATGACGGCGAAGCCAAATGACGCGAAGCCAATGACGGCGAAGCCAAATGACGTGAAGCCAAAGACATCTCACTTCCTCACACCCTCACCTCCTTATCCTTATCCTTAACCTCAACCTCAACCTTACATCTCTATTTTTGGGAAAGACTAATATTTATGCAGAAGTGAAAAATTTTTGTGATGCGATGCAGCGTTTTTTCATTATTGCTCTTCTTTAATAATATAATCAGCTTGCAAGCCTGAGAAAAGCATTCATTACATTAAACAAAAATTCATGAGAGTCATATATTTATTTTTTATTCCGGTTCTACTCATTTTTACCGCTTGCCACAAGGATAGTGATAATTTTACTGAAGAAAGTTCGACAACGTTTTCACCTGAAGTAGTAGAGGAGATACATTGTTCGCTTTTAGGATACGTATACGATGAGGATAACAATCCGGTTAGCGGAGCAACGATCCATATATACAGTGCCTCAACCCAAACCGATGAGTTCGGGATATTCAGACTGCCCAATGCCCGAATGGACAAAAATGGAACCTTTGTAAGAGTAACCAAAGAAGGTTATGTTTTCGGTTCGGATATGTTGTACCCAAATGATGCATTGATATTTAGCTATGTTCGTTTGCTAAAACTCGAAACCGGTAAATCCTTTCAAAGTGAATCCGGGGGAAGTGTTGCTATTGCGGGAGGAGGAACGGTCACTTTTCCTGAAAATTCGATAGCCCTTAGCAATGGCTCCTCATACAGTGGTGAAGTCCGTGTAACTGCAAAATTTATAGACCCTACAGATGAATACCTGGCTGAAACCATGCCCGGAGCATTGGTAGGACAGGCGTTAAACGGCAAT
This sequence comes from Saprospiraceae bacterium, assembly GCA_041749255.1. GTDB lineage: Bacteria > Bacteroidota > Bacteroidia > Chitinophagales > Saprospiraceae > JABDLO01. Next base: position 3,905 of record JBGTBR010000037.1, read on the forward strand.
ACCGTTGCATTGGGAACTGCCGGAATGGTTGCAGTGGAACTGAGAAGCCCTACCGGCAATAAACTAAATCTGAAAGAAGGAAGTAAAGCAAGCATAGAAATACCGGCCACCATTGCATCACCGCCCCAGACTATACCATTATGGTGGTTCGACGAGGTCAAAGGTCTCTGGATTGAGGAGGGATCTGCTGTCCTGGAAAATGGTTTTTACAAAGGACAGGTAAGCCATTTCAGCTTTTGGAATTGTGATGTTCCATATCCTCTGGTGCATGTTTGCGGTCAGGTACTTTATGATGATGGTAGCCCTGCAGCCCAGGTCAAAGTTTATGTCAAAGTGGATGGACTTCGATCTGCTGCAGGATCTACAGATGAAGACGGAGTCTTTTGTGGTAAAATGCCAAAAGGTGAAGTTCTTTCTTTTTTGGTATCGGATATACACTGCGGAAAAGTCATTTTCGAAGCAATGATTGGCCCATTTTCAGATAATACCCAACTGGATCCCTTTGTAGTTTCATTTAATAAAACCAAAGTATCCGGGACTGTAAAGTGCGATGGCGATCCAGTAAAAGACGCTGTAGTATTGGTTAAAAATGGCGTAAATACCAAATTGTTGCAAACAAAAGAAGATGGTTTCTTTTCCATTAGAATTTGCCCCAATACCCAGGGAAAGTTAGCAATAACAGCTTTCAATCCTCAAGCTGGTGGTGCAGCCGTTTCTGTAGAAAAAGAATTGGATAATGCCACCGGAGTCAATCTGGAAACCTGTATAAATCCATGTGATTTTGATGTAACATTAAACTGGGACTGTGTGCAAAATGTCCTGCAAGCTGATGTTGAAGGCTCTGGGAGCAATTACCTTTTTAAATGGGATAATGGTTCGACGCAATCGATGATCACCATTGGACAGGATGGTTTAGGAAAGATACATTGTGTTGAAGTTTATGATAAAGACAGTGAATGCCCCAGACAATTTTGCTTTTCCGTTCCATCACCTGTGAAACTTGAACTTTTCTCTGACTGTCAGTCCGGGAAAATCACCAGCAGGGTACACGGCGGCGAAAAACCATATAAGTATAAATGGAATTCGGGTTCTGAAGAGTCATTTTTATATCCTGAAGAAGATGGAGAATATTGTTTGACAGTAACAGATGCAGCCGGCTGTGAAGTAACCACTTGCATAAATGTCGCAGGAGAAGGATTATTTATCGATGCAAATCCTGCATCGTGTGATAAAGACATGATTGAAATCAAGACCGGAAATTTTGCAGAAGGTTACATTGCGCTTCACGACCAAAGCACCCAAAGTATTCCTGTGAGCTTTCCGATACGGATATCGGTTTTCGAGACGGGATTTCAGTTTAAGGTTTTAATCTGGAATGAAAACTGCGAAGTTTCAAAAGTGATCAATCTGCCCGTATTTAATGGATTAAAAATTAAAGAGGTACAAAATACTACATGTGAAGAATGCGAAGATGGACAAATAGATATTGAAATTAAAGCAGATGCACATTGCAAAGAATGTATTTTGGGAGATGTTTTGATTTTCCATGAGTCGGATCTCAATACGGATCTGAGTGCTCAAAATCAAGAATCTATGCTCTCTTCCGGTTTTTATTTTGTAGTGGTCACAGATAAGAACACTGGATGTTATGTGGCATTTGAAAAAGTAGAAATAAAATAAGAGATTACATAAATTCTTTATATTTCAAAATACATTTGAAATTACTTGTTTGTGGAGATTGATGACATAGTGAATGGTTGCAAATCTGGCGATCGAAAGAGTCAGAATAGTCTGGTGCGCAAGTTTGCGCCCAGACTTATGACTGTATGTAAAAGATATTGTCCAGATGATGAACATGCCCGGGATGCTCTTCAGGAAACTTTCATTAATGCCTTTCGCTATATCCATTCCTTAAAAGAACCACAAGCTGCCGATGCATGGCTCAGGAAAATAGCTGTACACAGCTGTATCGCAATGCACAGGAAGAAACAAATGCCCGTATTTGATGAAATGGCGAATGAATCGATGATTCTAAATGTTCAAATTCCGGACATATACAGTCAAATGTCGGTAGAAGAATTAATAGATATGATCAATGCACTTCCAAAAGCATTGTCTCTGGTTTTTAACCTTTACGTTGTGGAGGGATATAACCATCAGGAAATCGCAAAAATACTCGATATTCAGGAGAGTACCTCAAGAGCCCATTTGATGAGAGCAAGGGTAAAACTACTGGACAAAATGAGAAAGGAAAACGATTCTTTGGAGATAAGAATGGCTAAATCAGGATAAATATTAAAAACCTTACCAAAGATGGCTGGTATAAAGAAATAGAAAAAAATGAAATACAGGGACTTTGAAAAAAAATCAGGACAAAAATTAAAGCTGGCAGAATCCTACGTCGATTCTGAAGCATTAATAGCCAGCCTGGACAAAGCAGGGGCTTTTGATCCCGTAAAATCGCAACGCAGCAAGTGGATTGTTCCATTCTTGATGTTCCTGGTGCTTATATGTGCTGCTCTTATCTTTTGGAATGTACCCGAAACTCCGAATCAAATAACTCAACTTCCATCCACAAGTACCAATCTGGCGGAGGTAGAAACTTCTGACATAATCAAATCGTTCAATAACAATCCAATCCATAATGTATCCCACAAAGATTTGGTTGAAGATCAGAAATGGAGCCAAATTCAAAGAAATCAGGAGTCACCTCATAAAGACAGCGAAATATACGCTTCCATTGATGTGATAGCTATGGAAGAAGAACAGAATATATTGGGTGGAAGTCCAGTAGAAGAAAAAACCAACAGTGATTCAGGGATCGCGAATGAATGGGTCGACAACACTAAAGAACAAGTCAATCGTTTACCTCTTGATTTCTCCCTTTCTGCATTACCGAAACTTCAATTCCAATCAGTTGAGACTACAGCACCGACTTTTGAAATGGTACCTTTCAAAGATGATTGCCCCGGTTTTGGCAAGCCTTCGCCTTTTCGGATAGAATTGATTCCCGAAGTCGGCGCATTTATCCCTTTCAAGCAACTCATAAATCGCTCCGGAGAGCCTAATGAAGTATATTCTTTGAGGGATCAAAATGAGAAAACTCTGGAAGGTTTGCAGGCAGGTCTGTATGGAAGGATATCTCACAGGGATATACCGTTTTATCTCCAAACAGGGGTCTTGTATTCCCGGATTTCAGAAAAAATGGACTTGGCATACAGCTCCGTCCGTTCTGATACCACACAAGGTGTTATCAGTGTTACCGTGTCTCAAATGGGCGATACCATCACGACAATATACGGTGATATAGTTACTGAAACCCTGGTCAATGGCAGAACCACGAGACACCATTATCACCGGTTGCTCGATGTACCCTTATTGCTTGGGTACCAATACAGGAACCGTTATTTTGACTTAGGGATTGAGGCCGGAGCCTTATTCAATGTGTTTATGCGCTCCAGTGGTTTTATCCTGGATTCTCCGGAAGATTTTATTGACCTTCGCGATCAAAGTCCGTTTAAAAGCCGGTTGGGTATAAGCTATACTGTAGGAATGAATGTAAGCAGGGAAGTGGGAGTGGGTTCATTGTATTTGGCACTTCGCTATCGTCACACAACTGATAATTATACAGTCGATCATGCTGAAGTACAACAATCTTACAGGCATGTAGGCTTAAATATTGGGTATATTATTCCCATTTTTTGATGCGGTATAGTAGGAAATCAAGTAGAAAGTTGAAAGTCGAGGTTTAGGTTAAGTTTAAGGTTTTCGCCTTCGGCAGGTTAAGGTTAAGGCAGAGTAAGTGAGGAGGTGAGGTCATTGGGTACGTTGTCATTTGCTGAACGTCACTCGCTGGGTGTATTTAACTGTGCGTTATTGTTTTCACTTTCTACTTTTAACTTTTAACTTTTTAACTGAGCCATTTAACGCTTAACATTTAACTTCCCTTAATTCCTAAATTCCTTAATCCCAAATTTCAAGCTACGAACTACAAACTACGAGCTATTTAGGTCTTAAAGTCGAAAGTCAGAAGGTCTAAAAGTCGGAAAGGCAAGAGTTAAGTTGAGAATGTGAGGAAGTGAGGAATTGAGGAGGTGAGAAGTCAAAAGCTTAAAGTGAAAAGTTTAAAGTGAAATTGTCCTATCTTTCGGTCAATTTACTAATCTAAAAGAAATCTGAATCAATGCGAACCATCAAGTTATTCCTTCTCATTACTGGAATTTGGATATTTATATCTATACATGCTACTGAATCCCAATCTATTTACGGTTTTCCTAATGCATCTGCATTAAAGCAAATTGAGCTTGAAAGCCAATTCAAAAATGTTGTTGATTTCGATCGCTTCAAAGTGCACCTGGAACAATTGACCATTGAGCCCCATGTAGCAGGAACGCCTGCCAATGAAAAAGTCCGGGATTATATGGCGGAGAAGATGGGTAACGCCGGATGGAAGGTTGATATTTATCCTTATGATGTATATCTTTCAAAAGGACCCGGCGAATCCTTGTTGGAAATAGTAACACCCATCCGGTTACCTCTCAACCAACAGGAGTATATTATAGGTGAAAATCCCTATTCCTCAAACCCCAACCTCTGGAAAGGTTGGAATGCATACTCTGGCAGTGGAGATGTGACGGGTGAAATAGTATATGCCAATTACGGCACAAAAAAGGACTTTGAAAAATTGGAAGAATTGGGTATTGACCTCAATGACAAAATTGTTATCGCACGGTATGGGGGCAATTTCAGAGGGTATAAAGCCAAGTTTGCAGAGCAATATGGAGCTGCCGGATTGATTATGTATACCGATCCCGGAGATGCTGGCTATGCCCGGGGACTGACCTATCCAGAAGGTCCGTTTTATAGTGAAAGTACCATCCAGCGTGGATCATTGCTGACGGTAGACTGGACAGGAGATCCTTTGACCCCATTTGAACCAGCACTTCCTTTGGATGGTGACAAACAGGTAGAAAGGCTGGATCCCGATAGCGTTGGTTTTCATACAATACCTGTAGTGCCTATAGGGTATGCATCAGCGAAAGAGATTATGGCGCAAATGAAAGGAAATCCTGTTCCTTCCGGATGGCAGGGTCATCTGCCGTATACATACAGAGTGGAGGGAGGACCCGGATTTACCGTAAGGTTGAAAGTAAATCTTGAAAAAGGCTTTGTCCGGGTACACAATGTCATAGGTACGCTGGTAGGATCAGAATTTCCCGATGAATGGATCATATTGGGTTGCCATTTTGATGCATGGGGTTATGGAGCTACAGACCCCAATTCGGGAACAGCCATGTTGCTCAGTCTGAGTGAATCCCTGGGGAAATTGGCTCGCAATGGTGAAAGACCCAAACGGTCTATAATGATAGGACATTGGGATGCCGAAGAGCACGGAGTCATTGGTTCAAGCGAATGGGTGGAAGAAATGAAAGACCAATTGAGTGCCAAAGCCATCACCTATATTAATCTGGATGGTGCTGCCTCCGGGAAAAACTTTGGAGCCTCAGCATCACCTTCTATGAAGCAGATTGTGATGGATGCCAGTAAAGAGGTGATGCATCCCTATACTGAAAAAAGCATTTTTGAAACCTGGGCAGGTGATAAAACCGAACCTGTCCTGGGTAATCTGGGTGGAGGCTCAGACCACATAGCATTCTATATGCATGTGGGCATACCCTCAGTGAGTGCCGGAGCTGGAGGGCCTACATTGTATCACAGCAATTACGACGATCTCTTTTACTATAAAAAATTTGTCGATCCGGAATTTAAAATGGGAGGCACCATTGAACAGGTCATTGGCATCATCAGTCTGCGGTTGGCCAATGCAGATTTGATCCCTTATGATGTCGGGCGCTATGCTGTAGATTTAAAAATGCATTTTGAAAACAGAGAAAAAACCATCAAAGAGTACAATGAAGGATTCCAGGGGTTTACATTGTCTAAAGGTGCCATTGATACCCTTCTGAATTCTGCAAACCAGCTCAAAGCCAAACTCAATGAAAAGTTACAGCAAAGATCCTCAAAGAAAGAACTTACATCGATCAACAGGCATTTGATGCATCTTGAAAAAAGCTTTATTGATCCGGAGGGTATGCCTTTTGGAGCCTGGTACCGTTCGTTGTATGCTTCGACAGATCCATTCAGTGGTTACGCCTCCTGGATATTACCGGGTATAATGCATGAAATTGAACAAAAATCCAGTGAAAAACTACCCTGGTGGGATGAAAAATACAGCAAAGCTATATTAAATCTGGCTGCTAAAATGGATGAGTTAAAGGGGCAATTATAGTAAAATAATGAGTTCATAAAAATAATTCCATTGCCAGACGGTCGGCCATATGCTTGCCGGAACGGGTTAGGATATAGTGGTTGTCCTGATTTTGTTCGATATAGCCCTGTTCGATAAAGGAATTGATCTTACCAATGGTTAACTCTCTGAACTCCGTATTAATCATCATAGGATCAATGCCCCACCGGGTACGCAATCCGGTCATCATGTATTCATTGTGCTTATTTTCCGTGGTTAGTATTTCTTCTTCGAAGGGTATGGTATTCTGGTCTATGCTTTTCATATACAAGATATTATGAGAGATATTCCATCGCCGGCTCAGTCCATTGTAAGAATGTGCAGAAGGCCCAATGCCCAGGTAAGGACTTCCTGTCCAATAATGAGTATTGTGCAGGGCATATTTGCCATTGCGGGCATAATTTGAGATTTCGTAATGTTCATATCCTGAGGATTCAAGGATATCTATGGCCATATCCATTTGGTGAGCGGCTTTATCAGCATTGATATCAGATACTTTCCCGGCTTTGATAAAATGGTACAATGCCGTTTTTTCTTCAACCGTAAGACAATATGCAGAAATATGATCTACGTGTAATGAAATGGCCATTTCGAGATTTTGCTTCCACATTTCCATCGTTGTAGGTTGGCTTCCATAGATTAAGTCCAATGATATTTCTTCAAAGCCTGCATCCTGAGCGCGTTTAATGGCACTCTCTGCCTCTGAGGCCCGGTGTACCCGATTCATAAATGTGAGATCTTCATCAAAAAAAGACTGTACCCCTACGCTCAACCGGTTTATGCCCATTTGCTTCCACGATCTGATTTTGTGGTATTCCATATCATCAGGGTTGGCTTCCATGGTGATTTCTGCTCCAGCATCCCATTGATATCGAAGAGAGATTCCATCCAAAATAAAGAGGAGATCCTCGGTATCCATAAAAGATGGTGTTCCTCCACCAAAATATATACTTTGAAGCTTTGTATCGTCGAGATAGTGCTGAGAAAGATCCACTTCTTTGCCTATAGCCTGTATCATTTCTCCTTTATACTTCCGTGAAGTAGAAAAATGGAAGTTGCAGTAATGACACGCCTGCTTACAGAACGGGATATGGATATAAATACCACTCATGTTTTGAAAGTCGTTATACCTTGCAAGGTATGGAAATATATCGTCTGACCATATTATTGGCTTTTATGTTGTCTATCCAAATTTCAAATTTTGGACAGAATGCCCTATCCATGAAATTTATACCAATTGATTCATCTGAACTAATTGAAAAGTTTAACTGGGAGGATTTATTTCCTGAAAAAATTGACCCTGTTGAAGTGGAATTGATTGCAGATTCCATCCGTATCTATCTTGTCAATGAAGGATATTTGTCTTCATCCGTTGATTCTATTGTATTACGAGACTCGAGTGCTGTATTTTATTTATATATGGGTCAGCAATATTCGCTGGAAGATATCCATATATCTCAATCCGATCAGGCATTATTGGAAGGGAGCGGAATAGAAAGGACAAACTGGTCTTCCATGGTACTAAATCAGAAAGTTTCCTCACAGATTAAATCAGAGGTGCTTTCACATCTGGCCAATAACGGGTATCCTTTTGCATCCGTATATTTTGACAGGATCACAATTACTGACTACCGGGTTGCAGTTGCTCTCGTGGTAGACAAGGGCCCGATTATCATATATGACACCCTGGTATTGAGAGGAAATGCCAATGTAAAAAAATCGTTTTTAGAAAGATATTTACTCCTGAATGAGGGTGCAGCTTATAGTCAGAAAGATATTTTAGAAATAAAGAATAGACTGAGGGATCTTAGCTTTATCGAACTGAAGCAGGATCCTATTGTGACATTTGTCAATGAAAAGGCATTGGTTCAGTTGCATCTCGACCCCAGAAATTCAAGCCGATTTGATTTCATTATTGGGCTATTACCTTTAACTACCGGAGGTGCACAAAGGTGGACAATAACAGGAGACTTTACCGGGGAGTTGATTAATAAACTGGGGAGAGGAGAGAGATTTTTTGCTCAATTCAGAAGATTGAGACCGGAAACACAGAATTTGGATATCCAGATGAGTTATCCATTCTTTTTACAAATGCCTTTTGGGGTTGAGGGGAAGTTTTTTCTTTTCAGAAACTCTAATCAATTTCTGGAAGTATTGTCAGATCTGGGTATTTTTTATCCCCTTTCGGGAAGAGACCACATTTCACTTGGATGGGATATTCACTCTTCCAGGCTGATTGAGATTAATTCCGACGCTATCTTACAATCCAGGACTCTTCCCAATCAATTAGATGTCAGGGTGGTTTCGGGTAAAGCAGGTCTCATGCTAAACAGACTGGACGACTTATACAATCCAACCCGGGGTTGGTCTTTAAGAGTCAATCTGCTGGTAGGCCAAAAAAAGATCATTCCCAATCTGACCATTATAGGGTTGTCCAATGAAGAAGTAGATTTCAACGAACAATACAATGCTCTTGCATTATCTACATTTCAAACACAATTTCAAGCTGGTATAGAAAAATACTTCGATGTACGGCAATGGGCTACGATACGCCTTGCCAATCATGCGGCTGTAAAAATGAACCAGGGAGGAATTTATGACAATGAATTTTTCAGGATTGGTGGTAATAGAATACTAAGAGGATTTAATGAAGAAACCATTTTCACCCCGGCCTACAGTATTTTTACTGCTGAATTCAGAATTCTATTGGACAGGATGTCATTTCTATCATTGCCATTCATTGATTATGGAGTTTTCAGCATCAGAAATGAAACAGGTGAAGTGGTGATGGATAGGGGTATGGGTGTAGGAGTCGGAATTAATTTTGCTACCCCGGCAGGTATTTTCAATATTGCCTTCGCTGCAGGAAACCGATCCGGGAATGGATTCGACTTCAACGATACCAAGATTCATTTTGGATATCTCAGTATGTTTTGAGGTAACTTTTTTTAATAATGAAGTAAAACTGCAAAATAATAGCCCGCTATATACATCTTATTTCCAATAATACGAAGCACAGATGACCACACATCCCGGCGAAGCCATATGACGTGTAACAAATGACACGCGAAGCGCAATTGACTAAAAATGACGGCGCAGCCAAATGACGCAAAGCAAGATATTACACCGGTTACTTTATTCTTATCAAACTAAGCCCGTCCCTCACCGGTAAAATGACTACATCGACTTCGTCATCTTTTGCGACCATTGCATTAAAATCATAAATGGCTTTGGTTTCTTTATCCATTTTATCCATTAGTACTTTTCCACTCCATAATACATTATCTGCCATAATAATACCTCCGGGCTTCATTTTCTTTTTCGCTTGATTGTAGTAAAAGGCATAGTCTTGCTTACCCGCATCAATATAAACCATATCAAAAGTAACATTGAGATCAGGAATAATTTTTTTTGCATCGCCCTCCAGATAAACAACCTTATCCATAATCCCGGCCTTTTCAAAATATTTATGGGATAAAGATTTCAGTTCTTTATTAAATTCAATGGTATAAATACGTCCTTCACCCAGCAGTCCCTGAGCCAGACAAATAGTACCATATCCTGTAAATGTACCGATTTCAAGTATATTGCCGGGTTGTAGCATATGACTCAAAATAGCCAATAATTCACCCTGTAACGGCCCGGTCATCATCTGTGGAGCCATCGTTTTTAAATGTGTTTCGCGATCGAGTTCTTTTAGGATTTCATTGGGCGATGAGCTATGTTGAATACAGTATTTTGAGAGCTCGGCTAAAGAGTGATTTATCATAATGACCATCTTTTTTTCAACGGTGAATAAACAAATATAACAATCAAAATGATTATGCTACCCAGATAGAAACCAGAAGATAAGTCCTGATGCTCTTTTAATAGAAATATCGCCATCAATATTCCATATAGTGGTTCGAGGTTGATGATAAGATTCGAGTTAAAAGCTGTTATTTCTTTTAGCGCTGATAAAGCAAGAACATGGGCAAGTGTAGTACATAACAGTGCCAGCACGAGCAGGTAAATCCAATCGTACAATCCGGGAGGAAAAAATTGCGTATCCTCCGAAAATAAAAATAGCATGGGCAGCATAATGCTAATAAAAATGGTTGCCGATGTCAGTTCCAGAAATGTTATAGAGAAGTAATCGGCTTCGTGAATATATTTCTTGTTGAGTATCGCAAAAAGGGAAGCAAATACGGCGGCCAAAATGCCGGGTATAAAGCCCCATCGCAATTCCAGAGAGGTCGCACTTACTAAAAGTATCATTCCCGGAATAATGATGGCACCGGTAAAAACTTCCAATTTGCTGATCGTTGTGCGATTAATATATGGTTCTATCAAAGCTGTAAATAAAGCTGTGGTAGCCATGCAGATTAAAGCTACTGAGGAATTGGCCCACTTCACCGCACCAAAAAAACAGATCCAGTGCAATCCAATGATAACACCAATGCCGCAGAATCTCAACAGATATTTTCTCTTGATAAGCAAAAGTTTTTTGCCAAAAGAAATAAAAAATAATAAACTGATACTGGTGATCAATACCCTCCACCAAACTATCATAATGGCTGATAATTCTATAAGATTCCCCAAAATGGCTGTGAACCCAAAAAGCAATACAGCCAAATGCATTTTAAGAAGTCCGGTTGAATGAGGGGTAAATCTCATGGAAAAAAAAAGATATATTGAATTATTTCAAAGATATGTGCATGCAATGATATTGAAGAAATTTCGATTAAATCCTTTTACTAACCTGATAAATTCTAATTTTGCTGTTTTAAATCGAAACTATGCTATCCATAGGACAAAAAGCACCTCAGTTTACAGTGAGAGATACGGATAAAAAGGAGCATTCTCTCAGTCAATATTATGGCCAAAATATAGTATTGTTGTTTTTTCCATTGGCATTTTCCAGTGTTTGTACAAAAGAATTATGCGGTGTTAGAGATGAAATTTCGGAATACCAGGCGCTGGATTCAGAAGTCATTGCTATCTCAGTTGATTCATTGTATTCATTACATAAGTTTAAACAAGAGCAAGAATTTCAGTTTACTTTATTATCTGACTGGAACAAAGATGTTTCACGGTCTTATGGAACTATTTACGAAGATTTTGGATTGGGAATGAAGGGCGTTTCAAAGCGATCTGCTTTTGTCATTGATAAAAAAGGGATGATTAGATATGTGGAAATTTTGGAAAATGCAGGAGAAATTCCTAACTTTGAAAAGATAAAGGAAGTATTAAAAGAACTGGCAAATTAATCTATATATTTGTTTTAAAATAATTGTATATGAGTTATAATGCATCTTTGGATGAAATGGTAGATGTGGCAATGGATGAAGATGTAAGCATGGGAGAACTCTCAAGACTGATAGTATATAACGATGATTATAATACTTTTGATTGGGTGATCAAATGTTTCATGGAAGTATGTAATCACACTTTTGAACAGTCAGAACAGTTATCACTCATCATTCATTTTAAAGGGAAAGCTACCATCAAAACCGCTCCGTTTAACGTTCTTAGACCGATGAAAGATGCCCTTCTCGACAGGGGTCTGAATGCTGTTATTGAAACACTGGTCAACGACTAATATCAGTACCCAAACTCAATCATGTTTTGGCTGCATCCTAAAAAACTTACATTTCCACCCTATCAATATACGGACAGAAGGGGCTTATTGGCTATAGGAGGACGCATTTCCCCCAAAATACTCCTCGACGCTTACAGCAAGGGTATTTTCCCATGGTATACCGATGACCCGCCTTTGTGGTGGCATCCAGATCCGAGATGTGTATTGTTTCCCGACGAACTAAAGATTTCTAAAAGCATGCGACCTTACTTCAATCAGAAAAAGTTTTCTGTCACATATAATTCCTGTTTTAATGAGGTAATGGAATACTGTAAAAATGTAAAAAGAGAAGCCCAGGACGGCTCCTGGATCAATGTTGATTTGATCGATTCCTTTAACCAATTGCACCATCTCGGTTATGCTCATTCCGTTGAAGTTTGGGATACTGAGAAAAGGTTAGTGGGTGGACTGTATGGTTTGCTTTTGGGAAAAGTATTTTTTGGTGAGTCTATGTTTTCATTGGTTCCCAATGCCTCTAAGTTTGGCTTTATACATTTTGTACAATATGTTAAGAGCCGTGGGGTGGTAGTAATCGACTGCCAGCAGGAAACAAATCATTTGAAAAGCATGGGAGCACGGGTTATTCCCAGGACAGAATTTATGCAACTTATAGAAAAATATGCAAAAGACATTACGGTGAAATAATCCGGCTTAAGCGCTGGATAAAAATCTGTCTATTTTTTCAATAGAAGAAGAGATTGATTACTTTTGATATGCACATGCTGCTGAACTTTTAATCTGTATAAAAATACATACCATATGTACAGAAGAGATTTTGTCAAGCATTCACTACAGGCTATTGCTGCAACGGGTTTTACCCACTCTCTGTTTGACACCACGCACTATGAAGATGAGAAATTGATGTCGGAAATTCCTGAAAATGACCCGGATTTCTGGGCATGGGTAAGAGAATCTTATACCATCAGTCCTAATGTTATCAATCTCAACAATGGCGGAGTTTGTCCCATGCCGAAAATGACTCAGGATGCATTGGATAAATATATTCGATTTAGCAATGAAGCACCTTCCTATTACATGTGGAGAATATTGGATGCAGGTAGAGAAGCATTAAGGGATAATCTTGCTCACATGGCTGGTTGTTCGGCTGAGGAGATTGCCATAAACCGCAACTCAACCGAAGGACTCAATACGGTCATTTTCGGTTTAAACCTTTCGCAGGGAGATGAAGTTGTGCTTAACAGATACGATTATCCCAACATGATCAATGCGTGGAAGCAAAGAGAAAAAAGAGATGGAATTATACTGCGTTGGGTAGAAGAGATGAACTTTCCGGAAGAAGACGATGATAAGATCGTAGAGAAGTATTTGGAAAAAATGACTTCCAGAACTAAAGTGGTTCATATCACCCATGTCATTAACTGGACGGGTCAGGTACTCCCAGTTCAGAAAATTGCCAGGGCTGCCAGAAACCGTGGAGCAGAAATTATAGTAGATGCAGCACACTCTTTCGGTCAAATTGATTTTAAAATCCCAGACCTGGAATGTGATTATTTTGCTACTTCTTTACATAAATGGTTATGTGCTCCATTTGGCAGTGGACTCATGTACGTGCGTAAAGAAAAAATTCCCGCTGTTTGGGCTTTGTTATCTTCGAACGAACCGGATGGTAGTGACATCAGAAAATTTGAAAGTTTGGGAACCCGGAGTTTTGCCTCTGAAATGGCCATAGGCTATTCTCTTAATTTTCATCATCTCATTGGTACAAAGAGAAAGGAACAACGCTTGAGATATCTTAAAAACCATTGGTGTTCTCACTTTAAGGATCACCCTCGAGTACATTTTTATAATTCTTTTGTAAATGAATATGAAAGTGCTCTGGCTAATATTCACATTAAAGGTGCAGATGCCACAGAACTTGAAAACCATTTATGGAATAAATATAAAATCCACACGGTAGCCATAAAATGGGAATCCATTAACGGTGTTCGCATCACGCCCAATGTTTACACCACAGAACGCGAACTGGACAAACTCGTCATGGCTATTGAGGACTTCATCAAAAAATCATAAAGAAAAAATCCACAGGGTAAAAGATGAAGTGAATTAATTGGATTTATGAGAAAACCATTAAGACATCGATTGACCATTTTAAAACATGAACCTGTTACTATCCAATGCCAGATTAGTACTTGAGCCTTTTATCCAGGATGGGGATGAAAGGCTGCTTTACAATACATTTACCAACCCTTATGTAAGAAAATTTCTGTGGGATGATCAAATGATTTCCAAAGACATAGTAAAAGGTATTTTTGAAAAAAATAAAAAGCATTTTGAAGAAGAACATTGGGGACTGTGGAAAATTATAATCCAACGTGACGGATCATTTATAGGTTTTGTCGGATTATGGTACTTTTTTGATGAAGGACAACCCCAGTTATTATACGGATTATTGCCTGATTTTAAGGGTTATGGATATGCTACTGAAGCATCATTAATGGTTATACAATACACATTTGAACAATTGGGTTTCAGTTATGTAGTTGCGAGTTGCGATAAAAATAATCTTCCCTCACACGGAGTTTGTTTACGACTGGGTATGGTCTACGACTGTGAAAAGGTCATAGAAGAAAAACCTACCGTTTTTTATATCTTAAGAAATCAGACTTAAATACAGCTTTCAAAAAATGAGTAGGTTTATTTCAGCCCGGTATATTTCATAATAAAATTACAGAGAAGAGTAGCAAAATACCAGAGTGCCATAATGGCATGTAAAATTAAAAATGCATGCCATTATGGCGCGTTCTTATTTTGGAGAATGTTCGATTTGTCAGAAAATTGCTGATGGAATGCGATTTGATTTATTGAAATTGTACTACTTAATTATTAACAAATAAATCAAACAAACATGATGTACACCATAGCCAGACCTGTAAAAAATAGACCAATTACAAGTCAGATGATAAATCGCAGAAGACAGGCAGCGATCAGGACAAATGTGTTAAAACTTGAGAATGCTTATGAATTGCAATTGAGCGTTCCGGGGTTTTCAAAAAATGAAATTGAAATAGAGGTGAAAGAAAATCAGCTTTTCATTTCGGGAAAACCATCGGATGTTCAGGAAAATACAGCGATTCGCAAGGAATTTGTAAAGGGGGAATTTCAAAAAAGTTTCCAATTGCCCAATGAAGTAGATGTGGAAAATATAACGGCTGAATGTAATGCAGGAATTTTGCACATCAACATGCCTTTATTGCCGGAAAATAAAATAAGAAAAGTAAATATTCAGTAATTTATTTGTTTAACCATAAAATATTAAAGTCATGAATGTAACTAAATATGATTCAAACAACAATGAAAGAGGCGTCACAAATCTTTTTGATGCATTCTTTAACCGCAATCTGACAGATTTTTGGGGTTCTGATTATTCTATTACACAACCTTCCGTCAACATATTTGAGCAGGACGACAGGTACAGTATTGAGATAGCTGCTCCGGGATTGACCAAAGAAGACTTCAAGGTGGAAGTAGATAATGATTATCTTGTCATTTCTGCCGCTAAAGAAAATACCAATGAAGAAAAGCAGGGAAAGTATATGAGACACGAGTTTAATTACCAGTCATTCTCAAGAAGGTTTTACCTGCCTGACACGGTAGATGCTGATAAGATTGAAGGGAAGTATGATAATGGGATATTATTCCTAAACGTCCCAAAGAAAGAGGAAGCAAAAACAAAATCTCCTTTTTCAGTTAAAATCAAGTAATTATTACATTAAGTCCCGGCAATGTCCGGGACTTTTTTTACATGCTAATAAGGGGTTATAAGCGAAAAAAATGTTAACCCGCATATATTCATGAGGGATTTGTCATGAAAGGCTGGAGGCCAATAGAAATGGGTGCTCGTGAAGATTTTTTTCCGCAGGCATAGCCCCCAAAGCTTTGGGGGTTGAGGACAGAAAATCGAACACGTGCCCATTTATGAAGGCATCTAGCCTTGTAATAGAAGCCTTCATGAATTATGCGGGTTTAGGGTGTGGTTCGATTAATGTTTTGTCATTTATTCTCACATTTCCCACTTTGGGAGATACTGTGTATGCAGACATGCAATGATCAGGTACAGGTTGGAGTACATCCAAAAGCTGGTTTGAAGGCAAATCGTTATCGAGCCAAAGCCGCTCGTATTCCGGTAAAAGAATTGCGGGCATACGATCATGAATAGAGGACATAAATTCATTGGGTGGATGGGTGATCAATGTAAATGAAAAAATGTCCTCTCCCTGAGGTGATGTCCATTTTTCCCAAAGTCCGGCGATCGAAAAAATGGGAATATCTTTCAATTGAATTCTATACGGTATTTTTTCATTATCGGTTTTCTTCCATTCATAAAATCCATCAAAAGGGACAATGCATCTCCTTTTCTCCAGTGCCGATTTATAGGTGCTTTTATCCTTTATGGTTTCTATCCTGGCATTGATCATTTTATAACCTACTTTGATATCTTTTGCCCAAAAAGGAATCAGTCCCCATCTAAAAAACCTGAAGTGATTGGGCTCTTCATTGGTAATAACCGGATGCATGTGGGTAGGCGCTACATTATAATTTGGGAAGGGATTGTACCTTTCGAGGTCATCAGAATAAAAAGTTGACTGAAATCGCTCTTCCAGCTCCTTTTCTGTTTTTGTTAGTGATGCTCTTCCACACATATAGCAACAAATATAGGGATTAAAACGAAACAGGGCTCGTCTTGAAAAGACTGAGCCCTGAATAACCCCAAAAAACCAATTGAAAACAATTATTTTCCAGATCTTATATTATATATAAACTCTTATGCTCTTGATGGATTAGTATACATGATTAACTTTTTAGTATTTAATGTATTGACTTTGCGTTATATGTAACAAAACAATCGAAATTTGAGTTCGCTTTGTAAGCATTAATTTTATGAATGTAAAAACATTGGTGTTTGTTGTAACAAATGATTAAAACTTTTCACAATCAGGTTCATTTATAATGTTACTCTGTAATTAAACAATGGAAACAATGTCCAAAAGATAAAGTCACAATTGAATTATAATTTTATGTTTCAATCTCAGTTATACTCTATGTTATTTAAAAGAAAAGTAAATAAGAGGATTTAATGTTTATCAGTGAATCGCAACTTAAAGAGAATAAATAGATGAAACATCCATGACGGGTTTGGAGTCACATAGGAGAATAATTAAAAAAGAGCTCTGAAGGTGCGAAATATCAATAGCCCTGGGCTTCAGCCCAGGGTTATGATATGAAAAAGTCTTTGTTTTGGTGGGATTTTTGCCCCACCCCCCAAAGCTTGGTGGGCTTTGGAGGACGCAAAAATCATGACAAAACCAGTAGCACTTAAATTTTAAACAAATGAAATTACACCTTACCAATGGTGAATTGAAAAATGAAATCATAAAGGCAAGTCAGCAAAACCCCATTATTTTATATGATGGCCAATGTATTTTTTGTAATAGTTATATACAATACCTAATCAAAAGAGATAAGAAAGATCATTTTCGCTTTGCCACACTACAATCATCAACCGGTCAAAATGTGGTTGAGAATATGGCGGATATGGATACTGTTATCATGATCGATAAAGGAGAAATGTATACCCGTTCTACCGTAGCTCTAAAGGCGGCCAAATATTTACCTTTTCCACATTCATTAATATATGTGTTCCTCATAATACCTGCTTTTATCAGAAACTTTTTTTATGATATCATTGCCAAAAACCGTTATCGATGGTTTGGAAAACACAATACCTGCCTATTGCCCGATGAAAAGGTAAAGCATAAATTCCTTGATATTTGATCCTTCCATTTTATTAAGTTATGAACCTATCCTGTACGACAAACCAATTACAAAAAAATATTGCAGACCATCAAATTCAACCATAGCATTGCGCATGGAGTAATCCACACCGATACCAATTCCTTTCCAAACAGGAAATGAAACGTTATTGGTCCAGGTGTATTCTCTTAATGATGGCATCTTATCGATGTATGGATAAAAACCGGATAAGGTGGTTCTCCATCTGATTCCTCCGGGAAGTTTAAAGGAATAATCACCTGAAAATTTTGCACCCAGAGCATTATTAAAATCCGGATTGTCTCCAAATACCCAATGGTAATTCACCGGATGTACAACCAATACCATATTTTGAATGGGAAGCCATGTAAATCCAACCCCGGCATCCAAAACTCCTGGATTATTGAAATTTTCCAATACTGCCGAATTAAACTCTACGAGAGCTGACAATGCAAATTTTTCATTTAACCTTGAACCAAAATGGGAATTCATCCTTAATACATCAGCTATTTTTTGAAATTTTGAATCTTCATCATCACTACCATTAAGATCTAACTTTTGCCATCCCAGGTTTATATTAAGATTGTTTCTCCAGAAAAATACATCCGTTTTCTTGTGTGCATGTGCACTTATCACACTGGTGATATTGGATGAAAAAGCGTTGGGATTGCCACCTTTTATCCAATTATTAAAACTGGAAACTTTAAAACCAAACACTCCATTATAGCCTAAACGCCATCCGGTAAGAATATCAATTTTATCAGTGAGGGTGTCTATACTTGTCTGAATTTTACTAATCTCAGTTTGTAAATTTTTAACTTTATTTCTTAGATCCCTTCTTTGTTCTCTGTATTCATCCACTGTCTGGCCATTCAGGGGAAGCAAAATGTGGAACATCGCGATGGTCATTACAAATCTTATCATTTTTACAGTTTGTGATAAATTATTGCAGAATAAAGATAAATCAGGGCGACTTCATCTGTAGAGCTAGACAAATATAAAGATTGTGTAAACTTCTCCGTTCTTTACCGGAAATTTGTATTCAAATTCCATAAAAAATATCCTAAATAACACGATGTGTTGATCCGATAAACCCTTAACCTCACATTAGCTCGTAGCTCTAGTAGTTCGTAACTCGTAGCCTAAAATAGCTTTTGGCAGTTGGCTTTTAGCAGTTAGCATTCTCATCTATTCACTTTAAACTTTCAACTTTTCACTTTTCACTTTTCACTGTTCACCGTTCAGACGTCCCAACCTTGAGACCTTCGACTTACAGATCTTGAGACTTTCCGACCTATAGCTCGTAGTTCGTAGCTCGTAGCTCGTAGCATATGCAGTGGCGGTGAAAAGTTTATTTCGCACCGTTGGTGCTTTTTGATATCTTTTAAAGTTCCTTCTGCACCAAAAACTTTCAATATAACCATTTGGAAAAGCACCAAGGGTGCGATGAGCATTAGCACCCAATGCTTTGGGTGAAATAATGCGACTACTATTTCCCAAGCACCAACGGTGCGCAATTAATCACCCAAATCTATTGAATATACAAGTTGGTGCTGGTTTTTTTTCTCGCCCTTTGATAATTAGTCGCCCATGGAAGCAGAGGGCAGTGAGCAGTAGGCAGTTGGCAATAGACAATAAGCAGTGGGCAAACTGTACCTCATTAAAAAAATCATTCGCGCAGCGCTAATGACAATAAATGACGGCATAGCCAAATAACGGCGTAGCCAAATGACTAACCCCTAGACTTTCTCACTTACTAACCTTAACCTTAACCTTCCGACCTAAATAGCTCGTAGCTCGTAGTTCGTAGCAGTTCGTAATTCGCAGTTCGCAATTTCCTGTTCACTGTTTCCTGTTCACCGTTCACGGCAGTGTGATATATTAATTCTCCTTCATATCCTGATGCACAAATTTTGCATAATCAATTACGAGATTGGCAAATGCCCGAATGCCGAGTGTAAATCCTCCTTCATCAATATAAAAATCAGGTGTGTGATGGGGTGCTGCTTCCAGAGGACTTATATCCAATGGTTTTCCTCCCAGAAAAAAGAAAAAGGAAGGCACCTTGTTTGCAAAAAATGAAAAATCCTCAGCCCCGGTTATGGGACGGGTAATCACCAAATTTTCAGATCCGGCAGTTTTTTCCAACGTGGGTAATATCTTAGCTGTAAGACCGGGATGGTTAAACGTAACCGGTGAAACCGTTGTTATATTTACCTCTGCTTCCGCACCTGCACTTTCAGCGATCCCTTTAGCCGTTCTTACTATTTTCTCGTGAACCAATCTTTGCATCATGGTGTCGAGGGTTCGGATGGTGCCTATCATTTCGACCTCCTCCGGAATAATATTGTTTCTAACTCCTCCGGAAATCTTTCCTACACTGATAACTACCGGTTCCTTCGTTAGTTCGGATTGTCTCGAAACGATGGTCTGAAGCCCCAGAATGATCTGTGCAGATACGGTGATAGGATCAATTCCGGTCCAAGGCGTAGAACCATGGGTTTGCTTGCCCTTTACCTTAATTTGAAATTGATCTGCTGCTGCCATTAGCCCCATGGGTTTGTACATGATCTTACCTATATCCAGCATAGAAGATATGTGCAGGCCAAAAAATACATCAATTCCAAATTTTTCGATGATACCTTCTTTAACCATGAGTTCTGCTCCACCCTCTTCTCCAGGAGGAACTCCTTCTTCAGCAGGTTGAAAAACGAAAACAATTTTGCCCTGAAGTGATTCTTTGAGCTCAGTAAGTATGCTTGCAGTACCCATGAGTATAGCCACATGGCTATCATGCCCACAAGCGTGCATAACTCCTACTTTAACACCTAAATAGGTATCTTCTACCTTAGATGCAAATGGAATATCCACTCTTTCCCTCACTGGAAGAGCATCCATATCTGCCCTTAATGCAATAGTCGGACCGGGTTTTCCTGTCTCCAATACACCTACTACACCCGTTATCGCAATTTCTGTATGTACTTCCAGGCCAAGTGCCCTGAGATGATCTTCTACATATTTAGCTGTTTTAAACTCGCGGTTTGATAATTCGGGATATTGGTGTATATGCCTTCTCCATTCTATAACCTGGTCTTCAATGGCTTCTGCTTTCTGAGATATTTGTGAATATATATCACCTTTCTGCGCATTTTGAGTTTCGATTATTGATAGAAGTATACATAAAGTGAAAAGAAGATTTCTCATTTTGTTGCGTTGTTTGATTTAATTTGACAATATATAAAGTAATAACTGAAAAGTACAAAATTGTCAAAAATCTTCACTTAATGTGCCGGGAATTTTAAATTTGATACTCTTCAGATTTTACTGGGAACTGTTAATTTTAACCAGTTTATTTTTCTCTGGGAAGAAAAATATATTGAGCTCCCAACTCACTGAGTACAAAAAGGCATAAAAACTCTTCCGGGTCCTTAAAATGAACTATAAAGTCCTGCACCTTATCTTCAAAGATAATTTGCTTGGATACAAATTCCTCCAGGGTAGAAGCATGTATGGACCAC
Organism: Saprospiraceae bacterium; assembly: GCA_041749255.1. Classification (GTDB taxonomy): domain Bacteria; phylum Bacteroidota; class Bacteroidia; order Chitinophagales; family Saprospiraceae; genus JABDLO01. Next base: position 25,140 of record JBGTBR010000037.1, read on the forward strand.
TTAATCTGTTCTGATTTTTTCAATATCGGAATCCCAATTTCAACTTCTTGCTGGTGTAACACCATAATAGGGTACTTAGACACTTCTTTGTCCATGATGATATCAGATGCCTCAGACATGATCTTTTTATAGGGCTTTAACTCTGCTTCCAGTTGGAGAAATAATTCTGTTTTGCTCATGGATGGGAAATGTGTTTTTATTAGTAAAAATTGCACTGTCAGTGCAATGGTAAAGTCATCAATTCCATGATTTTTCTCAAGATAAAAAAAGGTCTCACTTTATGGAGTGAAACCTATTCATGGTTTATCAATGCAAACTTTGATATTTACAAGACAAATATAATTATAAACTGTAACTTAGTCCTATAATGAGATAAGATTGTAATCCATCAAATTCTACTGCTGCATTCCTAAAGGCATAGTCGATACCTACACCAATCCCTTTCCATGCAGAGAAAGATAGTCCATTGACCCATGTATACTCCCTGAGCGATGGTTCCTGAGATGAATAAGGTACAAATGCTGTAAGATTGCTCCTCCATGTAATGCCGCCAAAGAAAGTCTTTACATAATCTGCTACCATTTTGGCGCCCAAAGCACTGCTGAAATCAGGATTATCGCCAAATACCCAATGGTAGTTTATGGGATGCAAAACCACAACCATATTTTGGATGGGTAAAATGGTAAATCCTACCCCCAAATCCAGAATTCCTGGGTTATTAAAATTCGATAATAAAGCCGTATTGTATTCTCCCAAAGCCGAAAGTGCCAATTTTGAACTTACATTTCTACCATATATGGAATTGATCCGCAACACATCAGCCACTCTTTCAAATTTGGTCGCTTCCCCTTCAGTTGTGTTTATATCCAACTTTTGCCAACCCAAATTGATGTTCACATTATTCCGGAAAAAAGAATTAGCGGTTTTTTTATTGGCAAAACCACTGAAGGATCCCAAAATAGTCGATGATACCGCGTTGGGGTTAGCTCCCTTAATCCAATTATTAAACCTCGATAAATTAAAACCCAGGGTACCAAATGTGCCCGTACTCCATCCTCCTAAAAGTTCTAATTCATTATTAATGGTATTTATTCTTCCCTGCAATTGATTAACTTGTCCCTGCAATTCACTGAGCTGAGTTTGTAATTCGCTTTTTTCTGCCTTAAACTCATCTGCTGTTTGGCCAAATATCAGTAAAGAAGTACTTAATAAAATGACTGTCAAAAGAAGTTTTTGTCTGTTCATACATTGGAAAGTTTAAAAGTTGAAAATAGATGCCTAAATATAAATAGTTCAATCGTAGGAAGGTTGATTTAACTTAATCAATATATACAAAATTGAGTATCGATTTAATAAAAAATGAGGTAATGCCGCAAAAGCACTACCTCAACCCTAACCAAATGAAACCAAATTGTATTATGAGAGTATAAATAGATTTATTCTGAATACAAATTGAAATCAATCAAAATCCAATTATACTTTTTACCTTATTGTAAATATAACACAAAGTAAAATAATTTTTTTAAATATATCCAAAAAATGTATGGAAATTCTTTAAAAATGATCATATTATCCCCTTTTAAAAGGAAGTGAATTTATATCATGGTCAAAAGCTTTACATTCGTTTTAACGGGTTGCCTGTTGTGTTGTTTTATACCGCTCTCATCTCAATCAGTGAGTGATAAGGATGCTTTTTTTCTAAAAAGCATTCACGACCATATTTTAAAAGATGGGCATTGTTACGATTGGCTTTATCACCTCTCTGAAAACATAGGCGCCAGACTTTCCGGCTCTGACAATTATAATAAGGCAGCAGATTACGTCCACCACAAATTAAATGAATTGGGTGTAGATAGTGTTTGGCGTCAGGAATGCGAAGTTAATTACTGGGAACGCGGAAGTATATCTTCCGTTGTGATCACTGATCACCTCGGTGTGAAGCATACCTTGAGAAATGTTGCCTTAGGAGGTTCCATCGGCACACCACCCAATGGAATAAGCGGTGAAGTCATAGAGGTTCGCTCACTGGATGAGGTAGAAAGATTGGGAGAAAAAGAAATCGCCGGTAAAATAGTATTTTATAACAGACCCATGGATCCTGTGCATATCAACACATTTATGTCGTATGGGGGCGCTGTAGATCAGCGTGCATTTGGATCGGTACGGGCTGCTCAGTTTGGCGGAATTGCTGCTTTGGTGAGGTCCATGACTACCCGTCAGGATGATGTGCCCCATACAGGAACAATGGTATACAGAGACGACGTAGTTAAAATTCCAGGTCTGGCCATCAGCACCAATGATGCCAATCTTTTAAGTGGTGTATTGAAGTCAGGACTTGTCACTGCTGAGATCATAACAGATTGTCGTCCTGCTGGCAAACGCATGTCTGATAATGTCATTGCAGAAATAAAAGGCAGCGAATTTCCCGATGAGATCATTCTCGTAGGTGGACATCTCGATTCATGGGATTTAGGAGGTGGCGCTCATGATGATGGAGCGGGATGTGTCCATTCCATGCAGGTATTGCATACTCTGTTGGCATTGGGGTATAAGCCAAAAAGAACGATTCGTTGTGTACTTTTTGCCAATGAAGAAAATGGATTGGCTGGAGGTAATGAATATGCACGCATATCTAACGAAAATAATGAATTTCACCTGGCTGCTATCGAATCAGATGCAGGAGGTTTTACTCCAAAGAGCTTTAGCCTGGATGGACATCCTGATGTGTTGGAGTCCTATATTCGTCAGGTAAGTGATTGGTTGCCTTTATTGGAACCCTATGGTTTAGCCATTACAAAAGGAGGAAGCGGGGCTGATATTAATCCTCTGAAAAGTCAAAAAGGTTTGCTTATGGGATTGCGCCCCGACAGTCAACGTTATTTTGATTACCACCACACTGCTATTGACCGGATTGACGTGGTGAATGAAAGAGAATTAAAATTGGGAGCTGCAGCTATGACAGCCATTGTATATCTTATAGATCAATACGGATTAACCCAACCAAAATGACAAACATTAAAATAAGGGATTTACATTTTAAACCATTTATTTCCGCTGAGGAGATTCAGCAGAAAGTCAAGAATATGGCTGACACAATCGCGATGGAATATTCCGATAAGAATCCGGTCTTCCTTGTTGTTTTGACCGGTGCTTTCCGATTGGCAGGCGATATGGCCAGGTACATCAATTTTCCCTGTGAGTGGGAATTTATTAAACTCTCTTCTTATAAAGATACGCAATCAACCGGTGAGGTGGAGATTGAATTTGATTTGAAGATGGACGTCAAAGGGAGGCATTTGATCATTTTGGAAGATATCATCGATACGGGCCTGACCATGCATTTTTACCGGGAATACCTTAAACGTCATAGTCCTGGAAGTGTAAAACTGGCGACTCTGCTCATAAAAAAGGAAGCTATGATTTATCCTATAGAAATTGACTATTCCGGATTTTATATAGAGAATAAATTTGTAGTTGGCTATGGCCTTGATTACAACCACAGTGGAAGAAACCTGAATGATATTTGGCAGCTTGATGATTAAATCCACATATGTCATAGTTTCTGCGGTGGTTAAGTATTGTGACTATTGACCTGGAATAGGCATAATAGGGGTTAAAATTAATTAACTGTGTTCTTGGTTAATCCATTGAAAAAAATGTAAATTTGCATCGCTTTAGCAAAAAGGCTATTTTGACCCATGGTGTAATTGGTAACACAGCAGATTTTGGTTCTGTCGTTCTAGGTTCGAGTCCTAGTGGGTCAACAACATAATTTACCTACCCTAACCCACTGTATATAATCCCGGTAAAATCTTCACATCACTTCTACGAATACATTTTCAGCAAATTTGGCTGAAATATTAATGCGTTTTCCCTCAAACCCAATCTCCATGGAACCGTCAAAATCGCGTTTGTCCATAACATCGATCTCACTGCTGAGAGCCAACCCAATCTCAGCTACATACCTGAGAAATGCCACTGAATTATCCCTGACTGCTATTAATTTACATTTGTCACCTGCTGAAAGATCAGATAATGTGGTTTTTGGCAATACATGGTAAGTGCCATCTTTGCCCGGAATGATGTCACCATGAGGATCCCTGATGGGATGACCTAAGAATTTGTCCAACTGATCGATGAGCTTCCGCGATTTGATGTGTTCCAGCTGCTCTGCCACCTCATGCACTTCGTCCCATTGAAAATTTAAGTATTTATACAAAAAAGTTTCCCACAAACGATGCTTCCGGATCAGGTCTACTGCTATGGCCTTTCCATCGGATGATAATTCGAGTTTTCCATACCTTTCGTATTCCACCAAGTCCTTGGTTTTTAGCTTTTTAAGCATTGCCGTGACCGATGCGGGAGAAATATTGAGATACTCGGCCAACTGGTTGACACCTGCCCTGTCTTCCTCCATTTCTTCAGTAAGATGAAACAGTGCCTTTAAATAATCCTCTTCATTTTTTGTAAGCATACAAAAATATTTTGTTAGTTGTATCTAACTTTGTATATTTGCACTATAAAATAACTTTTCATGCTAAGGCACTTCAAATATATGGCTTGTTTGGCATTAATGCTAATCGCACCCAATTTCTCTGCTTACGCACAAGGGGTTATCTCCGGTACCATTTCCTCTGATACTGTGATTTTGCCCATGGCAAATATGTATATTGCTGAATTGAACCTTCGCACTGTCACCGATGAAAATGGGTATTTTGAGATGAAAGATTTAACCCCCGGAAAGTACACCTTACAAGTAAGCTATGTGGGTTTCAAAAAGTATTCAGAAACGATCGAACTGGGCGTTAACGAACACAAAGTTATGGCTATCCAAATGGTTCAGGATGTATATATCGACGAAATAGTAGTGACCGGAACCATGAAGCCGAGCTATGTTTCCAAATCCCCTGTAAAAGTAGACGTGCTCACATCCAAACACTTAAACACTTTTCTTCCATTATCTTCCTCCTCTCTTATAGAAAATGTAAGTCTTATCAATGGAGTGAGAGAAGTGGTGGAGTGTGGGGTTTGTTATACCAACAACATCAGCATAAATGGCTTAAACGGAGCCTACACCTCTGTACTCTTGGATGGTATACCCATGTATGGAAATCTGGCTGCGGTGTATGGGCTCAATGGAATACCGAATATGATCATTGAAAGAATCGAGGTCATCAAAGGGCCATCCTCAACGCTGTACGGATCGGAAGCCATGGCAGGAGTCATCAATATCATTACAAAGGATCCTTCATCTCAGCCTTTGTTAAGCATTGATATTATGGGCAATGCCCTTTCAGAGCGATCCGCGAGTGCAGCTTTGGCCACAAAATTAGGAAAACATAAAGGTTATGTAGGAGTCAATGCCGGACAAGCCCATCATTATGTTGACAGGAATCTCGATGGTTTCGGGGATGTACTGCAATTTGACCGATTGTCCTTTTTTACAAAATGGAATATGCATCGAAAAAGTGGAAAGGATTTTTCCTTAGCTGCTAAATACTACTATGAAGACAGGCGTAATGGAGTCCAAGACTTTCTGGAAAAAGGAGCACACAGGCAATTGAGAGGTAGTGACGAGGTTTACGGGGAAGGAATTATAACTGAGAGGGTCGAATTGTTCGGTTCCTATACATTTAATACAAAGGAAAACCTACGTCTGGACTATTCTTTTTCATTCCACGATCAGGACAGCTATTATGGAGAAGAAAGATATACAGCCGATCAAAAAATAGCTTTCGGAAATTTTTTATGGCAAAAGTCTTTTTCCAGTCACGATATCACAGGTGGATTAACCTTGCGATTCAATGCCTATGACGACAACACCATAGCAACTTCAAAAATGGTAGATGGAATAGAAATAAATGATCCTCAAAATCAATTTATTCCGGGCATATTTATGCAGGATGAGTGGGCATTAAACTCAAAATGGAAAATATTATCCGGTATCAGATTGGATCATTATTCTTCCCACGGTTTTATCTGGGCGCCGAGATTGAATGCCATGTATAAGCCTGATGACTGGACATCATTGAGATTGAATTTTGGTACCGGATTCAGAATTGTCAATCTATTTACAGAAGATCACGCTTTCGTCACAGGTCAAAGATCTGTGGTCATTGCCTCTGAACTCGAACCCGAAAGGTCATATAGTATATCGTTTAATGCCAATAGGGTCTATACAGGATTTGGAGGGACAGGAACGGTTGACGTAGAAGGGTACTACACACGCTTTTCCAATAAAATCATACCGGATTACAGTCAACCGGGTCAGATCATATATGATAATCTCCCGGGTTATGCCAAAACCTATGGTATAAGTGCTTCTGTTAACCATAATTTCTCTTTTCCTTTCACCATCAACATAGCGGCTAATGCACAAAGGGCTATAGAAAATGAATTGGATGAAAATGGAATATGGGAAAGCCGATGGATCGAATTTGCCCCCCAATGGAGTGGTGTAGTAAGCGCATCATACCAATGGAAAAGAGCTGGAGTTATACTGGCCTACAATGCTGATTTTACTGGCAAAATGGCATTGCCGGAAGTTTTTGATATCGATAATGACGGCAATCCCATGCTTTCACCACGTCCGGACAGAAGTACCTTTTTTTCCACTCATAATATAAGAGTAAGTAAAAAACTACACCATTCATTTTCATTGTATACGGGAGTAAGCAATCTATTTGACTACATCCAGCCCATATCACCTCTTGCGGGATATAACGATCCCCATGCTGAACCGGGTTTCAGCCCACATTTTGATACCGTGTATGCTTTTGCACCTCTTCGGGGCAGAAGGATCTATTTGGGGATGAGTTGGAATATTGGAAAATAAATAAGGTTGAGGATGAGGTTAAGGTTGAGGTTGTCGCCTTCGGCAGGTCGAAAAAACGGTGAACAGCGAGCAGTGAACGGTAAACGGTCGGAAGGTCGGAAGGTCGAAAAGTCGGAAAGTCTGAAACGGTAAACAGTAAACAGTGAACAGTTGAACTGCCTACTGCCCACTAAACCCATAGGCGAGGACTAAGATCAAGCTAAGCTAAAAGCCAAAAGTCTACTGCCTACTGCCTACTGCTCACTATTCTCTGCCCTCTGCCCTCTGCTTCCATGGGCGACTAATTATCAAAGGACGAGAAAAAAACCAGCAACAACGGTGTGTAATCAATAGATTTGGGTGATTAATTGCGCACCGTTGGTGCTTGGGAAAAAGTAATCGCATTATTTCATAGCCCTGGCGGGCTATGCTAATGCTCATCGCACCTTTGGTGCTTTTCCAATTGGTTATATTGAAAGTTTTTGGTACAGAAGGAACTTTAATAGATATTATCAAAAAGCACCAACGGTGCGAAATAAACTGTTCACCGCCCACTGCATACTGCTACGAGCTAAGAGCTATTTAGGTCGGAAGGTGAGGTTAAGGTTTTCGCCTTCGGCAGGTCTAGAAGTTTATAATTTGAGGAGTTGGTTTTAGTTTTAGTTTTAGTTTTGGTTTTAGTTAAGGCTTATGGCTACGAGCTAAAATGAGGTCTGAAAGTCTGAAACGGTAAACAGTGAACAGTGAACAGTGAACAGTGCTAACGTCCCACGGCACCCAAAGGCGAGGACTAAGATCAAAGCTCACAAAAGCTAACAGCCAAAAGCTAACTGCTAAAGGCTATTTTGGCTACGAACTACCAGCTAACTGCACACTTCCCACTGCCTTCTGCTAACTGCACACTGACCGCTGCCCACTGCCCACTGCCCACTATCCTAAACTACAACATAACCGCGATAGTACACTGACTGAACACAAGCCGATCTATAAATCTCACTTCAACCGACCTATTGATTATCATCCTGATTGATCAACATAGGAGTTCTTCCATCGGTAATGATAATCTTAGAATTATTAGACCGGGCAAGCTCTCTGAATGCTTCGATGCTTTTAAACTGTATAACTCCTGGTGTTAAACCTTGGGCAATAATACTATTGGCTTCCATAATACCCTGGGCTTCAATTTTTCTGCGCTGGGCATCCTGTTGTTCTCTCAGGAGAATAAACTCCATACGCTGGGCATCCTGCTCGGCCTCCAGTTTTTCTTCTATGGCTCTGGCCAGACCTGATGGTAGTCTTATGGTTTTAAGGAGTACCGCCTCAATATTGATGCCTCTATCCTCTAAAATGGTCATCATTTCTATCCGGATGGCTTGTTCAATTTCACCCCTTTTCCCAGTGTGCATATCTTTGGCCATAAACTTAGCGGTGATATCGGCAGCACTGGCTCTGAAAACAGGTAATATGACGGTATTCTCGTAGTCTTCTCCTACAGTTTCTATGAGGTGGGTTGCTCTTCTACCATCTACATTGTAAAGAATAGAAATTTCTGCTCCGACATTTACGCCTTCTTTTGAAGGCAATGCAAGGGTTACTTCAAGATTCACTGTACGCACTGGTACTGTGATGATCTTACTTACGAGAGGATTGTACATCCTGGCTCCTGCCTGGAGGGGTTGAGCTTTGATTTTCCCTAATGTCCTTTTTACTCCGACTTCGCCCTGTTTTACTACCCGGCAGCTACCGAAGGTGAGAACGGCGAGAAAAAATATTAAAATCTTTTGCATAATCATACGATTTGGTTCTACAAATCCAACTACCCTGAGCAATCTTTGCTTAATCCTGATTAGAAATTAGGAAAATATTAACTAATTATACTTGCAATAGAAGTGAAAAGAAGTCAAAAGCTGCCCATGTAAGACGGTTTTTGCTTTGACTAATCCGGATAGGATAAGCGTTGATGAAATGAAATAGAGATACAAGAGTTACACAGCCTGCATAACGGGCTTACATCTCTTGCATCCCTTCTCATTTCCAGGTAAACTAAACCTGTTTTTCTTTATCTATTTTTCAATAAATCCCTGATTTCCGCAAGCAGGTCTTTTTCTGAAGGGCCGGCAGGCTCCTCTTGTGCAGGCGGAGGAGGTGGATTTAATTTGTTATAGGTTCTGATAATCATAAACAGCACAAAGGCAACGATGACAAAATCGATAATATAAGTAACCCATTGACCCCAACGGATGGCTACTTCCGGATCATCACCGCTGGCTGCCTTCAATACATACTGAAAGTTAGAAAAATCCATGTTCCCCAGCAACATACCTATAGGTGGCATCAGAATATCATTGGTAAATGATCCGACTACTTTTCCAAATGCCCCTGCTATAATTACGGCAACCGCCAATTCGAGCACATTGCCCCTCATAATAAAATCCCTGAATTCCCTGATCACTGTATTTTGTTTTTCGTCAAAAATGAAATATCGGATTAAATATATAAAATAGACTGAATGAAAGGAAAAAAGTGATTAGAATTTGTACTCTGCACGGATTTCTGTTGTAAAGTAAACCTGGATAATAGAGTGTAATACTCTTTAAAGTGAGTTGGATTTAGGGAAATGATTGAAGCAAATACAACCTTATTCATTTTGGTAATTTGTGATAAAAAATACAACAAAATAACTGAAAAGTAAATTTGAATAAATTGTAAATTTACAACATGAAACAAAGAGTATACTTAGACACTTCTGTTTTTGGAGGTTACTTTGACGAGGAGTTCTTTGAACACACAATACCGCTTTTTGACAGTATAAGAAAAGAAGAATTTATCTTACTTTTTTCAACAGTTACCCAGGAAGAATTGGATAACGCACCGGAAAAAGTAAAAGAATTAGTTAGAAGCCTTAAAGCCGATAACACAGAATTTATAGAGACGACAGGAGAGGTTATTGATTTGGCAACGGTATACATAAATGAAAAAGTGGTAGGACAAACAAGTTTTGTAGACTGTTTACATATCGCCTTAGCAACAATAAACCGGGCAGACTTTTTAGTGAGTTAAAACTTTAAAAACATTGTAAACATTAAAAAAATAAGGGGATATAACTCCATTAATATCAAAAAAAATTATAAACTATTAGAAATTAGGTCACCAGGAGAATTTATACAATATGAAGACGACTAAAAAGGTCTTTGACGCAGTGAAATTCATGCGGCAAGAAAGAGACAAATTAAGCGAGAAGTTATCCAAAATGACCAAAGAAGAAATGTTGGAATACTTCAATAAGCGCAAATCACAGATGACGACGAAGCCCTGTTCATAACAGTTCCTCTTACTTGAGTTTGACTCCGATGAGCGTTTGAAAAATGCCCCATGACACATTTACATCTTTCTGTTCCAGTGTGCCCACCAGAACTCTTGCCGAAATTATGAATTAAGATTCAACAAGTGATGGTACAGGTGTAGAAGAGGCAGGTGTGGCCTTGTTGGCAATTTGGCGTTTCATCCCAAAAAGAGGTCTCATCCATGACCATCTTCTGACCATCACTTCATACAGTATCCAGGTTATGACAAGAGTTCCTGTCGCCAACAAAGAGAATTTTGAAGCAAGATTCCAGTCCAGATCTATAATATAATAAGCAATAATCAGTATGACGGTCTGATGAAGTATATAAAACGGATAAACCGCTTCATTGGCGTAACGCAATATTTTACTTTCCTTATTAAGGTATTTTGCAGCATATCCAAAGCATACCAATATCCAGATCCAAACATTGACTACTTTAAATGCATTGCGGATAAAATGCATGGTTACCGTGTGAGCGATCAACTGATGCATCAGGATGAAGATGGAAAAACAAATCACTCCTGCTATCAGGAATTTTTTTCTGTGCTTTTCTACCATTCCCCAAAAAGGTTGCCCCACTCCTGCCAATACAAAGCCGGTCATAAAAAAGAAAAGGTAATTGACAAAAGTAAACCAGTCATTGGTGAGATTATGAGTAACAGGAAAAAACTCCCTTAAGACAGTGTAAGTAAAGTAAAAAGGAAGAAAAAGCCAAAGCAGTGATAAGCCAGGATTGGAAATCCATTCTCTAAATTTTCGGAGAAAGACATTATCCGGATTTTTTTTAATATAAAGGAAAAATGGTATAAGTATCAAAGAATATATGAGTAAGTAAGGTAAAAACCAGAGATGGTGCCAACTGATATTTCCTTCAGGATATACTCCCTGGAAGGCTAAAGCGGGCCAAAAGTCAAAATAGCCTCCGCTAAACTCACCCTGGGTCAGGCGCTCTACATATACTTGCGGGGGAATAATGAATAGCATTCCAAAAAGCAGTGGGATGAATAACCTTTTCCACCGTTCAGTGGCAAACTGAAATCCGGACCGCTTACCCAAAGCATACCACGTGCCCATTCCCGATATAACAAATAAAATGGGTAGACGCCATTGGTTGAGAAAAAGCATAGGCCATGTAACCCAATCATATTCTACATTATTTTTGATGTGGAAGTCCCACGGTACAAAAAACATACCTACATGATAAAAAATCAACAGGGCAAAAACGATAACCCTTAGCCAGTCGAGATCGTACCTTCTCATATTTAATAAAATTTTGTTCATACAAAAGTATGTTTTGCTTCATTTTTAAGTATAGGGTTGTGATCAGCAACAAGATTTGGGGATGAATGACAAAATTTTGTTGCAGAGTGCAAGACGATGTGATGAATATCAGGATGAAAAATTCGCCATGGCTTGTTTGAATAGGTCAATCCGGCTTCTGGAAACGGGTATGGGATCATCGAAATGTTTCATCCTAAGCATCATTCCCTGAGCATTTCCTGAGATGTGTTCAATCATTCTGAGGTTTACCAGATAGGAACGATGGGTTTTGACGAGGAATGGTGCATTTTGAATTTGGGATTCGAGATCTTTTAAGGTGATGCGGTACACGTTTTTGGTACGTGAATGCTCCATGAGGGTGAAAACTTCGATATAGTTGCCTTCAGCTCTGGCCAACAGGAAAGTTTCCGGGTGGATGACAAACAGCGTATTCACATCCTGGTTTTTTATAGATATCGGTTGGTAGGCATCAGAGTCATGGTTTGTAGTTATCTGCTGAAGCATAGTTGAGATCCCCATATTGTGCTTTGCATTGAGACGGAGTAAATTGAGGGGAATGAGGATGATGACGAAAAGGAAGCCGACCAGAAGTGTGTTTCTGATCTCTTCATAGAAGTACCAGAGGCTCCAGTTGTGAGGATTGTCGTAAATAACATCCCTTACCAGGAATTGTCCTATTCCGACCAACAACAGAATGAAGGTAATAAGCAGGAGTTCCTTCCAAACTTTCCAATTTGGTTTGTTTACACTGCGGCTTATAATGAGTAGGCTGGTTGCTATCACTGTCGTGGCTACAGCAGAATGAATAACACAGATCCAAAAGAAATCCATGCGATGTTCATTGCGGTTGACTTCAAAAGGTTCGAAAAAGAAATTAAATACGAGACTAAGGGTAAAAACGATGATAATCAGTACACCTATATTTTTACCTTTATAATAAAACGGGTAAGGGATATGTAGAAATGATAATGAGTTCATTTTTGCACTGACGATATTTTATATATCGTATTTTTTATGACCAGTCGTTGAATATGGAAGTACATGGAGGGTAAAATTAGTGATTTATATAATAAAATAATATTGAGAGTGCATTGATTATTTGCTTCTTCTGATGATGAGTATTTCACCCGTTTTAAAAGCCATCCAGGCAAAGTCATACACAATATGGTAACGTTTTCCCTGAGCATTTTCATAAAATCCGGTCATGTATTCAAATCTAAAGTTTTTTTTAGCAAGTTGATCTCGATGTACTTTTTTTTGGTGTATGTTTTTGCCCAGGAATTCGAGTAGGATGGAGCGATTACGATGGAGGATTTTGTCGGTAGACAGTGTAGCTTTGTTGGTAACTGCTTTTAATTGACTGTGATACGAAGCTTTGCAGTCTGGTGAGCAAAATATTTTATCACTTCTGCCTTTGAAAGAGTTTTTGCACAATTTGCATAATCTGGAGTTCATCGTTTTGTACTTTTCAGTAAGAGATAACAGAAGACTGTCCGATAATTCTTCTGGAATAAAAATAGTAAATCCGGGGCAAATACAAAGGGTTACGGTAACATACGTAAGTTACCGTAAAATACTTGTATATCTGTATCGCACAGACATACAATGAGTTATATCATACTATATTTGTAAAATTCTTTATTTAATTTTCAATCATGGAACCTATACTGTATATACCACATCCAAAAGCTGCCCGAATCAAAGTGTACATACCTTATGCTAGTGCAGCCTTAAGAATTGCCGTAAAGAAAATGAATACCAGTTATTATCACCCGACCCAAAAACTTTGGAGTGTGGTAAATACGAAGGATAATTTAGAAATATTGAAGAAATTGTTGGGTCCGGGAGTTAAATTGGAAAACTTGAAAAGTGTCCGAGTTCAAATACCTTCTAAAAAGTTAAATGAAAAAAGTCAGGTGGAAATACAAAAGTTTGAACAGTGCATTATTTTAAAAGGATACAGCCGCAATACACTAAAAAACTACCGCAATGAACTAATTCAATTCTTCACATATTTTGAGGGCAGGGAATATAACACCATACGAAAGGAGGAGATCGAATCATTTGTAGCCATGCTGATAACCCGGCATAAGATTTCGAATACAAAACAAAATCAAATGATCAATGCGATCAAATTTTATTATGAAAAGGTATTGGGACAACCCAGGGAATTTTATGATATCCAACGACCCCGTAAATCAAAAGAATTACCCAATGTATTATCGCAGTCTGAGGTGATTAGGCTGATCAACGGACCAGAAAATATAAAACACCGATGTATGCTTTACCTGATTTACAGTGCGGGTCTTCGATCCGGGGAGTTGCTGAATTTGAGGATTAGAGATATACAAACTGATCAGGGTTTTATCTTTATAAAGGCAGCCAAAGGAAAGAAAGATCGACGGACGGTGCTTTCTGATAAACTTCTACAACTACTCAGAGAATACTATGTACAATATCGTCCGGCATATTGGTTATTTGAAGGTCAGGATGGGGGAAAGTACTCTTCCCGAAGTTTACAGGCCATTTTCAGGCGTGCTGTCGAAAAATCTCATATAAATCCCTGGGCGACACTGCATACACTAAGGCACTCATTTGCAACCCATTGTTTACAAAATGGCATTAATCTTCGGCAGGTACAAATAATGTTGGGCCATTCAAGCCCTAAGACCACAGAGATATATACTCACGTGTTGGAAATATCCAATAAAGTCATCAAAAGCCCTTTGGATTTAATGGATATTTGATTAGATTTGGACAGAATATACCAAAACACAAGTCCTATGACTGTAGCAAACATATGCGAAATACACGCAATAGGTGGACTGGACTGGCGGGTATACAATTGTTATGCCTCATTGTAGGGCGACTGAGCAAACATCAACCATTCGTGCTGACATCGGACGACAAAAGCCAACGCTTCGCAAAATTAAAAGAGCTGTTTTGCTACCACACAAGCCGACCCAAAAACAGCACATTTAATTTTACCCAACCGCATCACGACACTACGAACATTGTGGACAAAGACCAGAAAGGGTAAAGTTCATTTCGCTGACTTTATAATTCTTAGGCAACTTAAATGACGGTTCTACATCGTCAAGACAAGTAACTGCTTTGCATTTTTGACAGCTAAAATGAATATGGTTATGACTGTGCTTTTTAGAACAAGAATGGCATCCAGCATATTTTACCACACCATCCACATTGACAATTTTGTGAATAACACCTTCTTCCATTAACCTTTCCAAGACACGATAAATGGTAACCCTATCGCAAAGTCCTTCCAACGACTTCTGAATTTCGCTGTGAGACAAAGCCATAGACGATGAAACAATCAACTCTTGAATTTCAGTTTTAGCTGTAGTAGTTCTTGCTGATTTCATTTTTAAAAACTTTAATGCAACATTGTTGCGTTTACAAAGATAATGATTACTTTTGCAACATTGTTGCATTAAGCTAACGATTTTTTAAACTAATAAAAAATAGAACATTATGAAAGTAGCATACATTTTTAAATCGGATATGGCATCCACATTTCAACTATCAACTATGATATTACCACAACTCGAAGCAGGAATACACGGTGTTGAAGTAATTGGAATGTTTTTCTTTGATGAAAACGCCCATATACTTAGGAAAGGAAACGCAATTGGCGAGCGACTTAATAAGATTGCCAAAGAAAAAGGAATGCTAATAATGGCGTGTGACCAATGTGCATTGAGAAGAGACCTTGCAGAAGGAGATTTTGAAATGTGCGGTTCAGGAAGTGTGAAGCCTAAAAATATGATTGATGTGGGGCAAGTTGGGTGCTTCCCACAGCTTTATGCGGCTTTGGGCGGCAATCTGCCAAATTTGGTAATTACTCTTTAATTATAAATTAAAATGATACCACAAACATTCAACGACTGGACAAACTGCATTGTAAACAACTGCAAAATTAATCTAACAA
>JBGTBR010000038.1:0-101776 GCA_041749255.1 Saprospiraceae bacterium
TTTTCTCGCTTTCATCTCCTCGCCATCCTTATCGATGTTGGGAGACTGTAAGCCAAAGTCGTTGTTCAGAATCTCCAGTTGGGAAAAAATGCGTGATTTGGAAAGGCGTTGGCTTTCATCACTATACAGTACATGGAATACAACCGGAATGGTGTAGTCATCCAATGGACTGAATTTTAAGGTTTGGTGAAGGCTCTTTTCAAATTGGGAAGATCCGCTATCTACTTGTTTTTCCTGGGTTATGGAAGCCATATAGTCCAGTGTCTTATACTGCCTGAACGGTTGTGCATCACTTTTAGGAAATAGGAATGCCACTAAGACCAGTGTGATTAGTCTTTTCATAAGGATAGATTTTACGAATAAAAGATGATTAAACGGTCTATCTATGATTTAATCGGTGAATTCAACACCCTGGAAGAAAACAGGAAAAAACCACAAATACAATCTGAACTCCTGTTAAACAGGACGCCATGCAAATATTTTTCGCTGGCACGCAATGAACATTTAATATATCGGATATTCAGGTATTAACACTACAATAATACGTATAATGATTAAACCAGTCAATACAAAGATTAAAAAAAATGAGGATAAAAGACAATTTTAACATAAAAACAGGAGGGGGATGACGTATTTTTTGGCTGATAATTGAAAAGACAAAACATTGATATTCTGATAAATATAATTAATAATCTAAATTGATAGTTGAAGGGGGAGAATTAGAGGGCAATTTTTTTTGATTTTTTAAAAATACGGTATCCTTAAAACTGGTAATTAATAAAAATTGTAATAATCAACTATTACCCCCAAAAGCTTTGGGGGGTAAAATCAGGCTCCAAATGGTTGATAGCTTTGGGGACGAAGATATTGGATTTCTCAGCCATTTGAAATAGAATGGGCTCGGAGTGGACTCAAAATCCAGGCTTTGGTTTATTGCACTTCTTAGTAAAAAAATGTGGTATCTTTACTCCCAGTGTCGTGTCATGTGTATTCTGTCGGTTAAGTCGCAGATATTTTTCTGGATGTTGAAGAAAAAAAATCAGCGCATAGTACGCACTCTGTAATGAATTTTTTTCGAAAACAGGCTGGAAAAGATCAAGCCTTGGATCGGCAAGAATATGCGTGACACGACACTAATCTTTGTAATTACATGATCATCCCTAAACAAATGTAGAATGAAAGGAATAGTGCTTGCAGGAGGATTGGGAACCAGGCTTTACCCCATTACTCTCGCCATGAGCAAACAAATGATGCCTGTCTACGATAAACCAATGATCTATTACCCCTTGTCTACTTTAATCAGTGCAGGAATAAGAGAAATTCTCATCATTTCTTCTCCCAGAGATCTGCCTCATTTTCAGCATTTGTTGCAAGATGGCTCTGAGATCGGATGTTCATTCTCTTATGTAGAACAAAAGATTCCCAATGGTCTTGCACAGGCTTTTGTGCTTGGTGCTGATTTTATAGGAAATGACAGCGTTTCACTCATACTTGGTGACAACATATTTTATGGAAATGGACTGGAAGATATGCTTGAAAAATGCGTTGAACCCGACGGCGGAATTGTTTTTGCATACAGGGTCGCTGATCCCGAAAGATATGGGGTGGTCGAATTTGACAAAAAGCTCAAGGCCATCTCCATTGAAGAAAAACCCATCAACCCAAAATCTTCATTTGCAGTGCCGGGAATTTACTTTTACGATAATGATGTCGTGCAAATTGCCAAAAACCTTAAACCTTCTGAAAGAGGCGAATACGAAATTACCGATGTGAATATACAATACCTGAACCAGGGAAAGCTCAGTGTGAGGGTTTTAGGTAGAGGAATAGCATGGCTTGACACCGGAACACATGAATCATTGATGCAGGCCGGTCAGTTTATTCAGGTCATAGAGGAAAGGCAGGGTCTTAAAATAGGCTGTATCGAAGAAGCTGCCTTCAATAAAGGTTTTATCGATACTGCACAACTTGAAAAACTGGGTCAAACCTACCTGAAAAGTGGTTATGGCGAATACCTTTTAAGAGTATTGAAAGAAAGCTGATCATAAAAATAGTTGTAACTACAGATATTAATGGAAACCGCTAAATTTTGTCACTATTTTTGCTTCTTTCGGGCAAAAATACTGCCAAAATTAATTCAATTTCACTATTAAAACCACGGATTAAAATCCGTGGCTATTCATATTTTACCCCTAAAGCTTTGAGGATAATAGCTGAGTAGTTACAAATAGTTATAAACCCGGCAAAATAAAAAAAGAGGAATATCCATTATGATGATTCCTCTTTTCAATTTTTGAACTTATTCAATAGTCACACACCCATTGCACATGGTTTGGAACTGTACTCCAAAATCCTGTATACAGAATTTTGAGATGGAGAAAAAACTTCATGAGGTAATAACTTATATGCATCAAAAAGAGACAGATAAGAATCTCTCAGGAAGAAGTCATTCTCTAAGGCATCTTCAATTTCCAGCCTTTCGAGTATGTCGCATTCTCCATAGATAAATTGAACAAGTTTTTCTTCAGTGTAGCATTGCTTCATAGAAATAATTTGGTTAAATAATATATGTCGTCTATTATGCTACATTAACATCAATGAATCGATGTTTATTGTTTGAAATTGAATATTTTACTACCCCTGGACGTAGACTATATATTTTTCTTCAAAGTAAGATTCTGCAAAATATCTGGCAATCGGTATGACTTCATAGTACTCAGATTTTGGCAACTTCTTTACTTCATCTTTAATCGCCCCACCCTTAAGGGCAATCAAACCGTTTGGAAGGCTGTTCTTATGTTTTGCAGTAATCAATCTTCTCGACCACTGAAGCAATACATCGAGATCGGCAACGGCTCTTGTCACCACAAAATCAAACTTGTCCTTTACTTCTTCTGCCCTCACCTGTAGTGCTGTAACATGATCCAAAGATAGTTTTTCAACAATATCCCGGGTAACAGTGATTTTCTTTTTAGTACCATCGATGAGTGTCCATTGCACATCTTCCATCAATATAGCCAGTGGTATTCCTGGAAAACCACCGCCGGTACCCAGATCCAAGATATGCGATCCCGGTGAAAATTTTATGTACCTGGCAATGGACATACTGTGTAATACGTGATGCAGATACAAATTGGCTATATCTTTTCTCGATATGACGTTGATCTTTTCATTCCATTCAGTATAAAGTTTCCAAAGCTCTTGTAGTCTATCCTCTTGCAATGGAGTCATTTCAGGAAAATATCTCTTTATTGTTTCCAGTTGTTTTTCTTTTTCATCCATAATGTGGGTATCATGATCAGGTAATATAAAAACATAACAGGGTCAAAAATAATCATAGTAGTCCATACATCTTTTTGTTTCAAATTTATTGATGGTATTAGGGAAAATACCATTTGACCTGCTATTTTTATAAGCCATAATAGAATTGCTTCTTTTATGGAAATGAATGCCGTCAAAGAGCCTATTACAATAAGGCTATAAAAAAGAATTTGAGTGCCACTAAATCCGGAAAGTAATACTTTGTGAATCCACTTGTACTGCAATGATGTGGAAATATGTCTGCTCTTTTGATTGAAAAAATCTTTCCATGAAGACGGAGCATCTGAAAAAACAAATGATTCGGGATGAAGAACTACATTCGTGTTTTTTCCTGTTGCTACCTGCTGAACAAATAGATCATCGTCTCCGGAAATGTATTCGATATGATCCTTATATCCGCCTGCTTCAATAAAAATTGACTTCCTAAATGCAAGATTCCTGCCAACGCCCATATACGGCATACTGGCTTTTGCAAATGACAAATACAGCAATCCTGTGATCCAGGATTCATATACCCCAAATCGGCTGACACTATTCCCGCTGTGTCTCAAAGGAGCATAACCCAGAGCGATATCATCTTCATACAATCCATTGACCATATGTCTGATCCACGATTTTGAATTTGAGGAACAGTCCGCATCCGTCAAAAGTATCACATCGTATTTTGAAGCCCTTATCCCCTCTTCCAATGCATGTTTTTTACCCGGTTTATTTTCTTTTGGAATGATTATTTTCAGACCAGAATATGAGGAAAGTATTTCCAGTGTTTTGTCTTGTGAATAATCATCAACGACCACAATTTCATATTCCTCATAATCCTGGTTCATTAAAAAACCCAGCAATCGATGAATATTGTTTTCTTCGTTTTTAACAGATATCACAATGCTTACCGGAGGTTCATACAATATACTCTTTGTTTGGTATTTCTTTTTTAACATAATGAAGAATACCACCCAGTATAGGAGATGAATAAAAAGCATACACAATGTTACTTGCCAAACCATAAGGGTAAAAATACCGTAAATTAACAGGTCTTAAATAAATTTATTACTTTTGACCAATTACCAGGAAAATTTAAAGGTCCGGAAAATACTGACTTACTTTTAGGGATACGATCTAATTGAACTCAATGTTTTGGCTTGCGTTTTTATATATATGTTTTAGTACCGAGAAAACTATTTATTGTACTATAAAGATTTTAAAATCATTGATAGGTATATAACGTTATCATTATTAAAGAAATACAATCATTGCTATTGTCCCTGGAATGAAAAAAATATACACCCTTTATATCCTTATTCATCTGACTTTTTTTGTATCAGGTCAGATGCTCATCGATGGCCAGACGAAGACAGGCCACGAGTGGATCGATTATACGAAGGAGTACTATAAATTTAAAATCCATGTTGATGGTATTTACAGAATAAAGGCTTCGGTTTTACAAACATACGGTATTAATCTCGATCAGGTTAATGGTGAAGACTTTCAACTGTATTCTTTAGGCAAAGAGGTGCCCATTCACGTAAGTACAACTGGCCGATTGAACCAGGATGATTTTATTGAGTTTTTTGGCCAGAGAAATCGCGGTGAATTGGACAGTTACCATTTTCCTTCCAGGGATGTCATGCTTAATCCGGATTATTCCATGATTAGTGATACCAATGCCTACTTTCTCACCTGGAAAAAAGGTACTTCACATTTGAGGTACAGTATAGAACAAAACAATCTGACTGGCCAGTTACCCGCACCAGAAAAATATTATATCCATTCTCATCTTGAGTCCTATACTGAAAGATTTTATAAACCTACAGAACAAGGTCAGGATTTTATCAGATACTCCAATATGGTAGCCTGCGAAGGATATTCCTTACCCATAACCAATAGCAGATCTGCAACAATTCCTATTGACAAAATCTCTGCAAGTGGTGATAGCGCTATATTTAGGATAAGGTTTGGAATCAATAAAGTGGATCACAATATTCACCTCACTTTTAATGGAAAAAAATTAAATGAATACCTTTTATCTCATCAGTATTTTGTTTTCAACGATGAGTATAAAATTCCACTATCCGATCTCAGGACGAATAATGCACTTTTACTGGAAGGCACACTCGGTCCGAGCGACAGGGTTTTATTGTCACAGGTAGAAATAAAATATCCCAGAGATTTTGATTTTAATAATAGGGCTTTCTTTAGGTTTACCATAAGTGGTAGTCCAAATAGAAAATATTTGGAAATCAATCAATTTAAAACAGGACCGTCCAATTTTCTTCTGGATCTTAATAATCGAACCAGATCTCCGGTGAATGTGCAGGGAAATAAAGTATTAGTAGGTACTCTTCCCGGCAATACCGATAAAGATTATATACTTTTTAACAATGTCGAAGGGGAAGGTTTTCAGTCCATTTCCCTTTTGCAGAGAGTGTTACTTTCTGATCTGTCTAAAGCTGATTCAGAATACGTGATCGTAACCAGCAATAAATTATTTTCTGACCCTGAAAATAGCGGGATCAACTGGATCGAAGAGTATGCCCAATACCGCTCCAGCCCGGAAGGAGGAGGATTCAAAACAATTATTGTGTCGGCTGAAGATCTCTACAACCATTTCGGATATGGAATTGATCGCCATTTTTATTCTATCAACAATTTTGCAGTATTTGCAGAAAAGCACTGGCCATCATTAAAATATTTTTTTGTCATAGGCAAAGGCATAGAATATCAGGAATACCGGAGTAAAAGTCAGCAGGAAAATCCTCAAACAGCCCCTTTTTACGTGCCGGCCTGGGGAAATCCGGGTTCTGACAACTTACTGTTTGCTGAACGCGGAAATAATTATCCCTTAAAACCCACAGGAAGAATTTCAGTGGCCAGTCCGGCAGAGGTGGGTATATACCTTAATAAAATAAAAACTCAGGAACAAAATCAGTCTCTACCACAAACCATTCAAGATAAATATTGGACAAAAAGAATGATCCATTTGAGTGGTGGTGGATTGCCAGCAGAACAGACCATTATTCGATCCTTCCTTAGACGCATGAATGATATTATCGCAGGCGAACAGTTTGGAGCTGATATAACGACATTTGAGAAAACCAGTTCTGACCCACTGCAAACCGCTACTTCTGACCGGATTTTGAGACTTATAGATGGAGGAGTTTCTCTCATTACTTTTTTTGGTCATTCGGCTGTGGGCACTTTCGACTTTAGTTTGGAAGATCCTTCAAAATATAAAAACAGTGGGCGGCTCCCCATGATCATTTCACTGGGATGCTACTCAGGTAATATCTTCGTACCTGGAAAAGTCAAAGGATTAAGTGAGTCTTTTGTGCTTGAACCCGAAGTGGGTGCAGTGGCATTTGCTGCCGCTTCCGGAACTGCATACATATCTACCCAGGGACAAATGGGGATTACTATATATGAAGGGTTGACAGGGCCATGGTATGGTCAGTCCATAGGTGAAGTGCTTCACAAAACTCTTATAACACTCAGTGACAGAACTGCTATAGGTTTTGTAACCCTTCTGCAGCAATACGTATTGCACGGTGACCCGGCTTACACTTTTGTAACCCATAAAGGCCCTGATTATGTCATTGATTTTGAGACCCTGAAAACAGAACCATCCATAATTTCTACATCAGATCGAACTTTTACAATTGGTTTCGATATAGTTAATCTTGGATCTGCCCTGCTCGATTCCATGGTTATTATGCTTGAGCACATAGCTCCTGATGGAAGCATTGTTGATACTTTGTATTCAACTATTCAAGCACCTGCCTTTCGGCAAAAAATTGAGTTTGAATTGGAAAACTCGGGCACCCTTTTGATTGGACGTAATAGTGTAAGGGCTGTGGTCAATTTTACCCAATCAATTCAGGAAGTACCTGCTGATATCGCGTTTGGTAACAATGCCATTGATGATGGCAGGGGAGGCAATCAGTTTTATTTTACCATAGTGGACAATGCAGCCAATCCGGTTTATCCATTTCATGCTGCTTTGGTTACAGAAAATAATCCTGTACTAAAAGCTTCCACTTCCAATGTATTTACCTCGATTCAACAATATATATTCGAGATCGATACTTCCGCATTTTTTGAAAATCCCTTAGAAAGAGGAGTTGTCCTCTCAGGAGGCGGATTGATACAATGGGCTCCTACCCTAATGTTGTCCCCAGGCATTGTGTATTATTGGAGAGTGACGCCAGAAATGGAAAATCCTGTGTTAGGACGTCTTTGGGCAACCAGTCATTTTACGTATTCTCCTCAAAATTATGAAGGATGGAGTCAAAGTCATTATTATCAGTTCCTGGAAAATGAATTTGATGGTCTCGTACTCCCGGAAAATAGGATTATTCAATTTGACACCAGTGGTTTCTTTATTAACATCCGCAATAAACTTTTTAATGCAGATGTTCCTCCGGCTCTGGTATTCAATTTTGAAGGATCTGCTGCTTCTGTCAGACCTTGGAGTTTTATGTCCCAGGGAATGGCCGTTTTTGTAGTTGATCCTATCTCTGGAGCGGGTTGGACCAATTCAGGTGGTGAATATGGAAGTATTAACACAAATAGTTTCGGATCCTTCCGGTGTTTTGGTTATGATACCAATATTCCTAAACAAAGAGAAGATTTGATTCACTTCCTTGAAAATATTATTCCTGAGGGATCTTATGTATTTATTTTTAGTGTTATCCGTACTCTAAACTCCAATCTGGGTTCAGGAAACTGGCGTCAGGATCAATCCTCTCTGGGGACAGACCTTTTTGACGTGCTCAAAAAACAAGGTTCTTTGATGGTGGAAAATCTGGAAGAAAATCAAAATGTACCCTATGTATTCATCTATGAAAAAGGAAAAAAAGCAATGGATGAGGTGATTGCAGAGAGTATTTTTGATGAAGCCAATGGAGCGGTTTTTGTTCCCATTCTCAGAGAAGAGGGTAAAATGAAGTCTGCCATCATAGGGCCATCCTTGCAATGGAATTCTTTTTCCATTGATCTGGAAGATGTAAAGGAGTCAGAGAAAGTTCGGATC
Organism: Saprospiraceae bacterium; assembly: GCA_041749255.1. Classification (GTDB taxonomy): domain Bacteria; phylum Bacteroidota; class Bacteroidia; order Chitinophagales; family Saprospiraceae; genus JABDLO01. The sequence continues at coordinate 8,348 of JBGTBR010000038.1, forward strand.
GCTGTTATTGGTGTTTCAGCCAATAAAGATGAAACCCAACTCCTGGAAGTAGACCCGAGCCAAAACATCTCTTTGGAAAGTGTAAGTCCGGATTTATACCCGTATTTACGACTCGAATTTTTTGCTGCCAATGAAACAGAAAAAACAATACCTTCTATAAAATCCTGGTCTGTTGACTATATCAGTGCACCGGATTTTGTTTTTAACCAGCAAGAAAAACTTGAATTTAAAAGTGACTCAATCCAACGGGGAGATCTGCTTTCGTTTTCGTCTGTTATACAAATTTTGAGTCCGGCATTCCTGCCCGACTCGATTGATGTGGTTTTTACACTTACGGACAGTCAAAATCAAAGTAACATTACCTACCATAAATATAAACTGGAAAAAGAAGGTGTGTCTTCTCCAATTGATTTTGAAAAAAGCACATCTGAATTATTGGGAAGGTATCAGTTTTCTGTTGAACTCAACCCTGAAAATAGAATTATAGAAAAATTTGCATTCAATAACCATGGAATTAAAGAGTTTTATGTTATTTCCGACGATAAAAACCCCATATTGGATGTCACATTCGACGGATTGAGGATTATGGATGGGGATATTGTCTCCCCTGCACCTGAAATCATCATTACACTTACCGATGAAAATCCTTTTTTCCTTTTGGATGATCCCGAACTTTTTGAAATGAAATTGGATACCGGCAACATCAACGCTCTTGTCACCATATTCATGAACAGCCCTGAAATCGAGTTTATACCAGCTACCCATGATAAGAATGAAGCGAGAATCTTATATACACCCGATTTAAAAGACGGGATATACACATTGTTTGTTCAGGGAAAGGATAAGTCCAATAACTTCAGCGGTATCAATGATTACAGAGTTTCATTCAGGGTAATAGAAAGCAACAGCGTTTCCCAAATGTTCAATTATCCCAATCCATTTTCTACAGCAACTCAGTTTGTGTTTACACTAACCGGTAGTGTGCCGGAACATATGAAAATACAAATCATGACCATCACGGGGAAAGTTGTCAGGGAGATCACCAGGGAGGAGCTGGGTCCTCTGCAAATAGGTGTCAACAGAACTCAATATTGGTGGGATGGAACAGATGAGTATGGAGACCGCCTGGCTAATGGAGTATATTTGTATAGAGTCATAATGAAAGATGAAACCGGCGAGAATTATGAAAAATTCAGTGTGGGGAGATCTCCTTCAGAAATCGACAAATTTTTCAAAAAAGGTTTTGGTAAAATGGTTATTATCCGGTGAGTGTTTGTTTTTTTCAATGTTCTAATGAGGATTGTTGTTTTTATTGGTATAAAGAACCTTGTTAATGACAACCTGAAATTTTTTTCTTAATAGAAAGTAGACAAACAATAAATAAGACCTGGTAAGCCTGATTGATGCATATTGCTTTACGCTTTTTTTTATAAAATAGAATGCATTCTCTCCCCGGTTTACCTGTACATCATTCATGGCGTATTGAAAATATTTTTCTGATATGAGATAATCCTCTGTATAAGACGGTAAAAAGGGCTGAACCAGCTCCCCGTACCTGTCAAATAAGTCCCGGATAGCCCCGACATTCAATTCAGCTCTTTGTCGAATTCGCTCCGCAGTCATAGCGTACAAAGATCCACTTCCCGGATGAATTCGATATACACATGTGTACTGTTCAATCTGTTGAAAAGGATATTTGCTCAATAATCTCAGAAACAAGTGGGTATCTTGCCAGTGGGGAAAGGGTACCGGAAAACGGTCTTCATCCAAAAATTCCCTGGGAATACACAAAGTCATAAAACACATATTAAACGCGATAAACCTGACCGGATTTTTGTGTTTTGACTCTTGATAAAAAGGCATTTTTTTTTGACTTTTCCCAGATGAACGCACATAACCCGTCCTCCATATTTTTTTAATTTCTGATTTGATAATTTCATCGTAAAAGCTGTGAAGATGATTATCCAAAAGGAGATCGTCATCGTCCAGAAAACAAACATATTTTCCCAATGCTAAGCTGATCCCATTATTCCTGGCCACACTCCTTCCCTGGTGTTCCTGATAATAATACCTGATCCGGATATCCTGAACCTGACTGACAACTTCTTGCACGTCTATTTCTGAACCATCATCGATAATAATCACCTCCCAATCTTCGAATGACTGATTTATCACAGAAAGAAGCGCCTCTTTTAATAAATCCGGCCTATTGTATGAAGGGATTATAATGGAAAAAAATGGTTGCCTGACAGACATTTTTTACTTTTGTTAATGATCGGAGATAAAAATTATATCACCATTGGCATTATTGAACCTGAATTTCACAGTGAGGTAGTCAGGACTTTCATTTTATCTCTGCTATCCCATCACATAAAATTAAAAGTATTTACTGCTTTTTGGGTATATAATCAATTAAATGACCTTTGGGAATGCAATGATATCGATTGGTTTTTATGTGATGATAGTGCAGGTATTTTACAACTGGTCAGGAAGGAATCAACAACTTTGGCACAATGCCATGATATCATCTGGACTTCATATCCATTTTTGAATACATCTTTTACTATTCCGATAATCCCTACGACTCAAAGTGTAGTCATTCATAATCTCCATACAATTTGTGATCCATTCAGTCATCTTATACCACCCTCTCCCCTTGGTCTGCTAAGAATATTAAAGTATTTACCTGTTTTACTTAAAAGAAATAGAATCCGACATGTTTCAAGTTTCACCCGGGTGCTCCTGCCTTCTGATGAAGTACTCCATTATTTCGAGTCCCAAAAATATAATCTGCCTGTTTCAGTCATCTCCTTTCCTCTTTATTTAAATGAGTCCTCAGAAATCAGGAATGAAACAGGTTTAGTTAAAATAGCTATTCCTGGAACAGTTTCTACAAGAAACAGGGATTATCATACCCTTTTGGAAGGACTTTTCCTTACTTCAATCCAACGCCCTGTAGAAGTCACTCTTCTGGGGAAATTTGATGAAAAAAAAGAAGGAAGGATAAGAAAAATGATCGCCAGACTTCGGGAACACCCCTTGGTTTCGATTCAAACTTTTGATGATTTTGTTCCACAATCACTATATGATGAGATTGTTAAAAACTCTGATTTTCTCATACTTCCTGTACAAAAATGGAAACGATACGGACCCGTCATCGAAACCTTTGGGAAATCTACATTGTCGGGTACTCTTCAGGATGCAATAAGGTTTTCAATTCCCGCGATCATGTCAGGAGAGTATTCCCTGCCACCCGCTATTGAACCATTCATTAAAAGTTACCATAATGCAAAATCTCTGTCTCTACTACTTTCACAATGGATCAAAACAGGAGAATACAGGCGTATCAAAGAAGAAAGTATTTCCAGTTTTAAAACCTTTGATCACTTTTATTCTGCTGGAAAATATTTAAGTAATGTGCTAAACTCTAAATAGATTGGTTAAATTTAATAAATATGAAAACGCAAGACCCTGTTATTTTTAAACTACACTTCCAGGTATGAAGGAGCGTTACATACATTTGTCGAAAACTATAGACAATCTTCCACTATTCCATCAACCCTGGTGGCTGGACGCAGTGACGCCAGATAATAAATGGGATATATGTCTGACTTTTGATAAAATGGGAAATGTAACAGGAGTTCTACCCTATTGTATTGAGAAAAAATGGGGCTTGAGCATGAGCAGAATGCCCCCATTAACTCCATATCTTGGATCATGGATAGCTGATTATCATGGACAAAAAAGGCATGGACTTTACTCCTGGCAAATGAAAATATTGAAAGAACTGATCAGGCAAGTACCTGGTTTTCACTATGCTGCGTGGAAATTCCAACCTCAAATTGAAAACTGGTATCCTTTTTATCTTAATGACTACCAGCAGTCTACGGCATATACTTATATTCTGGAAAACATAACGGAAAGGGATAAAATATGGGAGGGTCTTAAAAATACCGTTCGCACGGACATCAGGAAGGCAGAAGATGAGCTTATCATTTCTAATGACAAGGATGTAGATCTATTATTTCGTTTACAGGAAAAAACTTTCTTAAGGCAAAATAGCAAAGTTCCCTACTCAAAAGACTTGTTGCATCGGATCGTAAATGCCATAGATAAAAATCAATGTGGTACTCTTTTGTTTGTATCCCATTCAGGAGGAGAACCTGTCGCTGGTCAATTATTGGTCTGGGATCAAAACACAGCATACAATCTGGTCATGGGCATGGATAATGATAAAATAGTGCCGGGAGCCATTCAGTATCTGATATGGCATTCCCTGCAAATAGCCGCTGAGAAGGTTTCTACCTATAATTTTGAAGGCAGTATGTTGCCACATGTAGAACCTGTATTCAGACATTTTGGAGCTAAGATGACCCCGTACTTTAAGGTATGGAAAGACATGAATCGCTGGATTACTTTAGCCAGAATCCTCACAGGCAGATGAAACGTCTATGACCGGGGTCGAACACAAATGAGAATGACTAAAAAAGCTCTGAAAGAGCTTAATATAAATAGCCCCGGGTGGAACCCGGGGTTATGATATGAAACAGACATTGTTTTGCCGGGATTTTTGTCCCCAAAGCTTTGGGGACGCAAAAATCATGACAAAACCAATAGCAGGTGAATTTTAAAAGAGATGAAAATAAACATTATTACCGATATCGAATCCATGCCTTTTCCTTCCAGACTGCAATATACCATCGATAGAATCATGGAACATCCTTTCTTTCCGAAAGATGTTGTGTTAAACATCAATGATCAGGGTGAAAATAATCATGTCATATCGTATTCTTCGACTTTTCATGAAAATAAAAAGTGCATTTTACGACATGATTTTCTTTTCCACAATAAATGGATATCAGATCACAGAAACTTGTATCACAATTCCAATATTGGGTGGGTGAAGCCTCTGTATTCTGTAGCTTCCAGACAAAATAGTGAATTGACTATTTCAGATCAATGTATTCCTTTTGATCTTTTCGAAACAATTTTCTTTCACCTTTCCAGGATAGAAGAATGTACATGGAAACGGCAGGAACATGTAGAAAATATAGAGGATTTTGAAAAAGAACTTTTAACAGTAAGATCCAATACATTCCAGATACCCATTGTAGATGATTTGATCCGGTTTTTTGGTGAATGGCTTACGGGTCAAAAAATACATCACACAAGTGAACTCGCCATAACCCATGATGTAGATATTATACGCAAGTGGAAGCATCCATGGTCCATCTTTAGAAAAACAGGGGGTCATATTCTCCATAGAAAATCCTTCAAAGGTTTTCCATTACTCTTTAAACAATGGATGGATTTTATTTTAACCGGGCTGGAACCATATGATACATTTTCGTGGTTACTCGCAAAAAGGGAGTTTTCTTCAAAGGAGATTTATTTTCTTACCGGAGGTCAGCATAAAATGGACACTCCTTTTTCCCTGAATGACCCCATTTTTAAAAACGCTGTAAAATTGGCATTGGACAAAGGGTACCAACCTGGAATCCACCCTTCATATGAATCTTCGAAGGATCGAGAGCGCATCCATTCAGAAAAAGAAATGCTGGAAAATGCCATCAATATCCCTATAAAGCTCAGCCGTCAGCATTTTTTAAATTTCGATGTGATGGAAACACCTCATGCCCTTATTTCTTGTGGTATCAGTAAGGATTCGAGTTTGGGATTTTCACGGCGAAACGGATTCCGGTGTGGTACGGGTTATGACTACTTCCTATACGATTTTAAAAATGAAAAAACACTTCCGCTCCTTGAAGGTCCTCTCATCTTTATGGATTCGGCCTGTCTTCATGAATCCCATTATCATTCCGAAATTTTCATGGAAATTATGAATGATTTTTTTGAAGCCAATAAGAATAACACAAGAATAGTATGTAATTTCCACAATTCCTTTATAGATGAAGCCATCATGAGAAGCATTCCCTTAAAAGAAAAGATCATAAAATTGTATGATACATGGCCAATATCCTCTTAATATATAAGGCTAATCGCGACCAGGTCACACATGGTGGAGTCATTAAAAAAATGGCAGGTCAAAAACGGGGGTTTGAAGCTTTCAATCACCGTACAGATACAGTTTCAATCGGGCAAGAGGGTGTATATTTTAATGATATTTTAGAGTTAAGCTGGAGCTATATTAATTGGAAAATGTTTAGGCCTGCTATAGAGCATTACCAGTTTTGTATAGCCTTAAAAAACATTTTGCTTAAGAATTCTTATGATCTCTTGTATGTGAGATATTTCTATTCTAGTTATTATTCCGTGAGTTTATGGCGTTGGGTAAAGCAATCATATCCCAATACTAAAATTGTTATTGAGCTCCCCACCTATCCATATGAAAAGGAATCATCAGGACTAAAATGGCACCTGACTATGACCATCGATCGATTGTACAGGAAAAAGTTACATCCCTTCATCGATCTGATTACCCATTTTGGAGACCATGTCAAGATATGGAACATACCTGCATTCCCTATTAATAACGGAATTGATCCTGAACAATTCGCATTAAAGAAGAACACTGAATCAGAAAATAGAATTCGCTTTCTCGCTGTGGGCACTTTATGGTATTGGTACGGACTCGACAGAATGATCAAAGGGATATCAGAATACAATAACAAGATTCCCGTTACACTCACCATTGCGGGAGAAGGAGTTGAAAAAACAAGTCTGAAAAAATTGATCCAGAAACTGGGTTTGGAAAATACCGTGTATTTAACAGGTCATTTAACCGGATCAGCTCTTGATGATGCTTTCGATCATGCCGATATAGGCATCGGTGTTTTGGGGATACACCGGAAGGGGTTGGAAAAAGCCAGTGCATTGAAGCACAGAGAGTTTGCTGCCCGGGGATTACCCTTTGTGTATTCGGGAAACGACGATGACTTCGATTTTATGTATTTCAGTAAGAAAACGGCTGATGATGAAAATCCTGTAGATATTAATGATCTGGTGAACTGGTATATTCAATTGAAAAATGATAAAGCAGATGTTTTAAGAGAAGATATTCGACTTTATGCCATTACTTCTTTGACCTGGAAGAACATAATGCAGAGGATTTTGGATGAGTTGGTATTATCTTAAGCTAGGTATTGGGCTGTTAGTTCTTAACCTCACCTTCAACTTCTCCTTTTCAACTCATCAACTGCCGAAGGCAAAAACCTCAAATCTGGTATCAAATGGTTTTAGTTTTGGTTTTGGTTAATTTCAGACTTTTTGACCTTCAGACTTTCAGACTTTCAGACCATTCGACGTATCTGGTATCAAATGGTTTTGGTTTTAGTTTTAGTTTTGGTTAATTTCAGACTTTCAGACCTTCCGACTTTCAGACTTTCGGACCATTCGACGTATCTGGTAGCAAATGGTTTTAGTTTTAGTTTTAGTTTTAGTTTTGGTTTTGGTTTTGGTTTTGGTTTTGGTTTTGGTTAATTTTCAACCTTGAGACTTTCCGACCTTGCGACCTTCTGACCGTTTACAGTTCATTGTTTACCGTTCACAGTTTTCTCAACCTGCGGAAGGCAAAAACCTCAACCTTAACCTCATTTTAGCTCGTAGCAGTTGGCAGTTGGCAGTAGGCAGTATGCAGTTGGCAGTATGCAGTTGGCAATAGGTTCCTTTCATAACAAAATAACGCGTGTAGCGCAAATGACGACGAAGCCCAATGACGCGCAGCAAATGACCTCCTCAACTTTAACCTCACCCTCAAACCTTATCCTTAACCTCGACCTTAAGACTTTAAGACCTTCGACTTTCAGACCATTTTAGCTCATAGCTGGTAGCAAATGGTTTTGGTTTTGGTTAATTTTCAACCTTGAGACTTTCCGACCTTGCGACCTTCTGACCGTTTACAGTTCACTGTTTACCTTTCAACCTTCAGACCTCCCATGGACCGGCTAAATTATGCTTGACACGGCACTAGTTATGTTGGATTGAATGTGGACTGGATTTCTTATGTTTTTGCTTCTTTAGTGAGATAGTTTGATGGATAATCTGACTGATTTGACCGGCAATAACTTCATCGTCAAATTCTTTTTCAGCCTTTATTCTACCTGCCTTTCCCATTTCTTGTCTCTCCTCTTCAGTTAAGTCAATAAATTTTTCCATGGCTTCCGCTAATGAAAACGGGGATTTGACATCTACCAAAAATCCGCTTATCCCATCCTCCACAGTTTCACGACAGCCCGCTGTACGGGTAGTTATCACCGGGCGAGCCATAGCCAAAGCTTCAAGAACAGTTCGTGGCATTCCTTCTCTGTATGATGGTAAAACAATGCAACTGGACTTATTCAGAATGGTTTTAATACTGTGAGAAAATCCAAGATATTCAATTACTCCTTCGTCAATCCATTGATTAAACTCATCTCTGTCTATCCTGGATGGGTTAACCCTGTCCAACTCCCCTGCTACCCAAAAAGATACTTCATCACAATATTTCTCTTTTATTATTCTCGCTGCTGCTATAAATTCGCCAATACCTTTGTCGTATAGAATTCTCCCAATAAAGGTAAAAATGACTTTTTTGGGGTAATTATTTTTACCGGGTTGGTAATACTCAAGATCTACTCCACAACCTTTTATGGCTATAGCCTGACTCGCCTGGATCAGATTTTGTTCTATAAACAGACTTTTATCGTCAGCATTTTCGAATATAAATTTTTTATGAAATCGGGAAGACATCCTATACAGAAACTTCGTGATATTGTTAATGATTCCTTTATTTATAAAAGCATAGCCCAAGCCTGTTACGACAGCCAGCGAAGGGATGCCGAGTAAGTAGGCTGCCATTCCGCCATAAATATTGGGCTTAGCCGTATAGTGAAGGATGACATCGGGGCGTAATTTCCTGTACTTCCTTAAGAGCTCCAGAAAAAGGATGAAGTCCATGAAGGGATTCAGGCCACTCCTGCTGAAAACCCGGAGACCAATATGGCGAACTTCCGGATATTGCTCCCTGTACACAATGTATTCATCAATGGGTGCTATAACAACTATATTAAAACCATCACTTAAAAGACGATCAATTACGTTAAGCCTGAACTGGTATATGTTCCACGTGCAATTGGCAACTATAGCGATGGTTTTATTCCCGGTATTTTGGTTTTGTCCGGATTTCATAGGTCCATTGGATTCAGAATCAAGATAACGTTCATTTCTAACATTAATTATTTAATCCCGACCGAAGTTATCTGAATTTTGTGAAACTGTAGTAAACGCATTTTTAATATGCTTTTCTCCAGCAAAATATCACAACAACTTTACATTGCACATTATACATAGATACACTGCTTTAGCACAGAAAAAATGTCTAAATTTATCTGTATGTGATCCTTCCAAATAAATGTCTCAATGCTTTTACCCAATAAATATACAAAAAAAAACCGGCCAACCAGAATCAACTGGCTAGCCGGACTAAGTAAGTTAATTATTCAGCACTTACATTTTTATTTATTCACTTTTATCATTTTTCTGGAAGTGGTCAAACCTCCTGTTTCAAGCTGGTAATAAAGAATTCCATTGGCCTGGATTTCCTGCGCATTAATTTGAATATCCGTTTGTCCACCAGGAAAATCGCCATATACCCTGTGCACCAATCTTCCAGATACATCGAAGATAGAAATAGATGCCGGGGCAGGTGCAGGCAATACAAAACTGATCACGGTATGATCCATAAATGGATTGGGTCTGTTTTGGTGCAGTAAAACTCCTGCTGCCTCTTCTTCTATGAATAGTAGATCAAGCTGGGTCGGACGCAGATCACTATTATACGCTTCAGTGGAAGTTATATGGTCGCTCAGCCATATACTATTGGATACTGCACCGTCTTCCAATGCCCTGAATACCAGGGTGAATAAAGTCTCACTCTGAAGAGGAACTTCTCCTGTTCCATTATTCCAACTCACTGCCAGCATACCTTCATTGACATGATTCGTATTAAAATTGCTTTCTTCTATCGCTAGTCCTTCGTTATAAAAGGTATTGAATTCCAGCATCCCGGGGTCAAAAGTAATGGTCGTTTGAAAACCAGCCAACGATTCAGAATTTTCCATAGAGAAAGTCATGGTTACCTCTTCCCCTCTGCGGAATCTGTTATTTTCCAGATTAAAGGCCAGGGGCTGAGAACTTCTGTAACCCAAAGGTTGATTGCGCAAATTCACAGAATAACTTCTATCAACATCTCCGACCTTCACTGCAATGAAGTTATTGCCTTCCATTTGTCCTGATACATCCTGAAGAACTATACTCTCCTGATAATCCCATGGTTTGTCCGGATCAGAAAATTCATATCCAGCATCGATAAACTTCCATGATGGGCTACCTGGAAACTCAGTGAATAATCCAAGTATTAGTTTTCTCATCTGTAGTATATCTGTAGCTGTTATAGTCTTACTATTATTGACATCCGCCGCAATCATTTTATAAGGATCATCTAATCGCTGTATACCTAAAATATGGCGTTGTATCAATAATATATCTAATGTTGAAACTCCTTTACTATAATCGTCATCCTTACTGGCAGTAATTTCATAATCTTTGTTACTCACCATTTCTGTAAACTCATATGTTCCATCATCACTTGTCAGATAGAAAGATTTTTTACCGCCAGTCATATCAAGTAAACTTACTTCTGTATTGTTTACTTTTTGCTGATCAGCTGTTACAATGGCACCTGAAACTCTTGAACTAGCTTCGTCTTCACAACCTGTATTGGATTGTAAATTAAGCCTGATATTGCAGAAATCTCCATTGCCCTGCACATCCCATACCCACATTTCTAAATCAATCAAACCTACATCATCACATGTGCCGAATATGGCTGAAGAACTGGATGATGGCAACCATTTCTGAGCCTGTCCATTCATGTATTCAGCCTCTGTGGCAACCAATCCAAAACCTTTGAAAAAATGCATTTGATTGATCAAAGAAGCAACCGGAAACATTCCATTAAAGGTAAATTTCAATGTGCCAGGACAGTTGTCTTCACTTCCAAGATCGAAATCAACAGCCCAAATCTCAATATTCCCTGTACTAGGCATGATGACCGTAGTGATTTCTGTAATACAATATGGCGTAGGTTTTTTGCAGTCCTGTATGGTAAATAAATGCATGGTAGTGCTTTCATTTCCACACTGATCTTTTACTTTCCAGGTAATTTTATGTGTACCGACAGGATAAACTCCCGAGGCATTATTGCTATTTCCATGAATAAATAGTCCTTCCCCATCATTAAACGGATCTATAACATAGGTCCATTTTTGATCTTTTAAAGGTGTACAGTCTTCAGCTGTGTTTACCAGTTCAATGAATCCCTCACAATCCTGACTTTGCGTGCATACTGTGATATCATTTGTCATGTTAATCACCGGTGGCTCGGTTTCATTAACTTTTATGATTTGGATATGGGACCACAACCCTTCTCTTCTGTTTGAATCTTCATATTTGCACCAATCTATTAATGTCCAGGTACGAATAATTTTAAAACAAACATCTTCGACAGAACTGAGCACCTGATCTTTATACGAAATGGCTAATGTGGTACAGTCGTCAGATTCATATTCTGGAAAGTCATAACCTTCCGGCAAGTTTTCCGGATCAGTATCGTCTCGTAAACATCCAAACAATGTCGTGTCTCTAGGCCAAACAATATCTTTATCCCCATCGAAAGGAAATAAATTTGTAATGGTAATTCTTTGAATTTTTGTGATGGTAAATTCCCCTTCCGTAACCCTCCAAATCCTGCTGATGATTCCTTCACCACAAGCATCTACAGATCCTGAATTGATATAGGTCGGTTCAAGTGGACCACATATACCAAAGGCAGTAGCTGTCCCTGTGATTTCCAGATCATTGAAGTCCTCAATACAATGCAGAGTTGTATCCGGAGGTATGTTCAAAGTGGGAGAAAATTTATTCTGTACATGAACATTTACCCAACAAACCGAATAAAAATCTCCTTCAGATCCAAAAACTCCATCCTGATCGGCATCATCCCATACACGGAATTCTACCTGAATATATTTACCGACATCTTCACAACAAAAAGCAACAAAATCAGCCCAATCATTAGGATCTTTTCCATAGCACATTGTATCAGCAGGAGCACCTTTACGTCGCACCTGAAAGAATACCTCGCTACACTGATCGTAACTTCCATTATCCAGACTGGCTGCAAATACCTTGGCATAACCCGATTCATCCAATGGCACATTGGTATACTCCAAACATACAGCTATAGGTTCGCTTTTATCAAAAACATCCACTTCTGTTGTACATTGTGTGGAATTTCCACATGCATCGGTGATCGTATATCTCACCCATGTCCTGCCCAGAGCCAGATCTCTAATTATATAACAAGAAAATTGACCTTCATCATCTAATATGAGTTCTACTTTATCATCAACCCAGGGAACATCATCACCCGGTAAGCTTCCAAGTGGGTTTCCTTCTTTATACTCTACTGTATATGTGGTAGAAGAACAATCCAGGATCAATGGAGGGTGGGGTACTTTATAATCAGCCGTACATGTCCAAGGATCAGCATACAATGAATCCAATGGTGGACATGAAACAATTGGCCCTTCATCATCTAATACCTTAATTATTTGATATTCTGACCTGATCTCGCTCGTACACCAGTCCAGGATTTTCCATTCTCTGATGACTTTATAGCTGTTTTCACATATATCAAGTACAATATCTTTATAAGTGGATTCAATTTCACAATACGCCTTATTAGGTATAATGGGATAACCCTCAATCGTTCTTGGAACATCTGTTTCGATTTCGCCCGGATCCAGTTTTCCATTTTTATTGAGATCCACCCATGGATCGGGATAGTTGTTATTATTCAGATCCCAAATAGGTCTGTCGTCACAAGCCAGGTAAGGTCTGTTGCCGTCAAGACTGTCATAATGGGGAGGAAAAACAATTTCTCCTACGGTTAATCTTCTATATTCAATAATTTGTACGCAGGAATCTGACTTGTTTCCATATTTGTCAAATGCCTGATATATTACTGTGCGTATGGCACTTATAGTATCAATTTCAAAACAAGTTACATTGACGATTTCATCTGAAATTATTTTAACATATGCATCGGGATCACAATTATCAAAAGCCTCTGGTAAAGGTAATGGCTCATGAAAATAACAGGAAACAACTGTATCCGGAGGACACTCAAAGGTAGGTGGAGATTTATCCTCAATCCATACATTTCCCCAGCACGCCGCCCCGGTTAATGTATTGCGTACCGTTACTTTCAACAATGTATTTATATGGGCAATAGTAATGGGATTTGAAAGAATTACTCCTTCATCATCCTCAATGATTACTTCAAGATTAACTGGATCGATTTCCTCTCTTATAATGGCAGAGGCAGTGATCACTACTTCACAATTATCATCTAAAGACATATTGACGAGGTCAATACAGGAAACCGAATAATTCAGTTCCTCCTTAGATAATTCTGAAGTCAGAGAATTTAAGTTTGTTTCTTTAGTTGTATAGGAATTTTCATTTAAAAATGCATTCTCCCCTGGTGTATAATCTAAGAATGCATAAAGGGAACTTGCCCCTCCAAAGATCATAATTACACATACGACTAAAGATAAAGTAAAAGCCGGTGTAGATTTTCTCATTTCCTGATGTTTTTAAATAACAGATGTAAAAATGTTTTAATGTTTACTCTACCAGAAAACACATATCGTGCCAAAACATTAAAATTTATTGCCATGCGTTCGAAATAGGCCTGTTATTCAATGTGGATCCGAATTGATAATTTTAAAAAATTATTTCTTTTGCTATTCACCATCAATTTATTATTCAATAATTTACACATTAGCAATAGTATTAATGTAAATTACCTTCAATGAACACCTTCCCATTTTTACTGCAAAATTTCAAAGATTTTGATCGCGTATTTTCTTGATTCAACTCATAGAAAAGTATAATTCAGCTGCATCTAAAAATGAATAATCACTATATTTATGCATGTTTCTACAACTAAGTATTCCATGATTTCACTCGGTATCGACATAGGAAGTTCTTTTATAAAAATGGCTGTGATCGATTCTGCTACTATGCATTGCCTGGATAGGATACAATTGCCTGATAGTGAAATGGAAATTCAATCTCCCCATCCCGGGTGGGCTGAGCAAGATCCTAATTTGTGGTGGAAATTAATCTTACAGGGCTTTTCTTCATTAAAAAAAAGAATTCCGTCGGTCTATAAAGAAATCAGGTGCATAGGAATAACTTATCAGATGCATGGTCTTGTAATTACAGACCGGTTTCAAAAACCCATTCGCAATGCTATAATATGGTGTGATGGAAGGGCTGTACATACAGGTGAAAAAGCTCGTGAACTCCTGGGAAATGAATATTGTAGCCAAAATTTACTCAATGCTCCGGGAAACTTCACGGCATCTAAGCTGGCATGGATTAAAGAAAATGAGCCTGAAAACTATAAAAAGATACAATTTGCCATGCTGCCAGGAGACTATATATCTACGCAATTAACAGGTGAGGTTAATACGACCATTACAGGTTTATCCGAAGGCATTTTTTGGGACTTTTCTTCACACACTGTCTCAAAGGAATTATTAGAAGTGCTAAAAATAGACAAACAGCTCATTCCACCTTACAACCCTTCATTTGCCATCCATGGAACCCTTTCGCCGAAAATGGCGGAAATCCTGGATCTCTCCAATAAGACTTCCGTAAGCTATAAAGCCGGCGATCAACCCAACAATGCTTTTTCTTTGAATGTGATGAGTCCCGGCTCTTATGCTGCAACGGCAGGTACATCTGGTGTAATGTATGGAATTACAAATCAGTCTTTTTACGATGAGGATCAAAAAACCAATACGTTTGCACATGTGAATTATACAGCGCACAATCCCTTAAAAGGAGTTTTATTATGCATTAATGGCACGGGCAGTTCCTACGCATGGTATAAAAAAATCCTCAAGTCAGGATCGTATGAAGAAATGAATGAGCTTGCCATAAAATCGACTAAAGGGTCTGGAGGTATTTTTACCTATCCCTTTGGAAATGGTGCTGAAAGGATTTTGCGCAACCAAAATCCGGGTTTATGGATGGAAGGTGTACGATTTAATGATCACAATAATGCCCATTTAATCAGATCCTTACATGAGGGCATAGCCTTTTCTTTTCTGCTTGGAGTAGAATCTCTGGAAAAAAGTCAGCCTTCGGGTGGGGTGATCAAAGCAGGAAATACCAATATGTTCCAAAGCAAAGAATTTTGCCGAATTATTAGTCAGGTGATGGGTAAAAAGTTGGAGCTCTACAGCACCGACGGAGCAGAAGGCGCTGCCCGGGGAGCCCTATTGGGAATGCGAGCCATCACAGAAAACGAACTTTCCATACCCTTGCAAAGCGAATTTATTCCGGACTCAAATGAAACTGAAGAATACAGGAATATATATAAGGATTGGAAAAACAGGCTTTATAAACACTTACAACTATAAATATGAATACTATAAAAACGTATTTCCCTGGCATTGACAAGCCCTACTACGAGGGTTCCTCTTCCAGGAATATATTCTCCTTCAGATATTATAACCCTGAACAATTAGTAGGAAATAAAACCATGGAAGAGCATCTGCGTTTTGCTGTAGCCTACTGGCATAGCTTCTGTGGAACCGGAAATGATCCATTCGGTGCTGGCACCAGACCTCTACCCTGGAATACTGCATCTGATCCTTACCAAAGAGCCAGGGAAAAAATGGATGCCGCTTTTGAGTTTATGAATAAACTCGGTATCAGGTATTACTGTTTTCATGATTTTGACCTCATCGATGAAGGTGAATCGGTTTCAGAAAACGAAAAAAGGCTAGAGTGGATTACGGACTATGCCATTCAAAAACAAGAAGAAACAGGAATCCATTTATTGTGGGGTACTGCCAATCTTTTTTCTCATCCAAGATATATGAATGGAGCTGCCACCAATCCCAATTTTGAAGTGGTTGCCCGAGCCGGCGCACAGGTAAAGATGGCTTTGGATGCAACGATAAAGCTAGGGGGGCAAAACTATGTTTTCTGGGGAGGTAGAGAAGGTTATCTCTCACTTCTCAATACGGATATGAAAAGAGAAAAGCAGCATCTGGCCACTTTTTTAAAAAAAGCCAGAGACTATGGTCGTAAACAAGGATTTACTGGCACTTTTCTCATAGAGCCAAAACCTATGGAGCCTACTAAACATCAGTATGACTTTGATGCTGCCACATGTATCGCATTTTTGCAAGAGTACGATCTGATGGAGGATTTTAAACTCAACTTAGAAGTCAATCACGCTACTTTGGCTCTACATACTTTTGAGCACGAACTTCAGGTGGCTGCTGATGCGGGTTTGCTTGGAAGTATTGATGCCAATAGGGGCGACTATCAAAATGGGTGGGATACAGACCAGTTTCCCATTGATATCTATGAGCTCACCCAGGCTATGTTGGTCATAATACAACACGGAGGACTTGGTCATGGTGGAATCAATTTTGATGCCAAGGTTAGAAGAAATTCTATTGATGCTGAAGATCTGTTCATCGCTCACATTTCAGGAATGGATGCTTTTGCCAGGGCTCTTCTAGTGGCTCAACAAATATTGGAAGCATCAGAATTTCTGGAAATCAAAAAAGCAAGATATGCCTCTTTTGACTCGGGAACGGGGAAAAATTTTGAAAAAGGAACTGTGACTCTTGAAGAACTCTACGATTTCACGAAAAACCGCTCAGAACCTATGCCGAAGAGTGGGAAACAGGAATTATTTGAAAGAATCATCAGCTTATACATATAAAATTTACAAGTACAGAGCCAGTGCCTCTAAAGCTTTTTGAGAGGCTATTAATTCTTTTGCCGTTTTTTCGATGTCTTTTCCTTTAAATTTGGCTTTTGTTTGTTTTATAAAATCGGCATCTGGTAAAGCGGTTAATCCAGCCATTTCAGCAATTTCATTTCCTGAAAGAATATTGCTCTTAAGAGCAGATTCCGGTAAAGAGTCATAACCTATGATATTTTGGTTAACACTTTGAAAAAGGGTATGAATACTGCTTTTATCTACTTTGGTATAATATGCTCTACCCAGCCTTCCCATTTGCTGTAATTTAAATGGATCGATACGATTATTTTCATCAATCACATCTTTGCGGATATGAAAAAGAAGAACTTCGCAGATGATAAGATGGCCTGCCCCGCCGTGTTCTCCCAGAGGTATAATGTCATTCACTTTGCATTCCAGATTGATGGGTGACTCTTTAACCAATGGAGCCGTCACTATTTCTGCATCTACCGGCGTAAACCCCGCTTTGGCGAATTCGCTTACTCCTGCAGGAAATTCGACCGAGGTCAGTGTCATTTGTCTGGCTATTTCGTAATTTACTACATTGATAACTAAGCCTTTGTTGGTCTTTACATTTTCCAGGGTATCTTTGGTAGAGTTATCTTTAACCCTTCGATTGGAAGAAAAAACAACAATGGGTGGATTGGAGCTGAAAGCATTGAAAAAACTATATGGCGCAAGATTATAATTTCCCTCTTTATCCACAGTAGATACAAAAGCTATAGGCCTTGGTCCTATTGAACCAATTAGAAACTGATGCCTATCCTTAGTACTTAATTCTGAAGGAACAAATTTTACTTTACTACTTTCCATGTATTTCGTTTAAGATGGTAAAATGACCCAATTTGGTACAAATATAACCAATACAGTATTAGAAAAATAAAAATCATGCGATTGTAAATATTTTCCGGGCAGAAAAAATAAAATACACCGTTTGGGGCGTTAACTTTCGGATAATTTAAGAATGCTTATTGAAGAAATAAAGATTATTTGTATCATAGCATTTTGTATTGAAATGATTTTGATGAAATTCTTATCGCTGTAAAAATTCCTGGAGAAAAAATAAATTGAAGGTTACCAATAAATATATTCTGGCCGCTATAACCTTTTTGGTCATAGGTGTTATCATTTACCTATTGAGCGATATCGTTTTTTATATTATTCTGGCCTGGGTACTTTCCATGATCGGTGCCCCCTTAACCATTTTCTTAAGAAAATACATAGGTAAAAATCTTTCTGCCGTAGTCACTCTACTCGTTTTTGTCATGTTTTCTGTCATGTTGGTTTATACATTTATACCTTCTGTGGTCCAACAAGCCAGAAACCTTGCCACAATCGATTACGAGAGTGTGATCAATTCCTTTGAGCAACCCATCAATGACTGGGAACAATGGCTGATCAACAAAGGCATGATAGAAGGTAATATCGAAGAAACTCCTTCCCATTTAGATGGTCCAAATGCGAGTTCCCCATTGCTGGTAACCAAGAGTGTTAAACTGGATTCTTTAATATCCTCGGGAGGAGATACACTTACACACACCAATATCTCATTGGTCATAAATATTCAAAATCCTATACCAAAAGACAATACTATTCACGAATTTACGAGGGTAGAGATCACAGACACCTTTTTTGACCGGGTAAGGAAAAATCTTTTTAATTTTATAAATCCTGCCAGAATTTCAATGTTGTTTTCCAGTCTCGTGGGTTGGATTGGAAATGCATTGGTTGGTATTATGTCGGTATTGTTTATAGCTTTCTTTTTTTTGAGAGAACAGGGTCTGTTTGCCAAAGCTATAGCATCGATGGTGCCTGAACAATATGAAAGCCAAACCAATGATGCCATATCACAAACCAGCGTCCTGTTAATTCGTTACTTTACAGGTGTATTGATCCAAATAACTGTCATAACCATTTATGTATCCGTCATACTTTCTGTCCTGGGTATTAAAAACGGTCTGCTTATTGGGTTTTTCGCTGCCTTGATGAATGTAATTCCTTACATAGGTCCCATCCTGGGTGCCACTTTCGGAGTAATTATTACCATGACTTCCAATCTCGGAATTCCATTCTATGATGAAATGATTCCGATGTTATTAAAAGTTGTGGCTGTTTTTGCTTCCATGCAATTGATAGACAATTTGATACTCCAACCCAACATTTTCTCCAAGAGTGTGAAAGCCCATCCATTAGAAATATTTATCATCATATTAATAGGGGCTAAACTGGGAGGTATTATTGGTATGATACTGGCTATTCCTATTTATACTGTTCTAAGGGTTGTCGGAAAAGTATTCTTAAGCGAATTTAAAATCGTCCAATCTATTACCTCACGACTCTGACATTCATCAAAGGACTTATTCTTCTACAATTTGCAGTTTTGCGTATTGAAGCATAATTCTTTTCTCATTATTATCCTCCAAATCGGGAAAGAGAATGGTAGCTACATGGCGTTCATCAATGGATTGTACTTTTCCCTTCCCAAACTGTAAATGAAGTACTGCCATACCTTCTTTGATTTTATGCATTGGGCTGGCATGAAAATCTTTTGCATCTATTCCCAACACGGGCTTATTTAGTCTTTTAGGAACTGGTTTAAAATTTCCCAGTAATTTGGGCTCACCCAATCCGCTTCGGCGATCCTCATGACTTTTAGTTATATGGCTGAGGCCATCAATACAATCTTCGGATATTTCTTCTAAAAATCTGCTCGGATCATTAAATCGCATCTGTCCGTATTGATATCTGCTGTTTGCATAACTCAGTGTGAGATAGCTCTCTGCCCTTGTAATAGCTACATAAAACAACCGCCTTTCTTCATCTATTTGATCTGGTGTTGTCATGGACATATAAGATGGAAAAAGGTTTTCTTCCAGCCCCACTACAAAAACAGATTTAAATTCCAATCCTTTAGCAGCATGTGTAGACATAAGAGTGACATAATCGCTTTCATCAGTCACCTCATCCTGGTCAGTCATTAGAGAAATGGTTTGAAGAAAAGCGGCCAGGGATCGATCGTGATTGGCTTCTACCCCTTCTTGCACAATGTCCTCTTCCACAAACTCCTTCACAGCATCGAGTAAAGCATTGATATTTTCTATCCTGTTCAACCCTTCAATGCTGTTGTCCGATTTCAAATCGTCTACAATGCCTGATTTCTTGCTTATATAAAGCGCTGATTCGTACGCATCTGAGGCTGCTGCTTTCTTCCTGATGTTGTGGATTACATCTGTAAATACTCCAACTGTGCGTGAAGATCGCACATTAAATGTCATTTTATTTAACGCTTCCCACATGCTGATCTCCATTTCATTAGCCAGATCCGTAAGCTGGTCAATCGTAGCTTTTCCAATTCCTCTTTTAGGGTAATTGATAATTCTCTTTAGGGCTTCATCATCTTTTTCATTGACTGTGAGTCGCATATATGCTATCATGTCTTTTATTTCCTTTCTCTGGTAAAAAGACAATCCTCCATAAATCCTGTAGGTAATATTGTACCTTCTCAGATATTCTTCAAAAATCCGGGATTGGGCATTGGTTCTATACAAAATGGCTATATCGCTGTTTTGCAGGTTGTGCCTGTTTTTCTGTTCTATGATCGTATCGGCAATCCGACGACCTTCTTCACTTTCAGTCATCGCTTTGATGACTTTTATTTTCTGTCCTCCGGATTTATCAGTCCAGATTTTCTTCTGAATTTGCCTTTTATTATACGTGATTACCTGATTGGCGGCTTCCACAATAAATCCAGTAGACCGGTAATTTTGCTCCAGTTTATATGTTTTTAGCTTGGGGAAATCATGCTCAAATTGCAGTATATTTTCAATGGTAGCTCCTCTGAAAGAATATATACTTTGGGCATCATCGCCTACAATACAAATATTGTGCGGGCTTCCCTGATATAAAACTAGGAGTTTAAGAATCTCATATTGCAAATAATTGGTGTCCTGAAACTCATCGACCATTATATATCTGAATTGATATTGATATTTTTGTCTTACCTGATCCGGATTTTGATACAACAATCTGAAAGTCTGCAATAGCAGATCATCAAAGTCCATAGCTCCGGATCGTTGACATTTTGTTACATATCGTTCATAGATTTGATAAATCAACGGCCGTCGATTCATTCTGTCCAATGCCATAAGGTCTTCATTGGCCATATAGGCTTTGGGTGTGATCAGATTGCTTTTAGCTGAAGAAATTCGCGATCTAACTGCTCCATTATTGTAAACGGTTTTATCCAGATTCAACGATTTAATGATCTCGGCAATGACGCTTTTCGAATCATCGGTATCATAAATTGTAAAATCATTGGGATATCCGATTTTATGCGCTTCTACCCTAAGTATTCTGGCAAAAAGAGAGTGAAATGTACCAGCCCAAACCTTGCGAGCATCCTGTCCGACTACTTTTTCAATCCTGTCTTTCATCTCACGGGCTGCCTTGTTGGTAAATGTAAGGGCAAGTATCTGCCCTGGATGTACCCCTAAATGGATGAGATGTGCAATTCTATAGGTTAATACCCTTGTCTTTCCCGAACCCGGACCGGCAATCACCATGACGGGACCTTCTGTTTCAGAAGCTGCTTTCCTTTGTACATCATTGAGTTCTTCCAGATATGAATGTGCTGTTGTCTGCATAGGGCGTCAAAGATCGCTAAATATTTTAAAAAGTAAAATGTAAAAAATACACTTTTTTAGTTAAAATACCCATCTTTTCAATGCTTAATTTAATTGGGTTGTAAAATGCTGAAGAATAATGTTGGTGTTCATCAATCCAATACCGGCAAATCTATTATATTAAAGGTTTAAATACATTCTATGGAAATCACCTTTTGCGGTGCTGCAAAATACGTAACGGGATCTTGCCACCTCATCACTTTAAAAAATGGCTATAAAATACTGCTCGATTGCGGTTTATTTCAGGGAAAAGGACAGGAGATATGGGACTTT
This sequence comes from Saprospiraceae bacterium, assembly GCA_041749255.1. GTDB lineage: Bacteria > Bacteroidota > Bacteroidia > Chitinophagales > Saprospiraceae > JABDLO01. The sequence continues at coordinate 30,164 of JBGTBR010000038.1, forward strand.
AATAACCACTGGCACTTTAATCCTTCTGATATTGATGTACTCATATTGTCACACGCTCATATTGATCATATCGGCCGGGTTCCCCAGTTGGTAAAAGATGGGTTTTCAGGAAATATATATTGTACCAATGCGACTCGAAGCCTGTGTTCTATTATGCTTATGGATAGCGCTAAGATTCAGGAAAGCGATGTAGAATACTACAACAGAAAAATCTTTCACAAACGAAAGAAAAAAGGTAAGAAACTAAGAGTACCTCTCTATGTTTCCAATGATGTAGGACCGGCAATGAACCTTTTTAATGGTTGTAGATATGATAAATGGATAAAGATTCACAAAGGGGTAGAAATATTATTCAGGGATGCCGGGCATATCCTGGGAAGCGCTAGTGTGACTCTAAAAATTACTGAAAAAAATAAAACCACAACCATTGGGTATACCGGAGATATAGGTCGTCCTGACAGACCAATTCTCAGAAATCCTATGCCTATGCCTCCGGTTGATATATTAATTTGTGAATCCACGTATGGAAACCGTGAGCACGAATTTCCTCCCGAGCAAAAAGCAACTTTGCTTCGGATCATAAAAGAAACATGTGTAGAGAAAAAAGGGAAATTGATTATTCCGGCGTTTTCTCTGGGTAGAACCCAGGAAATAATATATATGATGGATAAGCTCGAAACTTCCGGAAATCTTCCAAAAATCAATGTGTATGTAGATAGTCCGCTGGCGGTCAATGCCACGATGGTCTATATCGCCCACCCAGAGTGCTATGACGCCGCACTGCATGAATATTTGCTCATTGACGACAATCCTTTTGGCTTTAATACTTTACATTATGTAAAGGATGTAGAAAAATCAAAAGAGCTGAACCATAGTCATGAGCCCAGTGTAATTATCAGCGCCTCGGGAATGATGAATGCAGGCAGGGTCGTGCACCACTTATATCACAATATCGATCATCCTAAAAACACTTTCCTTATAGTTGGGTATTGTGCACCGGGAACTCCAGGACATCTCTTGCAAAACGGAGCTGAAGCGATTAAAATCTTTGATGAATGGAAAATTGTAAAAGCCCGGGTTGAGGTAATGGATTCTTTTTCCGCTCATGGTGACCGGAATGAAATGTACGATTTTATTCAAAACCAAATCGAAAGTGCAAAAAAAGTGTTTTTAGTTCACGGAGAATACAATACTCAGGTAGCTTTTGCAGAATTTCTACAGGAAAAAGGGTTTGGTAAAGTGACTATTCCATCCAAGGGAGAGTCCTTTAACGTAGAGTTTTAAGGTTAAGGTTAAGGTTTTTGCCTACGGCAGGTAGGTCAGAAAGTCGGAAGGTCAGAAGGTCTCAAGGTCGGAAAGTCAGAAAGTCAGAAAGTCAGAAAGTCAAAGTTTGGTCGTTTAACAATTAACTTGCCAATTGCTACGAGAACTACGAGCTACGAGCTAACTGCTAAAATAAGGCTAAAGATTTCGGCTAAGGCAGGTTAAGGTTAAGGTTATAAATTTGGTTTTAGTTTGGGTTTTAGTTTTAGTATTGGTCTTGGTTTTAGTTTGGGTTTTAGTATTGGTTTTTTTCTACCTTCAATACTTTCTAATCAAAAGAACCAATCGTTATTCCGCCTCAAAAAATATGAAGTAATAAATCAACTATCCGACTTTTTGAATTCATCTCCTTCCCAGAATCCACTGAGTCTTGTCTCGCCATTTTTTTCATAAAGCACTCCTGTTCCGTGCCTTTTATCTCCTTTCCATTCACCAATATAATACAAACCCGTTGTCCAAATATATTTACCCTTTCCATGACGCATATCCATGAAGAAGTCTCCATCATACGTTTCTCCATCCTGCCACTGGTACTGGCCATTGCCGTGTCGCATATTATCTTTCCATTCTCCTTTATACATACCACCATTTTTCCAAATACCTATGCCATTTCCATTTGCCATATTATTCTTAATCTCTCCCAAATAGTGAATTTCACTGCCTTTGTTGTTCATAAATACAAGTAATTCCCTTTTAGGCTCACGCTGCTCATCTAATAATATTTGAAGGTTGTTAACACTGTCAAGAAGGTTTTGTGTCAATATTGTAAACGAATCCCTGTCACTTGCAAAAGCCAAATTGAGCTTTACTTTTTCTTCCATCATGGAATTTATTCTTTTTGTCCTGTCTTCTATGATTCCTAAATATTGCTCTTTTTCAGCTTTCAGTACAGCCAGGGAAAGTTCATGTTGATTTTTTAGTTGATTATTCTTGTTGATTAGATTTATTCTTTCATTTTTGATATTTTCAAAATTTTTAATTTCCGGGTTAGTAAGTTCTAACTCTCCGTATACATTAAAGGCCGTGTCATATTGCCCTGCGAAAAACAAGCTATCTGCATAGTTAAGTTTTTCCAATAAGTCAATCTTTGCTTCTTTATCAGATAATACTAAAACCAAAGAATCAAGCATTTCTGATTTATAGATTCTTTCCGCCTTTTCTTTGTCGTATTTATTATATAAAAAGTAGATAGATACCCCCAATAGTAATGTAATGGAGATAACTTTTATCATTTGAGCTTTCATTTATCTGAATTTAACTTTCACAATTTTTCATTATTTTATAAAGTCTAATAGATTTTATAAAAATATGACATGTTCATTTTTATTTTATTTATGAATTTAGCCTATGACTATCGCAATGCATAAATTTAAGATTTGTTGAAAAATCTCAGGCTTTCATATATAGAAAGGCACGAAAATCAAATAACTGAATTAATTCTTTCAATTAATCTTGTATTTTATATTTTTTTTAACTCAATTGTTACCGGTTATCCGAGTTTCCGGACGGTGTACTCAAACACCAATGTATAAGTAGTGTATGTAGCGTGCACTTTCGATTGATGACATATGAATTTCTTAAAAAGTAAAAGTTTCTACTCAAAAGCTCCATTTCATATATTCATTCATTAAAGTGGGATATCATAACTTTGAAGGATACATCTTCTTAATTTGTCAACAATGTTCCTTTTTTAGTTACAGGATTAAATGGTTCAAAAGGGTATACATCGGGTAAAACTTTGACACCAGTGGTAAGTTTAAGATTTTCCTGTCCGGCAAAAGTAAACTCTACCATGGATGCTTTATAACCAGTTCCCGGTGCTTCCAATGTTATATCATACACTCCATCTCCATTCAATGGTATGGTTTTATAGGTCCAAGCTTCCCCTAATACATATATTCTGAAGTCCCTGGCATTGGGATTATAAGCTTCCCAAACCTTTACTTCTGAAGGTGGATTTTCTGGATCCGTAATGATTTTAAAACCAATATCAGTGGTTTCCCATTCCAGTTTAGGTCTTGCCTTATTCTCCAGGATCATTCTGTAAAAAGCCATAACCGTCTCCAATTCATAGCTTCCTCCAAGTGAATGTCCGACATTGGGTACATAACTAAAATGCGTTTCTCCAGGCAGGCTATCGCGATAAAATTGCCAACTATCAGGCAGAAAGAATTCATCCTGTGTTGCATTTACTATCAGTTTTGGCATCGCGTATTTCTTTCTAAAGCTAAAGGGTTCTGTCAATTCCAGGAGTCTTTTGTATTCGCGTGAATCCATCCAGTCCATTATGCCTTCCTGCACATACTCGTTCACTGCAGGAGACCATTCACCGTAGCTTCTCCAATGGTGCATAAAAGAAGGAACGAGATTGAGTAAGTCGATCACCATTGGAACAACAGCTACTACTCTATCGTCCATCGCTGCTGTTGTCCATGCTGTCCAGCCACGCTTTGAAGCTCCAGCCACGACAAACTGATCCACTGTGAGATTTTTCTCCTTTTGAAGAATTTCTGTTGTAGCATCCATAGCCAAAACAACTGCCCTCGTCATAGGAAACCTCGACAGATAATAAGCATCCTCATCTCTTCCTCCATTTTCCAAAAATTTGCGCCATCCCAATGCAATAATGGCATCTTCATAACGGTATTCTACCGTATCATTTTTAAAATATAGAGGCTGGAAAGGAATATTGTGAATATGTGTCATCACAGATTTTGTAGCCATGGCCGCCTCGACAAATCTTATATCCGCAGCAAGTGGTTCATCATTTTCTCTTGATCCACCGCCAATCCACATCATGCTTTTTGAATGATCTACCTGGTCGGGCACCACAATACTTACCCAATGCCACCATTCCGTTGCATCCACCTCTTCTTCCGATAACCAACTCTGAGAAACCAATTTAACAATATATTCCGTGTATCCTGAATGTTGATTCACTTCGATGATATCGTATTTGGAAACATCGACCGTATCATGTATGTATTTATAAAGTGGATGCTCATGTATGTGATCTTTAACAGTAATAGAGCGGTCTGCTTCCGATTTGCACTGCCATAAAAACATAACCGCGAAAAGAAACCAAATCAGGCTTGAGGTTGAAAATGATTTTTTCAAAATATCTAGTTTATATAATTTATAAAATCATAGAAATACGGGTAAAAATATCAAAAAATGTCAGGTTTAATAATTAGAACTTGACATCATATCCATTTTTTTATCTAAATGAAATATTCTATTTGATTTTAAAGAAAAAATTCTTGCCTGGCCATCAAATTCAAAAAAGAAATGAGCTTTTAGGTAACTTATTCTTGTCTAACTACTCATCTTTATTAATTTGGGAGGTAAAAACAACGTATTTCAGCAAATTATTTAAAAAGAGAAATACGGATTTATGTATATTTATTCATTGCATTTTTTATTCTTTTACATCAAATAAATATGAAAATCAATTTTTGATTGGTTATATCAGAGAAAATATCTAAGTATGAGGTTAGTGGGTAAGTTTTGCGTTTTTACTTTTTTATTAATCAGCATAGGATTAAGTCTAGGAGCTCAGGAATACGGGGCAAAAGCCTCCTTTGTCTTTTCTGGCGTGAGTGGATTTAATGGGGGCGGCATTCATTTAGGGCCACAATTCGGTGCATATGTGAAATTAGGAACAAGTGAAAATTTATATTTTCAGTCAGAGCTTTTGATTACCTATAAAGGTGGTTCGTCTTCTTTTGGAGATGTAAAACAATCCCTTTATTTGATGTATATCGAACTGCCCATTATGTACGGTTTAAATGTGTCCAGAAAGGTATCGTTAAATGGTGGAATACAGCCTGGTATGGTTTTTTTTGGTAGATTAACAGAAAGTTCCGGATCTGGTAAGACGGGCACCGGAATTGGATCGCATGTCACAAGATTTGACTACTCAACACTATTGGGAGGGGATTATAATATTAATGATCAATGGACAGTTGGCGCAAGATTAAATTATAGTTTCGTCCCACTGGCCAATCGCAATAATGAAGTAATAAGAAATACAGATCTCTTACTTTCACGCGTGGTTCAATTTTACGCTTGTTATAAACTAAGCAAACCGTAATTTCGCCTTAATACTTCACCCTTTAGATTTTTAATACCGCACCATCTTAGTCTGAAAGTCTTACAGAAGGTATTTTCCTCTCTTCTTTTCTAAAATCCAATGAAACATAAGCATTTATTCTCAATACAAACCTTTGTCTATAAATACTTCCGTCGTTTATATTTTGGCCTGTTGTATACATTAAGCCGGCAGTATAGGTGACACTTGGAGACGCTATATAGCCAATAGATGGATAAATTCTTAAATCCTCCAAAGGACTATCAACAATAGGACTTCCACTCTGCATAATAATTTCAACGTCAGGGTTCAAAAAAATGGCTCCTGGTATTAAAGCAGGTTTATTTACGGGAATACTCATGTAAAATTTATACCTCCACCTGTCCCTGTAAATCCAATCAGATCCCACATTATTTCTCCTGCTCCATCGATGTTCTATTCTTATCCTGTGATACACTTGGAATTTAGGAAATGGCATGACAAATAAATATTCATGCCAGATTCTAGGCTCAGGAACAACATGTTCAAAATCAAGATTTCCGGGCTCGGGTGTAAAATCCAATCTCAATACCCATCCTAATGACACATTAAACCTGGGAGATACCAAATAACTTATGGCATGCCGATTGTATATCTGTGCCATTCTTCCTATAAATGGCGTTCCTTCATAATTACCGCGTCTGTAGTGAAACTCAGCCCTCCAAAAAAACTTCTCCGATAATCTGAATTTATTATAAGAACCCATCCATAAATTTGATCCGGGATTCTCAAAAATCGCCTCTCTGTCCTGACTGTTACCCTTTTCTGTTATATAGAAAAACAGAATGAGCGTGCAAACTAATATCCTCATTTTGATCAATTGTAATTTAAATTAAACCCCAAGATTTCAGCTGCCTTGACCGGATCTTTAACGTTTCTGAGCCTTCGTTCCAATTTTTTTGTGTCATAATTTAAAGTTTCAATCATTTCAACGAATAAGTTTTCAAAATTCATAGTAGCTCTATCCATATTGTCACAGCTAAGACTGTAAAGATTATGAAAAATGGAAGGAAGTAATATATTTTTATACACATTAAAAATAGGTGCTTTAATTCTTTCTTCCATATTGGTGAATGTATATGGATTAAAGACCTGTCTCGTATAAGCATCATCTATAATCTGAACATTTCCGGAAACTGTCAGTAATTTTCCTATAAGTAACTCTACTTTACCTATACAGGATATAACCTGCTCAACATTCTCCATTTTATCCTTAGGACTAGATATATCTAAGTATTTATTTACTTTTAAATCTATGAATTCAATGATTCGGGCATACACATCAAACCTTGCAATTTCATTAATTTGACTCGAGATCAAAACCTCACTTACTTCCCTGACATGATTGTATTTCTCTATCAAGTCTTTTTCAAATTGTAAAAGAGTCTCTTCCTTTTCAACTACAAATACAAATTTTTCTAAACTATCTTTAATGACTGTAATTTCATCTAACACCAATTGTGTCAAATCAAACATTTTTTTTGATGAAGCATCATTCTCATCTTTAAATCTGTTTTTCAATACATAAACATTCTCTTCATTTTCTGTATTTCCGATTCCTTCTAATTTTAGGTTGAAATTAACCATACTCTTAATTAAAAGTTCCCTGTCCAAGTACTCCATATCACCTCTCTGGTAATAGGTAAGAATTTCCTCTAATGGGGTAATCAGTTGGTTTTTTAATGCAACTATAATACTGAGGAGTCTCGATACTTCCGTAAATTTAATTTTAACCAGGTTATATTGGGGGTCATGGATGATTTCCTTTATGACAGTGTCTATAAGGCTAATGTTTTCGATGGTTCCACTTAATTCTTTCATTTCCTCCTTGGTATAGGGCAACCGGATTACTTTCGTTTTTATTCCCGGACTGAGGGAAGTATTAACCACCATCATGATCGAAGTATCTAATTTACTGGCGATATCATTGAATGATCCTATTAATAATTTACCTGTCTTAATGGTTTTTGCAATATTTGGATGTTGATATCCCATATATAGACTCTCTACCATTTCCATCCTTTCCCAATATTTCTCAGAAAATTCGATATCCTCCAGAACCCATTTTAGATTCCCTGAGGGCTTTAAATTAAGATCATACTTCTTACCCTTTATATGGTACGTTTTCTTTATTAAAGCATGATCTTCAAAATGCCATTCTTCAGAGAACTGAGTAGAATCCACTTTAGAATCTGAATTGTTTATCTTCCAGATTCCACTGCTGTATTGGTTGGAATTAACTTCGCCCCGGAGTGAACCAGATTTATCTTTAAGTGTAAATTCTCCTATCATTTTATTGTTGTCAAATAGGGCAGAAGCTATAAAAAGGGTGTCTTTTACCTGAGAATCTTTAATTTTCAAATTATATATTGACCATACTCCTTCTTTTTTATATTCATCAAATCGTCCAATTGCTATATTCTCCTTACCATCTACTTTAAATGAAAAATGATAATCTTCAGCAAATTCGCCACCTTTTGGTTTTAATTCGCTTTGTCTGAATTTCCAAAATCCGTCGGGAATACCTTCCTTCATTGTCCCATCGACCATCGAAAATTTGAATTCCGGCTTGTCATCGCTGAATTCAATCGGTTTCATGATTTTATATGCTCCATCTTCTACTGTATCTTTTTTAATTATTTGATATTCGTATTGATTTAGATAGTCAATTCCATTAAATGCAATTTTACGCTCTGTTTGCCCATCAGGTTTTTGACTCATAAGTCCTATTGGAATTAAAAAAAGCAAAGCTATCAGGCATATCTTATTTGAATTTTGCATAACACTTGTATTTTATGTGAGTATTGATATTTTATTTATAAAATGCCCTGGCTATAATTTTATATTTTCAACATTACATATTCTCATTCATATGAAATGGTAATGAATAATGAGATATATTTTAGAAAAAAAAAGTGTAACCGCATGTTATTATTACATGCGATTTTCATAAATAAATCGTAAATGACACATTGTTAGGTATGCAATTATAATCATTTAAAATAACTATTTGTTGTCCAGATGGGTTGTGGATTATAACTCTGCGACTGATTTATCTGATATTTTATTAATTTTTTAACACCTAATTTTTGACTCATCAAAGATGAATTTAAACATAGAGGTAAGTTTATCCGTTTCTCTTTAGTGTAACATGGTGAAGATTGGTGTCGAGGATTGTAGATTTGAAAATATCATTTTACTGGCTATAGAAATGAATACTTGAGACAAAATTTTTCTTTGCTGCTCATTTTTTAAAGAGTCATTAATTCTCCCTTTTTTTAAGTTGTTTTATTCCTTTGGGAAATTATTGTAAACTCTTTTAAGGGATTTGCTAATTTTGCGACCTTATGTTTCCAGAATACGATGTCATAGTAGTAGGTGCCGGCCATGCCGGATGTGAGGCCGCAGTTGCTGCTGCCAACATGGGCAGCCGCGTATTGCTCGTTACCATGAATATGCAGACCATAGCCCAAATGTCTTGTAATCCTGCTATGGGCGGTGTAGCCAAGGGCCAGATCGTTCGCGAAATAGATGCATTGGGGGGTTATTCCGGCATAGTCAGTGACCTGTCTATGGTGCAATTCCGAATGCTGAACAAATCAAAAGGTCCGGCAATGTGGAGCCCTCGTACCCAAAACGACCGGATGATGTTTGCAATAGAATGGCGTAAAATGCTGGAAAAACATCCCGGAATTGATTTCTGGCAAGAAATGGCCAAAGGAATTATCGTCAAAAACGGTGTTTGTAAAGGAATCATCACCGGTATGGGTCTGGAAATATCCGGAAAATCGGTCGTTCTTACCAATGGTACCTTTCTCAATGGTATTATTCATATAGGTGAAAAGCAATTTGGAGGGGGAAGAGCCGGAGAAAAAGCGTCAACTGGAATAACCGAGCAACTGATTTCCCTGGGTTTTGAATCGGGAAGGATGAAAACAGGAACACCTCCCAGGATAGATGGTCGCTCTCTCGATTACACCAAAATGGAAATACAGCCCGGAGATGATGTGGTATCGGGATTTTCTTTTACAAACGTAGCTAAACCCGCAAGGCAATTACCTTGTCATATCACCTATACCAACAAGGAAGTACACGATCTTTTGCGTATGGGTTTTGACCGGTCGCCCATGTTTAACGGTCGTATCCGGGGGTTGGGACCCAGGTACTGTCCTTCTATAGAAGATAAAATTGATCGTTTCACAGAAAGAGACCGGCATCAGCTTTTTGTGGAACCCGAAGGCTGGGATACTTGTGAAATTTACGTGAATGGTTTTTCATCTTCCTTACCGGAAGACGTGCAGTATAAAGCCTTGATAAAAGTACCAGGATTTGAAAACATGAAAATGTTTCGCCCCGGCTACGCCATCGAGTACGATTATTTTCCTCCCACTCAACTAAGGGTAAATCTGGAGACCAAGAAGGTAAAAAATCTGTTTTTTGCCGGCCAGATCAATGGTACAACCGGTTACGAAGAAGCGGCTTGCCAGGGTTTAATGGCAGGTCTTAATGCACATCTCGCCATTCATGACCGGGATCCATTTGTATTGAAAAGGTCAGAAGCGTACATTGGGGTACTGATAGATGATTTGATCAATAAGGGCACGAATGAACCGTACAGAATGTTTACCTCCAGGGCGGAATACAGAATCCTTCTTCGCCAGGATAATGCCGATATTCGGTTAACTCCGTTGGTATTCCAACTCGGAATGTCATCTTTGGAAGACCGAATGGAAAAAGTGCGACTCAAGGAAGAAAAATCAATAGAAATCGAATCGTGGTTCCGCGACACCAGCGTATCGCCTGAAGAAATCAATGGTATGCTGGAAGAAATGGGTTCAGCACCTTTAACACAAAAAGTAAAGCTGCACAGTGTACTGTTAAGACCTGGTGTGGATGTGGATCTGCTTGCCCAATTCTTACCCAATGTAGAAAATAAAATCAGCCTCTATGATAGCAACACGGTAAAAAGTGCTGAAATCGCCATGAAATATGAGGGTTACATAAGAAAGGAAAAAGAAATGGTGGATAAAATGAACCGATTGGAAGATCTCATTCTAAAAGAAGACTTCCCTTATGACAGCATGACGTCTCTATCGGCGGAAGGCAAAGAAAAGCTACGCAAAATTCGTCCTCGAACTTTGGGGCAAGCCAGCAGGATCAGCGGTGTCTCACCATCCGATATTTCTGTACTTCTTGTACACATGGGCAGATAGAAAACCAATAGTCATTCAAGAATTAAACCTTTTTCAAACAAGCAATGGGAACATGAACTTTTACACAGGTAATTGTTAATTTTGACACCATTTTTACACCGATATGAATGAGGAAAGAATCATAGGTAAATATACCGGACTGCAAAAAGGTCCGTTATTTGTAGTTATTGGTGGTATACATGGAAATGAACCAGCTGGAATTACCGCGATTAACCACATCTACCGGATGCTCCTTGGAGAGCCCGAAGTAAATCCTTCTTTTGTTTTTTCAGGAATTTTTCTTGGTGTGACCGGAAATATTCCGGCTTGCAGAGCGGGACAAAGATATATTCGACTCGATCTAAACCGGATTTGGAATGAAGATTATTTGTCCAGAGTCTTGTCATTGCCTCCCGAAGACTTGCAGGACGAAGAAAGGGAAATGTACGAATTGTATCACATCATCATGCAGTATAAGGATCATCCTCTGATTGACAGACTGGTCATTCTCGATTTGCATACTACATCTGCCAGTGGTGGCATTTTTTCTATTCCTTCAGACGACCCTGAAAGTCTGAAAATAGCCCTTGAATTGCACGCACCAGTGATTAAAGGAATGACAAAGGGAATTTCCGGAAGTATATTACACTATTTCAAAAAAGAAGTTACGGGAATAAATACCATTAGTCTTGCCTTTGAAGCCGGCCATCACCATGATCCACTATCGGTAAACAGATCCATTGCAGCCATCATTAATTGTATGCGCACCATTGGCAGTGTACGACCCAATGATTTAGAAAATCAACACGACAACCTTTTATTAGAATATGCTAAGAAACTACCACGGGTTACTGAGATGATTTTTAAATACGGTATTGGAGAGGGAGAACACTTTAAAATGGTAGATGGATACAATAACTTTCAGTTTGTTAGAAAAGGAGAAATGCTGGCTGTAGATAAAAATGGCCCCGTCAAAGCCAGCGATGATGGTCTTTTGCTTATGCCTTTATACCAACAGCAAGGGCAGGATGGCTTCTTTCTTGTGAAAGAAGTGGAGGGGTACTAATTATCCACCATTACATCAATGATGGTTTTGAGTGTGATAAAAATAATTTTTCTACCTACCGGGCTGATAAAATCCTCATCATCGGGCACCAAAGTATCTTCTGCAAAGGCCAGCAAGTCCTCTTGTGTATAATTGGAAAAAAAAAGATCAGCAATGTTTTCAAATTTTAAATCTTTGTCACCCAATAAGGTATAGTTGGCCTCCTCCGTTTCTTCAATATCCTCTATATCGACCAAATTGACTTTCTTTACTTTTTTAATACTTTCAGAAATCACCAAAATACAATACCAGAGCAAATCCATTTCCTCTTCTGAAAGGAGTGAAAACCCTTCACTATTGAGGTAAGCAATGATCGATGGCTGGTTTTCGATAAATTCGCGTGAAACTTTCAAGAACACTTCAGGATTTTCCATCCGGGTGATCTCTTCCTCAATCATTTCTTCTTGTACCACCTTGGGTTCCATATTTTTTTAATTTAAAGGGTAAAGTTAATGACAGGAATGTTTACAATATTAGAAAAATAAATTTTGTCCTGATTTGATTCAGTATTTTTTATAATAAAAGGAAGACTGTGGAATAATATCACCATTTTGATGGTTATAAACGTTATATATCGTAAGGATTATTATTGATAAAATTTATGTATCGGATTCTGATTATATTATTTTTATTACCTTCTCTACTTTCATCTCAAAGGGTAACTGTAGCCGATGAGATTAATGTACGTAGTGATTATGCCTATGACATTTTGGGACAAATAGGAGAAAATATTCTCTTGTTCAGAGATAAGGGAATGCAGTATTTTATTAATACTTACGATCCCAATCTTCGTTTTAAGCGCGAAAATGAGTTGAACTTTGGAAATAGGAGAGTGAGAATTTCTTCAGTTGTACCACGGGATTCTACTTTTAATGTGATATACAGCTACAGGGAGGATGATACCACTTATTTAAAAATGAATGTCTATGACGAAAACTGCTTTCAGAAAGACACTATAACCTTATTCAAAGAAGCCGACACAAATTACCCCAGGTTTTTTCGCTATACCCTTTCTGAAGATGTTAGTAAAACGCTCTTATTCAACGAATCAAGAGATGGTTTTTTATACGTAAGCGTCATCGATAATAATCAAAATCGCTTACTATGGAGTTCAAAATACGAGCTCCTTGACATCCACATGGATTCAGAATTCAGCAAAGTGGTCTTATCCAATGAAGGCGTTGTGATTTTTTTATTTGAAAAAGAAAACACCAGGTCGTCCCGGGATCGTCATTATGCCAGCCTCATAGGTCTATATCAACAATCCATTGTATTGCTGTCAAACATCGATCTGACGGGCAGGGTCACCAATGACCTGGATATGATTTATAACAATTTGACAGGCAATATTGTAGTAGTGGGCCTTTCCAGCAGCCGAAATGTGAATGAAGCCACTGAATACTTCTTTGTCAATAAAACAATTGCAGCTTACAAAGAAATGGAAAAACCGGTAGTCGTTTCCATAGATGCAGAATTTATAACTGAAATTTATGGAAAGCTCAGAAAAAAGAAACAGGCTTTGGAAGATTATGAAATCAAGGAAGTAATACCGAGACAAGATGGTGGTTTTATATTGATTACAGAAATGAACAAAGAGTTTTCAAGAAGATCCGCTTTTAACAATTCTCCTATCATGAGACCATCCGTCATTGATGGTCTTCGGGGTTGGACTGATCATTACAACGAAGATATTGTCATTTTTGCTGTTCATGGCAATGATACTGAACATTGGAGAAGAGTGCTGTATAAAAAGCAGTTTTCTCAGGACGACCAGGGAATATACTCCTCCTTTTTTGTGTTCAAAACCCCTTCCAGAATAAAGATCATTTACAATGATGAAATAAAAAATAATAATACAGTGAGCCAGTACATTCTCAATCCCATAGGTAAATTTGAACGAAACAGTCTATTGAGCACATTTTATCAAAATCTGCGATTGAGATTTACAGCAGCCAAACAAATCTCCAATAATGTGTTGCTCGTCCCAAGTGAAAAAAATTATAACTTAAGAATCGTTAAGATAGATTATACTTCTTGATTTTTATTAACTTCACTTGTGGAAAACTCTAACCAATGATAAAAAAAAGGGTATCTGCCATCCTTAGATATTTCTTTCTTTCCTTTTCCCGATTTCCTTTTGCTTTTCTTTCCGCATTGTTTGCATCGATTTTTTTTATACTTACCATTGAAAGTCAGGAAGATGTACAAAAAAACTGGCTGACAGCCGGATTAGTGACCAGTGCGGGATTTCCCATTTGGATACTAATAGAGATCATATGCGATAAATGGAAGGCAGCAAAATGGATATACTATGCTATTTCTGTATTAGTAGGTGTGGGTCTTTTATTTTATTATTTAATAATGATAAATAACCTGGCTCCACATGGACCTGATGTGTGTCATATGACCTTTTTGGCCGGGATTTCTTTACTGGCAAGTGCATTAATATCCTTATTTCATTTTACAAGGATAAAAGATAATCAATTGTTTTTATCCTATAACAGGAAGTTGTTTACTAAAATGGCGGAAGCGCTACTGTACGGTTTTTTTCTTTTTGTCACTTTGTCCATGGCTTTAATATCTATGGATTATCTACTCAATGTTACCATTGAGGGTGAGTGGTATGGTTATTTGAGTGTGTTTTCATTTATATTTTTTGCACCCTTGTATTTCCTTTCCGGATTTCCTGAATCGGGGACTTACACTCCGCCTTCTTCAATTTTAAAAGTATTTGTATGGTATGTTTTCAGTCCTGTAGTAGTTATCTATGGCATTATACTTTTTTTGTACGGATTGAAAAATGTATTTTCCGCAGAATTGTCTACAGAAGGTCATTTCTGGTGGATTATATGGTTTTATCTGGCTGGTTATCTGTGTTTTCTTTTGAATTTATCTTGGGCAAAGGATGAAGATAATCGATGGTCCGCAATGTTTACTAAGGCTTATATTGTAATAATGATCCCCTTGTCCATATTGGTGATGATTTCTTTAAGAAAACTAATCCTCGAATATGGCGTGAATGAACTGTCATATATCGTTGGTTCATTTTCTATATATCTTTTGCTTATATCTCTTTATTTTTTATACAAAAAAGAAAAAGATTACAGAGTTATTTCAGGACTATTTTCCATAATAACACTTCTAAGTTTTTTTGGCCCGCAAAGTATGTGCCCCATTTGTAAGAAAAGTCAGTTTACTCACCTGGAAAGAAAGCTTCAGGATGCAGGAGCGCTGGTCGATGGGAAATTATTGCCAAATAAAATTGAAGATTTTCAACTTTCAAATGAAATTACCAGGAAACTTATTTTCCTGGAAAATCGAAATGCCCTGTCCCTCATCAATAAATGGGATCTGTCAGCACTTTCTGACCTGGATTCCCCAATAAAATCCGAAAAAGTTATCCGGCAATTGACCGCACATGACCAGGGGTATTATCAGGTCTCAAGAAGTATATATAAAATATCATACCCGGCAATATTGCTCGACGATTATGCCCAACTCATAACCGTGACAATGCCGTCGTATGATGCTCAAAGTGAAAATGTATTGCATTTTCACAAGGAGCAACAGCGTTTTGTCTGGAAACAACCTGGGAATAAAATGGTGAATTTTGATGCCAATATGGAGTGGATACCGGATACTCTCGAAACCCTGGGATATTTTCATCTCACTTCAGGAATGTATTCTTTAGATGTTTATATAAAAAATGCAGAATTTAACGAGGTAAATGGTAGATATCAACTGACACATATAGAAGGTATCGCCCTTGTCAATAAATAGATCACCCTTAATGATGTGTATTTATCATACTGTTCTCTATATTTCATCATCCCACCAGCATTTCAGCAAAAAGATACTTCACTGGAGTTTAAAAATTGGGTGATTTCTTTCGATCATTTACCAACTGCAAAATACTTTTATAGTCTAGGATTTTTTATTATCTTGAAACCAAATAATTTCTTTATCTAACTCATATTATACATGAAAAAAATCTTCTTTGTACTTTTTATTGCTTGCACTTTTTCCCTCTCCAGCCAATCCGTTGCATTCGAATATCTGGATGTTTTTGATCTGGAATATATATCCGATCCTCAAATTTCACCTGACGGATCGAAAATTGCTTACGTCCGGAATTTCAAAGACATTATGACAGACCGGAATTTATCTAATATTTGGCTTATGAATTCTGATGGTTCAGATAACAGACCCTTAACTTCGGGAAACCAAAACGATAACAGTCCGGTATGGTCCCCCGATGGAACCAAATTAATATATCGCTCCAACAAGGATGGAAACAATCAATTGTATTTATATATACCAGCCACAAATGTAGGAATCAAACTCACACATGTTCAGCAATCACCTTCTAATGTAGCGTGGTCTCCTTCCGGAAAAACACTCGCATTTACCATGTTTGTCCCTGGTGCGTCTCCTTCTTTTATCACTTTACCCTCTAAACCCAAAGGGGCAGAATGGAGTACTCCTCCTACCTATATTGATAAATTAAAATACAGGTCTGATGGTTCGGGATACATCCGGCCAGGATATACCCATATTTTTACTCTTCCTTCAGATGGAGGTACTCCATGGCAGGTGACTTCCGGATCTTTTCATTTTGGAGCTCCCAAATGGGGAAAGGATGAAAAAACAATATTTTTTAGTTCTAATATGCATGATGACAGAGAGTTGGATCCGCGAAACAGTGAAGTGTATAGACTGGATCTGACATCGGGAGATATAAAAGCACTGACTGACAGACACGGTCCTGATTCTTCTCCCAATCTCTCACCAGATGGAAGTAAAATAGCGTATACCGGATATGACGAGAAATATCAGGGTTATCAGGTAAGTCAACTGTATGTCATGAACAGTGATGGCACTGGACACAGATCGGTTTCCACTACTTTAGACAGGGATATAAACGATGTCTTCTGGCTGGCCGATAATCAATCATTACTCATTCAATACGATGATGAGGGAAATACAAGGTTGGCACGTTTACAATTGAACGGTCAGATCACACAACTTGCAGATCAGCTGGGAGGTTTGTCTTTGGGAAGACCTTATAGCGGCGCTTCGTTTAGTGCTACGGTAAATGGTCAATATGTCTATACCCTTGGATCTGCGGAGCATCCTGCTGATTTGGCGACAGGAAAAGATGGAAGGAACAAAAGATTGACTTACGTGAACGATGATATTTTTGCCTATAAAAAGCCGGGGAAAGTAGAAGAACTTTGGTGGGAATCTTCTTTTGATGGAAAAAAGATCCATGGTTGGATTTGTTATCCTCCTAATTTCGATGCATCGAAGAAATACCCTATGATTCTGGAAATACACGGAGGTCCATTTGCCAATTATGGCAGCAGGTATGCTGCTGAGATTCAACTTTTTGCTTCTGCGGGATATGTAGTATTTTACACCAATCCCAGAGGAAGCACCAGCTACGGAGAAGAATTTGGAAACCTGATTCATCACAATTATCCCAGCGAAGACTATGACGATATGATGTCGGGTGTAGACGCTGTCATAGAAATGGGGTTTGTGGATGAGAATAATCTCTTTATTACCGGTGGTAGCGGTGGTGGGGTTCTCACTGCCTGGACCATAAGCAAGACTGACCGTTTTAAAGCCGCTGTGGTCGCCAAGCCTGTGATCAATTGGTATAGCTTCGTGTTATATGCCGATAACCCGGCAACTTTTTATAAATATTGGTTTCCGGGACTTCCATGGGAGCACCAGGATCACTACATGGCACGGTCTCCCATCGCTCATGTGGGTTCGGTAAACACACCTACTATGCTGTTGACTGGCGAAGAGGACCATCGCACCCCCATGGCAGAATCAGAACAGTATTTTGCCGCTCTCAAGCTCAAAGGGGTGGATGCCGCTCTTGTCAGGGTTCAGGGAGCAGGTCACGGTATTGCCAATAAGCCTAGCAATCTCATCGCCAAAGTTGCCTATATTCTGGGCTGGTTTGAAAAATATAAGTCCGCAAGTCGAGAATAATCATATAGAAGGAGCATTCTTATTTGCTTCGGTTTTTGCTGAATATTATTCAGTAATTGGGTAAGAATCTCGTCAGTATGGTACTGACAAGTAAAATTTAAAATCCGACTTCCTTATAAAAGAGGGGGTCGGCTTTTTTGCTTTCGGCAGTATACCAAAAGGGTTAAGGATGACAGACCATTTAGAAAAAAAGTGGAAATACCTAAGACCTCCTATTGCATTTTTATTGAATATCACATATCTTTAGGACATAATCAATACATCAAGATTCACTTCCATGTGAAACCAACCGAGCCGGGAGGCCACGGTGGTAAAATGATGCGGGCAGGCTGCCAAAATAAAGTGCCTATTTCCCATTCATTTATTCTTTGATGTAATCAATTTATTGTTAACCTTTAAATTATTACATTATGATCAATTATTGCCGGAGAAATAAACTTTTCTCCATTTTCCTTTGGAGGAAATCTACCTCCTCATTTCTATTTACCAATACGTTACATGCTGTACCTGTCTTCTCCCTTAGCGGATTGGAAACATTGGGGGAAAGGGTAGGTATCTTTCTGGTTTTTGTCGTGTCAAGAGATTTATTCACCCTTAAAATGAAGATGTGAGGGAAGAGAAAGAAAAGGTAAGCATGAAATTTCAGGTTTTCCATAAAACGGGTGGTCCTCAACCTACCTCGCTCAAACCAGAAGCCATTGATCATTTCTTCTTAGGTAATTTTGCAAAAGTATGGTGTATGACACGGGGATTTCATCCGAAGTTTAAACGCTATGAAAACGGTAGAATTTACTTTGATATCATCACGGATCCACGGTTTAAGGGTGATGGTTTTATACTCAGCATGTTTATTGCTTCCCAATATAAAATGCATGTTGATCTTTTTAGAGATGCGACTCATTTTGAGGCAGATCAATTCCTTGCAAATGACATCATTGGTTTTCTACTTTCATCAGAGGAAAAGGAAAAATTTCCAGAATATAAAGCCAGAATGAATAAATCATACGCAAATCTCAGTTCATCACGAAATGCATTGTATGTGGGACCTATAAGATAGATGGCTAAATAAACCCGGTAAATTCCAGTGCCGGGTTTATTCTTTAAACGACTTTTTACCAGACTCTAAATTGCTTTTTGATTGGTGTATAAAATAGGAGTCAGATAAGCGGAATGGGCAATTCGTATTGCCGGCTCCCGTCTTTCGCACTGGATTCAAATAAAACGAGAGTTAGTGTGGAATTCTCTCTTTCTTTCTGCACTTGAATGGTAAATTCAAAATTGCCCCACTCAGGAGCTCCGGCGTCAGTCATTTGAAAACCCTTTTTTAGTTCGTTATGTCCGTCTTCTACGATCCAGGAAAAGTTTGCCTCAAATATTTGTCCTTGTCCGCGTATCAGAAAGGAATTTTCAGCGACTTTTTCTACCGTTACTTCCTTGAAGCGTTCATTAGAGTATGATTTAAGTGGAGGCGTAATATCTTTTCGAGTCTCGTCTTCTTTTATTTCTGTTGAATCGGAAACTACTGGGTCTGTAGTGGTAACTTTTCCTTCTTTAGTGTTGCAAGCTGCTAATATGATCAATGATAGAAAAAGGGTAAATTTCATAGCAATATCATTTTATTTTTTTTATCCTCACTAAGAGTAACCGACTACTGGATAGGGGCAGTCTGGTATCCTTATGTTTTCAATAGTATAAAGATAAGCTTTTTAACTCAGTATCAATTAGTTTTGTTTTGTCCTGTATCTTCCATTTTCAAATTAAACTTCTAAAAAAAATAGAAAACAACCCATCAAAATGAAGTAAAATTTTTAATTTTATTTCTTCATTGATTATATAATTATCTTTTGGCAATTCTCTACACTTAAGAATGAAACATATAAACAATATACATATTAAAAAAATAACCTAAACTTTTCAAAACATTTTTTTACCTTTGATGAATATGTTTTTGTACTTTTAGTTTCTTGTAATCTAAATTAAAACAAACGGAATGAAAAAATCTACACTTCTAACTGCTATACTATCATTTTTTTTGCTTCCCGGCTTCATTTTTGCTCAACCAGACTTAGGCACACTTGAAGATTTTGTATTGTTTACAGCAGCTGGGCAATTCGAAGTCAGCCCTGGTATTGGTACAGTTGCTACCGGGGATGTGGGAACCAATGCCGGTGCATTTTTGGGATTCCCTCCTGGCACCCTGATTGGTACTAAATTTGAGGAAACTGAAGCACCTATTCCAGCTATGGATGTAATGGATTTATATGATGAATTATTCATGTGGCCCGGTATTTGTACGGTTATAGGTTCTACATTGGGCAATGGACAAACGCTTACTCCGGGTTTCTATTGTATTGGTGAAGCCTCTACTTTGGTGGGAGATTTAGTCCTAGATGGCGATGGCCTGTACATTATACAAATAAAAGGCGGAGCCCTCGCTACAGCTGCGGGTTCAAGTGTTACATTGACTGGAGGGGCTCACTGCGATTCTGTCTTTTGGCTGGTAGAAGGGGCATTCAGTGTAGGACCCGGTGCGGTTTTCAGGGGTACTGTGGTAAATGTAGGCGCTATTAATTTAGCCTTTGGATCAACGCTATTAGGCAGAGCACTTTCAACAGCGGGTGCCATTAATGTGAGTAGCTTTGTGAACGCTAATGTGGCAATATGTCAAGATAATACGGGTACAGATATAGAACCTATTGATATAGACAATATTCCCACACTGGGTCAGTGGGGTTTGATCATATTAGGGCTTTTGTTTACTGTATTTGCCGTGGTTATGATCAGGAAAAGGGCTTTCACTACGGTATCATAAGTAAAGACAAAGACCTTCAAGGTTTTAGGTTGAAACATAAAACCTGTACATTATTAAAAATTTGCATAACTCCATGGTAAAGGATAAAACCTCAAAGGTCTCAGCTAAGCAAAATCAGGGCAAAATAGTTACAAAGTCACCCAGGCACCACATAGAGGTGCTGTAACTTAGTGTTTGTGTCGCGTCTTTTTGGTTGGAAAACCCATCATCCTTTACCCAAAGCATCATAAGCAGATTAGACCTTCGAGGTTTTAGGTTGAAAACATATGACCTTAATGGTTTATACACCGCTGCTATTTTCCCTTCTAAAAATGGTTTTGTATATTCACATCATTAAATCCATGATATGGAGGCTAAATACGTGGTTTTTCTCAGGGGTATAAATGTAGGAGGACATAAGAAAGTACCCATGGATCAACTGAAAAACCTCCTCTCCGAAATGGGATATGATGAGGTCATTACTATTTTAAATTCGGGAAATATAATCATAAAAGGCGCAAAAGAGCCGCTTGACTCCCTCGAAAATAAACTGGAGGAAAAATTAGAAAATGTATTTGGCTTCCACATTCCTGTTATTATACGTCTTTCACAGGAAATCGTTGAATTGGTGGAATCAAACCCATTTAAAGGGATAGAAGTGACCAAAGATATCCGGCTTTACATAACACTCCTTAAAAGCCCATTTAAAAGTCCTGATGTCACATTTCCATGGTCTTCAATTCATTCTTATTATACCATCCTGGGCGAAAAAAAGGGTGTAGTATTCAGTGTTTTGGATCTTTCAAGACTTAAAACTGTCGAAGCGATGGCAACCCTGGAAGGCCTTTATGGCAAAAATATAACCACAAGAAATTTTAATACCCTGGAGAAAATAGCACTCCGGATCAAAAAAAGTCATTAAATTTTGGGTGCAAAATATCAATGTCCCAAAAACCAGAAAGTACTAAATGTGTTCAATTATTGAAATATTATAAAATTATTTAATCATGAGAAATTTACTTTTTATTGCAGGACTCTTGTCTATCTTTTTTTCCTCCTGTGTTTCTTCTGCTGCATTGAAAACAAATGATCATGCTGATAACTTACCTCCGGGTAATCCTGGTCTTGTAGAGGTATTCTCCACAGAAAAAGCTTCCAAACCTTATATATTGCTTGGAGAGGTCATTGCAAGTGCTGATAGCGCAACAGCTGACGTGCCTGTAAACCTTTTAAAGAAAAGAGCCGCCGAACTGGGAGCAGATGCCATTGTAAATCTTCGTTTGCAATATATGCAAGGGGTTTGGACCGTGGGTCTGAATGCGACGGCAACCGCTGTGAAATATCTTGACCAATAAAAATTTTATACCTATGAAAAAACTACTTTTTATTTCCATAGTATCACTTTTCTTTTGCAATGCCTGTAGTTTTCACACGCATTATCTTCAATCAAACAGCACCTATTTTCCAGCCACCAACCCCGACAAGGTGGAAATTTATTCACATGCACCGGATAGGGAATTTATAGTGATCGGTTCTGTAGCAGTCGATGTTTTCGGTGATGATCAAAGTGCAGAAAAAAAATTAAAAAAAGAGGTCGCAAAAATCGGTGGGCATGCCGTTATCAACACGCAAATGACAAGGATGACAACTGCCGGATCTAGATCCGGGTTGTCGGGTGTTGCAGTCCGGTTTCCATAAAATAATCAGATTGCAATGTTGCTTCAATAACGAATCATAGATGCTACGTTGAACGTTTTACCATCCATGATTGAATGGCTTCAACTACTTCTTTTGGGTTTTCTTCCTGAGGAAAATGCCCACAAGTTGGCAATGCAACGACCTCATTCAACGGAAATCCCTCTTGAAATTTTTTGAGATAGATCGGTGAAAGTATCGGATCTTTCATTCCCCAAATCATTAAGGCCGGCTTATCATTTATAATATCCCGGCTTTCCCACAATTTCTGAAACCACTCCTGATCGTTTAAAAGTGAATGGGCAAAGGCCACCATTCCTTCCCGCTGCTTTCTATTCAAAAATGGAGCGGTGTACTGTGCTTGTATTTTTTTTGATAATTTTCTATCTCCAAATGACCTGGGGAGGATAAACCTCGGCGAAAAATTAAAATACCGGTATAATAAGGGCATCAGAGGGCTTTTCAAAACCTTCTTTATACGTATGTACTCCGGATCTCCTTCACTACTCCACATCCAGGAATTGAGTATTATCAGGTTTTTCACTCTTTCAGGACAGCAGATGGCAAAATGAAATCCGATGGGACCGCCAAAATCATGTAAAACGAAGGATATATCATGCAGATTCAAATCTATGATGAATCTTTCTAATCTTTTACTGTGGGCAAGTGTGGAGTAATCTACTCCTGATGGTTTATCCGATAAGCCAAACCCAATGTGATCTATAGCAATACATCGATAAGAATGTCTTAATGCCTTAAACACATTTCTGAAATCAAAACTCCAGGAAGGAGTTCCATGCACAAAAAGAAGAATCTGACCCTCACCTTCATCGATGTAGTGAAGTCTGCTACCCTCCACATCGTAATATCGCGAAGTAAAGGGGTATTCATTCCTGTCAAGCCAATTATTTTTCATTATTATATAATCCGGGGGTTTCAAGATCCTTCACATCCTGAAGTGACATTTTAAAAAGCGTTCAGTGACTATTCATACTTGAAGAAGTGTATTCATTTTTCTTATTACTTTTGCCAAATACATTTGCAACTTCGTGTGAAGTTGTACATTTGGCACAATATGACAAAACAAATGGCAGACCTTTTTAATAAACACTGGCGAATTTATCACCAGGTTCTGGAGAACAATTATATGCACCATCGGGATTTTGCCCTTCAAATAGAATCTGTTTTTCAAAAAACTCTCCCGGCAGAAATCCCCTTACATATACTCGATTGTGGATGTGGCGATGCTTATTACATCAGTCAGCAACTTCGGGGTCTTTCACTTGGCTCCTATACCGGATTGGATATGTCAGAATTTGCTCTGTCTAAAGCAAAGGAAAATACAAACATATTAAATTGCCCAACCTACCTGAAACAAGGGTACATGCAGGAACTGATCGAAAGGGAAGAGGGTAAATACGATATTATTTATTGTAGCTTTTCCATGCATCATCTTCAGGATAATGAAAAAGCACTCTTCATTAAAAGGTGTTTCGATTTAATTTCAGAAAATGGATTTCTCATTGTGATCGATGTGTTACGCAATGATGGGCAATTAAGAGAGGAATGTATTGAAGAATACATTTCGTGGATCGATCAATGCTGGGAAAAGATTGCACAAGAAGACAAGGCCCTTATATATGACCACATGAGAAATTATGACTTTCCCACTACTAAATCACAACTGATTGCCTGGTGTCGCGATACTGGATTAATGGATACTTTTCAGTTCCACCCGGATTCTCTTAATAGTATTATTATTTTTCAAAAAGATCCGGTACTAAAAAACA
This sequence comes from Saprospiraceae bacterium, assembly GCA_041749255.1. Taxonomy (GTDB): domain Bacteria; phylum Bacteroidota; class Bacteroidia; order Chitinophagales; family Saprospiraceae; genus JABDLO01. The sequence goes on from JBGTBR010000038.1 coordinate 54,195, forward strand.
ACAACTGATTTACATGGCGATCCATTTTTCATCGCTTTCTCCGCTTTCAATGACTTTGTAGATAAACTCCATCCCTCTGACACCATCTTCTACGGTAGGAAAATCCAAATAGACAGGATCCAGATCTACTCCTTGAATTCTGGCTCTTATACACATAGCTACATTGCGGTATATATTTGCAAAAGCCTCGAGGTAACCCTCAGGATGACCGGCAGGAAAACGGGTATGTGCCTGGGTCGAGTTCGATAATATACCCACCCCGGTTCTGTATTTTTCCACCGGCTTGTCCAGCCATTTGACCCATAATGTATTGGGTTCCATCTGATGCCATTCTATTCCTCCTTCCTCACCGTAGACCTTGATATTTAAAGCATTTTCTTCCCCGGCAGCGATCTGACTACAGGATAAGACCCCTTTGGCACCATTATCAAATTGCAGTAAAATATTGGCATCATCATCTAGAAGTCTTCCCTTTACCATCGTATTTACATCGGCGCAAAGCCTGCTGATTTTTGCTCCTGTTATGAATTCGGCAAGATTTTCAGCATGGGTTCCGATATCCCCCAAAGCTCCTGCAATTCCCGATTGCTTTGGATCTGTGCGCCAGGCTGCCTGTTTATTATTTGAACCCTCGACAAAAGTGGATAACCAACCTTGTGGATATTCAACCATGATTTTGCGGATTTTACCAAATTCTCCCCTTGCAATCATGTCCCTGGCTTGTTTCACCATAGGATATCCCGTGTAATTATGAGTCAAAGCAAAAATCAACCCTGATTTCGAAACCAATTCCTTCAAAGCATAAGCCTCTTGTAGATTGAAGCACAAAGGTTTGTCACAAACAACATGAAAACCATGCTCAATCGCCATTTGAGAAGGAGGAAAATGCATGTGGTTAGGTGTAACTATAGAAACAAAATCCATTCGCTCCCCTTCTGGCAAAGTTTTTTCTTTCAGGATCATTTCTTCATAATTTGCATACGCCCTACCCTCACTTAAAAATAGATCTTTGGCTGAGTCTTTGCTCCTTTGGGCATCACTGCTAAATGCTCCACAAACGAGTTCAATCTGGCCGTCCAGGGCAGCAGCCATCCGGTGAACGCCTCCAATAAAAGCGCCTCTTCCTCCTCCAATCATTCCCATTCTTATTTTTCTCATATATTTGAAATTTAACTATCCACTAATGTTCAGAATTCAGTTGTCATTTTCCAGTTGTATCCTTTTTTGCTCGTCTTCTATAAATCCGTCAATGATCCTCTCCAGAGTAAGCAATGGAATGGAACCATTTTCCAATACCTTGTCGTGAAAGGATCGGATATCAAAGCCATCTCCCAGTTTTTCCTCTGCTCTTTTTCTTAATTCCCGGATCTTGAGTTCTCCGATTTTATACGATACGGCTTGAGCCGGCCAGCCTATGTAGCGATCAATTTCCGTAGTTACCTCATGTATGGACAATGCAGTCCGGTCAGCCATGTATTGAATGGCTTCTTCTCTTGTCCATCCCTTATAGTGAATTCCCACATCTACAACCAGACGACAGGCCCTCCACATTTCATAGGTAAGTCTTCCAAAATCGTCATAGGGATCTTCGTACATTCCCGCCTCTTTGCCAAGGTATTCACTATAAAGTCCCCAACCCTCACCGTAAGCACTCAGATATGTTTTCCTGAACGGAGGGAGTCCTTCGAGTTCTTGAGCCAGAGAAATCTGAAGGTGGTGTCCTGGCACCGCTTCATGGAGGGTGAGAGCCGGAAGTGCATACAAAGGACGACTTTCAAGTTTAAAGGTATTTACCCAATACTGACCCGCTCTTCTTTGATCCATTGATCCACCTGAATATCTGCCACTGGTATAGGTAGGTGCAATGGCTTCAGGAACTGGATTTACAGTAAAAGGAAGTCTTGGTAGCTTTCCAAAATACCGGGGAAGAAACTCTTCTGCTTTTTTTGACAACCACGCTGCTTTATCGAGAATTTCCTGAGGTGTGCGCGCATAGAACCGGGGTTCATTTCTCAGCCAGAAAATGAACTCCTGGATATTTCCCTTAAACTGTATTGAGTCCAGTATGGACTGCATTTCCTGAAGAATTCTTTCAACCTCCCTTTCTCCTGTTTCATAGACTTCTTCGGGAGACATATCAAGGGTAGTGTAGTATTTAACCCTTTGCCTGTAATAGTCTTCCCCGCCCATAATGGCATGAATTCCCGGTGACGATCTCACCTGGGTGGCATATTCCGACGTAAGAAATTGATGTAACTGAAGTAGTGCCGGATAAACCTCTTCCGATACCATTTTTTCCGCTTCCTCTTTTTTGTTTTCGGGCAAGGATCCGATGGCAGAAGTCAGAAATGATACTTTTCCTTTTTCTCTGATCTGATCATGCAGGATAGATGCACAATTATGAACAACAACAGCCGGGTGTGCCATTCCATCTGCAATACCAAGTCTCATGTTAGAGATTTGGTGCTCTATGTATTCAGGTAATTCTCTTAACCTCTTAAAAAACCTTTCAAAGTCTTCTTCTTTTTCTAATCTGACATTTCTGGTTGAATAGATAATACCCATTATAAATCCTCCTTCTGCATTTAAAGGCATCTTGTGGATACCCACCTGCAAATTATACAGCTCATCATCAACCACAATTCTCAAAAGATCTGTGTTGATCTGTTGTTCTTCAGTCAATCCGACAGTAGAAATATCATTTAATACCTCTGAAATTTGACTTAGGCTAGATATTTTAGCTCCTTTAAGCGAATCGGATTGTATGGGCCATGAATCCTGTGGTGTTTTGAACGTTTTTTCGTGATTTTCATAAAGTGCAATTGCCTCATCCACTTTATCCATTGAAGATGAGCAACTGCATATCAGAAAAGCTAAAAGCCACACTAAAAAATAATACCGCATCTATTTTGATTTTAAGTCTTTTGGGCCTGAGCATATGGCAATGTTCGCCTCCGTGCATAAAGTGCACCAAAAAGAACAATGAGTATAGCCGGTAAAATGGACATATATTTGAGAGCGTCCACGCCGGTAGCATCATCCAGCACTTTTCCCATAATGGGAAGGACGATCGAAACCGATAGCATACCCAATCCTCCCATCAGCGATAAGCCCAGGGCTCCGCTTTCGGGAATGTTTTCGGCAATAAAGGACAACATGGTAGGCCAGAAAAAAGTTATGCCCACGGCAAATACAGCGGCAGCAAAGAATGTCATGCCTCCACTGACCTGCGTAAAAAGCCAGAGACCTATAAAAGAAAATATAGCAGAAAATAATAACATGCCCGAAGTGGATAAACGATGTGCCACCGGACCGGCGAATGCTCTACCAGCTGCCATGATGCCATTAATAAATGCCAACACAATCAATGGTATGGTTCCAGAGGCTGCTAAAAGGGATTCTATCCTTTGGTTGGTTCCCAGTTCTGTCGCTGCGGTTAAAAGCATACAAAACCCCATAAAAATAAATAGAGGTGTGGTGATACTTTTCCACATATCTTTATTGGTGACACCCATTTCTATCCTCTCTGTTCTTGGAAATGACTGACCAAAGAACATGTAGCCATATATTATAAGAGGTATAAACAATGTAGCCACCATGACTTGCCAACTCAAACCGGCTACGTCCATAATTAGATACCCAACAAAAGAACCTATGACTATACCTCCCGGAAACCATACATGAAACCTGTTAAGCATTTTGGTTTTCTCCTTGGGATACATGGATGCGACCATGGGGTTAAGTGCTGCTTCTACCATTCCATTTCCAATACCTATAAAGAGAGTCCCGATGAAGAGACTCCATAAATTGTAAGCAAATAAGGTAAGAACTATACCGATGGCATGTGTAGCAAAGGCAAGCCAGGTAATTTTTCTAATTCCTAGCGTATCTACCAGAGGACCTCCAATGATCATGGCAAGCGTAAAACCCCAGAATGCAGGGGTAAAAGCATAACCTATTTGCTCCAGAGTCAGTCCAACTCCTTCCGGTCCAAAAACGGTCTCCAAACGGGCGCGAATAGCAAAAGTCATCGATGTGGTGATCAAAGCAATGCAGGAAGCAAAAAACAATCTGTTTTTATTGTATGGCCTCATCTTAGTGGTTTTTATGTTTTGTACAAGTGATTGATATAATGTATAAAAATACAAAATCTGTCTATCCGTGCAAGATAATTGCCAATACACTGGTGTTTTTTAATGAATTTTTATTTCTATTAATTAAAAATTCTAATCCAGGATTTTTTTTCTGAAATGGATGCACTATCCCTCTGCATGAGATATTGATAAAAAATGATTGTGGATTAACAGATAAACAATATTTTTGCGCCCATGATAAAAACTGATATAATTATAGTGGGAGCTGGGCCAGTGGGTTTATTTACTGTTTTCGAAGCCGGTTTATTAAAATTGAGATGCCATTTAATCGATGTGTTGGGGCAACCAGGCGGACAACTAATAGAGATATATCCTAAAAAACCAATATATGATATTCCCGGATACCCGACTATCTTAGCCGGTGAGCTGGTAGAAAAATTAATGGAACAAATTGCTCCTTTCCATCCTGGTTTTACTTTGGGTGAAAGAGCGGAAGTACTTGAAAAGACACAGGAAGATAAATTCAGACTAACTACAAACAAAGGTACAGTGTTAGAAGCACCTGTTATTGCCATTGCAGGAGGACTCGGGTGTTTTGAACCAAGAAAACCCCCAATTGAAGGAATTGATCAATTTGAAGATAAAGGTATAGATTATATCATACGCGATCCTGATGTGTACAGAGATAAAAGCGTTCTTATAGCGGGAGGAGGGGATTCCGCTCTGGATTGGACCATTTTCCTCAGCGAAATTGCAAGAGAAGTCACACTTATTCACCGACGAACATCCTTCAGAGGAGCTCTAGACAGTGTAGAAAAAGTGATGTCCCTTGTTCAAAGCAACAAGATCAAACTTATAACAGATGCTCAGGCAGTTGCTGTAAATGGAAATACCTCTTTATCCGAAGTGATCGTTCGCCAGAAAGACTTAGGAGATGTTTCATATAAAGTAGATCACTTTATTCCCCTTTTTGGGTTAACTCCAAAATTGGGCCCCATCGCCAACTGGGGTCTTCAAATCAATAGCAATGCTATTGAAGTCAACACATATGATTACAGTACCAATGTAAAAGGAATATATGCAATAGGTGACATCAATACATACCCGGGAAAACTAAAACTCATACTTTGCGGTTTCCATGAAGCAACACTAATGGTGCAATCGGCATTTAAACATATTTACCCGAATCAAAAACTTAGTTTTAAATACACTACCGTATCTGGAGTACAAGGATTCAATGAATAAAGACCTTAATGAAAAAGATTCATTCATTACCATTTCTGTCATTGATAGAAAAGGCGAAGAGCATTATATAGAAGCACCTATTGATTTCTCCTTTAATCTGATGGAAGTTCTAAAAATATATCAATTTCCGGTAGAGGGGACATGTGGGGGAATGGCATTATGCGCTTCCTGTCATGTATATGTGTTATCTGATCACGAACTCCAAGAAGCTTCAACGGATGAAGAAGATATGCTGGATCAGGCTTTTTTTGTTGAAAATAACTCAAGATTGGCTTGTCAAATCAAATTACATGCCTCTCTGGAAGGTCTTAAAATCAAGTTGGCACTTACTGATATACCTTAGTTCGAATCAAATCTCGTATCTGCCTTGAAATGAATCCATTTCATACTAATAAATCATAAAGAGTTAAAAAAGCAGTTCTACCTTATTTGGTAAAACTGCTTTTTTATTCCTTAACTTATTGCCATCAATCTTCAATAACATCACTGCTTTCCGCAGGATCCATTATAATTTGCGTAAGACTCAAAAAGTTGAAATATTTTTCTGCTGCACCTCTTATTTCATTTGCTGTCAAAGCTTCTATACGCGCTTCCGTATCGAGGAGCAATATGTCATCAAAGGATGCCTGATCATTATATTTACTTTGGATTTGATTTAACCAATATCTGTTTTCAATAAGATTTTTGATTTTTGTCTGACGTTGTGTTTCTTTGACTTTAATCATATCACTCTCATTGGGAGCATAACTTTTAGCATGTCTGATAACATCCCAGGCAGCCGTGATTAACTCTTCCGTTTTATCCGGATCGGTGTTAAAAGAAATGGTTATACTGTATTCCTCTTTGGGTACTTTTCGCCCACCTCCATAAACACTTACACCATAAACGCCACCTTTTTCTTCTCTGAGTTCTTCTCTGAGTTTTATTCGGATATAATCAAGCATCGAGCTCATGAGATAATTATTGTCTGCATTGTATTCATACTCACCGTGGAAATACAATTCTACCTGACTTTTAGGGGCCTGTCCTCTTTTTGTACTTTTTTTGATCTGTCCGGGAAATGATTCTATTTCCAGGTCTTTCCATGTTTCCTTTCTATTTGTGGTAGGCAGGTTACCTAAATAGGTGGCAGCTAATTCTTTCATTTCGTCCACATCAAAAGAACCTACAAAGATAAAGGCGAAATCAGAAGCATCTGCAAATCGGTCTTTGTAGGTTTCTAATACCTTATTATAATCCAATCCTTTGATTTTGCTTTCTGTCGGCAATCCCACTCTGGGGTGTGCTCTATATTTGATCCTGGAAGCAAAATCAGAAAAATAAAAATTAGGATTGGCTCGTAAATTTTTAACAATCCCAGCCTGCCTGTTGACATAAGATTCAAAGGCTACATCATCTTTTCGAACATCCGTAAAATACAGGTAAATCAGTTTAAACATGTCCTCGGCGTCTTTGACAGAAGAGCTTCCTCTCATTCCCTCATAATATGTACTGATATATGGCTGGACATTGACATTTTTACCCGCCATGAGTTTTTCGAGCTGGGTACTATTAAATGATCCAATACCGGCTTCCATAATAATAGAAGGTGCATTTTCTGCATTGAAATAAGTAAAGTCATCATAAACCGATGACCCTCCTTCGCTGGTCGCTGACATAAGAATTTCATCATTTTTGAAAGTCGTGGGTTTAAGGAAAACCTTTACTCCATTTTGGAGCACCAGTTCATAAATTTCTGTTTCTTCATGTTTAACTTCTATGGTAATACCTACAGGTTGGAGCTCTTGACTCAAAAGCGGAGCATCCATTGTATCATCAACATATGGTTCTAAAACGGTGGTATCTACTTCTTGAACAATATCTAAGAGTAATTCTTCGCCGGGAAGTGGAACCGAGGATTTATCAGGACCTGTTACCACAATGACACGATTGTCTTCACTGATCCATTGCCCTGGTAGGGCATTCACATCTTCCAAAGTAATGCCCGGTAAATACTGCTGATACAATTGAAGCATTTGTCCGGGACCTGGAATAGGTGTTTCTTTTAAAAAATGAAAAACATATCGCATAATGATTTGTCTGCTTTCTGTTTTATCCATTTCTGCAAAAGACCTTTCTGCCCTTTCCATCAATATGGTTTTTTGCCTTTCCAGTTCTCCTTTTGTAAATCCATGATCCAACACTCTTTTGTTTTCCAACAATAACCTTCTGGTAGCTTCTTCAGCTTTTCCTTCAGCTACCATGGCAAATGATGTATAGGTATCAATGTTTCCAAGATCAGGACTATAGCCTGTGGAGGAAAATATAAATGGTGCGTCAGGCTCTTTGCCAATTTCCTCCAAACGGGAATTTAACATGCCATTGACCAAAGACCTTTTAATAGATTCCTTTAAGTCGTTAAGGGTTTTGGTTTTTTTAGCAGGTACTTTATTCATCACCCGAACATTCGTAAAAGAGGCTTCCTTATCTGATGCTACCGCGACTAAAGTGCCCTCATGTGCCGGTATTTCATATTTTTTTCTTGGACGAGGATTGCCGGAACTAGCAGGGATATCTGAAAATATCTGTGTCACTTGTGTTTCAACCTCTTTCAAATCAAAATCGCCTACTACAAACACCGCCATCAATTCAGGTCTGTACCAGTCCTTGAAGAATCGCTTAAAAATTTCGTAATCTCCATGTGTAATAATATCCGGATCTCCGATAGGAAGTCTTTCTGCATATTGAGATCCCTTGTACATAACGGGAAGGGTTATCTGCTGCATTCTCTGATCGGGTGAAAGCCTGCTTCTCCATTCAGAAACCACTACACCTCGTTCTTTATCGATTTCATCATGATCAAAAGTGATACCAGACGCCCAATCTTTGAGTATAAGCAAGCCTTTAAAAAACTCCATGCGGTTATCTGTTTTGACCTGGAGCATATATACGGTTTCATCAAATGATGTAAATGCATTAAGATCCGGTCCAAATCGGGTGCCTACACTTTCAAGATAATCAATCAGCTCATTCTTTTTAAAATTGGTAGTGCCATTGAAGGCCATATGCTCTACAAAATGTGCAACGCCTAACTGATCATCATCTTCTAAAAGAGAACCTACATTGACTGCCAAACGAAGTTCAGCATTATTCTCAGGACGCATATTTTTTTGAATAAAATATTTCATGCCATTAGGCAGAGTCCCTTGAACTAAACGGTCATCTACAGGAATTTTACCTTTATTGTCGACAGTGGCAGCTTCTTGTTTTTCAGGTCTTGGAGCCTCTGCAAGGACAACGTTATCCGCTGGTACTGATTGTTTTGAACAGGAAAATAGAAAAGTCAAAATGACTAAAGTGATGAGATTTTTACACATACTTTATAGTTGGTTTATTAGTGTGATATAATTACAATTGAGTTATTGGGTTTCATTATTAAACACCCCTTATAATACGTTCAATTGTTAACTTTTGGTGTGTTTCGAATCAAGCTTTTACATTTTGGGAGTTCTTTTACAGGATAACACGGTGATAATAGACAGATTAATAAAAAAAAGACTACCGATCTTATCCGTTTCTATCAGATCGTTCATCAACAAAGTAGAGCATATTATGACAAGGCTTACCATAGCAGACCATATCCATACTCTTCTCTCTGCATCCTTAATGTTGAAGGAATTTCTTTGTCCAATGCTTAATGCCGTAATGATGAGAACAAGAAAAATCAATAACCCAGGTATACCTTGTTCGACACCCATCATAAGATAATAATTATGTATACCTGACTTTTCCGGATTATGACTTACATAGGTTCTGAACACATTGGAGCCATATTCCTGGTAATGTGAATAAAAAGTGGATGGTCCAAATCCAAAAACCGGTTTTTCTTTGATCATTTCTATTCCTGCCAACCATCGGTAGACGCGTTCCATAGTAGAGATGTCCTCCAGTTTATAGGTAGCCTGAACTAAATTCTCAAATTTATCGTGTGTTATTGTCCGATCGAAATCAGGTGCAAAGTCCAGATAACGATTGTTGTGATTTAGCCATATTAAAACCGCTATAAGAGCAATAAATGATCCGGTATATATCCATTGAAACAGCCTGAACCGAAATATCCAGTAAGATAAAACTCCTATAATTACGGCAACCATGGCTGCCCTCGTATAGGAAAAATAAATCGCTACCAACATGATCAACACCCAAATAAACCAAAACCATTTATGTTGAGACCGGTACATCATGGCCCACACAAATGGTAGTAAAGCTGCAATCATAATGGCATAACTCACATGATTTCGAAACATAGGATAGACTGTTTCATTTACTTCAGAAAATAAAAAGCCCGTTAACCCTTGTCGTATTAAAATGATAAATATGACTGTTCCCAGGGACAGTAGTAAAATTTTGAAAAATGTTCTGATACGTTCAGGTTGGTCAAATAAAAATCCAAAGAAAAAGTAAAAAGGAATGATATACCAAATCTTGGCAAGAGTATACTTTGCAGAATGCATAGGAACTGAAGATAGTAGAGATACCAAAATCAGCCAAATAAAGGAAGCCACCAGTAAAAGCAGGATTGGGTGGGTAACAATTTGACGGTTGTATTTCAATAATTCAGGCAAAAAATACAATGGAAACAAAGCCGTGACCATCCACATAATAGGTTCTGAAGGCAAATCTGTAGCCAGGTTATAGGGTAATTCAAATTCAACTGAATAAGGCAAGATCACTGCAAGAAGAAAAAATAAGAAACGTACATGTATTGAAAAATAGATGAGAACACCTAAGATGGCTGGAATCCACATTAATACGATCATTTCCATCCATAAAGCCAAAACAATGGAACATAACTGGAATATAACAATGGGTGAGATCCATGTCAAGTGATCTTTAAAATATCTGCTTACTGTACTTATGGAAGCCATTATTCCTCATCAGAGCCAATCCAGGCCATTTTTAACAAATAAAATATGAGAAAAGCAGCAAATGTCGCAGCCATCGAGGCAAGAACAATTAATGAACGTATTGGTTTCGATTTAATATTTGGAATTGAGGCCTCTTCTACTACATGCAGTGTATTGAAAGAAGATGAATGGGATGCCAATAATTGATGATGTCTCTCTTTGAGCAATCCTAACTGACTATTGGCCAACAAAACATTGTTTTCCAATGCCTCTACAATTTCAACACCTTCATTAAACTTTTCTAATTGGTTATCCAATAATTTCTTCTTTTGAGTAAGTCCTGCCAGTTTAGCTTCCTGATTACGGATTGAATCAACCGGAAAGGCAAGTTGGCGCATTTTATTTAGGCGGGCTGCTATTTCTCCTGCATTTAGTTCTACATCTGAAGCATGAGTTGCCAGGATCTCTCCCTGGGATTCTGATTTGATGATACCGAACTTTCTTTTTAGCATACTCAGTGAATCCTGCATACCCTTCACTTCTATAGATTTTAATTTAATATTATCGCTGTAATTATTGAGTGTTTGCAGTTGACTTTCTTTTATTATCACTCTGGCATGATTACTGATCAAATCCCTCGCGGCATTAGCCATAGCTGCTGCTTTTTCGGGCTCCCTATCCTCTGCAATAACTTCTATTCCTCTGAAGCGAGTTTTCCTGACAGTATAATGTTTCTGCATTTTTTTGAGGACTTTGTGCCGGGCGTGCTTTTTTAAAGTGTCGATCCTGTAGTGATCATATAATTTAAATGAATCAATGAGTTTATCGTAGATTACCTGAGAATGGGCAATGGCTAAAAGTCTGTCCATATCTTCTCCGGATCCAAATACATGCACCTTCTCCTGAGAAACACTAAGTGGAGCCGGGCTGGATAAATCAGGACTCGCTGCATAAAAAACGGTAGAAGATTTGTAATAATCGGTCATGAATAATGTGAATATTGCTGTGATTATCCCCACTAACAATGGAAAAAGGATCAATATCCTTAAGTGAGGGATTAATCGTTGAATTGTATTTTTGATTTTACTGCTTTCTTCCATGCTGTTTATGGTTAAAATGCCGACGGGTAGATTTTATTTTAATGATATTTCAATAAGCATATTTCTGTTCAATATTTTTACTCCAAAGGCCAATGTTACCATAAATATTATAGAAATGATCACTCCCCATATCCAGAATATTGCTGCAAATTCGTACAAAGACCAGGTAAATAAAAGACTTAAAATAGCAAATATACAAAGCTTAAATATAAGGCTTAGATTGTATTTTAATTTGAAAAATCGATGGGCTAGTATGATTTGACCTAAGGCCATCAGTAACTGAGTGATAAAAGTGGTGATGGCAGCTCCTGTTGCCATTTTTTCAGGTATGATCAAGTAGTTAAACAAAAAGTTAAAAACAAGGCCTGCAGCGAATAAAAGATTAAGTGAACCTATTTTCTTCCTGGCCATGAGAAGTGTCCCATAAATATAAGCGATACCTATGCAGAAAAAACTCATCATGTGAAATAGGATAAGCAAATTATACTGATTATCAAATTGTGTATAAACAGACATCCATTCCTTGCTATATACGATGAAAATGATGGCTATTAGCAGACCCAGTACTCCTATGGTCCTTACGGCAATGTCGCATAATTCCTTAATTTCATCTCCTTTTTCATCGACCCGGGAAAACATAGGTAGTAAAAGGGCGGCAAAAAGATAGATTACCATATTGGATGCATCCATATACCGCAATGACGCAGCATAAATTCCCGCCTGGTAATCACCATCTGCCAGCATTCTTTCCAGCATAACTGCATCCAGCCTGGAATAACCAGCCATGAATAAAAGTATAAGGGCAAAAGGAAAACTCTTTTTTAGAACTATTCTTGCATAATCAAAAGAAAATACAGGCCATTTATACACTGAATAACCCTTGAGAAGAAACCCTGCAACGAGTATGGCAAGAAACAGTGAAATCGTTTGGCCTACAATAAAATGTTCCAAACGAAGATTGTTTCTGCATATAACCAATAATCCCCCTATAATGAAAAGCATAAAAATTTTATCGGCAGCAGAAATAAGGCTATCCTTTCTGTATTTACCCACAGCCGAAAGATTGGATCGCAAATACAAGAAAAAAGTACTCAATACATGATTGAAACCCACTAATAGTAGTACATGAAGTATTTCTTTTTCGTAATTGAGAAAATACCCTGCCACAATAATAGCTAGCAGAAATACCATGCTACAGATTAATTTAAATCCGATCATTCTTGACAAGTGATAGCTCAATCTGTCCGGCTGTGAAGCAATCAAAGTGGTATTGTATGCCTGGAGTCCGGGATCATTGATAAACTGAAAGAGATAGGAAAAATTAAATAAAGCCAGATAAATCCCGTAATCTTCCGGCCCGAGAGTGTTTTGTACATTGACCTCTACCAAAAACAAATAAGCCACTTTGACAACCAGGTTGATCAGCAGTAATATGGCAATGTTTATTATAAATTCCTTTTTCAAAAGATGGTGGTCTAAACCTAAACGTTATGGTATCAAAATGGTCTTAATTCACTCTACCGAAAAAACAACCATAATGAGAGGTTATTAATTATGACACAGGCAAATTCTTCATTTTAAAAAAACATACACTGGTTTCAAAATGTCTAAGTGTATATATTTAATCACAAATATAGAATTGTAAATGAATCTATTAACCTTTACGGATCGTGGGATATATTGTAGTGTTGCTGATGTGTATATTGATCCATGGAAACCCGTAAAAAATGCTTTCATTACACATGCTCATTCTGATCATGCCACGTCAGGGCATCAAAGTTATGTGTCGACATCAACCTCCGTGCCCATCATTCGCCATCGGCTGAATCCTCAAAAAATTACAGGTGTAGAATATGGAGAAACAATACATGCCAAAGGAGTAAAGATCAGTTTCCATCCTGCTGGCCATATCATTGGCTCTGCCCAGATCCGTTTGGAATACAAAGGAGAAGTTTGGGTGGTTTCAGGCGATTATAAGTTGGAAAACGATGGCATTTCCACACCATTTGAACCTGTTTCTTGTCATCATTTTATAACTGAATCCACTTTTGGACTCCCAGCATTTAATTGGGAAGACCAATTTACAGTATATAATCAGATCAATAATTGGTGGAAACAAAATAAAGAAAAAGGTAAAACCAGCCTGCTTTCAGTATATGCTCTTGGAAAGGCTCAAAGAATTATCCATCATCTCGATTATAGCATTGGTCATGTATTTACCCACGGAGCTATAGAAAACATAAATGAAGTACTCAGGGCTTCTGGTCTACCCATTCAAAATACATCACGTGTTATGACAATAGGGAATAAACAGTCATTTGAAGGTGCTTTGATTCTCGCTACTCCCGGAAGTATCCAATCTTCATGGTCAAAGAGGTTTAAAGATGTAAGTGTTGGAGCAGCGTCCGGCTGGATGAATATCAGGGGCATGAAGCGAAGGAGAGGTGTTGATAAGGGTTTTATCCTGTCAGATCATGCTGATTGGAAAGGATTGATAAGCGCCATTAAAGAAACAGGTGCTGAAAATATCTACGTTACCCATGGCTATGCGGATATTTTTTCGAAATATCTGAACGAAAAAGGGTGGAATGCTTCGGTTGTCAACACACAGTTTTCTGGTGATCTCTCTAACGATACAGAACAATGAAAACATTTACACAATTTTTTATCGAAATAGATCAGACTTCTGGCAATAATGAAAAGATAGAGGCCCTGGTACAATATTTCACAATTACCACTAAAAAAGACATGGTCTGGGCTATAGCTCTATTTTCCAATAAAAGGCCTGGGAGAACCATTTCTACATCCCTTCTTCGTCAATGGGCAAGTGAGAAAGCTGACCTTCCCTTATGGCTTTTTGAAGAAACCTATCATATTGTAGGAGATTTAGCAGAAACCATATCTCTTGTTTTGCCGGAACCTAAACAATCATCTGATCGATCTCTTTCCGATTGGATTACTCACATTACTTCACTAAAAAATGCTTCATTAGAAGAAAAAAAAGCTTTCGTTTTACATGCTTGGGATAGCCTGTCTAAAAATGAATGTTTTTTGTTTAATAAACTAAGTACAGATGGTTTCAGAATGGGCGTATCTTCAAGGCTTGTCATCAAAGCACTCAGTAAATATACAGGCCTGGAAGAAAATATGATTACCCATAGGTTAATGGGAAACTGGAATCCTGAAACTACCAAATTTGAAGATCTCGTACTGAAAAGTCAACTCGGTGAATCGCTTAGTAAACCCTACCCTTTTTATCTGGCATATGCTCTGGAAAAAGAAGTAAATGAATTGGGCGACACAGATCAATGGATAGCAGAGTGGAAATGGGATGGAATCAGGGGGCAAATCATAAAAAGAAAAAACCAATTGCATTTATGGTCCAGAGGAGAGGAACTTATTACTGAAAAATTCCCGGAGTTCAGTCATTTGTTATCTCATGATTCTACCGATTTTGTCATTGATGGAGAATTGGTCGGATTCAAAAACGGAAACATACTTTCTTTTAACCTCCTGCAAACGAGAATTGGCAGAAAAAACATATCAAAAAAAATACTTGAATCCTGCCCTGTCATTATGATAGCATATGACCTGCTGGAGCTGAATGGCATGGATATGAGGCCATTATCTTTATTGGAAAGAAGAGAAAGTTTATCAATACTTATAAGCAATCCTGTATTTAACCAGATTATAGTACTTTCCAAATCGATTAACTTTAGAAGTTGGGAGAATTTGGAAGAAATGCGTCTCCAATCAAGAGAGCAACAGGCAGAAGGTTTGATGCTTAAGAAAAAAAGTTCTATATATGAAACTGGTCGCAAGAAAGGAAACTGGTGGAAGTGGAAGGTGGATCCTCTAACCATAGATGCAGTGATGATCTATGCTCAACGCGGACATGGAAGGAGAGCCAATTTATATACTGATTTTACTTTCGCAATATGGAATGAAACCGGCGACCTGCTTCCCATCACTAAAGCATACTCAGGGTTAAGTGACTTAGAATTTCAGGAAATCAGCACATGGGTGAAAAAAAATACAATAGAGCGCTTTGGTCCCGTAAGCAAGGTAACACCCATCCTTGTCTTTGAAATCGCTTTTGAGGGCATTACATTTTCCAATCGTCATAAGTCGGGAATGGCTTTGAGATTCCCCAGAATTAAGCGATGGCGTAAAGACAAAACCCCACTAATGGCCGACCATCTTCAGACCCTTCATGAGATGGCAAAAAAAATATAAAATAAACACATTAAATAATTTTGTAATGTGTAATTAATTGTTTTATATTTGTCTTGCTGTAATATCAGCCTTAATAGACGAAGGTTAAATTATCCCAAATCAGTAGCCTTAACTTTTTAAAATAGTACGAAAATGAGAAAACTAGTTGCGCTTAAGCAGGTGCTGTATCCTGCTTTCATGGGATTTTTTTCCCTTTACTGTTCCATACAGCTTCAAGCTAATACCAAACCCATTCCAGAAATTCATGCAGAGGCCATCCCAAAGGCAGAACGTATGCCACTTAATGTAACTGGTATGGATGCTACCGTTTCATTGGGTTCAAGTTTTCAACTTATTCATGTAAGCACCTTTATCGAAAACATTGATAATGCATGTATGAGTGCGTTGGAAAAATCAATTATCAGGTTGGATGATCCCGTTGCCTGCGGTTATGCAGGTAATGGAATGCCAAATGATAGCATAGGGATTTGTTGCGACGATGTAGGTGAAACGATCATGGTACAGGTGACGGTATCAGACCTTTGTGGAGACACCATTGTATTTATGGCAAGCCTGATCGTTCAGGATGAGTCACCTCCGGTGATCATGCGTTGCGTATCAAATATTACCTTGTCGTGCTCCTACCCTGTAGATATTAACGACATGAGTGAGTTAGGGATCATGGAGATCAACACAGGTACACTCACCGAATTTACTGTAGATGACCCACTCTTTGCAGGAGACGAGATGGACGACCTGGCCTATAATGGTATGGTGATGGATGTCTGTCCTGAATCACTAACCATCGAAGAGGTTATTGATGATCAACGGGTTTGCCATACCGGACAAATACTCAGAACCTTTATTGTTACCGACGGATCCGGGAACTCCACTTCCTGTACACAGACCATAACTTTTGAAAATCCGAATCTATTTTCAGAGATGGATATATCCTGGCCAGAACACGTAGAATACAATAGTTGTATGAATGCAGGTATCAGTCCTGATTCAACAGGTAGACCCGTTTTTAATCTTACAGACAATTGCTCCCAACCGGCTGCGAGCTATTCAGATTGGATATTTGATATGCCCAACTCCGGTTGTGTCATGGTTGAAAGAAAATGGAAAGTCATCGATTGGTGTACATTTGACCACACGCTGCCCCCAGGATCGGAAAGACCTGGAGAGTGGTTTTATGTGCAATACATCAAGGTTGTAAATACGGAAGCCCCTGTGTTTGAAAACCAGCCTGATACACTTGAATTATGCATTACTGGGCCGGGATGTTTGCAGGAGTTTACAATATCAATTGAAGCAATAGATGACTGCACTGATCCCGAGGATATAAAATATACCTATTCTTTAGATCTAAATAACGATGGAAGTATTGATGATACAGGAATTGGATTTTCCGTTGACAAAGAACTGGAAAGAGGTGAGCACAAAATCATCTGGAATGCTAAAGATCGTTGCGGAAATACAGGTATTCTGGAGCAGATAATAATTGTAAAAGATTGTAAAGCTCCTACTCCCATTTGCCATTTGGGTCTTGCGGTAAGTGTAACTCCTATGGGAATGGTGGAAGTATGGGCAGCAGATTTTAATAATAAGAGTTATGATCAGTGTACACCTCAGCAAGATTTGGTATTTTCTTTTTCTTCGGATGTGAATGATCAGGTTAAAATATTTGATTGCGATGATGTGGACGACCCGGTTGTGATCGAAATGTGGGTCACAGACCTGGATGGTAATCAATCTTTTTGCATAACTACACTGGATGTGCAGGATAATCCTGAAGTATGTTCCGATGAAGAAGATATGCCCAGAGCAGCCATGATATCCGGACACGTCATTACAGCCCTGAATACCCCTATAAAAGACGTACAAGTCAACCTTGAAGGACCTGAGATGGATGATTATCGCATGACCGATCAGGAAGGTAAATACGCATTTGAAGATTTGTTTACCAGATATGGATATGAACTCATACCTATAAAAGACGACTTTCCCTTAAATGGTGTATCTACTTTAGATTTATTAATGATACAGCAACATATATTAGGTGTCAGGCCTTTTGAAAACCCCTTTAGTTTAATAGCTGCTGACATCAATAACAGTGGTTCTGTAACGACGACTGACATCATTCAATTGAGAAAAATGATTTTAGGACTCTATGATGCATTCCCAGAAAACAATTCCTGGAGATTTGTCCACTCTAAATACGGTATCATAGATAATGAAAGTCCATGGCCATTTTTGGAGGGCTTATTTGTCCCCGATCTTGTAGAAGACGTAATGGATGGTGACTTTATTGGTATTAAAATCGGAGATGTCAATCAATCTGTAGAAGAAGAACTAAACAAGAGGTCTATTGAAACACGTAGTAATGAAGTTCTGGCCATTGGATTGAAAGACAAACAGCTAGCATCTGGAGAAGTCATAGAAGTTCCCTTTATTATAAAATCACGAGCTGACCTGGTCGCTCTGCAATGGACAGTAAGTCTGGATGGAGAAAAACTCACTTTCCTGGACTGGAAAGCCGAAGGAATAAATCTAAAAACAGAAGAACTTGCCATATTAGAAGGTGAAGGTCAACACATCACCATGGCATGGAGTCATCTAAATCCTGTTCATTTGGCTTCGGGGACGGCCGTCATCACGCTTATATTGAAATCCCATGAAAATATATTGCTAAGTGACCATCTTCAGCTGGGTTCAACTATAACAAAGGCTATGGCCTATAATCAAAATTTTGAACGTATGGAAATCGAGCCTGAGTGGACTAAGGTTCAATCTTTCGATTTTGCAGTGCATCAAAATATGCCCAATCCATTTCACAACCAGACTGTAATCAACTTTGATCTACCTGAAGAGGCCTTTGCAGAAATTGTAATTCACGATGCTACTGGGAAGCAAATTTACAGAAACCGGAGTCAATATCCTTCAGGAAAAAACCAGTTGAGTATTACAGATCAGGAATTGGGTAAAGTTTCAGGTGTATTGTATTACACTGTTCAGTCAGGGGTTCATACTGCAACTAAAAAAATGATCTATCTGAAATAAGTTTTGTACTGATTTTTTTGACCTTAAGTCTTACTTGTTCCCTAATGTACATATAGGTGAAAGAGTAAGACTTTTTTTTATACCTGTACACCACGAATAGGCATTCAAAAATCAAACTTAAAATCTAAACCCAAAAGAAAAATTAAGCGTAAAATTTCTGTCAAAATCACTCCTCATCTTTAAAGAGTTATCCGGGTTTAATTCGGCCAGGCTTCTATCCATCAGATTACTGGTTATATCTTTCATTCCATAATCTAATTTGACACCAAAGAAAAACCCTCTGTTGAGATAATAATTAATTCCCCCGGTAAAGCCAAAATCCAATGCATTAAACAATGAGCCATTTTTATCCAGATATTGATAATATGCCCCGACAAGTCTGGGCACTTCTTCGTCCAGTCCGTCGACGAGTATAACAGCACTCCTGCCTCCACCACCAAACCCGAGACCTGCAACACCTCCTGCGCGATCGCTGTAATACTGGTAATCCAAAGACTGCCGGAAAAATATATCATCTGGGTTTGCGGTTGATTCAAAACGCAGATTGCCCCTACCGGTGGGACTGATTAAAATTCCCAGGTAACCACCTCCAAAAATTTCCCATTTTGAGCTCAATCTCAATTGGGCCGTTACTGGAAGTTGGATATATGCAGTAGAGACATCCAGTGTTTTTTCCATAATCCCCGGTTCAAAAGTAACAGCTCCACTCCTTTTTCTAATCATGAAGTAGGAGTCCCCATTGAATTCTTTTCTATATCCATTTTGGATATAAAGGAGTTCCGTTTTTATTCCAAAATTGCTTTCTATATTATATTGAAAACTAATGGCAAAATGGATGCCTGTGGCAAATCCAAGGGTCTCTCCTTCTTCGAGTGGTCCCTGAATTTTTGAATAATTTTGACCCGCCCTGATTCCTACATTGTAGTCCTGGGCAATTGATGGGCATAAAATAAAAAGCGTAAATAGGATGCTAGCTATTCTTATCATTGAATTTTCTTTCTCCTTATAAAAGTAAAAGGTCGGCAAAAATACACTTAACACGACATTATCACGAAAATATAATCTTTTTTATATAAAATTGATGATGAACGGTTAATTACAGTTTCTCTCATTTTAAAACTCAATGTGCTTTTTGCTTATATGCATAACGCAAAATGGGCTTCATTATGATCTGAAATGTCTCATTTGAAATTTCAATAACCATGAAATCATGACTATGAAAGTGAATACATGCTACTTGCTAAGGAGTCTTTGTATCTTTACGAAATGTAAAACCTGGAAGGATTAATTCATAGATAGAAGCAAAATGCCTCGTAGAAATAAATTGATAAAATTTTCTGAGATCCTCTCGTATCCCAATGTATATGAAAATTATGACCCCCAAAACCCTGTACTGACCTTTTCCCCCGGGTTTATAAAGAAAATGAAAGGAGAATGGTCTGAAAAACATTTTGGCAACCATCATCCCCTGATACTCGAGCTCGCTTGCGGAAGAGGAGAGTATACTCTGGGTCTGGCAAAATTATTTCCAGATAAAAACTTTATTGGGATGGATATTAAAGGTGCGAGAATTTGGAAAGGGGCTTCGATTGCTCTACGCCAAAACCTCTCTAATGTTGCCTTCTTAAGAGCCCGAATAGAACTTATTGAACATTTTTTTGATCGAGGTGAAGTAAGCGAAATATGGATTACTTTTCCCGATCCTTTTCTCAAAAAAGGCAAAGAAAACAGAAGGCTTACTGCTCCGCCGTTTTTAGATAAGTTTTACAACATATTAAATACCAAAGGGAAGCTGCATCTTAAAACCGACAGTCAAGAACTATTTGACTTTTCATTAGAATCCATACAAAATCATTCCCGTTTTAACTTAGAAGGCTACAATGAAAACGTATACGCTATACAACCCATATTGCCTGAGATTGAAATAAAAACATACTATGAAAGAATGCATCTCTCAAAGGGATTGACGATTAAATATATAACAGCTACCAGAATAGAGTAGATCCGCTAAATCAATCATCATTGGAATCAAAATTTTTTGATTCTTTTTTTTCCAGCATGTTATTATACATATTCATACCTATAATACCGCCGATCATGTCAACTCCGATATGGAGAATAATTACGATAAGTAAAGATTGGGAAAATATAAAAATGGTACCTAGTAATAAGGACATAACCGTAATTTTCAAAGCAGGTTTTACTCCCTGATAAATATGTACCGCCCCAAAAATTAAAGCTGGAAGTACAACCGCCACATGATACGACCATACAGGGTCGTTGATCTGATGATATAAATAGGTAACGAGAAATCCCCTGTAGACGATCTCTTCACAAATGCCTGCACTAAAGGCGAGAAAGGAAAAGTGCATTAACTCTTTTTTGTCTCTTGGTAAAAAAGCAGCTGACTTGAGTAACTCTTCCTTGCGATTGTCCATTATTGTATCCGACACCATTTCTACCAGATACAAAAGCAAAAACGCCAATAAAAATACAAATACGTGAGAATCAGTAACAGGCCACTGAATCCCCATTGCTTCAAAAGGCCGCCTCGCAATAAACCATAGAAAAAATACAACTACAGCCCCTATCCAAAGTATACCCCCATTGGCATAATAGAATTTCTTTTTATCTCCCTGATGAAACTCCATTTCTTCAAGATCAATTTTACCCCTCATGAGTGACATGACCGGTAAAACTAAGCCTATGATGAAAAAGAATATGTGGTCAAAAATGGTAAAATTCATCAGTTGATATTCACTACTCTTCAGAATTGAAACTCAATATATACACATATCCGTTATTTGTGGCAACGAGATATTTTCCATCTCCGGTATTAACTATTTTTTTGGGTTTGACATGCACGGGTAACGGCCATCGCACCGATGAAGTATATTGTCCTGAAGTAGTATCAAACCCTCTCAATGCCCCGCCAGTATTGGCATGTGGTGCGCTCATTTCAGAAACAAATTCTCTGCCACTGCCGACATAAAGGAGCGTATTGTTTTCTACAATTATATCATTTATGTCAGCCATTTGCTCGTTAATACCCAGGGGAATTGCTTTATATTTTTTGCCTTCAGAAAGAAATAACATCGACCGTAATTCAGTGATTTGCTTTTCTTCAACAAGATTATTTTGATAATCTTCAAATAAGTCACCGATATCTGAAACATCTTTAAAACTACTATAGCTGGTAAATTTTTTACGCAAGACAGGCAGTTGAGTGATCAGGGTGGTCATCGGTGCAAACGGGATATACCTATTCATGAAATGATAAAATATGAGCGGTTCTGGTGCTCCATTTCCATCAAAATCTCCCACATACATTTTGACTGGTTTGTCTTTTGATGCAGTCCACTTTACATTGGTGCCCACATTTCCTGCAACGATATCTAATATGCCATCATTATTGAGATCGGCCAGAGCAATGGTACCCCAAAGACCTGATATTCCAGAAAGTCCAAAGTCTTCGGTTTTATCAGATAATCCTCCATTTTTGTCATTTATTAAAATTTTTACATCCATCCAGTCTCCACACACAACCAGATCCAGATGGTTGTCACCATCTATGTCAACCCATTTTGCGTCAGTGATCATACCCAGACGCTCTCTATACATTATTTCCACTCCTGTACCATTCATATTTCGAAGAATAAAGCTGTACGGTGATAAACCATAATATCCAGGGATAGATCTGGCTCCTATAAAGAGATCATCAAAGCCGTCACCGTCGAAATCCCCAACTGCAACACAACTTCCATTGGTATGGGGTAATGAAATAGGAATACGCCTGAAAACGCCTTTCCCGTCATTGAGGTATATCCTGTCTTCCAACAATTTGTCAAGTTCTTTATTGTCGGAACCACCGCTAACAACATACAAATCCTGAAAACCGTCTCCATTAAAATCTATCAAGGCTGCAGCTACATCTTCATATTTTGCATCTTTTTCAAAATCCTCAATCCTCATTCTCGAATAAGACCCATCTGGAGATCCCAATAAGAAAGATGCTGGCTGATTTCTGCCTCCCCCAATGTAAATATCGGGTATACCATCACCATTAAGGTCACTGTAAATAATGGGAGGACCTTCGTAGGAAAGTCTTTCCGGAATCAGCTTTTCTACGTTTTCGTCATAAAACATATTGTCCGTATGGAAAACAGGTAATACGTTAACCGTGACTCCTGAATCCGGTTTTTTAACCCTGTATTTTACCATTTCATCTGTATTTTGCCTGTCAATGGAGTTTTTTTGATTTAAGTCAGCATTATTTATGACTTGCCTATATTGATCAGGCCAAATAACAACAACAGAATCAATGGATTTCACACTTCCCAGACCAAAATGAACGAAATGGGTGCTACCTGACATAAACCCTTTTGTGGTCTGCATTTCTTTATAAATAAAATGCTCCCCTGCGTATACATACACCTTTGTACCCTTCGTGTTTTTGTAACCTTGATTACCTTTCAAGTCGAAGCTGATCCATGATTTATTTTTGGTGGTATTTTCATATATAAATGCTTTTTCGTTGATGTTATTAGTAATGATATCCAGATCACCATCATTGTCGAGATCCGCATAGGCTGCTCCGGTTGAAAATGAAGGGGTTCCTATTGTAGATTTTTCAAAAGTAAGGTATTCATTTTGAGTAAATAAAATATTCTTCAAAGGCTGAGATGGCATTTTTTCTATCAGATTTGCACTTCTGTCACTTTTACCTTCCGGATTTTTACTGTCAAATTCGTTAAGGTAATTTATATAATCCAGGTCGTTAGGCCTTTTAACAATTCCATTCGTTATGAATATGTCTGCCTGGCCATCGTTATCAAAATCCTGCATGAGTACTGACCAACTCCAATCTGTAGCAAATGTTCTGGTCATAAAGGCAATATCTGAAAAAGTGCCATCTCCCTGATTCAAATGGAAGTGATTACGTGCTTTCTGAGGTTCAAACCCAAAGTCCTTTTTAATTCTTTTGATCTGATCCGTATCTTCACCAGCAGAAACCAAGAGCACGTCTTCGTCAAAGGGCATCATATCCGTTATAAATATATCATGCCACCCATCGTTATTCATATCAGCTATATCCACACCCATGCTGAATTGGGCGGAGTGTGGCATCATTTTAGCGATGGATTCAGTAAAGGTTTTGTCACCATTATTGATGTATATATAATCATTTTCATGGAAATCATTTCCCACATAAATATCCATCCAACCATCATTGTTGATGTCGGCCACTGCAACTGCAAGGCCATATCCCAAAGAACTGTTATATATACCGGCTGATTCTGTGACATCTACAAAACTTCCCTCCTCTTCACCAAGCCTGTTTTCAAACATTCTGTCACCGGCATAAGGATCCTTAAGCTGACGTTTTTCTATACTTCCATAACTATTAATGGTGTGAATATTGTGGTTGAGCAGATACATGTCAAGGTCGCCATCGTTATCATAATCGAAAAATACTGCTTGTGTAGAAAGACCCCTGAAATTGAGCCCATACTCTTTGGACATTTCCTTAAAGGTTCCATCTCCATTATTAATGTAAAGGCGATTGTGGACATCCTCAGATCCAGACAATAATGATACTTTGCATACATATATGTCGAGAAATCCATCTCCATTAACATCGTCAATCGTTACCCCGGTAGACCATGAATAATCCTGGATAATGCCCGCTTTTTCTGTTATATCCTCAAATTGTAAATTTCCTTTATTCAGATATAATTTATCCCCTCCCTGATTTCCACTAAAGTAAATATCCTCAAGGCCATCTCCATCAATATCCCCTACAGCTATTCCTCCTCCATTGTAATAATATAAATACTCAACGATATTCAGAGCATCCGTATCGGTCAGGGTATTGGAGAAATGTATTCCTGTATAATCAGAAGTTTTCGGTATAAATAAAGCGGTTCCATTTTGTTCTTCGGTGTTATTGGAACATGAATTTGCAGAGAGTAAAATGATTGAAAATATAATAATTCTATAAATATCCATTACTTTTTAAGTTGCAGACCCAGTACAGAGTCATTGTTCCTGAATACAAAGACTTTGTTTTCATCTATATAGACATCCCTGATTTCTCCTTTGATTGAAAAACCATAATCCAAAGACTTGTCTGTGAAGTTTCCCTTCCCATCATTGATCAATATATGTCCATAAGACGCATCATACCTTCCCGCTTCAGGTTGTACACCGTACAAGTTGCCACCGAGAAGAAGATCGGGATATCCATCCTGGTTGAGATCAGCAGAAGCTATGGCATATATTGGACTAAACTGGGCTGATACAGGCAATTCCTTTTTTGTGAAAGAAAAATTTCCCTCATTGATCAATACGACGGATTTTAACTCATTAGCTGTATGTAAAATCGCCTGATCCAATAATTCCTGGGTAAAAATATCCGCCATAGTAGCATTTTTGAAACTTTCAAAATTGGGAAATTTTTTCTTAAGCGAAGGCAATCTGGCCATAAGATTATGCCTTAAAGCATAGGGATAAGTATTTCCATTTTCATGCACATTACACAAGATCCCCTCCGGACTACCGTTATCATCAAAATCGTGAAAATACATTTTTATAGGATGGTCTTTATCCGCTTTAAACCGGCTATTTATTCCGTGATTGCCCAATACTATGTCCAGGTCGCCATCATTGTCCAGATCAACAAAATGCATTGCATTCCACCAGCCCTTTAAGTCGTCGCTCATTTTAATTTGTTCAAACCTTCCTCCCTTATTTTGAAAAATATGCACTCCCATAAACTCACCAATGACAATCAATTCTTTGTTTCCGTCACCATTCAGGTCTGCAAAAGCAGCATCTGTGATCATACCAATATTATTGAGCTCGTTACATCTTAAAGATGTTTCATCTGTAAAGTTTCCTTTTCCATCATTCATCAAGATAAACCCGGAGCACAAAGCTCCGTATTGGCCTATTTTCACCCTTTCACCTACAAACAGATCGAGATTTCCATCACCATCTATATCTGATGAAACCACAACCCCTGTGCTTATTTTACTATCCGCTTTGGGCAGTAGCTGACCTGAAGATGTAAAACCCCCTTTACCGTCATTCAAAAACAAATGATCGTACATATACTCTGAATATTCGGAAATCTCTACTCCACCACTTACCAGATATAAATCCAGATCACCATCATTGTCTGCATCAAAAAGATAGCACTTTATATGCTCTGCTTCCTTTATCTTTTCAAACTCAGGGCTTACCGGACTTTGTACATAGGATCCATCCGCATTTTTAAAAAAGATCTGCGTGGCCAAACCTTTGGGCCCTGGGATGACGAGGTCGACGAGACCATTTCCATTGAGATCCCCCCGGGCCACTACAGGGCCACGTGTGCTCATCATGTGATAATTAAGCCTTTCTCTGTTAAAATCAATATAAAAGTTTTCTTTATGCGTATAAGGCAATAAATGACTTACATCGGTAAATGCAGATTTTATTTCACCAGGAGACTTTTCTACTGACTTAGCATCTTTTTCGAATAATGTCAGTATGGTATTTACCTCCGCTTCCTTTATTTCTGTAATTTTCATAGAAGGCCACACCACTTTAACATTGACTTTATTTGCATTTCCAAGGCCAATATTCACTCTGTTATCCATACTTGACTGAAATCCTCGCGCGGGTTGGTTATCATAGAATTGAGTTTTTCCATCATCCCCCGTAACTTCAATTCGTGCGCCTACTCCATAAGTATTCTTACCTTCTCCTTTGAGTTCGATTTTAATATAATTATGAGACAGCATGTCCCTGGCTTTGTTTTCAAAAATAAAACATGGCATATTGACATTATTTACCACCAAATCCAGATCTCCGTCGTTGTCCAAATCAGCATAGGCACTTCCATTCGAAAAACCCGGGATCAGCAATCCACTTTCCACATACTTTGAAAAAAGTAAGTTACCGGCATTTTTAAATGCATGGTTGGGCACAGGCCTTGACGGTATAATATCGATGAGTTCTTTAAAATTAACCCCGTCATCTTTTATTATTGACGCCATGACGGACTCGCTGGAGACGTACTGAAGATAATCCTGATCCGTTAAATCCCTATAGATTCCATTTGCAATAAAAAGGTCTTTATGCCCGTCATTATCCATGTCAAAAAACAAAGCACCCCAACTCCAATCGGATGCTTCTACCCCTGCAAGTCTGGAAATTTCTGAGAAAGTATTGTTGCCATTATTGAGCTGAAGAGTATTTCTTATAAATTGATAATAATACCCGTTGTTAACCCCATACATGTATCTGTCCCAATCTTCAAAAGTAGTGACTGATTTCAACCTCTCGTAATCCGAGGGTAACATATCAGTGACAAAAATATCGTTATACCCGTCGTTATTGATATCGGCTATGTCCGCTCCCATGGATGCAGCACTTATTGATTGCATTTGATTGATGAGATCTTCTTTGAAAGTACCGTCCTGCTGATTGATGTAAAGATAATCGCGTTCAAAAAAATCGTTGGAGATATATATATCTTCCCAGCCATCTTTATTGACATCTCCAATACTTATCCCCAAACCGAATCCTATAACACTTCCATAAATTCCCGCTTCTTCACTGACGTCTACAAATTTTCCATCGACATTTTTATATAGCTTATCTCCTCCAAGAGAATCTCTGACGGGTCTTTCACTTTTTCGAAGGTTAAAACTTCCGATGGATTGAAAGGAGTTGTTTAATACATACACGTCAAGGTCGCCATCTTTATCAAAATCAAAAAATGCAGCATGTGTAGAAAATCCCGGGTCATTTAGGCCATATTCAGCAGCACTTTCCGTGAAAGTCATGTCTCCATTATTGATAAACAATTCATTTTCCTTATTGTCTCCTTTGACGTCCCCTGAATTACATACATATATATCGAGCCACCCGTCTCCGTTAATATCGACCATGGTCACCCCAGTAGACCAGGCTTTTTGACCACCTACCCCTGCTTTTGAGGTAATATCTTCGAATTGCCAATTTCCTTTATTCAGGTATAGCTTGTTTTCACCCTGATTAGATACAAGATAAATATCGGGATATCCGTCATTATTTATGTCGCCAATCGCTACACCTCCCCCATTGTAATAATTCCGGTATTTATAAATATTAAAGTCATCCGTATCTGTAAGATCATTGGAAAATGGGATGCCGATTGCCACATTGTCTTTTAAAACAAATAAGGTTGAATTTTCCTCTTTCACCCCACACATTGAAGAGGTAATTACTACCAGCAACAGGATGAGTACATTTCGCATTTACTTTCTCTTTATCATTGAATCGACTTCTATGCCAGTTCAAAATTATATATAATATAATGTATGCCTTACGTCTTAAGTTTGTGTCTCAAATCCTCAATCTTCACGATGACGTCTTTAGCGTCTTTGGGGTAAATCAGTATTTGTCTGTTGCCGTCAATTTTGGTAAACGCCTTAATCCCCAGCTCTTTAAGGGAAATTTCTATAAAATCATTACCAGGATAATTTTTGCGATAATAGGTCTTCAAATCTTCAACCAGTGAAGTGGATTGTAAATGTTCTAACCAGGGAGCCCATGCGATATAGCTGTATGTCATATACATGCCGTGCATGATATCATTTTCATCAAATATACCGTAAAATAACATTTCCTTACGCAGAGACTTATCTTTTGTACTATCTAACGGTTCCAAATATTTAGCCGACATATTACCTGGTCCTTCAGAAATGAGTTGTTGCTTATTCAAATCCCAACAAATAGAGTAGAAATCCTTCTTTGTTTGTCCCATTCTCATTCCAAATATAAGACTGTCCATAATTTCACCACTTGCCATTCCTTTTTCTACAGCACGGGTATATTCAGATTTACAAGAAGACAAAAAAATTATACCCACTGCGATCAAAAACACATACATTTTATTTTCTATTCCCATTCTTTACATGTAACGATAAGATCATTATTCATTCCTAAAACAAGTTCTTCATTAAACCAATTAATATACCTTATTTGACCCCCAATATACAATGATATTGGAGTAGTAAACTGAATATTTTCTCCAAAATTATTAAGGTTTACAGACCAACCATAGGAAGCGTCTTGTCTTCCAAATTGAGGTTTCACATTAAATTTATTTCCGCCAAAATACATTTTTGTTCCAAGTGGCCTCTTCCTGGCATGGATAGCATGTACAGAAGAGTACTGTATTTCATCGGGAAGCGGAATTTTATCCCATTTTCCCTTTTTATTCATGAAAATGACAGACCTTAACTCTTCCAACTTAAAAGTCTCTGAAGCTTTGAGTGTTTCAGAGGAAAAGAGTTTTGTCATATCAGCACTGGCAAATTTACTGTATTTATTATATTTCTTCTTCAATGAAGGCAATTGTGAATACATCTCATCCAGATCGTGTATTGGGTAATATTTGTTGTCATGTTGATAACATATGATCTGCTCCATCATGCCATTATCATCAAAATCGTTGACATACATGATCATTCCTTTTTGGTAAAATGAATTAAGACCTATGTTGCCGCACATGATATCCAACTCACCATTTCCATCTACATCATACGCATGAATTACATTCCACAATCCGGATGATCCTTCAATTTTTTCTGGCTTTGACTGTTCAAAGTATCCTTTATCACTATGGATGATGTTAATAGGCATCCATAATCCAGCCACTACCAAATCATCATATCCATCTTGATTTACATCTATAGATTCTATACCTGTCATCATTCCCAGATCCACTAGAGAAGTAGGCTTTTCACATTTAAATTTATTCTGTCCCTGATTATAGAGAATGTAAATACTACCCTTTAGACCAAACAAATCCGTTTTACCTTTCTCCGCTACTATGATATCCGTTAACCCGTTATTATTAAGGTCTGAAAAAGTAACATCGCCTGTCCAAACAGGTTCGGGGAAAGGCAGGGGTTGAGCTTTAGTAAATTTTCCATCGCCCTCATTGATGTATAGCACATCATGAAGCTCAGGAGAAAAATTTGAAAAGGTTTTGCCACCGTGTGCCACATAGAGATCCAGATCTCCATCCAGGTCGATATCCTGAAAAAAAGCTTTTACACTCTCTGATCGGTATTCATTCTCAAATGGATCTGTAATTTTTTCATATCCGTTACCTTTGGATACATATAGAGCCGAAGTCTGATTTTTGCCACCTCCACAAAAGATGTCATCAACTCCATCTCCATTCACATCACCGATTGCCATAGCGGGGCCCTGGAATCCATTCATTTCCATCAATAACCTCTCTCTTGTAAATAGGTTAATATCGATTTCATCATGTTTAAAATCTATGACACTTTCAGTACAATTATACATGGGCAACATTTGTTTTAGAGAATCTTTATGTTGCTGAGAATCTTTTTGAAGTAAGGTATAGGTTTTATTGGTTGCTAAACCATATAATTTAGTACTCCTCTCATCTGGCCATATAACGATGACAGTATCAACTAATGTGGCACTCCCAGTGCCAAAATGTAGAATGAGTTCTACACTGGATTGAAAACCTCTTGAAGGATAATTTTCCACCAATGATTGTAATCCATTGTATTTAATGATGATCTTGGCACCAATAGCAAAGGTATTCATTCCATCACCCCTGAGTTTAAATCGGATGCTCCTATTATGTGCTGTATCTAAATTATTGCGATATACAAACGAAGGCATATTGACATTATTGACAACCAGATCCAGATCTCCGTCATTATCCAGGTCTGCATAGGCGCTGCCATTGCTAAAACTGAGTTGATGAAGGCCCCATTGATCGGACACCATATTGAATTTCATGTCACCTATATTTTTGAACATACAATTTTTAACAGGTACGGAAGACATACTGTCCACCAACATGGTGAGTACTTCTTCTTTATTATCGATCATAGATTTGATCATAGTGGCATTGGCAGAGAAGTTGAGGTAATCTTTATCCAGCAGATCTTTATAAATACCATTGCTTACAAAAAGATCTTTTAAGCCGTCATTATCAAAATCCTGTGCAAGAGATGCCCAACTCCAATCGGTATCAGCTACTCCTGCAAATCTGCTTATATCCAAAAACTTATGGTTGCCTATATTCCTATGAAGGGAATTCCGTGAAAATTGGTGATGGTAGCTGCCTTTAGACGCAGAAACATACTTATCCCAGGTTTCATAATGATTTTTGGTTTTCTTCCTTTCATGATCTCGTGGTAACATCTCGGTTACAAAAAGATCCGGGAGCAGATCATTGTCCAGATCAGAAGCATCTGCTCCCATAGAACCCATGGATAAACTGGGAAAGGCGTAATCGCTTATTTCCTTAAAAGTTCCATCTCCCTGATTGAGATATAGGTAGTCCTTTTCAAAAAAATCATTTGAAATAAAAATATCTGTTTTGTTATCCCCATTGAAATCACTTAATGTAATTCCAAGACCATACCCGATTTTGCTTGAATAAATTCCAGATTCTCCTGATACATCTACAAAAAATCCATTATCGTTTCGCAATAGTTTATTTCCTTCTGGACTGGGTATATCCCTCTGTCCTTCGAAAAGCTCAAACCCACCTACAGACCGTATAGAATTACTCAATAAATAACAATCAAGATCTCCATCATTGTCATAGTCAAAAAAGGAAGCGTGGATGGAGAGTCCGATAATATCCAATCCATATTCAGCAGCACTCTCCTTAAAAGTCAGATCTCCCTGGTTAATAAATAGTTCATTATGCCGGTTAGTGCCTCCGGGAGGCCCGGCTTTACACACGTAAATATCCAACAAGCCATCCCCATTTATATCAACCATAGTAACACCTGTAGACCAGACCCCCGTGCAGGCTACTCCGGCTTTTTCTGTAATGTCTTCAAACACCCAGTTTCCTTTATTTAAATATAATTTGTTGTCATTTAGATTTCCGGTAAAGTAGATGTCTATCAGCCCATCGTTGTTGATATCTCCCAAAGCAACACCACCTCCATTGTAGAAATTGCGATAGGTGTATGTATTAAATTCTTCTGTATATGGAACATCGTTTCTAAAGTGAATTCCGGTATTATCAGCATCCATCAGAGTAAAAAGGGTTTTGTTTTTATCTTTACACGATAAAAATACAATACACACATACCAATAAATGTGTAAATACCTCATTGAACCGAAATGAATTCAACTGTAAAGTTACTGGAAGTATTCTTAAAGTGCTAACAAAAGCCATTGTATCTCCAGTTAGTATGGATTTCTTTTGGTGTTGACTTAATCCTGTTCTTATGAAGTAACAGAAATGGATTAGGTTTCATAATTTCCGCACTAATACGGTTTCCTAACAAGTTTTATAACTTAGTTATGCAACTAAGAAATACACCAAAAAAAAAGCCACTCTTTTGAGTGGCTTTTTTTCATTTATTGAATTTGATCTTAATACCCCGGATTCTGACTGAGTGGGTTTGCACTACCTACAGTTGCATCGATTTGTTCCTGTGGTATCGGGAAAATATTTCTAAATGGCATAGAAGCAGGTTTCTCCCACCACATATCATTATATCTTCCAAAACGAATGAGGTCTGATCTTCTCAAACCCTCTTGGAACATCTCGCGGCCTCTTTCTCTCAGGAATTCTGTAGCATCCATGGAAGAATAGGCAGGAACTTTAGCCCTTGCTCTGATTACGTTAATATCGGGAAGTGCAGCATTCCAATTATTTGAATGTCTGGCCAAAGCCTCTGCTCTGATAAGGTACAATTCACCTAATCTTACGATTGGATAATCATTGTCCATTTCAGGTCGTCCTAATTGTTTGAAGCTAAACTTCGCAGGTCTTGCACCGGCTTGTCTTAAAGAGTTAGGAGCTATTTCATTGATTTGTGGAGTATAATCTAAATGCAATTCTCCTGCATCTGAAGCATAATCCAAAACGGCTGATCCACCAAAATCAAATTGTTTACCAACCAGGAAGTTATTCTGCTTACGCACATCGTTATCAGCATATGAATTATAAAATTCCTCTAGTGTTGCATAACCATTCCAGGGTTGATCCTGGAAATTGTAAGTAAACTGGCTGGAATAATGTAAGTTCATCTGAGAAAAATTCATACCTGATGCTGTGGCTTCATCATAAAATACAGTAAAGATATGCTCCGGATTGTTTTCATTATTTGGTGCAAATACTGCGGCATATCCTTCAAGATTTTCAGGATCAGAAGGCACTCCGGGTCGTCTTCCAAGATTTGGAACCCTGCAACCATCTCCGCATAAACTGTATGCTCCACTATCGATAACATAACCAGCTGCTGTAGCGGCTTTATCATACATTGCCGTGCCGACATATACTTGAGCATTAAGATACAATTTTGATAAAATGCCCAAGGCTCCATATATATTGATTCTATATGCATTTGTTCCTGTTCCCAATGCACTATTGGAAAGATCCATTCCGGGAGAAACTTCGGTAATATCCAAAGCACCCAATATCTCGCTTTCTACAAAATTAAATACTTCAGCCCTACTCACTTGTGGTGCATCCGCTCCGGGTTGGGTAATGATCTTTACCCTACCATACAGGTCTATAAGTCTCATATAAAAATAAGCTCTTAAAACTCTCACCTGTGCCAGAGAGTTGGCATCAAGGTCTGACCTTTGCAGAAGTTCATTACATGTGTTGATGGCGCCATAATGTCCATTCCAGGTGTCTCTGATAAAAGCATGTCCCGGAGTATAGGTATGTCGGTGTAATTCTATCAAAATACCACCATCAAACCAGTCACCTCCTTTAGCAGCTATACATTGCTCATCGGAAGTAATGGTCTGAACTGAATAATAAGATCCGTGATTGGCAGTACCCGTACCTCGAAGTTGAGAAAACGCAGCTTCTAGAACATCGCCACCACCACCACCACCACCTGTATCCAAGCCTGGTTTACTGATATCGGATGTAATATCTCCTTTCAATAGTTCATCTATATCAGTACATCCACTCACCACTAAAAAGAGGCATGGAAGAAATAAAAATTTAATTATCCTTTTCATTTTTATTTATTTTAAAAGTTAAAGTTAAGACCAAATGTAAATGTTCTGGGCATAAAGAAATTATTTCTGCTATCTATACCCGTTGCTAACACATCAGGATTACCGCGATCTTCTAAAGCTCCGTTATCTACTGCTCCGTAATAGACCAATGCTGGCTCAGGAACAGCTCCTGTATAACCAGTGATTATAAATGCATTCTGAACTGTAATTCCCACATTTAAATTAGTGATAACCTTACTATTCAAAGGTATACTTTTCGAAAGAGTCAGGTTATCCAAAAGCACGAAGTCTGCTTTTTCAACGTATAAAGAACTAAAGCGAGCCGCACTCAATTCAGGAACTGCTAACTTTGAATTCATAAAATTATACGAAGTCTGAGATGCAAGGCGAGGCTCATAGAATGCTCTGAATGTGTTAACAAGACTATGACCAAACGCACCTCTGAAAAATGCATTAATATTCCATCCTTTTACGCTGATACTGTTTGTCCAACCTAATTCGAGTGTAGGTATTCCATTTCCTAACACTTCGAAGTCCGCATCAGGGTCATTCCACTTATCCTGGTCTGTTACCAATACACCATCACCATTAACATCTCTAAAGATGGGTGTGCCATTGTCATTAACCCCATCGTATACAGGTCCCCATATCTGTCCGATTCTTGCACCTTTTTCTACAAGAATCATATTTGTACCATTCTGACCAGGAGCTCCAAGATTACCCCTTATGGCTCTGTCTACTACGAAATCTGTCAACTCAGTATGGTAAGTAGAAAAAACAACTCCGGTTTCATAACTGAAATCCGTTTTTCTCAAAACATCATAACTTAATTGAACCTCTAATCCCTTAGTATTTAAACTTCCGGCATTTACAGTTTGGGTAGGGGCGCCAAATACTGCTACGTCAACAGGTACTGTAAGAATAAAGTCTTTAATATCTCTATTATACACGTCAATAGATCCAGAAAACCTCCCTGCACCAAAATCAATACCCAAATTGGTTTCTGCTTTTTCTTCCCATTTCAGATCTGGGTTAGCAGCTCTATCCAAAACTGTTGTTACGCTACCATCCGCTCCATTGACTATTCTTCTCAACTGTGTTGAAAGTCCATTTTGCCCAGGAAGAGAACCGGTAACTCCATAACCGAGTCTGACTTTTAAAACATCGAATGTGCCTATATTCAAATAATGATTCAAGTCCACTCCTAAACCTAAAGCAGGAAACCATCCCCACTTATTACCTTCACCTAATTTTGTAGAACCCTCTCTTCGAACGGAAGCGTTTAAAAATATGGCATCATCAAAAGAATAATTAGCTCTACCGAAGAAAGCAATGATCTTTTCGTCAGGAGATGCATTTGAATTCGCACTAATGAAGCCTGCGTTTTGCAAATCCTGAGCATCCTGAATCCTGTTACTAAAATCTATAGAGTTATCCGGAAAGTCGCCAATTTCTAAAAACCGGCTTTCAAAATTATTCTGTTGAAATGAATATCCTCCTGTAATGGTCAAACTTGAATTTCCAAAATCAGTTAAATAAGAGGCATAGGTTTCATACAACTGAAACCTGGACTCATCATTGTAAAAACTGGCTCTTCCTTTTCTTACTGGGCTGGTAGCATTACCTCTAAAATGAGAAGTCGTAGGGAAATATAGTCTGTTGTTTGACGTATTGGTTTGCTGAGCAATTCGGAAATACGCAGTAAAGTTATCAGTTATATTATATCCAATATTCGCCCCATAGTTAAATTCTACACGCTTTCCTAAATTATAATTCTGGTCAATAATAGATGCAGGATTAAATGCATCAAATAGACCCAACATCTCAAAATAACCTCCAAATTGCTCACTTGCAAATGGGAATGGTGACTGGGCACCATCCACGGGAGCAGTGGGGTTAAATACCATCGCATATCTGAAAGCTTCATTAAAAGCAAAGTCAGATTCTCTTTGAGTAAATGAGGTATTAAAATCTATAGATAATTTGTCATTAAGCGCCTTTGTATTTAAATTTAATCTTGTGTTAAACTGATCGAAACCGGAAGTTCTCAATATACCATCTTGCTTTCTGATATTTGCTGAAATCCGGTAGCCGGTATTTCCAGATCCCCCTTCAGCTGAAAGACCATGTACTTGCGCAATACCCGTTTGAGAAATCTCATCAAGCCACGTTGTTCTGGCACCCAAATCCACTCCACCAGCTGCAACAAATTCATCTGGTGACATGACTGGGTGGCCTCTCATTATGCTCGATGCCCCTAATTGGCCATTGTACGACAATCTGACTTTTCCGTCTTTTCTGTCTCCTTTTTTGGTAGTTATGATAATTACACCACTTGATCCTCTGGAACCGTAAATTGCTGCTGCTGATCCATCTTTGAGTACATCAATAGATTCGATGTCATTGGGATCAAGGTTTTGGATCGAAGCTCCAATGATACCATCAATAACATACAGAGGTTCTACATTCGCCCCTACAGTCGATAATCCTCTTAATCTGACAACACTCGGAGCGTTTGGGTCACCCCCCCTGTTGTAGACCTGAAGACCAGATACCTTACCTTGCAATAATTGCATTGGGTCAGAAATAGGTCCTTTGTTAAACTCTTCTTCAGTAACACTCACCACAGAAGAGGTAATTTCTTTCTGTCGCTGTGTTCCATATCCCACTACAACTACTTCTTCAAGGAACTGCCCGGCTTCCATTGAAACATTAATTGTGTTGGATTCACCTACAGTTACCTGCTGTGATACATAACCTGTATAGGAAAATAAAAGTACATCTCCTACATTAACTCTTAACGTGTAAGATCCATCAATATCGGTAATAGTACCTGTAGTGGTACCACTAATCAATACATTGGCACCTATCAGTGCCTGTCCATCATTGGCATCAGTAACTATTCCTGTTACAGTCTTTTGTGAAAGTGCCATGGAGACCATTCCAAAAATCAGCAACAATGAATACGCCCATTTTGTAAATAATTTTTTCATGTGGCTTTAACGATTTGATAATTAAAAATTAAGACACTACTTAGTGTTTATTTTACACAATTGAAGATCAAACTTAATAAATTGTTGGCAAATAATCGGATTGCCATAGCTAAAATTTTTACTTTTTTTTACTATAGGGAATAAAAAAAGAACGATTCATGAATTAAATTGTTGGTTATCAACTTAAAATGTTAACATTTTATTAAGAATATAGATTTTTGGACAATGTTTCTTTTTTATATAAAAATAAGTTTTTATTAAAAAATCAAGTTGATCACCTCATTTTTTAAGGTTAAGGTTGAGGTTTGCGGATTCTGCAAGTCGAAAGTCAAAAGTCGGAAAGTCGAAGGTCTGAAAGTCTTAAGGTCTGAAGGTCTCAAGGTCTGAAGGTTTGAAGGTCTCAAGGTCTGAAGGTCTCAAGGTCTGAAGGTTTGAAGGTCGGAAAATCTAAATGGATATTGCGAAATGCGAAATGCGAAAAAAGCTAACTGCTAAAGGCTAATTGCTGATGGCTATGCACTACGAGCTACGAACTACGAGCTTAATAGGTCTGAAAGTCTCAAAGTCCACTGCCTATTGCTAACAGCCTACCCCCAGCTACTAGCTATATAGGTCGAAAGTCAGAAAGTCGAAGGTCAGAAAGTCTTTAAAGTATAAAGTTAGATACGAACTTCGAACTTAATGGGTCGGAAAGTCAAAAGTCGGAAAGTCGAAGGTCAGTAAGATTGGAACGGTGAAAAGTGAAAAGCAAATAACGAATAGCGGACTGCTAAAAATCAACTAAAAGCTACAATCTAATCCATACGAAACTACGAGCTACCAGCAAAATGAGGTTAAGGTCCAGGTTGAGGTTGAGGTTTTAGTTTTAGTTTTGGTTTTAGTTTTGGTTTTAGTTTTGATTAACGCTAGATCATGGAATTAAGTGATAAGATGCGCTGATCTTTTCAGGTTTGTAAACTTGAACTTTTTTTGCATCACTTCCACATGCTTTTTAACGTAAAATATTTTGAGGACAAAAATTTAACTAACTTGCCACCACTAAAATTGTGTGAAATTTTACTATGTCATTTGTAAAAAAACTGGCTGGAGAAACCATCATTTACGGTATGAGTTCCATCTTACCCAGAGTGATTCATTTTCTATTTTTGACCATTTACATTACTTATAAATTTGAAGATACCCTGCAGTTTGGTATCTACAATGAGCTGTATGCCTATTCTACCATCTTATTGGTGCTTTTTCTTTTTCGAATGGATACCGCTTTTTTTAGATTTGGGGCTCAGGCACCCAATCAGGATCAGATCTTTGGAGCTGCATTACTTCCTGTAATGGGAATCGTTGCATTGGGCACTTCTGCGATGTACTTTTTTGCGGATTCCATTGCAACATTTATAAAATACGATTACGGTGGGTATTATGTCAGATTGTTTGCATTTATATTGGGTTTTGATGCCCTTTCAGGTATGTTTTATGCCCGTTTCCGAATACAAAGCAGACCATATCGCTTTTTAATGTATAGAATGGCCAATGTGATCATAACATTGGGCATGGTTTTTTTATTTCTTGAATTGATCCCGGAAAAAAGCAGTGAGTGGTTTAGTGTAGTACATCCCATTGACTTTGTTTTTATAGCCAATCTCATTGGCAGTACATCAGTATTACTTCTTATGATCCCCGACATAATTAAAGTAAACTGGAAAATGATCTGGAAAGCCCATCCGGTTTCCTGGAGGCGTATGTTTTGGTATTCACTTCCTCTGGTTGTGGTCGGTATTGCAGGAAATATCAATCAGGTTTTTGCAGCCCCTCTTCAAAAATACTTCCTCGGGGGCAGTTTTGATGAAAATCTCACTCAGGCGGGAGCATATATGGGACCGGCAAAAATTGCCCTTTTGCTCAACCTCTTTACCGTTGCATTTAACTATGCCGCCGAGCCTTTCTTCTTTAATAATGTGGGGAAAGAAAATGCGGAAAAGGCATATGGACAGATTATCCATG
The DNA here is from genome assembly GCA_041749255.1 of Saprospiraceae bacterium. Lineage (GTDB taxonomy): Bacteria > Bacteroidota > Bacteroidia > Chitinophagales > Saprospiraceae > JABDLO01. The sequence goes on from JBGTBR010000038.1 coordinate 92,819, forward strand.
CCTTTGCTATTGTTTCAGGAATTGTAATGATGGGTATAGTTTGTTTTCAGGAATTGGCCATCCTTCTCATCGGAGAATCGTATCGCGGACCTCAGGAAATCATTCCCATTCTCCTTTTCGCTTATTTTATGTTGGGTTTATATTATAATATATCTATCTGGTATAAACTAAGTGATAAGACGGTTTTTGGAGCATTGATCAGCGTTGGAGGTGCTATTATAACTCTCTCGGTTAGTATTATATTCCTTCCGAAAATAGGTTACATAGCTTCGGCATGGGGAACATTGCTATGCTTTACTTTTATGACGACCGCAGGATATATATTAGGTCGTATTTATTACCCCATACAATATCCCATTAAACGATTGCTCTCTATTATTTTTTTCCTATTGTTGAGCGTCACCGGGACTGTCTGGTTAAAGACAATGTTCGAAAATGACTGGTTAAGTTTGGGGATTGGAGCGGGTATTTTTATGTTGTTCACCATCCTGCTGATTTGGAGTGAAAAGAAAATGATCTTAGGTTATCTGAAATAGTCTTTTCATTATTATTTGTCGTCTAAAAATCACTTATAATAAAATGATTTGGTACACTTAATCAAAGCTTAATTAAAAAGGAGATACAAACCCCGGCTGTCTATCTTAGCCTGGTAATCTTTGGCTGGCAAAGATTTTCTATCACCTTTTCAGGTTTTAATTCATTCCTGCATGGAAAAATCTACCTTTGCATGTAAATTGATATAACCCGGGAACTAATGTTAAGTATGTATTCTTATAGGCTAAAAAATAATACTTAATGTTCCTATCCGTTTTATGATGGGTGTTGAAAATCAATGTTCATCTATTAATACTGATTTATTACAAAAATAAAATTATGTCCTATTCTTCAAGGGTGAGATATAAAAGCAGACAGGAAAGAGCACGTCGGCATTCGCGGAATATAAAACTGATCATTTTGTTTGCAAGTATTGCGGGGGTGATCCTGATTTTCAAAAATTGGAATATGCTGTATTCCTATTTCAGGACTTATTTTTACTGAAACAGTAAGGCTTTTTTCTCATCCTAAAATACGTCGGATTGGATGCCATGGTGGAAAGGATTTTTCTTCAAATATCAAATTATATATCCTTGTGTCTTTCCCAATAATTTTGGTCTTCGATTTCAGATAGAAGTGTGACATAATTGATATATCTCAACTCAGAGATCTCACCTTCTTCTATTTTTTTCTTTACTGCACATTTCGGTTCATCTCTATGTGTGCAATTAGCAAATTTACAGTCTTCCGAAGCAATAAAAAACTCCCTGAAATTATGTGCGATATCCATTACCTCTAAATGGTTAAATGAAAGTGTTTTAATCCCGGGAGTATCAATGATATAGCCTCCAAACTGAAGGGTAAACATCTCTGCAAAGGTGGTAGTATGCTGACCTTTTCCACTGAAATCCGAAAGCTCTCCTGTTTTTAGTTCCAGATTGGAGTCGATAGCATGGATGAGAGTAGATTTTCCCACTCCTGACTGACCGCTCACCAAAGTATATTTATCTTTTAGTACTATTCTCAGATCCTCTATACCAAAGGGCTCTATAGCCGAAACCAAGTGAACTTTATAACCAATATCCTCATAGATATTCTTCAAATAATTGTATAAATTCAAATCATTTTCGCTGTATACATCTTTTTTATTGAAAACGATGTGAACAGGAATATTATACGGTTCTGTCATAAGTAGAAAACGGTCAATAAATCCCTGCTTCAGGTTGGGTTCAACAATCGTAACAATGAGTAAGGCCTGGTCGATATTACTCGCCAACAAATGAACATCGTGCTTTTTCCTCGGTGATTGTCTTACCACATAGTTTTGCCTTGGATGAATCTCCGTGATGAGTCCTGTTTCATCATTATCTTTTACAACTGTTACATGATCCCCAACAGCAATGGGGTTTGTCGACTTTAGTTCGTCAATTCTGAATTTGCCCCGGATTCGACAGTGGATTACTTCCTCTGATTCCAGCCTGACTATGTACCAGCTCCCGGTAGATTTTATAACAGTTCCTTTGTTCAATGATGAATGGTTTTTATTTGCAAACCAGAAGGGCAATATAGATCATTTTACATAATTAAATGAGTGTACAGCTTCCGACATTTGTCCGATGAGCTGCGGATTGGTTTCAATGGCATTTCCCACAACTATGACATCAGCTCCTGCACGCACATTTTCATAGGCTTTTTCAGGTGTATTGATACCTCCACCTACAATGAGTGGTATCTGAATTCCTGAAGATACCAGCTCAATCATTTCTGAAGATACCGGCGTTTTTGCTCCACTTCCCGCATCGAGAAATATCAGCTTTAAACCCAGCATTTCCCCTGCAATAGCTGTACATAAAGCTATATCTGCTTTATTGGCCGGAATGGGTTGTGTATTGCTCATATAGCTTACTGTTGTAGGCACTCCACCATCAATTAAAATATACCCTGTAGACAGTATCTCCAATGGACTTATTTTTAAGAAGGGGGCAGATACTACATGTTTTCCTATAAGTAACTCAGCGTTCCTTCCAGAAATGAGGGATAAAAACAATAATCCATGTGCTTTATAGCTGAGTTGAAATGAATTACCGGGAAAAAGGATCATCGGAATTTCACACCGGTTTTGAATATCCGAAAGCACCTTGTCCAACATGTCATTTACCACCAGGCTTCCTCCAATAAAAAAGTAATCAACCCCAAATTGGGTCGAAAGATCGATTACCTCTTCCAGTTTATCCAAACGCAGTTTATCAGGATCGATCAGGACAACAAACTTTTTTTGTTTGTTTTTTCGCGAAGACAATAAATCTTGATATATGAATGTACGGTTCATTTACAATTTTACACACTGTATATCCATCAATCTATGGAAAGTTCTATTTAAACATTCAAATGTAATAAATTAATCTTTGCCTGAGAAATGGAATTCAATTTCTGAGATTTGCACCGAACACCCATGCATTTTCTTATTTTTGCCATTTTTTTATTTGTAGTTACAATTTTGTATAGACACTTTTAAGAAAAAATGATGTATCCAGGTTCTTTTCATACCATTTTAAGATGGCGATGAGTTCTTATTTAAAATTTGCTTTATACTAAATTGTAACCAAAAACTTCATAAATATGGATTTGACTTTTATAACAAAACTGGGTTTGGAAAAAAATAATTCAGGGACATGGACAGGGCGAAAGTCAAGTTCTTCCTCTGGTCAATTCATCGAATCTTATTCGCCGGTAGATGGGGATCATATTGGTAGTGTAAGTATTACTTCACGTGAAGAATACGAAGTTGTGGTCAACACAGCAATGCAAGCATTCAAAAAATGGCGATTGGTACCCGCTCCTCAAAGAGGTGAAATCGTAAGACAATACGGTGATATACTAAGAAAAAATAAAGAAAACCTGGGCAAACTGGTTTCTTACGAGATGGGAAAATCACTACAAGAGGGATATGGAGAGGTGCAGGAAATGATCGATATATGCGATTTTGCCGTAGGATTATCACGGCAATTATACGGTTTGACCATGCATTCAGAACGACCATTCCACCGGATGTATGAGCAATGGCATCCCCTTGGTGTAGTAGGGGTAATATCGGCATTTAATTTTCCGGTTGCAGTATGGTCCTGGAATGCAATGCTTGCCTTGGTTTGTGGAGATGTTGTGATCTGGAAAGGGAGTGAAAAAACACCGATTTGTTCTGTGGCTTGCCAAAAACTACTTGACAGCGTTTTGGAAAACAACAAGGTGCCTGAAGGAGTCTGCAGTATTGTAAACGGGGACTACAAAGTGGGAGAATATATGACCAATGATAAACGCATACCTCTGATATCCGCTACAGGTAGTACGAGGATGGGAAAGATCGTAGGAACTGCTGTCGCAGAAAGACTGGGAAGGAGTTTATTGGAGCTAGGTGGTAACAATGCCATCATCATCACTCCTTCGGCTGATATGGATATCGTTTTGACAGGAGCCTTATTTGGAGCTGTTGGTACATGCGGCCAACGATGTACATCTACCAGGAGATTGATCGTACATGAAGAAATATTTGAAGAAGTTAAAACAAAATTGGCCGGTGCATATAAGCAACTTAAAATCGGAAATCCATTAGATCCCTCCATTCATGTAGGACCCCTTATTGACAAAGATGCTGTAAATAATTATCTCAAAGCGATTCAATCCATCGGTGAACAAGGAGGAAAAGTTTTAGTAGATGGAGGAGTCCTGTCTGGCAAGGGATACGAAAGTGGATGCTATGTTAAACCCTGTATTGCTGAGGTAAAAAATGATATGGCTATAGTGCAACATGAAACTTTTGCTCCAATATTGTATCTGATCCAATATTCCGGCGGTGTAGAAAATGCCATAGCCATTCAAAATGATGTTCCTCAAGGATTATCTTCAGCCATTATGACCGGACAACTCAGAGAGGCTGAATTGTTTTTGAGTGCTGCCGGTTCTGATTGTGGTATAGCCAATGTCAATATCGGTACCAGTGGAGCCGAAATTGGAGGTGCCTTTGGTGGAGAAAAAGAAACAGGTGGCGGAAGGGAATCCGGATCCGATTCCTGGAAAATATACATGAGAAGACAGACAAATACGATCAACTATAGTACAGAAATTCCTCTGGCACAAGGTATTGTGTTTGATTTATAAGCATGTTTTTGTTTATGGATATTCAACGGTTCAATTTTATTATGACTTTCGATATGAGCACATTTTAGACCAGATAATTCATCCGTGTATATTAATTTAAAAAGGAATAAATTTTGATTAATAAGCAAATCTATAAATTAGGTAATATATAGTTGATTAATAATCATTATTAAGATAGATAGCAAAATAACCTGGACTTGTTGATTCGGAAATTATTGGTTTGTAATAACAGATCTTTTTAGATTGGGATTCAGTTATAAAAATACCAACTCAGTTTTTATAGAAATTGCCCAGATTTTTTTACACTTCTGCTTGACAACTTCAATAAAATTATTAGAAAGTATATGGCATCATTGGTGTGAATACATAAATTTATTTAACACCAATCCCGAATGATATTTGTTAATGGATGGGTTTAAGATAAAATTAACGTTGAAATGGCAAACCACTTATATAACATTAGGCGTATACTGTGTTATAGAGAAAGTAATGGTAGAAAGTTTATCCATTTACATTTTTTAAAATTGGTATTTTAATAATTTACCCGATTTAAAGAACTTCATTTCCCTAATTAAATGTTAAATGGATAAGTTAATACTTTTTAGGAAAAAAATAAAAAAAATTCATGCGATGAAGAAAGGCATCATTTTCATTTTGAGCTTCCTTCTATTGGCCACCGTTGTCGATGCCCAATATTTTGGTAGAAATAAACCGAGATATAAGAGTTTTGAATTTAAAGTAAAAGAAACTGAGCATTACGAGATTTACACTTATTTTAAAAACCAGGAAGTCGTCGATCATCTGGGACAATTATCAGAAATGTGGTACGATTTTCATAAATCCGTCCTGGAAGAAGATCTTGTCAAAAAGAATCCAATGATCTTTTATTCCAATCATGCTGAGTTTCAAATGACCAATACCATCTCCGGAGGAATAGGAGTGGGAACCGGTGGTGTAACTGAAGCATTTAAAAACAGGGTGATAATGCCGGTCACCTTTACAAACCAACAAACCAATCAGGTTTTGGGTCATGAAATAGTGCACGCTTTTCAGTTTAATTCTATCCTTAACAGCGATTCTACCTCTTTGCAATCCCTGTCGAATCTTCCACTTTGGCTGGTAGAAGGAATGGCAGAATATATGTCTATAGGTAGAGTGGATCCATTTACAGCCATGTGGATGAGGGATGCGATATTGAATGATGATATACCTACAGTTAAGGAACTGGCTCACCCTAAATACTTTCCATACCGTTATGGACAGGCCATGATTTCCTTTCTTACCGGAATGTATGGTGATGGCGTAATAAAACCTCTATTTAGAAATACCGCATTGTTTGGGGTTCCTCAAACCGTAGAAAATATGTTCGGAATGAGCATGGATAACCTCAGTGAATTATGGCAATCCGGATTGAAAAATTACTATAAACCCTGGCTGGAAGGGAAAGAAGAAAATCCTCAGGGTATATTGCTTTTATCAAAAGAAAACTCAGGCAGGCTTAACGTTTCGCCTGCATTAAGTCCAAATGGACGGTATGTCATATTCCTTTCTGAAAGAGACTTATTCTCCACTGACCTTTTCCTGGCAGATGCCCAAACCGGAGAAATCATCAGCAAAGTAGCCAGCCTTGTCAATGACAGTGACCTGGATAATTTCAATTACCTGGAATCTGCCGGTACATTTTCACCCAATGGTCGGGAGTTTGCTTTTGTTGCTTTTAAAAAAGGCGAAAATGTGCTTGTAATAAAAGATGCCGATACCGGTAATACGTTGGAAACTACTACCATCCCTGGCGTTCCTGCATTCTCAGGTCCTTCCTGGGCTCCTGACGGGAGGAATATCGTTGTAACAGGTCTTGTGGATGGACAATCAGATTTATACCAGTTTGATCTGAGAACAAAGAAGGTAACCCAACTGACTAACGACCGTTATTCGGCCATACATGCTTCCCATTCTTTAGATGGATCACAACTTGTGTTCTCTTACGATAAAAAAAGCATGGATGAAGGACGTGCTTTTGGAAAATATACCATGGATATCGCCATCATGGATCTGGTTACACTTAGGATCACTACCTTGGATATTTTTCACGGTGCCGATAACCTGAATCCACAATTTGATCACGAGGGGAATATTTACTTCTTTTCAGACAGAGATGGTTTTAGAAATTTGTATCGATACATCAGTCATTCAGGCGAAGTGTTTCAAATGACTGACTTACTAACCGGTATCAGTGGAATTACCCGCTTTTCGCCAGCTATTGCAGTGTCTTCCAGAAGAGACAGGGTTTTGTATACACATTATTATGGAGGCTCATACAGTATTTATCAGGCGACCACAGAACAAATGCTTAACAGAAAAGTAGAGCCCAATGCTGTGAGTTTTGGGCCCGGAACACTGCCATTGATCAATCCCGAAGTGAAAGACATAGTCAATGCCAATCTCAATCAAATCGATGATTATGAATATGTCGATCCCTTCACTTTTGAGGATGTAGCCTACAGACCCCAATTTAAGTTGGATTATATAGGTGGAGGTGGTGGTATCGGTGTTTCCACCGGAAATGTGTTCAGGAATTATACAGGACTTCAGGGAGGTGCCCAATTGTTATTTTCAGATATTCTTGGAGATAACCAGTTGTTTACAGTGATTTCTATGAATGGAGAAATCTTTGATATTGGAGGTCAGTTTGCTTATTTAAACAGAAAGAACCGGCTGGCATGGGGTGTCGGTATTTCCCATGTCCCTCTGAGAACCGGATTTTCAACCTTCGCCGAAGACAATACCTCTATTATTATAGGGGGAATGCCAGTCACGACTCTGAAGCAATCGTTCCACATTTTAAGAATTTTCGATGACGCTCTGGATCTTTTCGCTCATTATCCTTTTTCTACCACGCTCAGGCTTGAAGGAAACATTGGTCCCCGATATAGGAGTTTCAGATATGATATTTATGATGATTTTTTTCTCTTTGACCCTAATCCTAACTTCCTTAATTACAGACTTGTAGCTCAAGATAGGAATAAGCAGGAGGTGGGAGACGAAATCCAACTCAACCAATTTTACACACTAAGAAAAGGATTTGGACTTAATAGCAATCTGGCTTTGGTGGGAGATAATTCCTATTTTGGTTTGACTTCACCATTGGCAGGGCACAGGTTTAGATTAGGTCTGGAATTTGTGACAGGTACAGATAAATACTATAGTGCCATTGTCGATCTTAGAAGATATTTGTGGAAAAAACCCTTTTCATTTGCTTTAAGAGGCATGAGTTATTTGAGATTCGAACAAACAGATAATTCCGTTTGGCCATTATATATTGGCGATATGGGTTTTGTCCGGGGTTATGGATCCATTTTCTCGACAAATAGTATAGAACAGCAAGGACTTAGTTTTGGACAATTGATCGGTACTAAAATGGCCATGACCAATTTTGAGATCAGGATTCCTTTTACTGGACCCAGAAATTTGTCATTGATTAGTACCGGCTTCCTATTCAGTGACCTGGTCTTCTTTTTTGATGCAGGAGTTGCATTTAACGAGTTTAGTCATTTCAGAGATGGCACTCCAACACTGGTTCCAATAAGAGATGAAACAGGTCAGATCATTGTTGATCAAAATGGTCAACCTATATATTCTGAACAATTGTTGAAACCTTTCCTCGCTTCCAGCTTAGGAGTGGCTCTCAGGATAAATCTCTTTGGAGCTCTCATACTTGAACCTTTTTATGCCTGGCCTATGCATGAAGGAGGAAGACCCTCATTTGGGTTGAACCTCATTCCGGGATGGTAAGCAATCTAATAAGATGATTAACGAAGAGGGATCCCGTTATCCCTCTTCTCATTTGATTAATGTTGACCCTCAGCATCTCATATACCTTATGGGGATTCTCTTCATTTATTTTACCCGGATTATGCACTGGAACTTCATAAGAATTTAAAACAGTAAAGGTATTCTGAATTCCTTTTCCGGGTTGAACCCAATACATAAAAGGCGTCAAATATTGCCCATGATATAAGTAAACTTTTCTGGTTTTGAGATAATTGGCTGGATAACCATACTTTAGTAAAACAAATAGTAATATTGATTCATGTAATAACTAAATTCTTAGGTTATTTTTATTTGGATTTCACAATGGTTCGGTAAAAAAAAAGCGAGGAATATATTATAAAAAAAGTAAATGCGTAAATTAGCATTATAAGCCAACCTGTAATCACTCAGTTCTAAAGAAAATGATTACACAAGACGCATTTACTCTAGGCAAAAGCCTAA
>JBGTBR010000039.1:0-78059 GCA_041749255.1 Saprospiraceae bacterium
AAGTAAAGATATCTAACTGTGCTGTTTCTGATGACTTTTTTAACATACCTTATGCTTTTTGAATCTTCCCCAAGATACTCATTATATATCAAAATTTTATCATATTTGTTCTTTTAACTTTTCGGAGTGGACTCAAACTTATAAAGCATTGCATGGAATGTTGTCTAAAGAAAACAGGTTGGTCAGAGGAGGTTTGATAAATGAAAAGGATGCCGCTGAGGCCATATTTAAGGCGGATAGCATTATGAAATCAAAATACGGTAAAAATACCATAGCTCTGGGACAAGTACAAAGGCATATCAGGGGTGATGTCAATTTACCTATGGGTGGAGGCCCAGATGTATTGGCGGCGATCCATACGGCACCGTACCCTAATAAAATAAACAAAACCCATGCAGGAGAGTCCTATATAATTATGGTGAGAATGAATAAAGATAGTATGGTTCTCGAAAGTGTAAATGCATATGGAACCTCGACAGACCCTGAAAGTCCACATTTTACCGATCAAATGAAATTATATGTTAACCAGGAATTGAAGCCGGTGAGTCTCCAACCTTTAAGTGATAATGAAATCTTAAAGAAATATCGTCCATTGAAGATGGTTCGTTAAGATAGATTTAAAAACTTATATTATCTTGGAAGATTAAAATTTCGTTTTCATATTGTATGCTTTTGCCGGTGCTATAAAAACTTTTCCCCAATACTTGTTATTGGATAAAGTGAAAGATCATTGGTCTGTACGTTAAAAGAAATGTTATGCGCACTATATGGGTAGTTTTATTTTCATTGACCACTGTACTTGCACTACATGCACAGATAGTACGACTGGATGGAAATATTGTAGATGGGGAAACGAATGAACCGGTTCCTTTTGTAGAAGTTTATGATCAGAATAATACACTTCTTTCATTTGGAAATGAAGAAGGAGATATAAGTGTAATGCTTGAATTTTCTGATACGGTAGTATATTTGGATCATCCACTTTACAGAAGAACCAAAGTCAATACCAGGTATTTGGTGGGAGTTCCTGTGCCATTAATGCCATTACCCCGACAAGTAGAGTTTATTGAAGAAAGGCTGGAGTCAGATAGTCTCCTCCAGCTAATACGAACATCACTTGAGAAAAACTATATCACTTCGGAACATATTTTAACGGGGTATTATGCAGAAAAGACCCGCGATAGGCAGGGGATTTTCCATAATTACGGAGAAGGTGTCATCAGAACACTGAAAAAACCACATGAGAATAGGCCGGATTTGGATTGGGCGTTTAAAATAGATGGCGAAGAATTTATTGAATTGATTAGTGGATTTTATAAAGATTTCAACATCAATCTGGGAAGTGATGAGCAGGAAGTTTTTTTTCCTGCATTAAATACTGCTATGCTATTGCCGAAGACCAATGATTTTTTTAAAGTTTCCATCAGTCCTATGATGGAAGAAAATGTAAAGAGGTATGATTTTAATGTAACATCATTGGTGATGCACAGGAATAAACCGGCTTATTTGGTACAAATTGAGCCTAAAGATTCTTTTAGACGTATTAAAGGAAGCATAATTGTAGATTGGGAAACCCATGCAGTGGTTCAGGCCGATTATGAGATTTTAAAGGATCAGAGGGCGCAGAAAACTTCTGGACTTTCCAGCATAGAATTAACCAATGAGAATGTACAAATTAGGTATATACCTTATAAAGATAAATGGGTTCCGGGACTCATAAAGCATGAGTCTGAGTACAGATACAACCCGACTATGGATAGTATAACCATGGTGCGTTTGTATACTACGACTTCGATCAAAACGGATAGTTTGGATGAAATGGATAGAGTGGAGGCTGTGGCATCAAGAACCAGAACTGAATCGGTTATTCCCGCTGTTGCTAATGTGTATTTTTTTGGACAAAGTACAGTTCCAAGAACAAGAGATGTAAGAAATCTTGTAGAAAATGTTGAGCTGATCATCGATCCCGGAAATGTTCGGCCCATTGTTTTTTATAGTGATAATTACAGCAAAATCCTGGACTTTGCCATTGCACAACGAAAACACGTATTAATCGATTTTTTTGCTGAATGGAGTGAAGCCAATGTCGAGATGGATTTGACCACTTACAGGCAACACAATGTGATCAGGGCTGCTAATAAAGATTTTATAGCATATAAAGTGGATGTAGAGAAGGAAAAAAGGCATCCCGTTCTACGCGAATTGTATGTGGATGTTGTGCCCGCTTTTGTTTTGGTAACGCCAGTGGGTCAGATCATATCCACTAAAACCGGATATATGTTTGAAGACTCATTTTTAGAGTTTTTGCGAGAAGCATCCCGTATAGATGCAGGGGCTATCATTGATGCATATGAATTCGAAAGAGGTTCAAGAAATAAAAAAATGGCTGCTGCTGATAAGGAGTTATTTAAGCAAATGATAGAATTTGAGAAGGAAGGAGCCTTGTTCTATATGGAAAGGTATCTAACTGAAACCAATGATTGGAGCGATCCTATCATAAAGGATTATATATTTGAAAATTTGATGCTGGATCCCGAAAGTTTTTACTCTTCTTTATTGGGTGAGGAAAAGGAATACTATATCGAAAGATTTGGAAAAGAGCGTTACCTCGAAAAACTAAATGTATTGGCTATCCTTTATTTTCAGGGCAATATGAATGACCCCAGAAGATACGAACGTTACCTAAAGACTCAGGACAGTGAAAATTCAGATAGTTTATCACAATTGTTTTTTATAGAGTATTATGGTCGGGTAAATCGCGACGATCGGCGATATGTAGATGCAGTCGTTTCCTATTATGATCAATATGATCACCACAATTGGGATGAAGCTAAATCACGAATTTTGACGGCTATTGTATTAACTGATAATAATAGAAGACTGAGAGATCTTTTAGACCTTCTGGAAAGGTTTAATGAATCTTCAAAGGATTATGAAAAAATGGATTTAGAAAGTGTCATACACTATAAATTAGGGGATGAACAAAAAGCTCTGTTAATGATTGAAGAAATTAGAAGGCTGGCAATTAAAGAGGGGATTAATTATCAGGTAGCGCTAAAAAGATTGGTTTCAGAGTAGGGTTATGATTAGTTTTAGAGAAATACACGGTTGCTCATCTCTTATTTTAAATTGGGCGATGTCTCCCAAAATTTATTCCATAACGGCTGCGTGAAGTGACCAGGCTTGCGGTGGATTTCCAAACAAAGTTTTTGTTTTTTTCCAGGTGGCTTTGAATAAATCAGATTGACGGTATGAATCGAGGGCTTCCAGGTTATCCCAAAGACTATGCGTAAAGAAAACCTCCGGACTTTCTACATCTTGCAGTAGTGTCACTTTTTGACATCCTGGAAATTCTTCGATTTTACTTTTGACTTCAATAAAAAGCGAGCGGAAATTTTCTATCTCATCCTTTCGGAAAGTCATTTTTACAATTCTTACAATCATTCGTCAAAATAAATTTGAATGGTTTCGTCCTTATTAAGATTATACATGGAAGATGCTTTACCCATATTGACAGCGATCTCCATATAGCCTGCACTATTAAACAAGCATAGGGTATCACCAATTTCCACGTCCCCATAATTTTTACTGATGTATTTTATCGGATCGGTTTGTTTGTAGTATATGGAGAAAGACCTGGATTTGCACACTTGTTCAAACAGTTCTTTTTTCAGGTTTACAATTACATTTTCATAATGGTCAATATGGATGATCGTAGCCCGTATTTGGTTAGACGTGATAACTGGCTGAATACCCATTTTACGGATTATCTCATCAATGGGTTGTCCGATGGATTCAGGCTCGGAATGAGTTATCAAAATATCAATAGCCCTTGCGAAAACAGATGAAAGTGATTCCCCATTCCTTGCAGCAAGAAATACATCCTTTTCTGCCAGATCCTCGAAAATGAGAGAAAACACACCATTATTCGGCCCGATAAAATATTGCCCATGACGTTTAAAAGCAATGAATTCAGCCGGATCATTATAGTAATTATAAACACTCACTACATGTATTGTGCCCTTGGGAAATTTAGGGAAGCACGCAGATAGAAAAAAAGCAGCTTGTACTATGTCATAACTTTCAATGCCGTGGCTGATGTCTACAAATGATGTTGAAGGTGAAACCGACATGATAGCCCCTTTGAGTTCAGCCACATAATAGTCTGTATAGCCATAGTCCGTTGTAAGGGTAACAATCTGCATAAGGGGTGTTCACACTAATTTAAAGCAAAATAAATGATAATAATTTATAATGTGTTCTTTTTTGTGCAGAAAATCCTTTGATTGAAGATTTAACTCGGGAATACAGGACTTACAATTCAATACCATTGGCATCCATTCTAATAACCATTTAGCCAATTGATGACTTGAACTAGCGCTGAATGCAAGTTCTCTTTATGGATGGGAGCAGCATACCATTCCAATTTGTATTGTGAGTATTGAGTCATGTAGGGACGTGTTCAAGACCCCACCGCACCTTGTGTTAAAAATGCGTATGTTTTAGGTATAGGGTATGTTTAAAATGGTAATTTGTATTAACGTGGTGAACAATAATTGATGGTTTTCAAATGGAAAACGGCCTTACACGCCTGGATTAAATTGACCATTGAACCGATGGATTTCATCCATCTCTTGGGAAGACGGTCCTTCAGGCCTTTTCATGGCTCGATCCATGCGCTGAAGGTCCATTTTCACGAGGAATATTTAATAACCCATTCCAGACCCCACCTAATCTCGTGGAATTTATATTTTTGTGTTTACGATAGGTTTAGATAGCATGGGCGATTTGTATTTATGTGTTGGTCAACGAACAATTGGTTTTAAAATGGTGAATGCCTTTCCAGGCTTAAAACACTATCTTCATTATAAACGATAGATTTCATCCATGACTTGTGAGGACGACTCTGCGTTCTTATTCACGATGTTATACATGAGCTGAAGTCACATTCACATTAGGAATGGGTATTAATTCACTCCCAAAATGGTTTCTAGATATGAGAGTTGGAGGGTAGTACACCGCACTTCTGGTCAATATTTTATGATTAAATGTAAAAGGTTTCTATCCATTCTCCAATTATATTATTTTGTAATTGGTTTTAAATCAAACACTTATGGAATTTTTATTTGAGTTCTCAAGATTGTCTTTTGCATATTTACATCATACCATATTGGAGTCAGCAATAAAATAATTAAGTATCATTTGATTACTTATACAGAATCTGAGTTTAATCCGAGAATATAAAGGCTGAGTACATCCATTTTTCTATTTTTGCCTCAGCAGTCTACCTGCATTTCAAAATTAAATCATTAAAATCGACTTTCAGAATTACAAATAAGAGTGCGGATTTCCTATTTTTTAGTGAAGTTAATTTGCAATAAAACATATAAAAATGACCACTTCAGATCGCATCTATGCCATTGTTTATTCATTCACAGAGATGGAAGAATGGCCGGGTCGACTATTTCCTGAAAGTGGAATAGTGGAAGTCAGAAACGATAAACTTTGGAGGTATAGAAAGAATGCCACTCCTGAAATCATCAAAAGTTTTCACTTGACTTATATGGGTACACCTCACGTCCAGTTACAGCAAATTATGGAGGAATTGTCTCCCGGACATCTAACCAGGAAGCACAAGATACCTGGACGAAGAAATACCACACTTTTGGATTTGCATAGTGATAAGTCTGTCCGTTACGTACTGGAGCAAAAAATGGATCGACTGATAGACAGGATGTTGAACATACTCAAGAAGGAAAAAATACCTTTTGTATCTGTATTGGACAGAGACATTGATTTAGAACCCTATCTTTTGTCTTTTGAAGAGCAATATCCGGAGCCTTGCCTGCATTTTACCAAAACCAGTATAGGGTTGGACTATTCTATGACTTTGTCACTAGGACAAAATGTATTTCAACCTGCTAATAACAACATGCAAGTTTTAAATAATCGACCGGGTTGGGTCATTATTGACAGGTCAGTTTATCAGCTAAGAGAAATAAATGGAAAAAAAATTCAACCTTTTGTAAATAGGGAAAAAATTGAAGTTCCTGCAAGAATTCTGGAGCAGTATTTCAGAACTTTTATTTTGGACGTCATGGGTAAAGTAGAAGTTCAAACCCAAGGCTTTGATGTCATCAACCAAAATCCTAAAGGTATACCACATATCAGGTTTGTCGACGATTTTGTTTTTCACAGATGGGTTATGGAATTGTATTTTGATTATAATGGTGTGAGATTTATTTACGGAGAAAAGTCAAAGAAAAGAGTTTTTTTGGAAATGGAGAATGAGATCAGGGTTACTCAAAATTTTAGAAATGAAACAGAAGAAGATAAAATAGCCAATTGGCTGATGAATCTGGGATTGGTGTCAACTTCTTCCAAACGATTTTCACTCTCCAGTAGTAATGACAAATACGGAATTTTCTATTGGTATACTGCCCATATTGATTTGTTTGCTGAAAAAGGTATAAACGTCAGTAATCCTGAAGTCTCAGATCATAAGGTAGTACTTCATCAACCGGACATTGCTTTTTCTTACCAGAAAGAAATCGATTGGTTTGATATTAAAATGGAAATCCATGTTGGTCAATTTACTTTTCCTTTTATAAAACTATTAGCACATATCAGAGATCGTGTAAGTGAATATATTATAGATCGGGAAAATGTGTTTATTATACCAGAAGAGTGGTTTACCACTTATGAGATGTTGGCTAAATTTGCCCAGGTTTCCAATGGCAATCTTATACTCAAAAGAAGCAATTTTCCCATATTAGAAGAATTAGAAAATGAACAAATAGGCGTCAGCCCTCTTATTCAGGATATACAAACTGTAGACTATGTACCCTCATCACTTTTAAAAGCCGAACTCAGGCCATACCAATTGGATGGAGTTAAATGGTTGGTGAATCATTTTCAACAAAACCTGGGTTCTTGCCTGGCAGATGATATGGGGCTGGGTAAAACCGTTCAAACACTTGCATTTTTGCTTTATTTACAAGAAACAAAAGAGATAGAATTGCCCACTCAGGCAACCGGACAATTAAGTCTTTTTAATGACGGGCATAATGACAATAAGCTGGCTTCGCTTAAAGCACTCGTTGTGGTACCGGCTTCTCTAATGTACAACTGGGAAGCGGAAGCTGCCAGGTTTACACCTCATTTTCGCGTGGCTATGTTTACTGGAAGCAGTGAAAACTTAGAAGATGATTTCATTCATGCACACGATATTATTCTCATTACCTATCAAAAGTTAATAAGAGAGGATGAATATTTGAAGAACTTTCAATTTGATGTTATCGTACTTGATGAAAGCCACTACATAAAAAACCGCACTTCAAAGACCTTTAAAGCCATTCTTTCACTGCGGTGTTTGCACAAAATCAGTTTAAGTGGTACCCCCGTTGAAAACTCACTGGCAGATCTTTGGTCACAAATGCAATTTATTAATCCGGGAATGCTTGGTCATTATTCATTTTTTAAAGAGCACTTCCAAATACCTATAGAGAGGAACAATGATGGTGCGGCTTTGGAAGAATTGCAAACACTGATAAGCCCTTTTTTACTCCGAAGAAGAAGACAGGATGTTCTGGATGAATTGCCAGAGCTTTCTGAGCACGTTTATTATTGCCATATGTCAGATAAGCAGGCTGAGTTTTATGAGAAAGAAAAGTCCGCAGCAAGAAATCATCTTTTGGGAATAAGTGAAAATGACCCTAAATTTAAGTTTCATGTTTTCAGGACATTGACACGGCTTCGACAGTTAGCTAATCATCCCCGAATGGTAAATGACAGCTATAAGGGAACGTCCGGAAAAACTATAGAAATCATGGAGTACTTGACAACGCTCAAAAAGTCAGGGCATAAGGTTTTGCTTTTCAGCACTTTTACCCGTCATCTCGAAATATTAATGCAAGAATTTTTAAAAACCGGATGGAAGTTTGCTTCACTCTCTGGTGAAGATTCGCGCCAAAAGAGAAAGGAACAGATAGCCTTATTTCAAAGTGACCCTAACACGACCATGTTTTTGATTTCGATGAAAGCAGGTGGGACTGGATTAAATCTTACCGCAGCTGATTTTGTGATCATTTTGGATCCTTGGTGGAATCCCTTTGTAGAAAAACAAGCCATCGCCAGAGCGCATAGAATGGGTCAAAAAAACAAGGTCAGTGTAACCAGATTTATATCAAAGGATACCATTGAAGAAAAGATTATCCACTTACAATCGAGAAAAAGATCTGTTGTCGATCAGGTTATTGACACAGACACCATTCCATCACTAGGCCATGATGAAATCAGAGAGTTATTGTGAGCAACACTATCATTCTATCAATTCTTTATCAATATAACTGGAATTCATGAGCCGCAAAGCCGCCATATATTTTATTTTAAATGAGACAATGTCTCCCACCTTATATTCTTTTTTACATTGATCTATATCTGCAATTGTCATATCCGAACTTCCTCCGATGAGCCTGAGATCTTTGTCTAAAGGGCGTAAATAAGATATATCCGACACATCTAATAATCCTATGTCAAGAATGGCTCTTTTGTGTTTTTTTCCAAAATCAGCTTCATTATAATCGATGGTATCACCGGATGGAGTTTCCTGCATTAATCCATATGGCACAATGGGCTTTTTGGTGATTTCTATGATTTCAGAATGCAGGAGAAATACATCATCATTCATTCCACTTATAATCTCATTGGAAAAAAGATCATTACCAAAAAAAAGGGTTTCTCCAATCCTGAAATTATTGATGGCTTTTGGAATTAAATTCCTCAATAGTAGTGGAAGCATGACCGATGAACCACCGGAAACCCATTCGATTTTCTGATTGAATTTGAGCTCAAGTAATTGTTTATACAATGACAGCTGTATCAGTTTATCCTGGCTGGGCATCACTCCGCTAAGGCAGTTGAGATTGGCACCAATTCCGGCAACTTTTATATTTGGGAGGCGAAATATTTTTTCGTAAAACGCAATCAAATGTTCACCTAAGATGCCCTCTCTTAAATCCCCTAATTCTATCATGATGATGATACGGTGGATTTTATTTTGCTTTTTAGCTTCATCAGAAAGCCATTTAATGGTTACATACTCTGAGTTGAAACTTACATCACAATATTTAATGACATTGGTAATACTTTTTTTGGGCGGAGGTTTGATATATATGGTCTCTACCGAGGGTTTGATTTTTTTAATCATTTTTAAATTGGAAAGACGTGCATCGCAGACTTGTTCATCTCCCAGTGCCAATACATATTTAAGATATTTTTCATTTCCACAAAGCAATTTTAAAACTGGTGCCCATTCGATATTTCTCTCTTCAAACAGTCTTTGCAAAAATCTGTAATTCTGTTCTAAATGAGTCTTGTTTAATGTTACATAAGCCATGATCAGATCATTTTTCGCGGAATGGACTTATCGATCCTTGTCAGCATTTCATAATTGAGTTGGCTACTTTGGTCACTGAAAGAAGAAACGGAAATAACAGTATCTCCTTGCTTGCCAATAAGGATAACTTCATCGTATAGTTTTACTTCCTCAAGAGAAGATATATCTATCATAAGCATATTCATATTGACTATGCCTATGACACTCAATCTCATCCCCCTCACGATGACTCTGCCCTGGTTGCTCAGACTCCGGGAATAACCGTAACCATACCCTACAGGTACTGAAGCAATACGCATATCCTGTTCGGCCATATATGAAGTTCCGTAGCCAATATAGTTGCCCTTTTTTACGGACTTGATATCCATGATATAAGACTTCCAGTTGAACAGCATCCTCAACGGGTCAGTCATATTTTTAATACGCGCTGAATAATGAATAAATGATTCTTTGCTTGGCCAGAGCCCGTATTGGAGTATACCAATTCTGACCATATCAAAATTATTTTTTGGATACATGATGATCGCTGCACTGCACGAAGTATGGATTTTATCCGGTGTCAGGCCGGCTTCGTAAATTTGCTTACACGCTGCACTAAAAGTTTTTTTCTGATCGATGATCCGTTTATAGTTAGCAATGCTTTCTGCCCCGGCATAATGAGTGCAAATACCAGCAAACCTTATGGTGTCCTGGTTGACTTTGAAAAATTGAATAACTTCCTTCCATTCCGGTTTATTGATACCGGTACGGTTCATGCCGGATTCGATCTCTAAATGGATGTGTGCCTTTTTTCCCAGCTTTTTAGCTAATTGGGTCATATGTAGTAGTCTGTCCTTATTGAAAACATAAAATTCAATTTCATGGTTGATGATCCATTCCTCATCCTCTTGATTGATATTTCCCATAACCATGATAGAGGGCTTAGATGTCGCATGGGTAAATACGTCTCTGGCTTCATTTGAACTAAAAACTGAAAAGTGATCGATACCCAAACTTTCTAAAGCAGGAACCATAAGATTTACCCCATGACCATATGCATTTCCCTTCACTACAGAAGACAGTTTGACATGGCCTCCAATGAGAGACCGAACGAATCGGATATTATTGGACAAGGCATCTTTCGATATTTCTATGTAAGATCCTGACATGAGTTATTTTAATTCACTTTCCAAAATTCGAAAAAATACATTAGAACCTATATCGATGAGTTCATCCGGAAAATCGTAGGTTTTGGAATGAAGAGGTGGACAATTTTCTCCGGCACCAATACAAAACATGGCCCCGGGAATGACCTGGGTAAATAATCCAAAATCCTCCCCCCATTTATTGGGATGTTCGAGTGTTGTAAATGGAATATCGAGATCACGGGCAGCTTTTCTGATGTTTTCTACAGCATCATTATTGTTCATAACAGCATCAAATGGATGTATCCAGTTTACCTTAGCGGTCAGGTTGTCTCTCGATGATATATCAGTTACCAGATCTTCAATTTTATTACATACATCTTCTAAAATTTCTTTTGACCATGCGCGGATAGTATAATGAAGTTCTCCTTTTCCAGGTGAAATTCCGTAGTCTTTAGCTCCTAATGACAAATGTATGGGAGTAATAAGTATATAATCTTCAGACTCTTCCATGTCATTCGAAAACATGATGATCTGTCTTGCTAATTCAATCAATATATAATAAGGATTGGTGCCTTTAGATGGTTCTGAAGCGTGGGATTCTGTTCCATAGATTTGTATGTCAGCGCTGATAACATAAGAAGTGAATTGTCCCGGCTTGGTACTGATTTCTCCCAGAGTCTTTCCGGGTATATTATGTAAGGTGTATACAACATCAGGAGTGATAGAAGGGAAGATCGGATCGTTTAGCATCCATTGTGCTCCTTCCCCTGTTTCTTCTGCTGGTTGAAAAAGAAGTATCACCTTTCCTTTAGTCGGACGAGCAGAGGCAATATACTTTGCCAATGCTACTAAGATAGCACTGTGGCCATCATGACCACATTTATGGCTTACTCCCTGTTTTTGAGATTTATGGTCAAATGAATTCTGTTCCTCAATGGGAAGTGCATCAAGCTCTGCTCTAAACATGACGGTTCGCCCAGGATTACCACTGTCAAAAATGGCAGCAACACCGGTTTTTCCCACATTTTGAAAGACGCTATCAGCACCCAGTTTTGTCATTAACTCTGCAATATATGTTCCGGTTTGAATTTCTTCACCGGACAATTCAGGGTAGGCGTGAATCTTTCGCCGTACAGCGACAGGATCAATGACCTCTACATTTTTTTCTAACTTATTCATTATTTATTTCTGATTAATCTCATTTCTAAATAGGGTGTGATAAATCCAAATTTTTCATATAAAAATCTGGCAGGATTGTTTTTTTCAACGTGTAGTGCAATATTTCCTTCACATTTTTCAATGGTTTCTTTCATCAATTTTTTTCCTACACCCTGGCCTCTTGATTCTCTGTGTGTTGCGATATATACCAGAATGTTTTCGGGTATATATCCGGACATTCCCGTCTTTAGAATCACTACAGTACCCAAAATGTTTTCATCGTCGTCCAATGCCACGACGATAAATCCACCTTTGTCCGGATTGAGACTGTATCCAAGGGCACTGAGAATATCTTCTTTTTTATCGCCGTATTGTTCTAAATTTTTGAAAAGAAATGAAGCTATTTTTTCTTTATTACATTCGGGATCTTCTCCCGTTATATGATCTATTATTTTTATTTTCATGGTTTTATAATTTTAATTATTTTTTACTTCTTTGAAATGAGTTTTTTTGAATTGAACCCGATATCAAGATATAGCACAAGGCTGAAAGCAATAAACCACCCAGATTGGCATCCAATCCAAACGGCAATTGAATGTTGCCTATAATGAGAATAAGTGTACAACTCCCTCCGGCAATCATGGCTACCATGGCTCCGGTAGCAGACGGAGTCTTACTAAAAAGCATGGCAATGACGGGTACAAATAATCCCGATACCATAAAAGCGTAAGAGTATAGCATAAGATCCAATACGCTTTCCATGGTCAGGGCGATCAAAATGGCTATACCACCAATAAAAAAAGTAGCCAATTGAGATACCCATAACCGGGAAGAGAGATTTTTCTTCAACTTACCCAGAATGTCGGTAATCAGATTTCCTGATGCTGCCATTAAACAACTATCGGCTGTGGACATAATAGCCGAAAAATAGGCAGATAACATCAACCCCATGAATCCAACGGGAAGCATATTCCTTAGAAATAAAGGTAGACCCATTTCTGCATCTGGTTCAACACCGGGGGGAAATCCCACATCTGTAAAATCACCTTGTAAAAATGCAACTTTTGCCAGCATGCCCAGTATGACCCCCATAAATGCCATGACTGGCCACTCAAACAAACCCGCTATACGCCATGCCTTGACTGCGGTTTTTGTGTCTTTAGCGGCATAGATCCTTTGGTATAATGTCATTCCGACAAACCAGATAGGGACAATGGTGATTAACCAATTTATAAAATCAATTGCAGAAATATTGGTCAATGAGAGCATATCAGGGGGCAGATGATTTCTGATTTCACTTATGCCTCCTATTTTATATATTCCAAAAGGTATACCTATGCCAAAAAGTCCAACAATTAATACAATCCACTGAAAGGTGTCTGTATATATTACCGCTTTAATGCCGCCAAATACAGTATAAATAACGGCAATAACGCCCATTACCATGACTGCATCTTGGATAGTCAACGCTGATGGGAATGTCGCTGAAGCCAATTTGGCTCCTGCCAGGATTTGTGAACCGGAAAAGCCCACGTATCCGATAAAAGAAATAATACCGGCTATAAAAGCAACCTTTATACCATAATAATGCTCTATAGCCTGAGGAAAACTTAACAGGTTCTTTCTTTTGGCAATAGGATACACGACAGGAATTAAAATAGCAGCACTAAGCCATGCACCCAGCAACCCGGTAAACAAGAGCCAGCTACCTGAAAGCCCAATGGTAAATCCGAGCCCTCCCAACCCAATGGAAAATCCTCCACCAACGTCAGTAGCTACTACAGAGAGTCCTATGTGTCCGGCCTTCATGTTACGACCCCCTATAAAATAATCTTCTTCTGATTTATTTTTTCTGAAGAACCATGCCCCTATACCCAATAGAAATATAAAGTAAACTACAAATACGGTTAGGTCAATCCAATGAATGTCCACAAAAAGCTGGATTTTGGTTTTACGGTAACCTTACAGAGAACCTATGGGAAATGTTCAGGATGGATGTAAATAATACAATTTGGGTTTTTAGTTCTGGTGTAGGTCATAATTTTAGTTTGTGTAACATTCATCACAATTCATGCAGTGCATTGTACTGTACCTTTGCTGTATAAATCAAAAAGTATGAAGAAATTTCATAAAATAAAAATCCTGGAATTTGATGCATATGTGCTTGTTGAGGAATTCATTTTAGAAATAGAAATAATGCTTAGGTGGATAAATAAAACTATTCAAATTATACCATGCATTGCTTTTGAACTGCCTGATTATAGTCGCAATCTGAAAAAATGAGAGTGATTACCATATTCATATCTTTGGGTTTAGTTCTATTGATAGACACATTAATGGCTCAAAGTGCTGATAGTATCAATGGCAAAAATATCAGCTCATTAAAGGAATTTGTACAAAGAGGTCATTGGACTTTTAACACCAGGACATTCGCAATGGGTACTGAAAACAGAGATTATCTGACAAATTATTTTGCCATAGCTTCGGGAGCGGGTATAGGGTATACAAGCCCTCGATGGAAGGGGTTTACTACTGGCTTTAGCGGACATTTTATGTTTCGGGTTTTCGACCACAATCTGGAGAAAATTGATCCATATACAGATGCAGGCAGCCGGTATGAAATGACGTTATTTGACATGGAAAATCCGGAGAATTCGAGTGATCTCGATAGATTGGAGGAGTTATATATTTCATACGTAAATTCCGGATTTAATATCACTTATGGCCGGCAAATTATTTCTACTCCTTTTCTCAATGAACAGGATAACAGAATGAGACCAAATCTGTTTTCCGGACTAAGAGCCATGTGGGGTAAAAACCAATTCCTTTTTGAAAGTATGTGGATAAATGGAGTTTCTCCCCGTGGCACTGTTCGTTGGTATAGTATGGAGGAATCTATGGGAGTGTATCCGTTTGGAAGAAATATTGATGGTTCAGCCTCCCGGTACAAGGGTAATGTAAGCAGTAAAGGATTATTCATATCCGGAGTGAAGTGGGAAAATTCTGATTGGACTACCCGAGTATATCATTATTATGCTGAAAATGTTTTTCACCTCCTTTATTCAGACCTTGAATACAGAATGGGGAATTCAACCGATCATATAACTACCGGAATACAGGGATTTCGGCAATATCAGTCTGGGAATGGAGGACATGAAGATGCCGATAAGAAATACATGCAAAACGGAGAGTCCACTTTTGGCATTGGGGGTAGGGCAGTTTTGAAAAGGTCGCAGCATAAATGGAGTATTAATACTTTATATATTCACGACTCTGGCAGGTATTTGTTTCCAAGAGAGTGGGGTAGAGAACAATTTTGGGCTGGTTTACCCAGAGAGAGATTTGAAGGCAATGGCGGTTTATGGACGGTTTCAGGACAATGGATTTACGATTGGAAGAATCGTCATATGAATACTTTTTTAGGCGCGGCTATCGTAAAAACTAATAATCCTGAACCAGCATTATTAAATAAATATGGTACCCCATCTTATTATCATATTGCTGGTAGGATTTCGTATCACTTCACTGGCAGACTCGACGGGTTGAGTATGGAAAGTCTCATTGTTTACAAAGGGAATCTGGATTCTGAGAATATTTCAGATCAATTGACCATTAACCGTTTAGATTTGTGGAATTATAGTTATATTTTTAATTTTAAATTTTAAAAAACATCAAATTATGATAGAATGGATATCACAACCCTGGCCCTGGTACGTGGCTGGGCCTATAATAGGATTAACCGTACCACTTTTATTGATCTTAGGCAATAAGTCTTTCGGGATATCTGCCAATCTCAGGCATATATGTGCAGCGTGCGTACCGGCAAATATTCCTTTTTTTAAATACAACTGGAAGAGAGAAATGTGGAACCTGTTTTTTGCTGCGGGTATTATACTGGGTGGTTTTATTGCCGTTTTTGTTCTTTCCAATCCCAACGAACTAAATATTTCTGAAGCGACAAATAGTGACTTGGCTGCTTTGGGAATCCAATTTCAAGGAGGTTTAATGCCCGTTGAAATTTTTACGTGGGAAAATGTATTTACCGCAAAGGGTCTGATTTTCTTTGTATTGGGCGGATTTCTGGTGGGATTTGGGACAAGGTATGCTGGAGGTTGCACCTCGGGGCATGCTATCATGGGTATCAGTAACCTGCAATGGCCTTCATTGGTGTCTACCTGTTGTTTTATGGCCGGAGGATTTTTAATGACGCATTTACTTTTTCCGATGATTATGAAGCTATCCGGATTTTAAGAAAACACGCTTTCAATAAATATTATAAAAAAAAATAAAAATGAGTACAAAAAATAAGAATGTAGTAGATGAATTTCAGCCTGTATCCACTTTACCGGAAGAATGCGAAGCACCCAATCTACAGGAAGATACTGAGAGTTTTATCTCTCTATTAAAGTATTTGGTGGTGGGTGTGGTTTTTGGAATTGTTTTTGTCAAGTCCGAAGTTATTTCATGGTTCAGAATTCAGGAAATGTTTCGACTTCAATCATTCCATATGTATGGGATCATTGGTTCGGCCATCCTCACAGGCATCATTTCCATTTGGTTGATTAAGCGCTTCGATATTAAAACCCTGAATGGAGAATCTGTTAAAA
Organism: Saprospiraceae bacterium; assembly: GCA_041749255.1. GTDB lineage: Bacteria > Bacteroidota > Bacteroidia > Chitinophagales > Saprospiraceae > JABDLO01. The sequence continues at coordinate 16,290 of JBGTBR010000039.1, forward strand.
TAGCGGATAAGGAATTTAGAAAAGGGCAGGTGATTGGTGGTTTAATTTTTGGAATGGGATGGGCTATAACTGGTGCCTGTCCAGGTCCACTATTTGCTCAAATAGGAAGTGGTTTTACCGTAGTTTTGATTACCTTGTTAAGTGCTGTAGCCGGGACATGGGTGTATGGGTTATTGCAAAAGAGGCTGCCTAACTGATTTGCGTGTGATGCTACATTGTATTTGGTATACAAGTCTTTAGGCGACAAAAACAGTGTAGTGAGAATAAGAATTGATTCGTTAAAAAGTATTATATGAGCACATCTTTATTCAATGAATGTGCTTCATAATGAATAACAAATGGTATCATGAACTGGAAATCGATATTTCCTTTTTTGGAATGGTTGGGTGGTTACAATAAAAATCTTTTCAAGGGAGATTTCGTTGCTGGCCTGACAGTGGGTGTGATGCTGATACCGCAGGGAATGGCTTATGCCCTCATTGCCGGCCTACCCCCTATATACGGATTGTACGCATCTACCGTTCCACTCATTATATATGGTTTACTGGGAACCTCCAGACAATTGGCAGTTGGGCCCGTTGCAATGATTTCACTGCTTACTGCTGCGAGCATTGGGCACATAGCGGACTCCGGATCAGAGTCATACATTGTTCTGGCTGCTGTACTTGCCTTGATTTCGGGTATTTTTTTGTGGGTGCTGGGCGTTTTGCGAATGGGATTTGTAGTCAATTTTTTATCGCATCCCGTGATCAGTGGTTTTACGTCTGCCGCTGCTCTGATTATTGGGCTAAGTCAACTTAAACATTTAATTGGTGTGCCTTTGGGTCAGAGCAATCATATTCATACCATCGTAGTCGAGGCCGTTAGCAGAATTACGGAAATCAATATTTACACCTTGATGGTTGGAATTGCAGGTATTGTTCTTATAAAAACAGCGGGGAAATGGCACCGATCACTGCCCGGAGCGCTACTTGCGGTTTTGGTTGGAACCATTGCCGGTTATTTTCTTGTACAATCGGGAATCGAGATGTCTGTTGTTGGTGAGGTACCGGCAGGTATTCCCTCTTTCATTATTCCCCCAATGGATTTGGAGGTTTGGTATACTCTTGTGCCGGCTGCCATGGCCATAAGTTTGGTAGGTTTTATGGAAAGTATTGCAGTAGCAAGATCCATTCAGGCTAAACATAAAAATTACAAAGTCATTCCCAATCAGGAACTAAAAGCACTAGGACTGGCAAACATAGGCACTGCTTTTTTTCAGGGATTTCCAGTAACCGGTGGTTTTTCCAGGACAGCAGTAAATAATCAGGCAGGTGCAAAATCAGGAATGGCTTCCATTATAAGTGCGGGATTAATACTGCTTACACTTTTGTTTTTTACTTCTCTTTTTTATTATCTCCCTAATGCTATTCTCGCTTCTGTCATAATGGTAGCAGTATTTGGGCTTATTGATTTGAAGGAACCTATACATTTATGGAAGACTGATAAAAACGATTTTATCATGCTGATTGTTACGTTTTTAGCTACATTGATATTTGGAATTGAAGAAGGCATTGCAGTAGGTGTGGTGTTATCTATACTGGTGATTCTCTATAAATCCAGTAAGCCTCATTATGCTGTTTTGGGTAAAGTCAAAGGAACTTCGTTTTATCGAAACGTACTGAGATTTGACGATCTGGAAAGCAGGAAAGATACTTTAATACTCCGTTTTGATTCCGATCTCTATTACGCCAATGTGGAATATTTTTTGAATATGGTGGAAAAAGAAATGGAAAAGAAAGGAAAGGAGTTGAAATACATTGTGCTTAATGCTGAGAGCATCAGTTCTATAGACAGTAGTGGTGTTCATGCTCTGAAAAACACAACCAAAGACCTTGACGACCAGGGCATTGAATTGATCATGGCAAATGTAAAAGGGCCTGTAAGGGATGTACTTAACCGATGCGATTTTTTTGAATTTAACGGATTTAACCGGTTTTTTCTCAGCACGCAGGCCGCAGAAGATTACATCGCTCAAAGAGATATCGACGAAAATCACTTTATCATGGCAAGGCAGACAGGGATTAAAAATGGCGATTCCTAAGAAAAATTTATCATTTTGGCGTGCAACCTTTAAACTCATGTATTCGTCATACATGATGATACATTTATGTTGTATGCTTTAAACTTTGTATCCGATCCCAAAAATCCGACCTTATTCTTTATTGTTACTTTTTTGGTAATTACAAAACTCTTACCCCCCAATGCTTTGGAGGTAAAATATGAATAGCCCCGGATTTTAATCCGGGGTTTACTATTGAAATTGTCCCCCTGCCTGCCTTACGGTATTGTAGGATGATTTGGCCTTTAAAAACACGTACTCAAAGAGTGCAGAACTAAGAATAAATGAAACGCCCATGACGGGCTTGTAGACACAAAGAAGTATGATTAAATAAAGCTCTGAAAGAGCTTAATATCAATAGCCCCGGGTGAAACCCGGGGTATGATATGATTCAGACATAGTTTTGGTGGGATTTTTGTCCCCAAAGCTTTGGGGACGCAAAAATCGTGACAAAACCATCCACCACCGAATTAAATTTAAACACATGAAATACCACCAATTATTATTACCCGCCTTCATACTTATTCTATTTTTCTCATGCAAAACCAATAGTAATCGCGATTATGGTTTTATAGAGGGTTTTGAATTTAATGAAAGGTTGGAGTACGGTTATGTAGATGTACCGGAAGACCACGATAATCCCTCGGGTAAGATGATAGAAATTGCGTGGGCTAAAATCCGCCCTGCAAATGGATCGGCAAACAAAAGTCCAATAATCTTTTTAACGGGCGGTCCCGGTGAGAACACACTCGACTACCTTCCTTACATGGTTGAATTTGCTGATAGTCTGGAACGCGAAGTAATCATGTATGATCAAAGAGGTATTGGTTATTCTTCAGGATTGCCCAATTTTGCCTCTTTAATTCCGGAGATCTTAGGAAGCGATTACAATCAGAAAGAGGAGTTAGAAGTGATCAAAGATGTCTTAAAAGAGTATGCAGATTCCTGCAAAACTGAAGGTATCGGTCTTCATCATTATAATTCATTTCAAAATGCCAGAGATGCTGGAGTGATCATGCAGCATTTAGGCTATAAAAAATACAGTCTTGTAGGTGGTTCGTACGGCACAAGACTGGCCAGGGTCATTATAGATATGTTTCCTGAATGGATAGAATCAGCTGTTTTAGACTCTCCTGCATTGTTTGAAAATGATTTTATACAGCCCAGGATTAAAAGTTATGCTCAGGCTCTTAATCTGGTTTTTCAGCATTGTGAATCAGACCCATCATGTAGCAGAAAATACCCTGGCTTGAGAGATGATTATTGGGAAGGTGTACAGGCATTGGAGGACAGGCCTTTGGAAATAGATCTTGGAACAGGATCATTTATCCTAAACCCGCAGGATGCCATTTATCTTATCCGTTATCAACTGTACAGGGCAGACGCCATAGAGGCCGCTCCTTTATTAATCCGTGGCATTAAAAACCGGGATACAAACATAGTGAAGGAAAAATTGGAAGCCATATTGCCCATGATGAGTAGTGGAAATTTTACCATGTTTTTAGCTACCGAAAGATTTGAATTTTATGACAAAAAAATAGACGATCAGCATCTCCAAACATTGTACAATGAATATGGCCATTTTCCGGCACCCTTGGGATTGATCCACTCTTTGTACCTGGCTGCCAGTGATTGGTTTGAAATTGAAGCTGATCCTTCAAAAAGGCAATTTTTCGACACGGAGGTTCCCGCATTGATCTATGTAAATAAATACGATCCTGTGACGCCACCTTCCAATGGATATGCCATGGTGGAGCAAATGAAAAATGGATATCTCTTTGTTCTGGATGAAGGTGGTCATGGTCAGGGAAATCCGATTTGTAAATTGGCCGTTACGAAGGCATTTCTTAATAATCCCAAGCAAGTTCCTGATTCTGGTTGTCTGAATGTGGTAAATATGTAGTTAAAGTTGTACCATTACTTATGCAACTTAGGTTTTAATTTTTTTATGAATCTGTTCTATAAATACTAAAGTATTAGGCTTTCGGATTTTAATTCAATCATTTTACATTTATATACAAGTGATTCATTCTTGATCTACTTTTGCATTCTGAATTTTCAGGTATTAAATGAAGAAAGAATGAGCGAAGAACCGCATTTAACCAATGTGAATCTAATCTACGAACACATTATTGATCAACTCCTGGATAAGGATTTTGCCATTGCTAACCTTTTCTTTGAAGCCCGTGTTTTGGATGGCTTATATGATAATACGGTAAGAAATCTGGAAGAGGAGGAGTTTCGAAGAGCAGGTATTGGAAATATAGTCACCCATGAAATAAATAAAGAAATACGCAGGGATAAAATTCTCTGGCTTAATCCGCATACCAGCGATCCATATGAAAAGAGCTATCTGGATCGAGTCTGGGATTTTGCCCAATACATGAATAGAACTTGTTTTACAGGGAACCAGACTATGGAATTTCATTATGCCTGCTACGAAACCGGGGCTTTCTACAAACGCCACATCGATCAGTTCAGATTAGATGACGCCAGATCATTCAGTCTTATCACGTATCTCAATCGTAACTGGGAGAAGAAAGTTGGCGGAGAGCTTGTTCTATACCTTCCGGCAGAAGAAATCACCATACTTCCTGAGTTTGGGACGACCGTATTTTTAAAAAGCGATAAAATCGAACACGAAGTTCTAACATCAGCCAGGATGAGGATGAGTATAACAGGTTGGTTAAAAACAGGTCAGATTAAGGGACTTGTTGTCTAAGAAATAACTGTGTCATTTCTCTTGTTATTTCAGATATATTTTTTGTATTCCAATGCCTTGTTGTTTTAATTTTTCCGTTTCATCCAATCCGGGTCCCAAAGAGATTTGTACGCTTTCTAACTGTCTGATATCAAAGGGGATTGTTAATGCATGATCAAAATAATAAGGTAAAAAAGTCGGATAAGGACGTGGAAGTAGAACCGTTTTTACCGGCTCTAAAGACTCCAGAGGCAAATAGTATTTTCCTACAGTTGTGTTCAATTCCAATAAACCTCCAAAAGAGGAGCCATTATTCATGGTAAGGGCAACCTGAAATTTTGCCGAATTCCCGGTCAGTGACCTTCCTTCCAGAATAATATTTTTTTTATGGGTAAGGTCATTTTCCCTTCCCTGCATCTTATCAGAAATATTGAGTTTGAAAGAATAATCATAGATCTCAGGAGCATTCAAATTTTCAGAGTCCGGCATAAACAGATTGTCGATTACCACCTGATATTCAGCACTTTGAGATATCGAGCCCGGCACCAATTTCAAAGTTCGTCGCCAGGGTCCCATCAGGTGGGGAACATCTGCATATGCATCGAATAATTCGATGGAAAACTCGCCGGGAACTACTCGAATTTCATAAGCAGACCTATCGTAAAAATCCCAGTCTGAAGGTTTTCCCTTTTTGCCAGCCGGGTAAGTAGTATATGAACCTTCATGCTCATGAACTACAATCTGATACCTCACAAAACCATGGGTCATCTTGTCTTCCGGAATGGTGGCTGAATACTCATACCCTTTGTTTCGTTCCATTTTAAGGACTATTCCTCCATTGGCATTTTGAGCATGTACATGAATGGACTGGGGTGCTATTGGGGCGATGTATTGAATGGTAATGTTATGAGGTATTTTTTCTGACAATTCGGAAACCGGTTCATGGATAAAGTGGGGTTCTGTCACTGAAGACGCTGGCGCATACGTTTCTCCCAATGCACCATTTTTAAATATACCCAAATGTTGTACATCCCCAATCTTATTATGCGAGGTGAGGAGGTAAACTCCAGGCTTGATAGAAAAGGTATTTTCTTTGGCCTCGAAGTTTTTGTAAAAACCTTTATGGACAGGTGTTACGGAAAAACCTGTGTTTAAATCATTGAGAGATACAGTCATATCCCAGGAGCGGTGATGGATGACAGCCAGGGTTTGATCCGGGCTATTGTTGCCAAAAGGATTATCGATCCAAATGGCATCCGGCATAACTTCCAATCTCCAGATCCCTTCCTCTATTTTATCGAGGAAATAGGCTCCCATTCCATCGTATTGTACTACTGAAGAGTTTCCAAATCCCGCAATGAGGCTAAGGCTTTCTTCTTCAATGGGTTTACTGGATGTGTTATTGGTATAGATAAACTTTTCAGCGGTATTGTACTCAGCCAGATCGTTAGGATAATCGATGCTCACTCCATAAAATGACTGATTGTCTGGATAAGTGCCCTGATTTTCATAGAGGGGAAGATTTCTAAAGACTTCTCCACAGATCATTAAACTCAGGGCCTTTTGCGGAGTGTAAGCCAGATTCATATAATGGGTATTGTATTCGGTATTAACATGACCCAAAAAGGTGGGATCATAAGAAAAATAGGTAGCCAATTGAATACCGGCTTCCCTAAAACTTCTGGCCATAGCAGGGTATATGTACGATCTTCCTATATCTGCGGCGTCGAATTCATATACGAGTTTGGCTCCTTTGTATTTTTTAATAATATCGTCAAAAACAATGTCGTAATGATTTACATTGGGCAGGTAATTTCCCTGCAGTTCTTTTTTGTACCCTAATCCGGTAGGATACCATTGAAAAGTCCCTCCCTGGATACCGGCTTCAAAATAGGCCTCAGCCAGATGTACAGCATGGGTAACATTATAAAAAATGGGTTGAGTACTTCCCGACCTGCGTATGGCATTGACAAGACTTTTTATGTAGGTAGTCACTTTTCCGGCTTCTTCCCTGTGGTGGGGTTCATTACTGATTTCAACGGCCAATACGGTTTCATCATCTTTATAAGCCAATCCTGTATAGGGATTGACGTGGTTCATAAACTGAAAGAGGTAATTTTGTTGCGCCAGGATGGCAATGGGATCAGTCAGGCTGGCATTTTTGCCGTATTTGTGTGAAAACCCGGGTGTTTTTTCATCGGGTTCCGGCCATCCGTTGCCCCAAAAAGCTATGGGTGTAATGACAGAGCGAATACCCCTCTCTTTTAATTTATGAATCAGGTAATCGAATGCATCCAAATGCTCGTTATTCAGTAAATTTCCCAGCGTATCGCTTATTTCCGTATCCCACACATGGACTCTGAAAAGATCAAATCCCAGCCGCGCAAAATGATAAACGTCGCCGTCCATAGCTGATTTCACATCAATACCCATTTTTCGGGCAGACCTGTACGCATGGGCAAAAGGCACGGTGTAGTTCACTCCAAAACCTGTAATTTCTTCATCATTTTGAGTGTATCGCATGATGCCCTGTTCATCAACATACACATGGGTGTTATTTCTTTGAGACTCCAGGGCGGTGAAGCAGAAAAGTAGTGCGATCACCATTGAAAAAATCATGGGCGATGGGTTGATGTAAAATTGATATCTCATTTTATTTTTTTATTTTAATTCAAGAGTTACATAAAGTATGTATTTATAATTGACCTTGCAATGTTTATGTTCGGAATTTTTTTAGACGATTTGATTTCTTAAACACAAATTCATCTCAAAAATCCGGGGCTATTCATTTTTAACCCTTTCAGGGTAATAGCTCCAAAAAAGAAATAATAATTTTAAAAATTTTAAAATTCAGGTATTAGAAAACAGGAATGCTGCCAGGCTATCCCACAGAGGATGGAAAGGCATGGTATAAAAAAGGAATATCCCCAGTATATGAATGGTAATCACCGTTATTGTAGGCCAGAGGGGAAGATTCCGAATTCGGTGAAAGACAAACAGGCCACTGAATACAATAAATATAACTCCAAATGTAAAATTTTCCGCAAAGACATTGAATTTCCATCCCAGTACATTATAGATATGCCAAAGTAACCGGTCTCCTGCTGGGCCAAGAATTGTTAGGGATGCGGCTAACATAAAAGTGGCATGGGCATAGGTTTTCTTTCGATAGCTAATACCAAGCATATAATACAAAAACAACCAGATGAAATATACACTACCGATTACTGTGAAGTCTGCAGCTTTGGTGAGTTGTGATTCTCCTTCGGGATAATATTCCGGTGGAGCCACAATGTCTCCTCCAAGTACTCGCAAAAAGCCATTGCGCAATACAAAATAGCCAACGAAGAAAATGCAAGGCACCAATATATAACTCAGCTTACCAGTGAATCTGTGCCATTTGTAATTGTTCTTTTTTATAAGCCATGTTTGAATGACCACCATCAGTAACCACAAAGTCATAAGGGCGCTATGTATATGTATAACCACAGGTGCACGTAAGGTTGAATAATAAGATGGATAAAAACCCATGAATGCAATAGGAATAAGTAAAAGCAGAGCCCAGCTTGTATAAGGTAGCAGTACTTTGTCGATGGTATTTGGTGTTTTACCTTGTTGGTTCTTGAAAGTCTGCCAATTCATTTTATAAAGTGCTTTGTCGCCCGGATATATTAAAGTCCCCAGGATAAATCCGAAATATACATCTTCAATACTTAGTTTGATTTTATAAGTGACTTAAATATAAGACAAAAATAATTACACCATCACTTCATATTTTATGGTAGTTATAGTTTATTGAAAATGAAAATCATGCAAGTCTTGTATTTAATTTTTATGTGTTAAATGGATTTTTCAGACTCTCTGAACAGCAAAAACAAAACTGCCAGTATCAATACACTGTATTCAATACCTCCTGAACCATGACCTACAACAAACCAACCCTTCGATAAATGTACCATAGCTATACCTCCGCAAATTACCAATGCATGGAATATACAACAGTACCTGACAAACTTACCCAATACCAATAAGCTGCCACTTATGATTTCACCTATGGTTACCATCCAGGCCAGAGCGAGTCCAAAAGGTAAACCCGAACTTGAAAGAAATTGACCAAAACCGGGAATAGATTGATAATAAAATCTTGCGAGACCATGGGAAATGAATATGACCCCTATGGTAATTCTGATAATTGTCATTGCCATGATTTCTGAACGAATTTAGTCATTTCGAAAAGGATCATTATGAAGTTTCTTTTTTCTGTACTGTGAGCGAACATGACTTTTCTCATCGCCAATTTATAGATTTTCTTTGGTTTGAGAAACCCATCGCGGTGCCTTGTCCATTCCTTGTCGTAAAAGTAAATTGAGTTGTCCTGCATGATGTTGAACATGCCGCATGTTGTAAAGTAAAATTTCGATAACCGAAATATTTCTATACTTGTTTACCCAACGATGGTTTGCGTTTTCATCCGTCAAACTGGCAATTAAATCATGGCATTTGCTCTTATTGTGACCCAGGTAAGACAACAATTCTTCTTTAGTGTAGACTCTGTCGGGCATTACGCCTGAAGGATCCAACTCAGAAAGTGTAAAAGGAGATGGTGGAACAAACCTATCTACATCAAGGGTCAGATAATAATCCAAAAAGAATAAACAGTGATATGCGTTATACCAAAATTTTTTGTCGTTGTCCCATAATTCGTCTGAGCATTGTGAAATGGCATTTCCAAGCATGTCAATACTGGCTCCGAATTGTTTCCATAATGATTCTTTAAACGCTTTGTCCATAAGTTTTTTATAAAGTGTATTAAGTTACTGAAAAATGGGATGATTTGTATGCATTAACTTCTACTGTCCAGGTAAAGTTATAATTATTTATTTCAATTTTCATGTCGAAGTTTTTTTCCGGAAAGCTCCATACACTTATAATTATATAGGGGCAGTTTTCACATTTCTTTGCTTTTAATATTTTTCAAATGTTACTTTAGCTCATTCCACAACAAATTGATTGATATTTTGGCACTGAATTTTATGCATTGGAGTTCGTCTGTTTGATGGACTTCTTACTTACACTTGATGGATTATTCCGGGAGTACGAAGGGGGATTTAAAAACAAAAACACAACCATGACCTGATATCATGGTTGTGTTAGTACAAGAAAAACTAATTGCTTTTTATTATTGAATCAGTAACCTTTTCATGGGTAGTATACCCTTTCCTGTGTTGGCTGTAATGAAATACATACCTTTATTGAGCCTGGATACATCCAGTGTATGCGATTCAGTACCTTGATTGATCCTGACATTTCTGCTGTCCACCAATTGTCCCATTTGATTCATGATAATGATAGAGCCATTTGAGCTCTCTGTGGAGGTGATTTCAATATTTACTGGTGACCCATTACTCAAATTAGGATAGATATTAAATTGGGTTTTCTCACCTTGATCATCTATTATATTGGCATTGGCGTCAATGAGAAATAAGACTCTTGCCGCTTCTCCTACAGTTAGATTTGAACCATCTCTGGTAATCACACGGTGAAAGAATGTTGACGTATCTTTTTCCATAAATTGATTGGAATCTATCAACGCCATCACATCATTTACAGAAATATTGATGGTGGTTTCTGCACCAGCATCAACACTAAATAATAGCATATCAAAACTTGCATCTGATGAAATCTGCCACATGTACGTTACCACATCACCATTGGGATCTCCTGCTTCAGACCAGTTGACAGTAATAGAGTCACCAACGACATCTTTGAAGTCAATGATGGACATATCCAAAGGAGATTCTATTTCAGCAGCATCTGGGAACAGATTGACTTCCCTTAATATCTGTCCTCTGATTTCGCCGGATTGATGCGAAGTAGTATGGATATTTACATACAATCCCCCATTGCGCAAATCAGCCAATTGCTCATCTTCAAGAACAAATACGTTTTCATTAGCGGGGAAAAATCCACTCTTATCATCTTCGTTGGTGGAGGCGTTGAGATGGAAAGAAATTCCGCCGTTCATCCCATTCATTCCATTGTGAACATGTGCACCACCGGCCACATTTCTGTCAAATTCACTGCTTAGGTTATTAAAACTTCCACTTACCACCAAAGAGTTGCCGGTTAATTCAAACTTAAGACCCCCAAATGCTTCAGAATGGACGGCTGGTACTTCGTTGGCTCCTGCAAGACTGGTATGAAAATAGGTGAGAGCTACAGGCATGACCTGGCCTCGAATTTCTCCTGAAGAATGTCCGGAGGTATGGATGTTGGTATAAATTCTTCTTTCCCAAATGAGCTGAGTTAACTCATCTGACAGCTCTAAATTATTGTTTCCAGGAGTAATTTGACCCGAAAGCAGATCCGCCGAAGGTGTTACCTGAAGCATTACTTCGATGCCTCCATCACTTCCTGCAAATCCTCTGTGAAGATGTGCTCCGCCGGCAACGTTGGCATCAAAAGCCGTTTCCAAAGAAAATGATCCAGCGGCTTTGATGCTCCCGGGATTGACTTCATAAGCTACAAATCCACGTGAGTCAACATTAACGGATGCAGATTCCGAAGCTCCTGACAAGGGAGTCATGAAGTAAGTAGCTGCTTCAAATAAAAGATTACCTCTTAATTCACCCGAAGGATTATCTACTGTATGAATGTTTACATACACCTCTCTTCCTCTCATTGATTCCAGGTTTTCAGAAGAAAATTCAATTGTATTATCCATCGGTTCAAAGGTTCCGCTTCTTAGACCATTATTAAAATTAGCGACCAGTCCATGAAGAATGCCACCATTACTACCAGGTAATCCAAAATGAAGATGTGCTCCTCTGGCTATATCTGCATTGAAATCACTTTCAAGGTCATTAAAAGATCCTGTTATGATAACCTGGTTGCCAGATATTTCTGCAAAAGCAGCCCCATGAGCCCCCGATATAACATTCGGAATTTCCTGGCTACCTGTTAACAAAGCATTTAACACGATTTGACTTTCAGGTAATAATTGTCCTCTTATTTCTCCTGCCTGATTTTCTTCAGTATGAATATTTACATACATACCTCTGCTTAACAGGGTTTCAATCTGATCCATGGTCAAGGAAAACATATTGTCGGAGGCTTCAAATGAGCCTGCAAGACCTTCTGCATCCATTGTGGCAACTAAAGGAAAGGCTATTCCACCGTTTTGGCCTGCTTTGCCTATATGTATATGGGCACCTCCGGCCACATTGGGATCGAATGCACTTTCAAGACCTGAAAAACTACCAGATACTATGAGCTTATCCCCTTTTACTTCAGCTATGACTTGTCCTGAAGCCATACTGGTGACAAAAGGAAATTCGTTACTACCCGATAAGTGGGCTCTGTATCGAACATCAACCATACCGGTTACCTGACCTCTTAATTCACCTGAAGGGTGGGCGGTTGTATGAATATTGGCGTAAAATTCCCTGGCCATCAGTTTGTTTTTTTGATTCTCATCGAGAATGAATGTATTTTTCTCAGCAGTGAATACCCCGCTTTTTAAATCATTACTCACGTCTGCGTCAAGCAATAAAGCTATACCTCCATTGGTTCCGGCTAGTGCAACATGTATATGTGCTCCCCCTGCAACATTGGCGTCAAAATCCCCTTCTAAATTTGAAAATGATCCTGAGAAACTGATTGTGTCCCCCTTTATATCAGCCACAAGAGCACCAGAGGCTCCCGTCATAATGGAAGGCACTTCATTCATCCCGGAAAGATTGGTTGAAAAATACGAATCAGATGCAGGTAAGAGTTGTCCTCTGATCTCGCCTCCGCCAAATTGCGTAGTATGTATATTTATATATAATTGTCTTTTATGTAGCAGTTCAACCTGTTCATTTGTTAACTCAAATGTATTGGAGGCTAATTCTAAAGTGCCACCGGACTGATCTTCATTTTCAGTAACGGTGAGGATAATTTCTATAGGACCATTTTGACCGGCAAAACCTCTATGTATATGAGCACCTTGTGCTATGGAAAAGTCCACTGGTGCAAGTAACTTGTTATATGCACCGTTTAAAGTCAGTTTATTTCCCGATAAACTGGCGGTGACAGTTCCACTGGCTGTGGTTGCAACCGGCAATACTTCATTGCTGCCAGCCAACATAGCGACAAACTCTTCTGTTTCTTCAGGTTCCCCATCGAGTAGAACGGCAATTTTTGAAACGAGAATTTCTCCACCAATAGTCCCTAACAACGTGGCTTCACCTGTTTCTAAATTTATACTATAAAATTGCCTGCACGAAACACCTTCTATAGAAGCGACTGCATAGGCAATATTGGTTTCCGATTCCATGTCGTAGAAAATGTCTATATCAATGGTTGGATTTAATGTATCTAAAGGTATACCTGTATCTCCTATGGTATTTAGAACCCCTGCATTTGGAGGAATTTGAGAGGTAAGTATGTTAAGAATTATATCATAATCATACAATGTAGTGGATGTACTGCCCGCGAAACTATTCGTATAGGCTGCAGCACCAATGGATGCCGTTTTCCCTTCATTTGTGTCTCCACTGGCATAAGCTAATCTTCCATCAATAGCCGCTATATCGCCTAGTATGGGATGTAATCGAAGGTTTGTTCCATCGTTGCCTAAAAATCGGATCCTATCCACAGTAGGATTAAAATCAAAAGAAATTTCATCCAATCCAACGGGTAAAATCAGATTACAATCTCCTACCTCTAGGGCTTCTCCGCTTTCAGGATCGATGGTATACATAGTGGCTTCACCTGTGGTCCGGTTGTAACCCAAAGCGTACAATTCGCCGGTGGCAGGTCTGAAATCCATACCCACAATTTCCTCACCTTCTTCGATACCCGTGATGGGAGCCTTACTTAAGATAATATTAGGCCTTTTGACATCAAAACTAACTAAATGACCGTCGCCCATACCAAAAACTGTTTGGGCTTGGGTTTGGGTTGAATAATAGGTTGTTAGGCATAAGCAAAATAGCAAAAGCCTAATAAATTTGCTATTATACCTTCTTTCTGGCTTAAAATTAAAAAAAGTAAATTTTCTCATAAGATTTGAATATTTAATTGGTTATAAATGAATTAAAAATGTAATATGTGTTAGGGACATCAAATCCCATATGAGTTCTCCTAATGAGCAATATTCTTAATTTACGATGGCTGAAGTGTATTCGGTTTTAGTAATCCACTGATTTTCTGGATTGAACTACAGGAATAGAGGTAGGTAGCGATTATTGCAATTACGACAATTGCAGTGGTAAGAATTGCTGCTTTTCATGTTATTGATATAGTTTAGTAACTGAATTAATATAGAACAAAAGTCAGCATCTCTAAAGAAAAAAAGATTATACAGACATTGAAAAGAGTTGCAGAATTCACATATTTGAAATATAGAGATATGATAGATCTCCTATTACAAATAATAATTTGTTTGAATCATGAAAGAGTCATGAGTTCTTTGGGAACCATTACTTAGCTGTTATAACCATTTATCTTTTTAGGACAAAGAGGATAGAGTCATTAATGGGCAGATTACAAAATTTCTTCAATATCTACACAGAACCCAACATGTACACCAGGGTTGGTGTACCATCAGGACTTCCTCCTTTTGGTTCAATGGAGACTGCAAAGGCCATAGCATTTTCATGAAACTCAACAAAATCCGGATCTTCTGCAAAAGTATTGTAACTAAATACATTCATGGGGATGGGATTGTCATTTCCGGCGACAATGACCCACAACTGATAGTCGCGGTCAACCTCGAGAGCCGGAAGATTTGTTAATCCCAACAGAGTTTCACCTGTCTCCTGGTTGTCATATACTAAGGCATAAACATCGGTCAAAGATGCATCAAGTGCTCTCAATTCCACACGGTTTGTTGAAGTTTGATTTAGAAATGCTACCTGGCGCTGATACAGGGACATTTGACTGGCTTGTTCATTGCAATCCTCGATTTCCTGATGAAGTTCAGCCATTTGTATTTGACTTTTTTGATTTTGATCTTTTTGTAAAAAGTATAAGACAATAAACAAAGAAGATAATATTAACATAGCGGCTATAGCCGGTAAACTGTACTTCCCACTATCTGAAATCGTTGTAGATGGAGCTATAGGTGTTTGCTCTGTAATCCTTTGCATAATTCTTCCTTTCATCCATTGTGGAGGTTGCAGCGATTGACTTCTTGCATATTTTTCCAAGGCATTTTCTATAGCTATTTTCTCCCTAAATACCTCGGGGTGATTTTTTATCATATTTTCAACCAGTCGCACTTCTTCCGGGGTGCACTGCTGAAGTATATAGGATTCTAATAATCCGGATTCTAAAAATTTATTTACATCCATCTTTTACCTAAAATTAAAATTTTCATTGGGATACAAACTCTAATTGATTTGTATTTCTTTTCAATACTTTTTACAGATTCATAATGTACTTATCAAGTATGATGAGCAAAGCTGCGAGTTCAGTGGAATTATGATCTAAAAACTTAGTTCGCAACTCATTTATGGCATATCTCAATCGGGTTTTTACAGTTCCCAGTGGTATACCTAACTCTTCCTCAATTTCCTTTTGAGTATACCCTTCGAAATAAATTTTTTCAATTAATATTCGATACTTGTCATCCAGCGTCTCCACGATTTGTTGTAAGCCTATATGTTCCGGATGGATTTCTGTATCACTTTTAACCGCAAAAAGTGTATCGATATCTTCTGTTTTACTGAAATGTTTGTAATAAGAAGTTCTGGTGGCATCAATGGCCGTGTTCCTGGCGATATTTATCAACCATGTGAATAGCTTGCCTTTGCTTCGATCATACCCGGCACTGTTTTTCCAAACTTTTACAAAGGTGTCCTGTAATACCTGTTCTGCAACTTCATGAGATCTCACTACCTTTATGATGACACCAAATAATGCCGGCGCATAATTGTCGTAAAGCAGACTAATGGCAGTACTGTTCTGTTCCTGGAGTAGGGCTATTATTTTTTCTTCCATAGTATCATTCGATATTCGTAATTCAGTATGTATGACCTTAATTGCAAATATAGGTTTTAAAGCTTTAATCATGTAAAAAGATAATTGGTTGAGATGCTTGCTTGGTTCTGCTACTATTGAAAAAGGGAACCTGTGAATTTTAATTTCTAGTTATTAAGGAAATAAACAGCAGAATTTGTGGCTTAAGAAAAGGCAAGACTCTATTGCCTCGCCTTTTCAACGAATCTAAAAATCACGACTTCATTTTTATTTGTTTAAGAGAAATCATTTTATCTTAATAAAATGGGATATCCTGAACACTTTTCCATTTATAGGCTAGTGTTCTTTTGTATATACGCGTATATTTAAGATCTGGATTTTTATGGCATGGAACTAACGTGAGGTTAATATAAATATGTGATTTGCACCATTCAGGAACGAAGCCATCCATGTAGTTTGAAAGCTATTGATTAAGTAGTAATCCTTATGAGAAGCGGTGACCCATTCCATTACAATGGCCAAAAATACATGATGAGTGGTATGCCAAGTACCACAATGATAATTTCCATTGGCAGGCCCATCCTCCAGTAGTCACTGAATTTATATCCTCCAGGCCCCATAACCAGCGTGTTGGATTGATGGCCTATAGGAGTAAGGAACGCACAGGAAGCCCCTATGGCTACTGCCATAAGAAATGGGTCTATGGAAACTCCGATACCATTTGCCACAGCCATTCCGATAGGAGCCATAAGTACTACTGTAGCGGCATTATTGATCAAATCAGACAAAAACATTGTGACGATTAGCACGATAGATAGCATTAACCAGGCTGGGTAATCGGAACCCATATCCAGTATAAGTTGAGCGATAATGGAGGCACCCCCTGAGGTCTCCAAAGCCTGTCCTACGGGTAACATAGCCCCCAATAATACGATTACAGGCCAATCAATGCTGGTGTACATATTTTTTACAGGCAATGCACCTGTTAAAACCATACCCACAGCTGCTAAAGGAAATGCAATGTGAACCGGTAGCAACCCTGAAACAACGAGTCCTATAGAAATAATAAATAATCCTAAACTAAGGGCTACATTTTTTTCGTAACCAATTCTAAGACCTCTTTGTGCCAAAGGCAAACATCCCATGGCAAGAAGAGTGTCATTGAGCATATGAGTTCTGCCCTGGATCATAAGAACGTCACCATTTTGGAATATGACATGATCCAGCCGTCGATGTATTTTTTGATGCTTACGCGATACAGCCAACAAATTAATACCATACCTGCTCCTCATTCTTATGCCTGCTGTGGTTTGTCCAATCAATGGAGAATCAGCCATTACAATGGCTTCTGAAATCGAAATATTTTTTGAACCAACAGCATCAGTGCGGAATTTCTTCCCTCCCACCAATTGCAGACCTGAATCGTCTATGAATGATGTCAGTGAATCTGTATCTGTCTCAATAATGATAATATCATTTTCTAAAAATTCTTCTTTCTCATCCGGTGCGTGTATCCTTTTGTTGTTTCTTACAATTCCTAAGATTTGGATATCGACTTTGGATAATTGAATCAGTTCTGCTACCGTTTTACCGATCACTTTCGATTCTTTCACAACAAGAACTTCAGTAATATAGTCATCTATTTTAAACAATTCAGTATCAGACTTTAGAGCTGGTCTTTTGGGAATGAGTCGCCATCCCAAAAATGAAATAAACAATATTCCCGCCAACATTAAACCTATACCTACCAATGAAAAATCGAACATTCCATATGCCTCGCCGAGTTCATCTGATCTGAAAGTGGAAATAATGATGTTGGGAGGTGTTCCGATAAGTGTGGTCATACCACCCAGCAAAGAAGAAAAAGCTATGGGCATGAGCATATAAGAGGAAGGTATCTTATTTTTTTTGGCAATGCTTAATGCAATAGGCATAAATATGGCCAATGCGCCTACATTATTCATAAAGGCTGATGAAATGGCAACCATAAAACATAACAACATTAATTGAAGATTGACATTACTTCCAGATAAAGTGATCCACTTACTTATAATATCTATTAATCCCGAATATTCAAGAGCTTTGCCTATAATCAATACAGCGGCAACGGTCACAACAGCGGGATGTCCAAATCCAGAAAAGGCATCTACGTGAGGAATAATACCTATTACAGTAAGAAAAAATAAGGTAAGTAGTGCGACAAAATCATGGCGAAACTTGCCCCAAACAAATAAAATCAACGCTATAAAAAGTGTAAGGAAAACAAAAATATGATCCATTTTCTTCTAATTCATAAGGTATGTGCACCAAAGGATAAAAAAACTTAGCTTTCCACGGTCCAGTACTCAATAAAGATACAAATATTTATAAAGCAAAATAACATACTTATTATTTTCACTAATGAACAAAATCTATATTTCAGAATGTTCTAAATTTGTCCTGAGTGGTGATAATCCGTTCATGTCCGGTGATTTTCCAGATTCTTAATCAAAAAATAATACCGGGAGCAACTAAAATTATCAAGAAGTGGTTATACTTGAACTTTGGAAGCAAAATATTATAGAACTTGCAAAACTTAGGTGTTACCAAAATTTTGGTTTGACATCATGATTATCCATTAACAAAACATAAATCATTAAAAACTATTGAGTGAAGTAAATCTTACCATCGAAGGGATTGACCTGGTGGAATTGTATGGAGAAAAGGAATCAAAGTTAAATTTATTAAGGGAGGTATACCCCGGTGTAAGTTTCACATCCAGAGGACAAAAACTCAGGATTTCCGGCGAAAAAAAGGATGTGCAAAATGCCAAATCAAAGGTGGAACTTATGGTTAAATTATTAAAAGAAAACCATGATTTGGATGTGCATGTCATGAAAGATGTTTTAAATGGAGGTAATCCTTTTGACACCAAAATCAGCAATGCTGAAACCTCAAATATCATCGTATATGGCAGGGGAGGGAAGGCCATTAAAGCCAAAACCAGAAATCAGAAGAAAATGGTCACCCTCAGTCATGCCAATGACATTGTTTTTGCCATTGGACCTGCGGGTACTGGGAAAACGTATACTGCGGTGGCTTTAGCTGTACAGGCTTTGAAAAACAGATTGGTTAAAAAGATCATCCTTACACGTCCTGCAGTGGAAGCGGGTGAGAGCCTTGGTTTTTTACCCGGAGATCTCAAAGATAAAGTTGATCCATATCTCAGACCTTTGTATGACGCATTGGACGATATGCTTCCTGTGGAGAAACTCAACCTTTTTATGACAAATCGCATAATAGAAGTTGCGCCCCTGGCATTTATGCGAGGTCGAACATTGGATCACGCTTTTATCATTCTAGATGAGGCGCAAAACTGTACGCGATCTCAACTCAAAATGTTTCTCACCAGGCTGGGACCATCTGCTAAATGCATCATTACCGGAGATTTGTCTCAGATAGACCTGCCCGGTTATCAAAAATCAGGATTGCAACATGCTTTGGATATATTGGCAGGTTTAAATGGCATTGGTAAAATTTTTCTGGATGCGGAAGATGTTGTCAGACACAGACTGGTAAAAGAAATTATAAAAAGATACGACCTTTCAGATGCAGCCACTCAACCTGACTATAAACCTAAAACACCAAAGGCATCAATACCTGAAAAAGAAGAAGAATGACAGCACATATCGTATACCAGGGAGAATTACATACCGAAGCTACCCATGTGAAATCAGGCAATTCTATTGAGACGGATGCCCCGATTGACAATCACGGTAGAGGAGAAGCCTTTTCTCCTACTGATTTGGTAGGTGCAGCTTTGGGTACATGTATGCTTACCGTTATGGGTATATATGCCCGAAATAACAAGCTTAATATGGAAGGGGCAGAAGCGAAGATTACTAAGCATATGGTCTCTGATCCCAGACGCATTAGCAGGTTGGAAGTAGAAATCACCATGCCTTCAAACTCTTTTCCTGAAAAGGAGAGAAAAATATTTCAGAGGATAGCTGAAACTTGCCCGGTGGCATTAAGTATTCACCCTGATATCAGACAGGAGATAGTATTTGTATGGCTATAGAATATCCTGGTTCGATTATTATAGACCACCCCGGGGGTACTATTGAAGGTAGCATATCACTCAACCGATCAAAGAGCATTTCTAACAGGGTACTTCTCATTCGAGCTCTTTCACCAGCAGATTTTCCTATTCACCATCTAAGTGACAGCGATGACACCCAAACCATGCTCCGTTATTTATCTCCCGAATTTCACGGAACAGTATACGATGCCCACCATGCCGGAACTACTTTTCGCTTTTTATGCGCCTGGCTGAGCACAAGACCCGGTACACAGGAATTGACTGGTTCTGCACGAATGAAAGAGAGACCGATAAAGGCTTTGGTTGATGCTCTCAGGTCTATAGGTGCAGATATTACCTATCTGGAAAAGGAAGGATATCCACCACTAAAGATAGGTCCGCCCCCCGCAGAATGGGGAAGTACACTTTCCTTACCTGCCGATATCAGTTCGCAATATATTTCTGCGCTCATGATGATAGCCCCGTCTTTGTCAAATGGTCTGGAAATAAATTTAGAAGGAGACGCTGTATCCATCCCCTATATCGAAATGACAGCATCATTAATGAGATATTTTGGTGTTGGTGTTGTATGGAATGAACAGAAAATCAGCATTGCTCCCAGTGCCTATACATCTCGTGAATTTACAGTGGAAGCGGACTGGTCTGCGGCATCATATTATTATTCTATAGCTGCTTTAGCGAAAAAGTCAACTATACACATTAAAGGCTTACTTAGAAAAAGTACTCAGGGAGATAGCAAGGTGGCTATGTTGATGGAGCAATTTGGTATCGAAACTAAATATTTGGAAGACGGAATTGTAATAGAAAAAAAATATAGTGCCACTGATTTCTTTGAATATGATTTTCTATATCAACCCGATCTGGCACAGACCTTCGCAGTTTTGTGCGGTGCGTTGGGAACACAGGCTATATTTACCGGATTGCAAACTTTGAGAATTAAGGAGACAGACAGGATCCAGGCTCTGAAAGTGGAAATGGCAAAATATGGTGTATTTCTCTCCAAAGTTCCTCCCCATATGGTGGAGGACAAGAATAAGGAATACTACATGCAGGAGGGTCTGGCCTCCCCAGATCAGGAAGCCAGGATACAAACCTATCACGATCATCGCATGGCAATGGCCTTCGCACCACTTTCATTGAAGTTTCCAATCACTATAGACGATCCCGGAGTGGTATCCAAATCGTACCCTTCGTTTTGGCAAGATCTTTCATCACTTGGGTTCAGGATTGGATAATGGAACGGTAGTATTCCAACTCTTCTTCGAAAGACACTGAACCGTATCTCTTTACAAAATCCTGTATTAAATCTACTTGCGTTCTGCAAAAAGAAATATAGTTTGGATTTCGTGCATGAAATGGTTTGTGCCTGTAGGCTTTATTGATATTTTTTATTTCCTTCACAAAGAGTTGGCTGGTTTTGTCAAACATGGTATTGACAAATTTTTCCCATATATACTCTGTTGCTGTCTTGTTGGGGTGGATGAGATCTTCACTATAGAACCGGTAATCTCTTAGATCATCCATCATGATCTCATAAGATGGAAAATAATAAACATTTTCACTTTTCTCTATCATTCGATGGGCAGCTTCCAGCAATATGGCTTTGCTCCTGGAATTTTCTGCTATACCCTCTTTTATATGCCGTACAGGACTGATAGTGATTATAATTTTTAGTCCCGGTATATGTTGACGTCCCTTATCTTTTATATCAAGAAGAGACATTGTAATCTCTTCGACTGATAGCAGCTTTTTTTCAAAATGATGTGAAGGAAATTTGTGGCAATTATTGACAACCAATCCCGTGTGTTTGCTCTCGTAAATCCAGGAAGTACCCAGGGTGATGATGAGCCAGTTCATAGATTGAAGGAATTGCTGATGAGCAGATAACTTCTGATTCAAGCCCTCGATATATGCCTCGGGAGACAAGGTATTATTTTCACTGTGAAAATCAGGGTGACTATAGACTCCCTGGAGTTGGTTTAGTTCGTCGGTAGCGATTTGTTTTTTACTCCAACCATACAAAGTGAGGAGTTTATGGATGGATACGGGATTATAAGTAATTCCTAAGTGATTGGATAAAGACTGGAACTTATGAGTATTTAGAAAATTCCCCATGTTATCGGAAAAACAAGATCCTATTAGCATGATTTTGTCACTGAAATGTATGTTTTGAGGAAAGGTAACAGGAGTGAATTCTGTGCGGAAACTCATCTTTAATATTTCATTTTTCTCTGAAGGAACGCATATTAAGGGTTTAATATTTGTAATTTTGATGAATGAAAAAATTGTGTTAATGATGGATCATATCATAAGGAGTACATTTTCGTTTTTCTATTCATTTAAATTGTAGATATTGCGAAGGATCCTTTCTCACTTCATGCCTGAAAAAAGTAACGAACCAAACATCATGTTCGGCAGGAACTCCAATGCTTTTAAGGGAAATGAAAGATACGATTATTGGGACATGTCCATTGAGCATTTTGATGCCGGGCGCCATGTAGAAAGTATACAATACTTTCTATTATATCTCGGAGATGATGGTATTGGAAATGTACAAATGACGAAAGGGGAAATAGACGAACTATCATTCACCTTTTTGCAGGGCTCAAAGAGAATTGAAGGAAGCGTAAAAGAAGGTAAGTTGAAAGCTTTTGTCAAAATTGCTCTTACAACTAAAAAGGAAACAGATCTTTATAGAAAGATACTGGAAAAAAACTATTATCTGAAGTATTGTCGCTTTTCGATGAACCAAAGTGGCATGTTACATTTGTCTTTCACAAGTATGCTCAATGAAGCATCGCCCTATCAATTATTTTATGGACTTTGCGAATTGGCATTGGTCGCAGATCGTGAAGACGACTTGATTCTGCATGAATATCCGGGTCTTAAAAAAGTGGATTCCGGACACATACGCGATATCTCAGAAAAAGAAAAACGGCAAAAATTTGAATTTTTTATTGATAATATCAACAAGGCATTAGATATTTTGGATAATAGTGGATTAGATTGCCATCAATATCCAGGTGCAGCTTCTTATCTTATGCTTGCATGTTTGTTTAAACTTGATTTTCTTATAAAACCGGAAGGACCTGTCATGGAGACCATCAAAGAAATTCAAAGTACTTTCTTCCAATCTTCTTCTATAACTCCACAGGTTAAGATCCAAAGGATGAAAAACAATTTAAAGGAATTAAGCAATGTTTCCTGGGAGGATTTTGAAAAGGAAATGTACGAAGTGGTGTTTACTTTTGATGTGACATCTCCTGCGGGTAAGGAAGAGTTAAAGAGCCTGATCTACAATGAGTTAGGTCATATGGATTTTTATATTGAAAATGGGTATTCTGTTTTTGCCCAGGCTATTCCTGACTATATAGTGGGATATTGTCTTTATAATTATTCACTTTTGCCGGTTGAGAAAGAATTATGTCTATTGTATTACAAGATAAGAGAACAAGAATTTTTTCAGAACCTGGGGTATAAATATAGTTTTTGGAAAAATACCAACCTGCGAAAAAGTAAAATCAAAAAAGAAGTAATGAAAATTTCCAAAAACCACAGAAATGTTCATGTTGATGATTCTGTTTTACAATTTGATGATGCCCTGGATTTTTATAAATCTTTCATATTGATGCTTGCAGGCTTACAGATTAAAAACAAATAATTCGGAGAAAATGATTCCAAAAAATAATATGGATAAAACATATGAAAATTTCACTGACTGGGATCCTTCTCTTGCCTCCACTACTGTAGAGCGAGTTTTGGAAGAGACTGGCTTCAATCCTGAAGACTCCAGAAGAGGCATCAACAATTGGGTTTTGCCATTGAAATATGGCACTATTAAAATAGAATACCATGAAGGATCAGGAATGATCGCTGCTGATACTGTTATAGGGAATCTTGAAGATGTCAGGGACATTCACAAATTGCTTGTTTTTTTACTGATTGAAAATGAAAAGAATTTATTCGTAACTCTATCACTTTACGAAAATCAAATCGTGCTATCACTGATCATTTATGATGTGTTTATGGATGTCGCTACCGGTAAAGACAAATTGGAGGAATTAATATCTTCGGCTGAAAAGTACAATCTTGTTTTTTCGAAAATGAAATAATCAGGACGAGTAAAAGTCTGAAAGTCGAAGGTCTGAAAGTCGAAGGTCTGAAAGTCGAAGCGGTGAACAGTAAACAGTAAACAGTGAACAGTAAACAGTGAGCCAACTGTTAAAAGCTATTTGGCGAACTACGAGAATACTGCTAATATACTTTCAGGAATTCTTCAAAATAAAATAGCCGTATGCTTGGAGTTGTATTTGACTTCCCAAACTCACTTCTTGCTGAGTCAGAGCATCGATCCATGTAATATTTCGTACATCTTCTGGAATAGAGAAATTCAAAGGAGTGTTTCGAACATTTACGATAATCAATATTTCTTCGGATTGAAGAGATTTTTTGAGCATAAACACATCCGAATGAGAATAGGATGAATTGGTTCCTTTCCTTGCCACATCATAAGTATTGTACACCTTTAATATTTCTTGATAAGAATTTAGCATGTCAGGATTTATATTCCAGTTAATGGGTGATTTGGTAAAAAATGGGGTATTGCCTGCAGTTCCTACTTCCTGACCTGAGTAAATGAGTGGTACTCCACCAGTAAAAAAAGTTGCAACTGAAGCTGCCAAAGCACCATTTATTCCATTAAATAACACAATGGGGGATGCATCCCATGCAGATTCATCATGATTGGTTGTAAAACGCACCCAATGTTTTCCTGCCGGAGTTCCATTGTATTCATTGTTGTGGGCAGAAATCATATTATTGGCAGATTGACCACCAAATGTGTTTTTTGCACCACCGTAAAACTGCCATCCAAAATTTAAATCAAAACCGGCCTGAAAATGATCTGATCTAGTACCTTCAGCGAATAGTACAAACTTTCTGTTTTCTATAGAGTGCAGGGAATCAATAGCTTGTTTCCAAAAATCAAAAGGAACGCCATCCGCATAATCGCATCTAAAACCATCCACATTGGCCTCGTAAGCCCAAAATTTCATAGCATCGATCATATTTAAGCGCATTTCTGTATTGTTGAAATTTAAATCTGCGACATCCATCCAATTGGTGCCTGGAGGATGGACTATATTTCCGGAGGCATCCTGTGTGTACCAATGTTGATTTTGTATCCATGGATGATCCCAGGCGGTATGATTGGCTATCCAGTCCATAATGACAGCCATACCTCTTTCATGGGCACCATCGGTCAAGGCTCTCAAATCCGACAATGTTCCAAATTCCGCCCCAACTGCCTTGTAGTCCCTGACTGAATATGGTGAATTGACAGAGTTTATTTGCCCGATGGGATGTATGGGCATGAGCCAAATCACATTTACTCCTAATTCCTTTATATGGTCCAAACGGTTTATTACTCCTCTTAAATCACCTCCTGTGCTAAACGCCCTTAAGTTAACTTCATACATGACAATATCTGCCGTTTCAGGGACATTTTGAAAAGGAACGCCGTATTGCGTATACTTTTCCTCATGGTCAGGAGAAATAACCATTTCATTTTTACTACACGAGAGCGAGATGGTTACAAATAGCAATAAAATATAATATAAATTTCGCATGTGAATATGTATATAGTTGTTACTCATTAACTTTGGTTGGCATGTTTAGAAAAAAATTATCTAAATTGAGTTTCATCTGAAAGAGAGAGAATGAAAAGCCTCTGATTTAATAACGGGAAAGTTACCAGACCTGCCGTATTTATACCATAGATTTACTTGCAGATTTCAATAAAAGTATTGAATTAAATGACAATGGGCATGCATTATGATTACAAAACGTATGAAACAAACCAATCATTAAATTGATCATTGAATCTTCTAAAAATTATCAATATGATAACAATGTCATTTTCTGATTTAATGTTTGAACTTTGTTGTATATATACGCTATCTAAAACGATGGCTTGTTAAAAAATCACATTTGAAGTAAATTATATTTGTATTCGTTATATTAAAATGGTTACATTTACGTTTTCAATGAATCAGTACGCCATTATTTAGGTGTTTATAAAAGAATGTAGAAATCTGCGGATGTTTTTTTGAAATAGAAAATGGTATTGAGTTTTTTGCATGGAAGAGCTCATTAAGATTGTTCCAGGATATTTTGATTAATAGAAGTTCAGCATTAATCATTTATCGAATGGAATAATAAAGCTTTTTAATATGCATTGTCGTTTTTGTGTCCAATAAACAACATAGGTAAACAAATGAGAAAATTTTATTACCCAATTTTTGGTTTACTTTTTTTCGCTACTATTATTCGTGTGGATGCCCAGGACATTCATTTCAGCCAATTCTATATGTCTCCTCTTAACCTCAACCCTGCATTAACCGGAGTCATGAATTGCAATACCAGGGCTATTGTCAATTACAGAAATCAATGGGCAGCCGTTTTGGGTGCCAATGCTTATAATACATTCTCCGCGTCTTACGATAAAAAAATACCGGTAGGACGAGAAGATTATTTTGGTATTGGAGGTTCTCTTTGGGGTGATGTAGCAGGTGAGTCCAAATTTGGAACTGTCCAGGGAAGATTGAGTCTTTCTTTTTCCAAGAAAATGGGAGGTTACAGACAATCAGCTCATTATCTTGTTTTTGGTGCGGATGCGGCATTTTCTCAAAGACGAATTAAACCAGGTGACCTTCGCTGGCCAACCCAGATTACTTCTACCGGCTTTGACCCAAACATACCTTCCAATGAAATAATCAATGATTTTAATTTCCTCTATCCGGATATCGGAGCAGGAGTGCTATGGTTCAGTGTTTTAAATCCAAATACCAATTGGTACATCGGAGTGGCTGCTGCACATTTAAATACACCTAATGTTTCCTTTTTAGGTGACGGAACTGCCAATCTTTATATGAGAACTACAGTACATGGTGGAGCCCAACTTCCTATTGCTTCCAAAGTACAGATTCTACCCAATGCCGTATTTTTGATGCAAGGCGAACACAGAGAGATCAATGCAGGAGCTAGTCTTAGATTTTTGATGGGCACCACAGCTAACGCTGACCAATCCTGGCAATTTGGAGGTTGGTACCGACTCGGAAATAGTTTTGATGGTGGACTTATTTCTGATGCTTTGATCCTTTCAACCCGTTTTCATCAGGGACAGTTTGGTATAGGTTTTAGCTATGATCTCAATATTTCTGAGCTTAGAGCAGGTGGTGCCGGCAACGGGGCCTTTGAACTTTCGCTCAGTTATGAAATTTGCGGCCCTGAAAACAGGGGAGTCTACTGTCCTAGGTTTTAAACAACCAAATGACTTTCAACTTTCAACTCGTTTATGACTTTCAGACCTTCAGACTTTTCGACCTATATAGCTCGTAGCTCGTAGCTCGTAGCTCGTAGTTTCTTTGTTAATCGTTAAACGTTAAGTGTTAAATGTTAAGCGATAAATGGTTAAAATCGAAAGGGATTAACAGGCGACCAGTGACGCACAGCCAAATGACGCGAAGCCAATGACGTCTCACCCCCCTTAATCTTAACCTCAACCTTAACCTCAACCTTGACCATAACCTTGACCTTAGCCTCGACTTTCCGACCTTCTGACTTTAAGACTTTCGACCTATATAGCTCGTAGTTCGTAGCCAAGCTATTAGCAATTAGCTTTTAGTAGTTAGTTTTTGTTCATTGATTCCTGACGTACTAAAGGTTCGACGATCATTAGGATTCACAATTTATTCCGCACCGTTGGTGCTTTAATTTGATTTGCCTTTATGCCTTGGGCTTCACCCAAGGTTAATGATTCCGCACCGTTGGTGCTTTTGACAATATATATTAAGGTGCTTTATGCATAAAAAACATTCAACATTACCTATTGGACAAGCACCAAAGGTGCGATGAGCATTAGCATAGCCCGCAAGGGCTATGAAATGATATGAATACTATTTCCCAAGCACCAACGGTGCGCAATAATCACTCAAAGATATTGACTCCGCACCGTTGGTGCTGGTTTTTTTTCTTGTCATTTGATCCCTTGGATCTTACACATGGCAGCAATGGGCAGTTAGCAGTGGACAGTATGCATATGTTGCACACTGACATACTCTGATAACAAAATAATTAAAAACCCCACAACAACTCATGACAACAAGTTTCAAAATTACTCACGTAGCGCAAATGACAATTAATGACGGCATAGCCAATGACAGCGTAGCCAATGACGTCTCACCTCCTCAACCTCAACCTCAACCTCAACCTTAACCTTAACCTTACCCTTAGCCTCAACCTTCCGACTTTCAACTTTCAACTATTTATCCACGTGATTCGAACTATGAAAAAATAGATTCTTCCAAACTTGTCTTTTCTCAATAAATCATCTCCCAAATCCTTATGATGCGGTCATCTCCACCACTGTATAATAATTGGCCATCCCGGGACCACAAAATGGTATTGACAGAATTAAAATGCGCATCGTATTTATTCCTGTCCAATACCTTTAGCAATTCCAGAGTGTATACATTCCAGATTTTAATACTCTTATCCCTGCTAGCCGTGGCGATTATAGGCTGTATGGGGTGTAAAGCCATGTCGTTTACAGTGTACAAATGGGCGGGAACATCTGCTATATTATTCCATGTAGTAGTGCTCCAGGATTTGAGTTTTGCATCCATACCTCCTGAAATCAACTTATCGCCATCAGGTGAAAATAATAGAGAAAAGACAGTCCGTTCATGGGCATTTTTGATAATAGACAACAATTTTTTACCATTGGGATCCAGGATGTAAATGCAACCATCACCTGCTCCTACAGCCAAAAGCTGTTTATGCGGATGTATTGCGACTCTTCGCAAATTTTTGTGGCTTAAATGCAGGCTTTCTTTGGGAATAAGTTTCTCAGAGTCCCAAAAAGTGATTCGACCATCGGCACCGGTACTGATCAATTCATTATTATAATGCACCAGGTCAAAAACTCCTTTTGCATGATGTGTAATTTTACGCGCTGTATTCCTGTCTTTATCTATCCATAGAATATTTCCTTGAAGCGTTCCTGCGAAAATGATCCCGTTACCACAGGGTAAAATGGTGAGGATGTTGTCATCGTCTTTGCCAATTAATCGTCCATCGGCGGGTTTATCCAGATCCCATCCTGCAATCCATCCGTCTCCACCAGCAGAAAGCAGGCACTCACGGTACGGATCATACATCAGTTTAAAAATACCTCCCTGGTGTCCTGATAGTGTATGGCTGAGTTTGAAGTCCATTACTTTTTTAAGGCTTTAATTCAATTTTAATTACATGTTAGCCTGGTAAAACAATCTCACCTTTATAACTATTACATGAATGCATATTTACCTTCAAAGTTGCACATATTTCATGGAAATAATACGACTAAGATCCAACGATATCGAAAAAGCCAGGTGGGATGGTTGTGTTCATTACGCTCCCAATGGCAATGTATTTGGTTATACCTGGTTTCTCAATCAGGTGGCAAATGAATGGGAAGGATTGGTGGAGGGCAATTATGAATCTGTTTTTCCACTTGTATACAGGCAAGGTTGGCCGATGGGTAAAGAACTCTATCAGCCTCCTCTTATGAGAGAGCTCGGCATTTATTCTGTAAATGTAATGTCAGAAAAGCGCATAGAAACTTTTCTGACTGCCATCCCGGAAGAATATAGAAAAATTGACATTATGGTCAATCATACAAATAAAATGAATGATAGAGGTGAATATAAAATTGTAGAAAAATCCAACTACTTTTTACATTTGAATGATACCTATGAAAAGATAAGAGAATCATATTCTGAAGAGTTGGTTGAATCTCTTAGAGAAGCTGAAGATCGAAACTTGTTATCTGTTTCAGGGTTAAAGCCGGAGGTCATTGCAGATTTTTATAGAAAATACACTAGAGAAACAAAAAATGTGGATTATTCTTTTCATGCTATGCAGCGGATCATGTATAATGCGCTTCACCGGGGGATAGGTTTCGGTGGGGGTATCATGAAGCAGGATAAGACCATGTTAGCTGTACACTTTACGATATATAGTCACCATCGCGCACTCCGGCTTATAGCGGTGGAATCTCAAGAAGGCTATGTTTCCGGAGCCCTATCCTTCATGACCGATATGTTTATCAGATCTCATGCCGAACGCAATCTTTCTTTAGATTTTAACACAGATAAATCTTCACAGGGGCCACAAATGTTTGGAGCCCATCCGACATATTATTACCAACTTAGAAAAAATACACGGGTACTGGGAATTTTATAATTTCAGTATTTCTATATTTGATAATTACATTGACAAAGGGTATGAAATTTCATCCATTCCTTCATTTTACAAACTTAAATTGAAATCATTGAAAGCTTATATTCAGTATGTGAAAAACATAAACGAGATGCTACAATTGCTGCATCGACAGGAGGATAAAATTTTACAAGCTGCAGAGTGGGTGGCGGATTGTGTAAAATCAGATGGTTACATTTATGCCAGCGGAACCGGTCATTCCCACATGCTGGCAGAGGAAATATTCTACAGGGCTGGAGGTTTTGCAAGGGTCATCCCTTTGCTGGATGAGGGGCTTATGCTTCATAAAAGTGCTTCAGGTAGTACTAAATTGGAAAGAGAAGAGGGTTATGGAACAAAATTTATTTCCCAATTTGACATGAACAAAAGCGATGTTTTCATCATTGCATCCAATTCCGGAAGAAACACAGTGAGCATTGATATGGCTTTATATGCCAAAAATATAGGGGCAAAAGTGATTGTGATTACCAGTATAGAGCATACATCGAATGTAGATTCCAGACATTCGTCAGGATTGAAACTATACGATATAGCCCATATTTATTTGGATAATTTGGGTTGCTTTGGAGATGCATCCATTGCTTTGAGTGGATTGGAAACCAGGGTTGGGGCAACTTCTACTGTTATGTGCGCTGTGATCATCCAGGCTATCATGGTAGAAGCATGCAATAGCCTCCTCAAAAAGGGAATGGTACCAGAGGTATTCTCCAGTTCGAATACAGAAAAAGGAGAACGGGATAACGAAAAATTAATTTTAAAATATCAGGATTATATTACTTCGCTATAATCAATGATTGTTCAGGACTATTTTAGAAACACCACCTGCTTTTTCTGAAGGGGTAAATGCCCTCAGCTTGATGGTCTTGGAAGAAACATTGACTGGACCCTTATACACCTGGGAGAATTTATCGGGATCACTACCATCTGTTGTAAAACGAATGATCAATCCGGGGTAGGCAATATTGGCATGGAGTTTCCCATCTTCCATTTTAGCTCCGGGCTTGGGGATTCTGGAATGAAAACCGCCAAAAATATGATCTGCTCTGGGGAGTTCTCTTCGACCCACCGTATTTGCAAAAAGCGTCCATTCCTTTTCTCTTTCAGATTTTCGAATTTCTTCGTCACTTATATCACCCCAATCCGGTTGTCCTTTCCATGCCCGTTCTGCCAAACCTGTTAATCTGGGAAACAGGTAATACTCCAGTTGCTCCCGGGTGTGAATGGTTTCTGACCAAAGCTGCCCCTGAAGGCCTTTAATCCGTTCCCTGGATTCCGGTGAAAGCATTGCCTTTCCCTCCGCAATCTTTTGATGATCAATTTCATTACCAAACATATCAGAATCGTTGGAGTGAAATAGGTTGTATGGGAGTATACTCCAGGCCGTTTTTGTATCGATAAATCCCGACCAGGTATGCCCTCTTTCATTGGGATCCAGATTGTAAGCCAGGTCAAAATACAGATTGGAAGAATTGCATACCACCACATCAAATCCTGTATTGGCTAACTGGTATGCTACGTCTTCACTACCCCAGCCGGCAACGGAATTCCATACAAAGACCAAAAAGCCTGCATTGGCCAAAGAGGTGTTGGGGATGGATATCTCTTTATCTTCTCTAATGGTATGGGTCTGTGCAATTTCTTCCCATCCAGCCGTCCTCAGACCCTTAGACCGAATGATTTCATTTATTTTTTCAATAAAATAGCCATGCAGGTCAACAACTCCTTTTAACTTGGTCGATTCATCAAATAATTTTTCGCAAATAGGTGAAGCCGTCCATACACCTCCGGGAACTTCATCACCACCGGTATGTATAATACCAAGAGGAACTTCCGCCTCCCGATACATTTTTATCACTTCGTCTAAAACTTTTTCGAAAAAGGTATAAACAGAAGGCATGCATACATTGATGGTGTTTTCTCTGAAATTTTGTACGGACATGTACACTGACCTGTCAGCAAGATCTTCCAGTAAGTACAATTCTGCTTCTTCTTTCCGGCCTTCCTTCAGGAGTCTCTCATATCTTTTTCTCATGGCAAAAATAGCAGCTCTTGCATGCCCCGGTACACTGATTTCGGGTATGATCTCAATGTGTCTGGAATGGGCATACCGCAGTATTTCTTTAAAGTCTTCGACACTGTAATATTGAGTGAGTACGTCAGGGCCACTACCGTAATACGGCAACATATGCTTCTTTTCATCACTTGTATGCCCTTTGCGGCCTCCAACGTCAGTGAGTTCAGGAAGCCCGGGAATTTGCAATCTCCAACCTTCATCATTGGTTAGGTGAAAGTGTAAGGTATTGATTTTGTAAAAAGCCAGCAGGTCTATTACTTTTTTAATGGTTTCTTTTTCGTGAAAATTTCTGGCTACATCCATGTGCATTCCCCTGTAAGAAAAAGCAGGCTCATCAAATATTTCAGCCACCGGTATCTTAAGTATATCATTTTTTCTCAAATAGCTATCCGGTGAGATCATCGATATCAATGATTGAATACCGTAAAAAACTCCCCTGGGTGAGCCTCCTGCAATCAATATGGCACCTCCTTTAACTTCAATAGAGTAAGCCTCTGTAGTGAAATTCTTATTTATTGAAAATACCACACTATCTACTCTTTGCTGCTGATCAACTTCAGAATTTGAACCGTTTCCGTTGAATAGAGGAAGGATTATATGGGAAAAGTACATTTCCTCATTTTTTAACTCTTCCGGGGCTACCATGGTAAATGTGGGAAACAAATACACAAATCCTTCTTTCAAATGAAAATGTTTTGGTGTAGGGATGATATGCCAGTTTTGAGTTTCTTCTATATGTTGATTTTGTTCATACAAAAATTCTGGGGTAGGTACCGGCACCTTGCTCCCAGCGAGATGTTGATGCATTTCTTCAAGGGTAAGCGATTCAGAATGATAATGGTTGATTCTGGTTGCGGACGCTTCATTTTGATCCCATACTATATAAAGACCGTGGGGGGCTTGTACATCCTTAAAAAAAATCGATTTGGATTTGTAGGGAATGGTAATGGATTGACCGGGTAGTATAGTTTCCTGGAAATTGGGATATAATTTCCATAAGTCACCAGATATGTGTTCTAAAGTAAAAGAGTCATTGGCAACCGTAGTGCTGAGTGCCAAAAACAGGGTATTGAAGTACAGTTCCCATGAACCATCTATGGATTTGTGTCCTGTATGTTTTATAGTAAAAGAAGCCTCGTGACCCGACATGTTTTCCCATTCAGAACCTTCCCACTTCCAGGTTATATGAAGAACTTCCGTATCGTTTTGTTCCGGTGTAGTCTTTTCTTTGCAGGACATTCCTGTCAAAACAGACATAGCAAAGCACATTAATACCGGAAGGCGATACATATTTTAAATTTCTTTTTATCGGTACGAAATAGTTCAGAAATAAAAATATCAATTATTTTTAGATTATCTATCAAACTTTTTCAATGAATGTGAAAATGACAAAAGAATTGAGCAATACATTGCAAGGCAGGTATCTCTCCCTGGACGTTATGAGAGGTTTGACCATAGCGTTAATGATTGTAGTAAATACCCCGGGAAGTTGGAGTGACCTATACGCGCCTTTGGCACATGCTGCGTGGCATGGATTTACACCCACTGATTTGGTCTTTCCCTCATTTCTGTTCATTGTGGGAAGTGCTATGAGTTTTAGTTTTAAAAAGTTTTTTAACACTTCGACCTCTTTTTTCTATAAAAAGGTAATACGACGTACTCTCCTCATATTTATCATAGGATATTTACTGAATGCATTTCCTTTTTACGATATCACTGAAGAAGGTAGCATGATATTGAAGGACTTCACCCAGGTCAGGTTAATGGGAGTACTTCAGCGTATAGCCTTGTGTTACTTTTTGGCCTCAGTAATAGTCTTTCATTTCAGAAAATCGGGAGCTGTATGGATGAGTATTATTTTGTTGTTTTTGTATTGGGTAATCATGTATTTTTTTGGAGATAAAGGAGACCCTTATGAAATGTTGACCAATGCTTCCCACAAGCTAGATGTATGGTTGTTGGGTTCTGATTTACTGTATAAAGGAGAAGGTGTCCCTTTTGATCCTGAAGGTGTATTGAGTACCTTACCCTCGACCGTGAATGTTTTGATAGGATACCTATGCGGACTATACATTCAAATTATGAAAAACAAAAAAGAGACGGTATACCGTTTGGCGATAGCCGGAGCTGTTTTCATTTTGCTTGCCTTAGCCTGGGATATGTTATTTCCCATCAATAAAAAGATATGGACCAGTTCTTTTGTCATGCTTACCTGTGGCCTGGATTTGTTGATTATAGCGATATTAATGATCGTGATTGAGGTGTATCGAATAAAAGGGTGGACGTATTTTTTCGAAGTTTTTGGCAGAAACCCTCTGGTATTATACATTCTGTCCCTTATCCTTATCCGGATTTTTTATCTTGTAAAAATGGATGGTGTTACCCTTAAATCCTTGTTATACGAGGATGTATTTATGAGTTGGCTTTCGCCAAAGAATGCCTCCTTATTATTTGCCCTTATGTATATGATGCTCATTTGGCTGGTGGGCCTTTGGATGGACAAAAAAGGGAAATATGTAAAGGTGTGAGAGGCATAAATATGCACAAGTAAATTAAAATTGCAAATGAAACTGTAAGGCCTTTTGAATATTATTTCTTTTATTGGAATCATATCTCTTTTCCTCATACCTATTCATTTGTGACTATCATCAGAAATAGACAATAAAAAAATACGACTTGAAAATCAGTCTGAATATTTCCTGTTTTTTTAATTATACATTCCCGATCTACTTCCCTTTGTTTTGCGGTTTCTGCACATATCATAAAAATAACAATATCTATTGTTAAGGGAATATTAATAAATCTGGTGATTTAATAGCAATTCGTTAATAGGCCTCTTTATAGACCTTTACACTCATTACTTAGTTTTGCACCGAAATGTAAACTTAATTTTTTCATTAAAAATAATTTATGATGATGTCTATGAATTTTAGAGTTCAATTCATTTTACTGACTTTTTTATGTGCAGGATTAATGAGTTGTGATAAAGAAGAAGAATGTACAACAACCTGTCCTACCGGACAAGCTCTTACGTTGGATTGTACCTGTGTAACAGTGGATCCTTGTGCAAATGTAACTTGTGATCCGGGCTTTGTCTGCACTGAGGGCAATTGTGTTTCAATTGTAAATGATCCTTGTGCAAATGTAACATGTAATCCAGGATTTGTTTGTACTAATGGAAACTGTGTTGAAGTGGTCAATACGGTAAAAATCGATAGAAATATAAGCAGTAATGAAACTTGGACTAAAGACAAAATATATATATTAGCATCAAGAGTAACAGTTTTGTCTGGTGCAACCTTGACAATTCAAGCAGGAACAGTTATTAAAGGAGAGGCTGGTTCGGGTGCCAATGCTACTGCTTTGCTCGTTGCAAGAGGAGGAAAATTAATGGCTGAAGGTACGGCCTCAGAGCCTATCATATTTACTTCTGTGGCCGATGAAATTATGCCAGGAGAAATTGCAAGTCCAAATCTGGAGCCAACATTAAGTGGATTATGGGGTGGTGTCATTGTTCTTGGAAGGGCTCCTATATCTGCAGTGGCTGATGCGATTCAGATTGATGGTATTCCTCCGAGCGATCAAAATGGATTGTATGGAGGCAATGATCCGAATGACAACTCAGGAGTAATAAGATATATATCCATCCGACACGGAGGTGCAAATATCGGAGAGGGAAATGAGATCAACGGTTTGACATTAGGTGGAGTTGGTAAAGGTACAGTTGTAGAATATGTTGAAGTTATTGCTAATAATGATGATGGTGTTGAATGGTTTGGTGGCACCGTAGATACCAAACATGTATTGGTATGGAATTCTGCAGATGATGCTATTGATACAGATCAGGCGTGGGCTGGTACTTTGGATAATTTTATAGTCATTTGTGGTGCTGAAACAGATCATGCTTTAGAAATAGACGGCCCTGAAGGCACACTTTTAGATGCTCACAATGTAAAAAATGGATCTATTAAAGGTCATCCGGCTGCAGAATTAGGTGATTTCAGAGATGGAGCAAGAGGAACTTTTGAAAATCTTTATTTCTTTAATTTCACTGATCCAAATACATCTAATGGTAGGGGAGATTTTTCACTTAGTGGGGATAAAACCTTAGCCACATTTGCCGATGGTAGTCTTGCTTTCAACAACTTACAGGTTACTCTGGCTCAGGGAGTTTCTTTAACCACTGTTTTTAGAAATGGGACAGATGCTCATGTTTCAGAAGTCGCTTTAGGTCAAAATACTGTAGGTGCTGATAAATCTGCATTTGCAAATTGGACATGGGCTGCTGTTGCAGGAGAACTAAATGATTTTTAAAAAAATATAAGTTATTATAACTTAAAATCCCCATCTCAAAGAGAGGTGGGGATTATTTTAATTAATTCAAATTTTAATAGAGTGAAAAAATTGAATAGTATTATTGTGTTTGTATTTTGTATTATGGGTTTAACCATACCTGTTTTTAGTCAACAGGGAATTATTCGCGGTACTGTTCTAGACAATTCTACAGGGGAACCTATTTTGTTTGGAAATGTCGAAGTCGTTAAAACTTCAATTGGTACTGTAACAGACCTTGATGGAAAGTATTCATTATCTTTAGATCCAGGTAGCTACAGTCTGGAATTTTCCTATTTAGGATTTGCGAATTTAATCATTTCAGATATTCAAATTGAAGCAGGTAAAACTATTGTCTTAGATGCAAGATTACATGAATCTACGCAAATGATTGATGAAGTAGTCATTACTTCTACTCAGGCACGTAATTCCGAAGCAGCTTTAGCCACACTCAGAAGATTGTCAACAAATGTCATGGATGGCATTTCGTCAGCCAGTTTTCGGAAAATTGGAGACTCAGATGCTGCTGCCGCCATTAAAAGAGTAACTGGGGTTTCGGTAAATGATGGCAAGTATGTTTATGTGAGAGGCTTAGGTGATAGATACTCTAAAACGATACTTAACAGTGTTGATGTTCCAGGTCTCGATCCGGATAAAAACACACTACAAATGGATATATTTCCCACCAATATATTGGATAATATACTTGTACTCAAAACATTTACTG
This sequence comes from Saprospiraceae bacterium, assembly GCA_041749255.1. GTDB lineage: Bacteria > Bacteroidota > Bacteroidia > Chitinophagales > Saprospiraceae > JABDLO01. The sequence goes on from JBGTBR010000039.1 coordinate 53,591, forward strand.
CCGATTTACCGGGCGACTTTACTGGAGGGTTGATAAATATCACCACTAAGGATTTTCCCGATAAGGCAACCACTGTTTTTTCAGCTGGTTTAGGCTACAATCCAGGCATGCATTTTAATTCTAATTGGTTAACCTATCATGGGGGAGCAACTGATTTTCTTGGTTTTGATGATGGAACCAGGAGTATACCCACTGACAGACGTGAGAATATACCTTTCAGAGTGAATGCTATTTCTGATCCAGCAGGGGCAGGAGTTGAATTCAGATCCATTCTTGAAGACTTTAATCCCAATTTAGCTGCTCTGAGGCAGCAAAGTTTTATGGATTATTCTTTTGGCTTTTCAACTGGTAACCAAAAAAGTATAGGAAAATATACGCTTGGATATAATGTGGCTTTGACTTATCAGAATAATACAAATTATTACGAAAATGCGGAGTATAACCGATTTGGTTTGTCCGGATTTAGTGACATTTATGATATGGATCCCAGGGAACAACAGATTGGTGATTTTGGTACAAATAGTGCTTTACTGGGAGGACTTGCAGGTTTATCTGTTAAATCAAGAAAATCAAAATTTTCTTTAAATGTACTACATCTTCAAAATGGTGAATCCAAGGCGGGTATTTTCGATTACGAAAACAGTGATTTAGGTGCCAATTTCGAAGCGTTTCAACATAACCTTGAATATACTCAAAGAGAATTATCCAATGTTATTTTTGACGGTAACCACAATGTTTTTGATGGTAATTGGGATGTAAATTATGTTTTCTCCGGAACCAGGTCTTCCATTAATGACCCGGATATAAGGTTTACCAGAATTCGGGAAGATTTTGGTAGCTTAACTATCGGGTCTGAATCTGGATTTCCAGAAAGAATTTGGCGTTACCTGGACGAAGTGAACTATAGTGGTCAATTGAACCTGGGACGAAACTACAAATTCAATAATAAACCCGGCAGATTAAAATTTGGATCGATTTACACTATGAAAGAAAGGAATTATGAAATTCAGAATTTTCAAATTTTAACCAATAGTGTTAAAATTACAGATAATCCGGATGACCTGTTTATACCTGAAAATTTATGGAGTAGGGAAAACTTCAATGGTTTAACCTATGATCCTCAGTTTATTCCGGTTAATCCTAATAAATTTGATGCTACCATTTCAAACATAGGTGCCTATATAAGCAATGAATTTATCCCTTTCAATAAATTAAAAACAATAGTAGGTTTGAGAGTGGAAAAATATACACAAAAATATTCTGGCACAAATCAAGATGGTGATGTATTTGATGATTTTGTTGTATTGGATGATTTGGATTTATTTCCCACAGCAAATTTTATCTATTCTGTCACTGAAAAGCAAAACATAAGATTTTCATTTTCAAAAACCATTGCCCGCCCTTCATTTAAGGAAGCTTCTTTTGCTACGATAATTGATCCAATAACCGGTCGTACATTCATAGGAGGATTTTTCCCCGATATTGATGTGGCTACAGGAGATGAAGTATGGAATGGCCAACTGGTTAAAACGGATATTTTGAACTTTGACCTGAGATGGGAGCTATTTCAGGAAAGAGGTCAATCCATTTCGTTGAGTACTTTTTATAAAAGATTTAAAAATCCTATTGAAATTGTACAGTATATTCAAGCCTCTAATAATTTTCAACCCAGAAATGTGGGCGACGGTACTGTTTTTGGATTTGAATTAGAATTTTTACAAAACTTAGGTAAAATTACTCATGGTTTAACTCCATTTACATTTAATGCAAACTTCACTTTGGTTGATTCTGATATAGAAATGACGGCCACTGAGTTTTTATCGAGAAACAGGTTTGTCAAAGATGGACAGGTCATTCCCACAAATAGAAAAATGGCTGGGCAAGCACCATACCTGATAAACTTAGGAATGGCATACAGCAATAACTCCAATACATTTGAATCCGGATTTTATTACAATGTGCAAGGCAGTACTTTGATTTTTGTTGGTATTGCAGATAAGCCTGATGTGTATTCAGTCCCATTTCATAGTTTAAATTTTAACGCCAATTACAGATTTGGGTCAGAAGAACAATTTAATGTTGGTTTTAAAGCTGAAAACTTATTAGGCCAGGTTAGAGAAGAAGTATTTAGAGGCTTTAATGCAACAGATCAGATATTTACCAGTTTGGCACCACAACGACAGGTTTCATTTAGAATAGGTTATAGATTTAATTAATTTTTTTTACTCTATTATACGAAGGGCTTAATGTAATGTTAAGCCCTTTTTTCATTATACCGCTTTTTGTTAATTGATAGTATATTTTACAATATAGGTGTTCCACATTAAAAGTTGCCAGTCTTTACATTGCTAAAATATGTCACTTTGTAACTCCTCAGCTATAACTTTGGAAGAGTAATATGAATAGCAACCCACCAAAGGTTGGGCAGACCTTAATGCTTTTTGGGCAATTATCATGACAAAATTACTCATTTATATAACAGGGTACTTACATCGCTTTAATTGGTATCAACGTTTACTCCAAATTTTTTACATCAAGTTCCAGCTTAAAATTATTCCACTTTTAGAACGGTTTTTTAATAATTAATGTTAATTTAACATTAAGGTAACATAAAGTTAATAATAGATAACCGTAAAATTATGCCCAATTTAAAATATATAACTTATTTATTGATTTTATTATTTATATTATTAAGTAATAATACGATTATAGCTAATTATATATCTGAAAAGATACCTTTTCAAATTGTTAACGGTCTTATGGTAACTCAGGCTGAATTGAATGGGGAACATGGAAATTTTATCATAGATACAGGAGCTGAGGATATCATAATAAACTCAGAATATATAATATCAGAGCATTTAAATTCAATAAGCCTGGAGACACTGTCTGGAACCATTAATGTACATGAAATGTCCATACATCAATTAAAAATGGGAAAACTGATAAAGGAAAATCTTAGTGCTTTAGTTCTGGATTTAAATTCAATAGAAGAATATACGGGACAGAATATTTTAGGTATTTTAGGTAGTTCCATTTTTAATTTTGGAAGTATAGTTATAGATTTTCAAACAATGACATTTTCATATGATAATGAACCTTTGGATGATGATATGTATAGCACATTCAATTCGATACCTTATAAAATTGTAAATGGTGTGCCTATCACCTGGGTTAATATCAGCAATAAGTTATATCCATTTATTTTAGATACAGGTGCTACTTGTCATTTTATTGATATAAAGATATCAAATGTTCACCATGATATCATTTCAATAACAGATACTGAAATTGAAGTAAAAACTATATCAGATCAAGAAGTATTTTCAAAGAAAGCCATTCTTTCATATGTAGAAATAGGTAATCAAATTTTTAGAAATGAAATATTTTATACAAAAGATTTTACTTCAATGAAAATTTCTAATGATATTTCCTTATCCGGAATAATTAGCTTAAAGAAATTGGCTGAAAATCAATTGGCCATTGATTTTGTAAGTAATGCTTTATATTACAGATAAAGCCACGCATTAGTCGCGCTTCAGTTTAAATAAATATCAAGAGCCCTGATATTTTTATGTCTGGCATTGTATGAGTGAATATAAAGTCTGTTTCCGAAGAATAGATCATCGTCCTGCCTGACTCCCGCCACCAAATAAAATACCTGCTCCAAGGACAAATCCAAAGTCATACCAACCTCCATTGTTATTGACAGCATATATAGCCACATCATCCAAAATCAAACTGGCTATAAAACTTACAGGAGATATAAATCCATGCCATAATCCACCAAAAAATCCAAAGGTTTGCCCGGTGGCACACTCTTGTATAGGTGTAACAGGAGCACAAGAAGAAAATATGACCATGGTGATCATAAAGTACACTAAATAAAGGATTGTTTTTTTCGTTTTACCTGGTTTCATAATTAAAGTTTTTAATGACGATGAATATTCTTTATACAAAAATCTAATTTCCAAAAATAATTCTATCAAACAAGACCCTGAGCCATCATGGCATCAGCCACTTTTATAAATCCGGCAATATTGGCTCCTTTCAGGTAGTTTATGGTATCTTTTTCATCACCGTACTGCACGCAGGTTTCATGAATGGTTTCCATAATTTTGTGCAATCGGCTGTCCACTTCATTCCTGGTCCATGCATCTCTGATCGAATTTTGGCTCATCTCCAAACCGGAAATTGATACACCTCCGGCATTTGAAGCCTTACCCGGAGCGTAAAGAATCCTGGCTTCCTGAAAAATTTCAATGGCTCCATGAGTTGAAGGCATATTTGCACCTTCTGCCACACAGAGACAACCGTTTTTGATCAATATTTTCGCATCTTTTTCATCCAATTCATTTTCAGTTGCACAGGGAAGGGCAGCGTGTGCTGCGACTGACCATGGTTTTTTACCTTCATGAAAACTAGCATGGGGGTATTCATTTATATACTCTTTTATTCTTCCCCTTCTGACATTTTTGAGTTCTTTAATAAAAGCGAGTTTTCCCTGATCAATCCCTTCCATATCATGGATAAACCCACCAGAATCGGAAAGGGTGATCACTATAGCGCCGAGTTCTATGGCTTTTTCGCATGCGTATTGGGCGACATTTCCTGAACCTGAAATCAATACTTTTAGGCCTTCAAGGGATTCATTTCTGGTCTTTATCATTTCGTTTACAAAATAAATCAATCCATATCCCGTAGCTTCGGTTCTGATATGAGAGCCGCCCCAACTTATACCTTTTCCGGTAATGATGCCCGAAAATTCATTCTGAAGCCTTTTGTATTGTCCAAACATGTATCCGATCTCCCTGCTACCCACTCCAATGTCTCCACCGGGTACATCCACAAATTGGCCGATGTGCCGGTATAATTCAGTCATATAGCTTTGACAAAACCGCATGACCTCTGCCTCTGATTTTCCTTTAGGATCAAAGTTGGCTCCTCCCTTACCTCCACCCATGGGTAATGAGGTCAATGCATTCTTAAAAGTCTGTTCAAATCCCAAAAACTTGAGAATGGACAGATTAACACTGGGATGAAAGCGTGTGCCCCCTTTATATGGGCCTATAGCTGAATTGTATTGTACTCTGTAACCACGGTTGATCTCAACCTGATTTTTATCATTGGACCAGGGCACACGAAATATAATAGTTCTTTCTGGTTCAACTATTCTTTGTAAAATTTTCGCTTCCTTGTATTCCTTGTTTTCTTCCACAAAAGGAATGACGGTTTCTGCCACTTCCATAACTGCCTGTAAAAATTCCTTTTCATGAGGCTGACCTTCGGAAATTTCAGTCATAAAATCATGGATAAGTCTTCTGTTATGATCTTTCAATCCCATAAATGATGGATGGTTTTTTGTGGTTTGTAAACAATACTTCCAAAATGCCAAGTACTCAAAATAATGTAACTACTCAGCATCCCGCCAAAACAATTACTGATTCATCATATAACCCCCAAAAGTCCCCAAAGCTTTGGGGAGGGGCTATTCATATTTTACTCCTCCGGAGTAATAGCTGAGTAATTACAAAATTAAATATAAAAATGAATGAAAGTGTTTGATTTAATCCGGATTATTCATGAAAGCAATACGCCTTATTATAAAAGCCTTCATGAATAATGCGGTTCATTTCGGTTTAATATCCTTCTTTGATTTTTTGACCATCAATTCGGGTAATTTGTTTTCAATGGATTTATTTAATAATACCTGGGCTTTCTTAAGTTCTTTTTCAATTTTTTCCAAACTTACTTTCGTTTTTAAGTATTCAGGATAGGTTCCTGTATTTTCATGCAGGATAGATCTTATTTTAGTGGAAATTTTCCAGTGCTCGCGAATCGCTTTTTCTTCATTTAGGTTGGAAAGTCTTTTTAATCTTTCTTCGGTAAGGGCAATTCTGAATAGATGAGCAGAAAGCTCAGTCATACCAAGATGGCTGTATAAGTCCTCTTTTTCCGGAATACCCTTACTTTTTTTAACATCCTGCAATGACATGTTGTATAAGCCGAGATACCCTTCATTGATAAAATTGCTGATGTTTTTAACCTTAGACCTTCGTGCACCCCTGCTGAGACTGGTTGCGGACTCCCTGATGCTTTCCCTTACAGCAGTCCTTTCGAAGTAGTCATCTCTGTCGAGGTGAATTTGTATTTCTTCCAGTTCATTAAGAAAATAGGTGCGTGCCCGTTTTACAACTGGTTTTCTGCTATCAGCGTGAATAGACACTAAAAAGCAAAAAAACTTACTCATTTTAAAGTCTTTTCGCCTGGTTCCTTCTATTGTGTTTTTGGCTTCTACAATATTTTCTGCCAGATCAATCCCCAGGCTTATACACGTGTCCTTTGCCTTTTGTATAGGGTATTGAAATGTATCGAGTGATTTATAACCCAGTACTTTGGCGAACCAACTGGCCCACCAATACAATTTACCTTCCTCCCTGATACTGAAGTCTTCCAGTGGTGGTTTAGATTGAATGGGTTGGTCTAATATGGAAAGTTGTTTTGCGAAAGCTTACCTATTTAATTTTATACAATATGTAATGTAGTAACAACAAAAGTAAATGCTGAAAAATTACATAATTGGGATGATTTCTTGAGACGATGTACATATAAACACTATAAAAATACAAAGGGATTTTTTAGCTATGATCAAGTCTCATGGATACTCCTACCTTACTAAACGAGATCCAGGTCAAAACCAGAACGGTCTTGCATTTTCTATCATAGGGATATAAATATTAATTCGATTTTTATCCATTTGCCTCAAATAAAAAGAACCATTCACTACGAAGTAAATGGTTCTTTTTAATGAGTTGAATACTAAAAGTAATCTTAGTTTCCTCCGTATATAGCTATTGGGTCGGGATTTCCATCCGGATCACCATTTACTGTTCCACTGTTTACAATATTACCAAGTAATAATAAGCCTGCCATATGAGGAGCAGCCATAGAAGTACCACTGATAGAGCGGTACCCATTATTGATCCAGGTAGAATTTATACTTACACCAGGCTGACAATAACGGACGGGCGGATTTCCAAAGTTGGAAAAGGACGCCCAGTTGTCACTGCTGTTCATGGCTGAGATAGCATAAAGATTATTACCTGTAGCTCTGGCAGGAGAGTAGTTATTGGCATGAGCGCTGGAATTTCCAGCTGCAATCGCTACTCTTACTCCTTTGCTTCCCAGGTTTTTTACAGCATTATCAAGCGTTGTATTTGCACCACCACCCAAACTCATGTTGGCCACATCACCTGATTTAGCATTAGCCGCCACATGGTCTACACCTGCTACTACTCCAGATATTGAACCACTGCCTCTTCTGTCAAGAACCTTTACCGGGACAACAGTGGCGCCTGCAGCAACACCGATCACACCTATGCAATTATCAATGGCCGCTACCGTACCAGCTACGTGGGTGCCATGTCCATTTTTGTCCTCAAAATTGGCATCGGCTCCAGAAGAAAATGCTGTGAATGCACCATTGGTGCTTACATTCAGGTCTTCATGATTTAATTGGATGCCCGTATCGATGATCCAAGCTCTGGCAGTACCGGAATAGGTTTTACCTCCATTTACCCTTGCAATGCCATAAGGTGTGGTTTGGGTAGTGGTGGAACAATCTCCACCTCCTCCACCTCCACCTCCGTCACCACCTCCGTCATCTGGTGGACAAGGTCCTCCTTTTGGTGTACCACATGGAGGAGCAAGCGCTATGATCTTGTCCACTTCAATGTACTGAACAGAAGGGTGATTTCTGAGTTTCTCAATTTCTCCGGATGCTGCCTGAATGACAAATCCATTGATCGCCTCAGCATAAGTCCTTTCGATCGTTGCATTTAAAACCTGAGCATCTCTGAGTACTTCATGAGATACTTCACTCACTACTTCCAGCCTTTCGGCGTATTCCAATCCAATGGATCTGGAACCTATGACGCGGCGAGTATTGTCGTTAAATACAACAATGTATTGATTGGGAATAACTGTACCTGAAGGTACATTGGTAATATCCCATTCCAATAAATTAGCTGGGATATTTTGCTCATTTGATTGGTAAGTATCCTGACAGGAATATATACCTACAAATAAAGCCATGACAAATAAAACCTTTAATTGATTCATTTTCATAAATGATGTTTGATTGTGATGAAATAATGAATTTGAAGCTTAAAGTAAGTTAATTTTATGTTAAAAACCTAATCCAAATTATACTTTAATATTTAAAATGTTTCAGCCTTGCTACTTTGACAAAATTGTGACATTTTGAAATGCGCAGGATAGTATTACGCTAAGTTTTTAATTATTTCTAATTTACATTATCTAGAACCAGTACCACAGAATAAAAAAATAAACGTGACCTAAATATTATTCCAATTCAAAATATGTGCTTGTTTGACTTTGATAAGCAACATTATATATCAGATCGGAGATATGAATGGATCGGTTTAACTAATGCTAAAATGCTTTTTAATTAAACAAACTAATAGAATTTGGATCACCTCCTAAATTATCATTACACCAACAAAAAAAAGCTATTCACTAGCAATGAATGGCTTTTTATGAGTTGAATACTAAAAGTAATCTTAGTTTCCTCCGTATACAGCTATCGGGTCGGGAATTCCATCCGGATCACCATTTACTGTTCCATCGGTCTGAATATTACCAAGTAATAATAAACCTGCCATATGAGGAGCAGCCATAGAAGTACCACTGATAGAGGGGTACCCATTCTTAATCCAGGTAGAGTTTACACTTACACCAGGCTGGCAATAACGGCTGGGTGGATTTCCAAAATTGGAAAATGAAGCCCAATGGTCACTGCTGTTCATGGCTGAAATGGTATAAAGATTTGTACCTGTAACTCTGGCAGGGGAGGAGTTGTTGGCATCAGTACTGGAATTACCAGCAGCAATCGCAATACTCACACCTTTATTGCTCAGGATATTGACAGACTTATCGAGCGTGGTATTGGCCCACCGCCGAGACTCATATTCGCCACATCACCTGGTTTGGCATGGGCCGCCACATGGTCTACACCTGCAACAACCCCTGAAAGAGAACCACTTCCATTTTTGTCAAGAACCTTGACAGGCACGACAGTGGCACCAGCTGCAACACCAAATTAAACCATAGCAGTTATCAATGGCTGCTATAGTGCCTGCAACGTGTGTACCGTGACCGTTTTAGTCCTGATAATTAGCATCCTGACCTATAGAAAATGCTGTAAATGCTCCATTGGTGCTTACATTCAGATCTTCATGGTTTAATTGGATGCCTGTATCGATGATCCAAGCTCTGGCAGAACCTGTATAGTTTTTACCTCCATTTACCCTCGCGATACCATACGGAGTCGTTTGTGTAGATGAGGAGCAGCCATCTCCTGGATCTGGTTCCGGGTCAGGATCTGATCCTGGATCCGGACAAGGTCCACCTTTGGGCGTTCCACATGGAGGAGCCAGGGCTATGATCTTGTCCACTTCAATGTACTGCACGGATGAGTGATTTCTGAGTTTTTTAATTTCTCCTGAAGTTGCCTGAATGACAAATCCACTAATCACCTTAGCATAAGTCCTTTCTATAGTTGCATTTACAACCTGTGCATCTCTGAGTATTTCATGAGATTCTTCAGTTACTACTTCCAGTTTTTAGGCATATTCCAATCCAATGGATCTGGAACCGATGACCCGGTGAGTATTGTCGTTAAATATAACAATGTATTGATTGGGAATTACTTTGCCTGAAGGTACATTGGTAATTTCCCACTCCAGTAAATCAGGTGGGATGTTTAGCTCATTTGATTGGTAAGTATCTTGACAGGAATACATACCAACAAATAAAGCCATTATAAATACAACCTTTAATTGATTCATTTGCATAAATGATGTTTATTATAGATGAAAATTTGAACTGTCGACTCAAAAAAGTCAATTTTTAGTTATGAACCTAATAGAAATTAATACTTTAACACTTAAAACAGTGTAATCTTTAAACTTTAACATAGTTATTACATTCATTAATTAACAATATAGTATTTTGACAATAGTTTGTATTTGAAAATACTACAATTTTTAAATCAATAAATACAAAATAAAATTAGTCATAGGTTGTATATCTATCAGAGGAAATACATATGATTGTTACATTTATAAAATCGACATTAAATATCAGAAGGAGGTATGCCTGGATAGCTTTTAAGCATACTTTATTCTCGTAAAAATTATCAAACAAGAAATTCTAGTATCGAAACCCATTTTCATCATCGATAAAATTTCATTTTTCATCTATTTTTACACTCGTAAAAGAAGAAGATTGACTTTATTCATTTGGGATATGTTATTTTCGCCTTGACGCAATGGAAATGAGAACAAGTTCGCGAAAGATCAATTTGAAAAAAGTCTTTAACAGGCTTTTTCTTTTCATCAGTTTGGGGATTTTTGCCCATTTGATATTTTTATTGATAACTACCGAAAAAGATATTCTTTTACAGGTTTGGGATATCCATTTAAAGTACCTTCTTTTTATAGCCATTTTGGTCATGATTCCCTGGATATGCCATGCAGCCAGAATGTATATGTGGACGCGTTTTCTCGATGCAGGTATTACTTACGGCCAGGCACTGAAATGTGCTGTGGTTACGGATTTGGGAGCTTCCATTACGCCTACACTGATTGGAGGAGGACCTATCAAAATCGGGATGTTGATCAATTATAAAGTTTCCCCAACTAAAGCTGGTATCATTGTAGGATTGGGGACACTGGAAGATATTGTTTTTTATAGCTCCGGAATAGCATTGGCAACTTTTTTTATAAGGGATTCCATTATTAGTATTATTGATGCTGTAATTGGTTTTTTATGGGAAAACTGGTATATACCGGTAGGGTTGTTGATTATTGCCACTCTTATAATCTGGTTGAGACAGACAGGTAGGATGGTTGGGAATTTGTCCATTATAGATAAATTGCCAAAGAAATTTAAAAGGGGAACATTAAAATTTCTTATTGCCTTCAGAAAAACTTTCAGAGAAGCCGGACAAACTTTTCGATTTATTTTAAGGTATGGAAAGCTTCGATTTCTTCTCAGTTTTTTCCTTTTATTGACTCAATGGTTTTCAAAATTTTCTATTCTGGCTGTCATTTTGTATGCTCTGGATATAGATGTGGATATGGTCTCTATTTACATTAAACAGTGGCTAGTTTGGCTAACTATGATCTTTATCCCTACTCCGGGAGCAAGTGGTGGAGCCGAGGCCTCCTTTTTCCTTCTTTTTGGAGCCAATATTCCTGCCCGTATGTTGACATTGGTGGTTTCGGTTTGGAGATTTTTTACATACTACTTTATCATGCTATCAGCCATTTTGGTATATCAAATGGTGACTTATTATTCCATTTTTAAAATGAAGTCCTCTCAAACCGCTTCCTAGAGAAAATACAACGAATACTCTTTTATACACTTCAATGGCTTTTTCTGCCTGTATACCTGCAATGAACATCCCTATCTTTGTACTATTCAATTAACAAATGGATTTATTCTATGGATATATAAACCTCTACAAAACAAATTTTTCTTCACTTTAAAAATGAGTAACTTATGAAAAATGTAATGGTTTTATGTATGGTTTTTTTAATATCTCAAGTTGGATTGACTCAGGAAATAACTCCTTCAATCTGGTATTCTGTTAATGCCACTTCCGGACTTAAATTAAGGGCTCAACCCAATATCGAAGCGGAAGTTCTAATTGTTATTCCTCACGCAGAGGTAGTAAGTCTTGTTGACGATTTTTCCGTTGAAGACGATATTAAACACGTAAAAGTGGGGCATTTCGAAGGGAATTGGGTGCCTGTCTCCTACATGGGAATGAAGGGTTTTGTGTTTGAAGGTTTATTGACTTCACTTCCTTTACCTTCGTCTATAGAAGAGTCAGCCTCCAGTATTTCACAGTTGTATCAGGCTGTGGAAATGTGGTCCCTTCGATTATCAACCGGAATTGCTTCTGACACCATAGCTGAACAAAACTATACCAAAGTCATCGATCATCTTTCTTACGGTATAAAAATGGAAAGAAAGCAGACTCCAATGTATTACAGTCTCTCCGTTCATTTTCCAGGTTTTGACATGGCTGAAGTGTATTACCTGCTTCAAAACATGATCTCAGAAAAGAAAGAAAGATCCATGTGGGTAAGTCAGTCTCTTTTTGTTGCAGGTCCTGATGAAAAAGTTCACACTATAAAGATATCAGGAAAAACGCCTATAACCATTCGAAAAAACGGACTATTGACAACTGTGGAAATGATGGTTTATGAAGGTTTTTGTGATCTTGTTTCAAAATGAGATTAGGTAACTTTGATGATGCAATTACTGGATCGGTATAACTTGAGCAAAACTGAATTTGGGTTATAGTATTTAAAGAAGAGCTTTTTACATCCTGTATGTAAAAGGCTCTTTGCATGTATAATAAAGAATTTATACAAAAATGTAAATTTCACTGAATCATTGGATGTCATTATTTTATCTCCTGAATTCTATCGATAACCATCGATTTCTTTCTCACGGAAACCGGCACTCTACTTTGATCTTTCATACGTATATAACCACCATCAGACTTAACATAGGATTCGATTTGATCTAAATTAATTAAATGGCTTTGGTGAACTCTTAAAAATCCTTGAGGCGCAAGCAATTCATCGTACTCTTTCAGAGTCCTTGTAATCAAAACCCTTTCACCACCTGAAAGATAAAATCGAGTGTAATTTCCATCTGCTTCCAGGCGAATGATTTGTCCGGTATCAACAATTTTTATGAAATCAGCAGTATGCAGTGCCAACTTGCCAGCCATTGTGACTGTTTGTTTTTCTTCCCCAGCTTTGTTTTTACCTGTAACAACTGTCATCACTTTTCCTACCGCTTCTTTAAGTTGCTCCGGGTTTATGGGCTTTAGTAAATAATCTATAGCTTTATATCGAAATGCTTTTATGGCATGTTGGTCAGAAGCCGTAGTAAAAATAATGGGTAAGTTCAGATGATTGAGTATATCTATCACATCAAACCCATCCCCATCTCCTAAGTCTATATCCAGAAAGAGCAAATCCGGCTTAACTTTTTGTACCATTTTACCCGCCTCCACAACACTACTTGCTTCTCCTGCAATTTCTACTCCCGGACAATGTTCTTTAATATCTTTTATCAAAGATTTTCTTGCAAGAGGCACATCATCAATAACCATGGCGCGTATTTTTTTTAAATTCATTGCAGTTTATATTGTTAAGGTCATTATGTGTCAAGTTATGTAAATCCTTGAAATCATGCTTATTTCTTTCATAGTAAATACCGTTGTTAGTGAGATCGGTTACATTTTGTCATCATTTTTGCCCCCAATGCTTTGAGGGGCAAAAATACCGCCAAAATGAATTCAATTCCACAATTAAACCACGGATTAAAATCCGTGGCTATTCATATTTTACCCCCAAAACTTTGGGGGTAATGACTGAGTAGTTACCTTTCAAATATATTGAAAATATAAAATACCTGAAACTTCAACCATCAAATGCGAAAACCATTCCTTTAACTTCACATCCTCATAACCTCAACTGAATTGAATATTGAGTTTTATTTTTCCCGCAGATCTCACAGATTTTCACTGATTTTCGTTTTATACCTCGCTTTTAGCAGTTAGCTTTCAAACCTTAGTATTTCTAACCGCTCACTGTTCACTGTTTACTGTTCACCGCCATCGACTTTCCGACCTTCAGATTTTCCGACCTAAATAGCTCGTAGTTCGTAGCTCGTATAAAGCATTGTCTTCACAGTTCACAGTTGACCGTTCACCGCCATCGACTTTCCGACCTTCGGACTTTCAGACCTTGAGACCTTCGACTTTCTGACTTTCTGACCTGCCGAAGGCGAAATCCTCAACCTCAACATTATCCTTAGCCTGCCGAAGGCGAAAACCTTAACCTTAGCCTCAACCTTCAACCTATTTATCCTTTAAATGTCACAGGAATTTTAACTATAGCTACAGTACCTGCCGGAGATCCATTTTCATCGTACAAATCTTCAAAAGTTAGGCTGCCCTTCCTGAATTTTGAAATCCGATTCAATCGCTCTTTAATGATTCCTGTAGCGGCTGATGAATGAAGATCTATTTTATTTTCTGAAGATGCAGAACGCCCTACACCATTATCCTCCACATGTACAATGACGAAATCTGCTTCCTGTAAAAAATTCAGATTTATATGCCCATTACTTTTCTTCTTTTTAATTCCGTGTACAATAGCATTTTCAACAATAGGCTGAATGAGCATAGGAGGAATTTGTATGTTCTCATCGATTGAACTATGTATGGAATATTCAAAAGAGTCTCCCGACGCCAGTTTTTCCAGACTTAAATAGTATTTTAAATCTGTAATTTCTTGTTTTAACGAAATAGATTCACTATTACCGTAATGCAAGACTGAACGTAAAAGACCTGAGAACTGCAATAGATAGGATTTGGCTTTTTCATTTTCCTGTAAATTGATCAATGCATAGATACTGTTTAGTGCATTGAAGATAAAATGAGGATTCATCTGCATTCTGGCAATATCTTCTTTTGCTTTTTGCATTTCCCATTGCATTTGGTAGAACCCCTTTTGCTTTTCGAGTCTTTGTAATAGCCTTTGCTCTCTTTTATAGAAATAAACAGATGTGGCAATCCATCCCAACACAATCATGCCTACCCAATATATCCAAACCAGGGAAGGTCGTGTAGGCTGGCCTGCATATACAGGTTTTGCGTAACTATAATATTGCCCATCCAAAGTAGCTCTCGCCTCTAAAGTTCCACCTCCGGACACGGGAATGGAAGGGTGAAAAGTTTCTTGATTATTAATGGATCGCCAATCAGCATCTGAACCCTTAATTCTATATTCAATTTTTATTTTATCTATTTCCGGATGAAATACTTTTACTTTAAATGCTTCAGGGTAAACATGATCTGCATCGGGATTGTAAACATTCTCCAATTCGATATAAGGTAAACGGCTTCCTGTCCCGGAAAAGATGGGTTGCAATATCCGGCCATTGCTCAGCCAATAATATCCCCAATCATCGCAATGCGCCGATACAATATGGTATTGGCTTTCTGTTTTTATATGCTGAAAGAGGTAGGAAATCGGATCCCAAAACCATATTTCTCCATTGCGCAAAAGCAAAAATCTGTCTGCGCATGCGGATACAGCTGTTATGTCATTAGAGTTGTCTTCAAATGGAACATGCATTTTGCGAAGATGAATTCCATCCAGGTGATGAAGACCATCATTCAATACCAGTAAGTACCCATCTTGAAAGGATGTGTAATGTCGGATAGTATCATCTATAAAAAAAGAAACAGACGGCTTTTCTAAATTTTCTGCCTGGTTTTGCAAAAGGTGTTTTGGTAGATTTACCAGGTCGTACTGATACCAGCTGTGATCACTTTTCAAAGCCAAATAGGGATATGATGATAGTAAAGCAATAGAATCAACAGACAAACCAGGCAAATAAAGAGTTGGGTTTTGTCCCGTTGCAGAAATAATGGGAGTCAAGCAGAATATAACCGACAACCAAATTGGATACAAAAATCTTCTAATTTGATGGTTTAGGAGACGTGAATAATAATAATAGGTTGACATAAATGCACGATAATATCAGAGGATACTTTTCCTTGCGAGATCTTTTTTCATGTCTCTTTCTTTAATGGATTCTCTTTTATCAAATGCTTTTTTACCCTGAGCCAACCAAATTTGCACTTTGACAAAGCCCCTTTCACTTAGGTAAAACTTATATGGTATTATGGTAAGTCCTTTTTCGTTTACCTTGCGTTCCAGTTTTTTTAATTCTGATTTTTTCAAAAGAAGTTTTCTGTCTCTCCTGCTTTCATGGTTGTGGATGTTGCCGTGTTCGTATTCCGCAATAAAAGCACTTTTAAGTATAAGTTCGCCCTTATCGAAAAAACAATATGCATCAGACAAATGGGCATTGCCCGCCTTAAGGGATTTTACTTCTGTGCCGAGCAAGACCATTCCTGCTTCCAGTGCCTGTTCGCAGTGGTATTCAAATTTTGCCCTGCGATTTACTATTTCTCTGATGACTTGTTTTGCCATATTTATAATTTTTCGAAAATGAATTGATTCATCTTCGTCCACAGGTGGATTCGGGCATTGTCTCCATATATTCCATGATTCCTGTTGGGATAAAAGTATGTATCGAATTGTTTATTCGCCTTGACAAGGGCATTGACCATTTCTGCCGTATGTTGAAAATGGACATTGTCATCTCCCATTCCATGAACCAATAAATAATGACCTTTGAGTCTGTCAGCAAAATAGACGGGTGAATTGAGGTCGTATCCATTGTTGTTTTCATTCAATGTCCTCATATATCTTTCTGTGTAAATGGTATCATACCACTTCCAATGTGTAACAGGTGCCACTGCAATGGCTGCTTTAAATACATCGTTGCCTTTTAATATGCAGTTTGTAGACATATATCCTCCGTAACTCCAGCCGTAAATTCCTATTCGTGATCCATCAACAAATGATTGTGAAGCCAGGTATTTGGCTGCCTCAATCTGGTCTATGGTTTCGAAATGTCCTAATTGCATGTAGGTCATTTTTTTAAATTCTTCACCACGTGCGCCTGTACCTCTGTTATCTACGCAGGCAATGATATATCCGTTTTGAGCCAACATCTGAAACCACCAATAATTATTTCCTTTCCAGGAATCGGTGACTTGTTGGGATCCCGGCCCTCCATACACCGTCATGAAAACCGGATATTGTTTTCCAGGATCAAAATCGGCAGGTTTAATCATATAACCATTCAGATGAACATTTTCTGATGTAGTAAAAGTAAAAAATTCTGCAGCCTGCGTTTGATATGCCTCTTGCAATCCCGCAATTTGGTCATTGGTTTCGATGTTCCTGATGAGCTCTCCTTTGATGTTAAAAGTGGTGTAGGAGGGTGCAGTATTTATGGTGCTGTGTTGCAAAGTATAATAATCGAAAGTGCTGCTGAACTGAGCAGAGTTGGTACCGGGTTTCTGACTGATTTTTACCTTTGATTTTCCGTCCAGTGATACGCTATATACCTGACGATCCAATGCAGAATCTGTTGCAGCCTGGTAAAAGGCCAGTTTTCTTTTTTGATCCACACCATAAAAAGAAGTAACATCATATTGGCCCGGAGTAAGATTTGCAACCTCTTCACCTTTCATATTATACAAAAAGAGTTGGTTATAACCATTTTTTTCACTGGTCCAGATAAACTCCTTTCCTCCTTGTAGGAACGTAAGATCATCATGGATGTCAATGTAGTATTTGTTTCTTTCTTCCAGCAGTATTCTATGGGTTCCTTTTTTGATGTCGGCTAGCACTAGCTGAAGGTGATTTTGATGTCTGTTCATTTTGAAGATGCAAAGGATACCTGCATCATTGGTCCAGGTGATTCTGGGAATGTATAGGTCACTGTCCTGATCATCCAACACATCGTTTATTGTTCCGGATTCAAGTGAATAATTTTTTACCGAAACCCGAGAGTTTTTTTCACCTACTTTAGGATATTTAAAGGTTTCATACTCCGGATATAATCCACCGTTGTATTTTGACATAGTAAATTCTTTTACAAGACTTTCATCAAACCGAATATAAGCTATATTTCTACTGTCCGGAGACCAGAAAAAGGCTTTTGAAATAGAAAACTCCTCTTCATAAACCCAGTCGGCGGAGCCATTGATGATTTCATTCCACTTACCATCAAAGGTAATTTGAGTGATTTGTCCCGTACCCAGATCTTTATAAAAGAGGTTATTCTCTTTTACAAATGCAACCCTTGAACCATCAGGACTAAAGGTAGCATACATGATCTTTCCATTATCATATACGTTGACCAAAGAACCAGATGTTAAGTCATATACGTGAAATCGAGCCCGTGTCGACCGTCGGTATATACTCTCCGTTTCTGATTTTATAAGGATTCTGCTTTCATTTTTGTTAAACTCATATGAAGAAATATTACCAGTGAAATCAGCCTGACCCTTAAGAGTTCCACCATTGATGATTTCTCTGACCATTTCACCGGTAGTCAGATCGTATTCCAAAATGGCATTATTCTCCAATCTTGTAAAATGACGCCCGTCGTTCTTAAAGTTAAATCCCGGTACTGTTCGGGTGTAGAAGGTAAATTTAGTCCAAATGTCTTCCAGGGTAATTTTCTCCTGAGTAAATACCTGGGTAATTATAAAAAATACACTAAAGGTTATGATGAGTTTTTTCATAAAAATGTTTTATGTTCGGTTTGTACAAACATGCTAAAATATAGCAAAACTAAAATTAATATCAATGTAATCTGTCATTTGCAATCTAAAATGAAGTTAGATATACATATGCATAATTGTTAAATCTTTAACGAAAAGACGGTCTTCTTTTCGTATTGAGCCATTTGTATAATTTCTTACTATCTAAAACACAATGGAAGATTAATAAATTCCATCTGTATCATTTCTAAAATAGTATGAATATTAGTGATATACCTCAAAGTTTAATCGAAGTAAGACAGTATAGTTAAGAAAGAAAATGTATAGGGAAGATGCATTATTTTATGATAAGTTTAAAATAATTATGAATTGAAGAAAAAACTATTAAATGTCGTTAAGTTATGGTCCTATAAATATATTATATACAGTCATCATATATAATTATTTCAATTATAGTAAAATACTATACAAATGTCTCATAAAATCATTTAGTATACATTATGTTTATTTATATGTAATATCTAAATGAAAATGGTAAATATTGTTAAAGTTTTATTTTTATATAAAAATATTTGGAAAATTCATTAGAATTGCACCCGAGAATAAATCACGCTACCTAAAGAGTTTAGCTATCTGTGTAAACGAACTGTTATTGGGAAAGAATTAAAACTATCAACCTTCCTGATTTCTACTATGTAACAACTATATCATTAGATCTGTAGTGAACCTACTGTTTTCTAATGTATGCATTTGTTGTAAGCCATCTTGGTATAAACTGTATGAGCTTGAATGGGAGTGCTATGTCCATTCATATCAAAAAGGGTATGCCAGTATGGCAATTCCTATTTGTGCTTTCTCTTAGGTGGTTGTGCACCATTTAATTAATGTTTTGTGCAACTACTAATTTTTGTGAGATGAAAAAACTATCTACTGCCACTGGTCAGAAGGACTTTGTTATTACCGATTCTGAATCTTTTTCTTGTCAACAACTCACTTCCTTCAAAAAGATGGATTGTTTGGCGAACATTACTCTTAAATCATTTTTACATCCTTTTAAGGATTCAGTTTCAAAGAAATCGCATTTTTTTAAGCTTATTTTCACTTTAATCCTTATTCAAGGATGGGGTTTCTCAAATGCTTTTTCTGGGAACCAACCATTATTTGATGTTTTTCACGACATCGTTTCTTATGATCACCTTACACATATAGAAAAAGGATGGAGACAGGAAGCTACTTTGGATGTTTTGAATAAAAAAGCAGCCGATCAAATTATAAAAAGCGATCGTAAAACGCAAGAAGGATTACAATACATTTCATTATTTGATATCCTTCAGCAATCTTTAATGTCCAGTTATTCTGAGCAACCATTATTTAATATTCAATCGGGATATAACCCATTATCACCGGCTGGAGAATTCAATGTTTTTGTTCTTGGAAATGTAGTCTTGAAGAATGGTGATTCAGATGGAGCTATGGCTTTGGGTGGAAATTTGACGTTAAACGGAAGTTTTAATTCTTCCATGCAAACACCCGGTAACTTAACTGTTAGTGGAGACAACAGACCTTCGGCATTGATTATAAATGGAAGAGTTTATTATACAAGCGGATCAGGGGTTAACGTCAACCAAAATGGGTATGTAAAAATTGGCAATTTAACCGGATCGAATATATATAATAATTTAGGGAATACGCGGATATCAGGAGGTGGACAGGACAATAATCCCAGAATTAATCTCCAAACCCAGCAACCGGTTTCCTCCGTAGGACCTGTAAGCAATGTAGTTAATTTTAATTCTGAATTTAATGCACTAGAAAACAATGCACAACAACTAACCACACTTGCCAACAATATGACCATTGCGCCCAATGGTTTTTTAAATTTAGCCCCAAATACAATTAACGTTTTAAATGTTACAGGTGCAGTTTTGGCATCTTATAATGCATTTACCTTTTCCAACCAACCTTCACAATCATCACCACTTATCATTAATGTAAATGCATCCGGTACTTTTAATTGGAACATACCCAACCTGGCAGGCATTGGTGATCAACATGGAAAATATATCCTTTGGAATTTCTATAATTCTACTTCATTAACATTTAATGGCGGAGGAACATTAAAGGGATCAGTTCTCGCACCCCATGCGCATTTTACCAAGAACAATTCCGGTAATATTGATGGACAAGTTGTTGCTAAACAATATACCCATAATGTGGGAGAAGTACACAATTATCCTTTGGATTTTAATGTCAGTGTAGATAATTCTTGTCCTTCAGAATCGACAACCAGTACAGGTCATTCAGTAAAATTTCTTGGAGTAACCTATTCTCAGGGCTCAGGTGGTTGTGTTTCTACCTGGAAATATGAAATTAAAAGTAATCCTGGAACCAACGCCATTAGCCATGTCACATTTGGACAACAATCCTGCTTGTCATGTTTGTCGAAAAGTTCTGATATAGTTACTTCGTCTCCAACCAATATAGTCGTTGGAAATGATCCATCCACCAATTATTGCGGAATAAAATTTGATGATGGTTTTAGCTCAGGTCAGACCAAGACTTATTCTTTTACCATGAATGGTGCGTATGAAGTGGGTGAAATCACATTTGTTGCAAAAGCCGGGGCATCATTTACGACAGCAACAGTGTGCGGGCCTGTGTGTTCTCCCCCTTCCTGCGATGATGGAAATGTTTGTACAAGCGATACCTTTAACACCACCACATGCCAATGTGAGTCGGTACCTACTAATTTAGAATTGACATTAAACGAAGATCAACAAATTTGTCAAGGCGAGTCGGTTGACTTGATTGCTGCGGCTTCAGGAGGAGTTTCTCCTTATACATACCAATGGGATCAAGGATTGGGTTCAGGGGCAACCAAAACGGTATCTCCACAATCTAATACAACATACAATGTTACAGCTACAGATTCTAAAGGGTGCATTGTAACAAGCAATATAAAAATTGATGTTGAATTTTGTTGCGAGCCACCCCCATGCCACGAAGTTTGTACTCCTCCATCAAGCTTCGACATAGACGTGGTAGCCAACGGGATCGTTACATGGCAAAGCCTGGTCGGTGTGAATCCTGAAAATGTAACTCAGAAAATAAGAATTACAGGTACTGGTACAGTGATTGTCAATAAGGCAAACTTAAAATTAAATAGTAGCAATGCTATCCTGTATGTCCAAAACGCTTCACTTATTGTTATTGAAGGTAATCTTCAATTAGAGAATTCAGGGGCTAAACTTATCATGGATGGTGGTTATCTTGCAACTACCGGAAATGTTCAACAAAAACCCAATTCTGCCATTTGCCTGACAAATATGAAAGTGGACGTTGGACAGGAAGAAGCGGGAAATCAATTCTATACTGGTGATGAAAGCACATCGGCCAATTTTCAAAACGATGGTGGTTATAGATGCATCGATAATGTTTGTATGAATGTTACCCATGACTTTCAACTTCAAAGTACAGGAACCGGAACAGGCATAAATGGAGTGGATTTAATAAAAAATTCATGTATTGAAGTAGGAGACAGAGGTCCAAACCATGCATTGGGAACGGATATAGGAACCGCAGATGGGGATGATTCAGGTAACTGGCAATCCAGTAGTCGCCAGGAAATATACAATACTACTATAATAGTAGCCAATGGGGATTTCCAAAATAGCAATCGAACCATGACATTATGTGATGTTAGAGTTAAATTGAACAAATCCGGAAATTTTCAAAATAATTCCGGAAAAATCGAGGGGAATAATTTATGTGTAGCGGTAGAGGATGTATTTGAAAATTCGGCTACATGGACATTGACTGGTATAACCTGGTATTCCAAGAAAAATAATACTACAAATGTCCCTGGTGCTGGATCAGAAACAACTTTAAATGAAATTTTAGAAGAGTGCTTTTCTGAATGTGCTTGTGACACCAATGTTTGTGAGGACTTTTCCGTAACCATTTCCGGAAACACTGAAATTTGTCTTGATGAATCAACCACCCTTTCAGTAACACCACAATCCCCAAATATTTCTTATTTATGGAATACAGGCGAAAATTCATCATCCATAACGGTTTCACCAGCTACCAGTACCAAATACAGCGTTTTAGCCATAGATGAATTTGGCTGTCAGGGTGTGGATACCATTGAGGTTTCAGTGTTTTTTCTGGAAACCCCGGGTGAGATCGGATATGATGAAGCAAGATGTGAAGGATACACTCCAGAAAAAATTGTAAATATAACCACAGCTCAAAGTAATCAGTCTGCCACCATAATGTATCAGTGGCAGGTTCATAATCCAAGCAATAATCTTTGGCAGAATATATTTGGTGCTACAGGTTTGGATTACCAACCTCCCTTTATTACACAAACCATGATGTATAGAAGGTTGGCCAAAGTGAACAATTGCCCATGGGAAGCTTCAAATATAGTCACTAAAACGGTGAATCCACTACCAGAAGTTAACTGTCCTTCGAATGAAGAAGTATGTATCGATGCATCACCTTTTGCATTGACGGGAGCGACTCCAGCGGGCGGCACGTACAGTGGCACTGGTGTAATCGGTGGAAACTTCAATCCTTCTACAGCAGGAGCGGGAACACATACAATCACGTACACCTATACAGATGAAAAAGACTGTACCAACAGCTGTACATTCCATATTACAGTCAATCCACTACCAGAAGTTAACTGTCCATCAAATGATGAAGTGTGTTTTGACGCTTCACCGTTTGCATTGACAGGAGCAATGCCAATGGGAGGCACATATATTGGTGCGGGTATAAATGAAGGGATATTCGATCCAATGGCAGCTGGTGTTGGAGAACATATAATAAAATATACCTACGTAGATGAAAAGGGATGTGATGACGAATGTATTTTTAAAATAACTGTAAAAGAAGTTGTGCCAGTAAGTTGTCCAGAGAATGATGAGGTATGCATTGATGCATCACTATTTCCATTGACTGGCGCAACCCCTCTGGGCGGCACCTACAGTGGACCTGGAGTCATCAATGGTATATTCGATGCTGGAATGGCAGGATTAGGAGTACACGAAATTAAATATGTTTATATCAGCAGCGAAAATTGCAAGGATAGTTGCACATTTAAGATAGTAGTCAACCCATTACCAGAAATGGAATGTCCTGAAGACAAAGAAGTATGTATTGATGCAACAGCTTTTACATTCACAGGAGCAACTCCAGCAGGAGGCACGTTCAGTGGTAATGGAGTGAGCGGTGGCATATTCACTCCGGCAGACGCAGGAGCTGGCACGCATACGATCACATACACCTATACAGATGATAAAAACTGTACCAACAGCTGTACATTCCATATTACAGTCAATGCACTACCAGATGTAACTTGTCCTTCGAATGATGAAGTGTGTATCGATGCTGCACCATTTACATTAACGGGTGCAACTCCAACAGGAGGCGCGTACAGTGGTAACGGTGTGAGCGGTGGTATATTCACTCCGGCAGTAGCAGGAGCGGGCACGCATACGATCACATACACCTATACAGATGATAAAAACTGTACCAACAGCTGTACATTCCATATTACCGTAAATCCATTACCAGAAGTTACCTGTCCATCCAATGATGAAGTATGTATTGATGCTGCACCATTTACATTAATAGGAGCAACTCCAACTGGCGGCAACTATAGCGGTAACGGTGTGAGCGGTGGCATATTCACTCCGGCAGATGCAGGAGCTGGCACGCATACGATCACATACACCTATACAGATGATAAAAACTGTACCAACAGCTGTACATTCCATATTACAGTCAATCCACTACCAGATGTTGCTTGTCCTTCGAATGTTGAAGTATGTATCGATGCTGCACCATTTGGATTAACAGGTGCAACTCCAACTGGCGGTAACTATAGCGGTAACGGTGTGAGCGGTGGCATATTCACTCCGGCAGTAGCAGGAGCTGGCACGCATACGATCACATACACCTATACAGATGATAAAAACTGTACCAACAGCTGTACATTCCATATTATTGTTAATCCACTACCAGAGGTTACTTGTCCTGATGATTTTGAAGTATGTACTGATGCCTCACCGTTTGAGTTGACCGGCGCAACCCCTACTGGCGGCACATATAGTGGCACGGGCGTGAATGCAGGCCAATTTGATCCGTCCGAAGCGGGAGCAGGTACACATACGATTACCTATACCTATAATGACG
>JBGTBR010000040.1:0-24352 GCA_041749255.1 Saprospiraceae bacterium
TGTCAATAGACTACAGATACAACGGTTGATAACAACAATATTCACTTTTATAACCTGGGACTCAAATATTTTTCAAAAATCCACCCGAAATCAATTTAAATGGGCTTAATAAAAAATGGGCTTTTCAGAGTGGACTCAACATTTATAATAACTAACTCTCCGTTATTAATGTGATCGGTTGCATTTTGTCATCATTTTTGCATCCCTAAATGCTTTGGGGGTAATGGCTGAGTAGTTACAAAAATTCAATCAGATAGTAAAGCCCATCTGATTGAATTTTTCAGCATTAAGATGAGATTATTCTTGTCAATTTCTGCCGGTCTGTTTAAAAAGTATATCGTAAACCTACCCCACCCCAATTAACAACTCCTGAATATTCTCCAAATTCATAAGAAGGTTGCCAGTCCAAAGATACATTGAAAGGAATATTCGGAAACTTATAATCCAGTCCGAGAACACCATCAATACCAATGGCGGTTCCGCCATCAAAAAAATCATCATTATATATTCCAACGTGTGCTCCAGGACCGATATACCATTTTAAATTACCATTATCCGACAAATTAAAATGATATTCATACAATCCTGTAATACGGGTACCTCTTTCCCAAAAGTAACCAATAGCTTCAAAAGCGGAATTGGATTGGAGAAAGGTCTTAAAAGTGATACCGGTCGGATAAAATTTTACCCCTAGAGCTGTACTATATGTGTTTCCTTTTGCCTGTGCATAGGTATTATGATTAAAAAAGGCACAAAATAGTAAAGTCAAAAAGACGGATTTAATTAAAATTCCTTTAAAAAAGTTAAAGGGTAGAGCTTTTTTTGATTTTGGTGTATTGACACCGTTTACAATTGAGTTGTTCATACATAATTATTTAGTCTGCAACAGATTTATTGCACAACAAAGGTGGGAGTTTATTCTTCTATCTTTTTACACAATCTCAGCTATTTTTTATATTTATCACAGGTATTTAGCTCGTAGTTCGTAGCTCGTAGCTCGTAGCAAAATAGCTCTTAGCAGTTGGCTCGTATGAAGGAAATTTGGGATAAAGGGATTAAGGAAAGTTAATTGTTAGACGTTAAGCGTTAAAAAAGTGAAAAGTAGAAAGTGAAAAGTTGAAAGTTGAAAGTTGAAAGTGAAAACATGACGACAAAGTCAAATGACGGCGAAGCCCAATGACGGCAAAGCCAAATGACGCGAAGCCAATGACGACGAAGTCAAATGACGGCGTAGCCAATTGACTAACCTCCTCACTTCCTCACATTCTCACTTTAACTCTTGACTTTCCGACCTAATTAGCTCGTAGCTTCGTAGCTCTTCCATAGGAAGTGGGCGGTTTATTTCGCACCGTTGGTGCTTTAAAAGGATTTTCTTTTCGCCTTGGGCTTCACCCAAGGCTAATGATTCCGCACCGTTTGGTGCTTTTTGACAAAATCTTTTAATGTGCTATATGCGGCAAAAGCATTCAATATAACCTATTCGAAAAGCACCAAAGGTGCGATGAGCATTAGCACCCAATGCTTTGGGTGAAATAATGCGATTACTATTTCCCTAGCACCAATGGTGCGCAATTAATCACCCAAATCTATTGATTACACACCGTTGAGCCTGGTTTTTTCTCGTCCTTTGATAATTAGCAGAGGACAGTGAGCATTAGGCAGTTTCCAAGTTCTAAGTTCGTAGCCGGTAGCAAATGGTTTTGGTTTTAGTTTTGGTTTTAGTTAACTTTCCAACTTTCAACCTGTTCCCGACCTTCAGACCAAGAATAGCTCGTAGTTCGTAGTTCGTAGAAAGGCAGGAATATTAGATAGAACCTTCCTCTGGTAACAAAATAACGCGAGCATCGCAAATGACAAT
This sequence comes from Saprospiraceae bacterium, assembly GCA_041749255.1. Lineage (GTDB taxonomy): Bacteria > Bacteroidota > Bacteroidia > Chitinophagales > Saprospiraceae > JABDLO01. The sequence goes on from JBGTBR010000040.1 coordinate 1,859, forward strand.
AAATGACAGCATAGCCAAATGACCCCTAGACTAACTCACTTACTCTACCTTAACCTTAACCTTAACCTCAACCTTTTCCTTAACCTCGACCTTAAGACTTTAAGACCTTCGACCTTCAGACCATTTTAGTTCCTATCTGGCAGGCAGTTCGAAGCTAGTGTTGGGATGTTGATATTAAGATTTGCGATTTTTCTTACTTTCTTCTACCTTCATCACTTCTTCCATCACTTCTGAAATTTTTTCTATAGCAAAGTTTTTTAGCAGTATCTTCTTGTCCCGGTCCAGAATATAAATTTTAGGGGTGGTTCTGACATCGTACTTGGTGCGATATCTCGAAACATTAAAAGGGTCAACCGTATTGTAAAATCCCCCCATGTCGCTTTGTTCAGTATATTCCCAGCACTCTTCCAATTCTCTTTTTGTGCATATGGTCATAACTTTTACATCTTTGTCTTTATACTTATTATACATGTCAACGATATGTGGAGTAGACTTTTTACAATGGGGACAATCATAAGCAAAAATGTATAATACTACATATTCTGCTTCTATATCATATAAACTTATTTGTGATCCATCTTTTTGCGAGGTGGTTATATTCTGTGCCCTTTTTCCTATAATGGTAGGCTTAAGCATCGCCGCATTATCTATGAGTTTTTCCAAAGTTTCAGCATCAACCCATGTAGCCATTCCTTTTGCGTAATAATTTTCAACCAGATGGACATATATCCCATCCATTCCTACTTGTTTGGATTTGGCATAATGATTAAGGAAGTAGCTCAAATAAAAACGAAACGTTTCCGGACTGGGCTTCATTTTATCCAGCACAATGTCAATGCTGGTAATGATGCTATCCGGTATTTGAGCTGTAACATTGTCTACGTACTGGGTTACTTTTTGATGCAAAAAAGGCATTCTCAGATTAACACTGTCTCCCAATTCGATATGATCGAAAAAATGCCTTTTATAATAATGATATCTATTGTTTCTGACTTCATCATCTTCTCCATCAAATTCTGGTACATCGATGGAAAAATTACTCTTCAAAAGGCGTGCTGTAAGGGTGTTGGGGTGATCGGAAACCATAATGGATTGAAAATACTCCACTTCCTTTGAAAGATTATTTAGCCAGTTTCTTACAACTCCGGCTTCCTCGCTTTCCTTTTCCAGAGATTGTAGTTTTTCATTTAATTCCTGGCCCTGTGCATTTTGAGTCTGAATAAAATCAATATATTGGAAAAACAACTGATTATCAATACTGCCTTCAACCGCAATTTCATCCAGATTATTTACATCTACCTGCAATGAAAAGGCCTGCTCATCAGGAGAAACCATAAACTGTATAAAGTTATTATCGGGTTTAAAAATAGCCAGATACATTCCGGGCTTCAGCCTTTCATTTCCTCTGATGTGGAATTCACCATTTTGCGATATGAGCGTATCATGAACGATCTGTCTGTCAGCATAGTAATTTCCAACAATCAATGTATCATTAGAATAATTGCTGACTGCGATTTTAATATCGTGTCCTTGTTCCTGAGCGAATGTATTGACTCCTGTGTTGAAAACGAGACCGCATACAGTAAGAGACATAAGCAAAAAATTCTTTGTCTTTAGTAAGTATTCTTTCATCATGAAATAAATATTGTCATTTAATCTAAAAACTTTTTCTGTGAAGTGTTATAATTGAACGCACACTTTGGGCAAATCATTTTGGAAGAATACACCTCCGGTGAGTGGCCAACCATGTAAAACGGATCAACCAAGAGTAAAACCTCTTTATCACTCACTTTATTAACCCAACAATCCAATTCACCTGCCATCAGTTATACATTACCTTCTAATTAATCATTATTTAACATCTCACTTTCTTTTACCCGCCAGCAAGTACAATATAGCCATCCGTATGGCGACGCCATTTTCTACCTGTTGTAAAATAATCGATTGTCCTGAATCTGCTACATCTCCGGATATTTCCACTCCCCTGTTTATGGGACCCGGATGCATGATCACAATGTCTTTGTTAAGACTCTGCAAAAGCTTTTTATTTATGCCGTAAAACATGGTGTATTCGCGAAGAGATGGAATATAACGTATGTCTTGTCTTTCCAATTGAATACGCAGAACATTAGCTACATCGCACCATTTGAGTGCCTTTTTTAAATCGTATTCCACTTCAACACCCAATTCTTCTATAAACCTGGGAATTAAAGTGGGGGGACCACACAATTTAACCTGGGCACCCAACTTATTTAAAGCAAAAATATTACTCAAGGCAACCCTACTGTGCTTTACATCACCTATGATCAAAACTTTTTTACCCTCTACTCTACCCAATCGTTCACGGATAGAGTAACAGTCGAGCAATGCCTGTGTGGGGTGCTCGTGGGTTCCATCACCAGCATTGATAATATTAGCATCGATATGCTGAGCCAAAAAATGATGTGCACCAGGAGCCGGATGCCGCATCACAACCATATCAACCTTCATGGAAAGAATGTTGTTAACGGTATCCAGAAGTGTCTCCCCTTTTTTAACCGAACTGGAAGATGCTGAAAAATTAATCACATCAGCAGAAAGTCTCTTTTCTGCAAGTTCGAATGATATACGTGTTCTGGTACTGTTTTCAAAAAAAAGATTGGCTATGGTTACATCTCTGAGAGAGGGCACTTTTTTAATTGGTCTTTTTAGTACTTCTTTAAAATTGTCAGAGGTTTGAAATATCAATTCAATATCATCGCTAGTGATATCTTTGATACCGATCAGATGCCTGGTACTTAACATTGATGTACTCATCAAATATGGTCTGTTTTTGCTGAATATAACAGTATCCTGTCCTCACCGTTGAGGTGTTTCCATTCTACTTTCACATAGGCTTCATCTACTGCATCCACTGTAATACCTTTAAAATCTGCCTGAACCGGTAGATGACGATTAAACCTCCTGTCAACCAATGCCATATATTGGATACTGGCGGGTCTGCCAAAGTCCATCAAGGCGGCCATGGCTGAATGAACAGTCCTGCCCGTGTAAAGAACATCGTCAATTAAAATGACATTCATTTCTTCAACTAAAAAATGAATCTCTGTACTGGCCACTTTGAGGGGTTTGGTACGAATTCTGAAATCGTCCCTATAGAAAGAAATATCAATTTTACCATATAGAAAGTCCAAGCCGGGATAGAGAATCCCTATTCTCTCTCTTATCCTGTCTGAAAAGATAGCACCCCTTTCCTGGATGCCGATGATGCACGTGTTGGAAAATGATGGATGAGATTCCACCAACTGGTGGCAAAGACGGTCAATGGTCAATCCAAACCTCTGTTTTTCCATTATGACTTTGGGTTCTTCCATATCGCCAACACAAATATAGTTAATAGGGTGAGATTATGTTAAAGGGTTGTATAATATATTATAGTCTGTCCAATGATAATACCTCCGAAAGAAAAAATCTATTCATCCGTATTGTGCGAAGCATTCTCATTTTATTCTAATTTGAAACTACTTTCTTGGGTTCCAGGGTATTTCCATAGTTCCTTCGTCGTGAGCTATTTTTCGCGACAATACAAAAAAATAATCAGATAAACGATTAAGGTATTGGATGATTATGGGGTCGACGTTAGCCATTGAATGGAGGGTAATGATTCTTCTTTCTGCTCTTCGACTTACCGTCCTGCAAATATGTGCAAAAGCAACAGATTGGCTCCCTCCGGGAAGGATAAAATTTTTCAATGCCGGAAGGTTTTCATTCATATTATCTATTGCTTTTTCAAGGATTTCCACATCGGAAGCAAGCAGGTCAGGAACCGGTAATTTCCGGGAAGGGTCTGATGCCAGATGTGAACCTATTGTAAATAACCGTTTTTGAACTTCTATTAAAAGATCTATGACTTTTGTATCCTTCAGTGATGATGCACATAAACCGATAAAGGTATTTAATTCATCGACTGTACCGTATGCCTCTATCCGGATGTCGTCCTTTCTGACTCTTTTTCCTCCAAATAATGAAGTGGTTCCTTCATCGCCTGTTTTGGTGTAGATTTTCATTTGTTTAATGTTTAATTATTGCATTTAATATGCAAAATATTTGTAATACATTCAGGTGCTTTCATAAACTTATTTTAATCATTCTCCACCCTCCAATGTTTTGGGTTTTGGGGGTATTTATGAATAATAAAGTTTTAGCTCGTTTCATAAATTGTGGTGCGGCTATTTGAGCTTCAAGCTGCTAAAATGATCAACCTATGTGCTCTCTTCCGAAAATTATCTTTAACTTACGAAAACGAACCAAATTAGTCAATTTATTTTTAAATATAAACCATGGGTTTTTTCAAAAACCAAATTTTTAAATCAGTTAAGAGATTCAATACATGCTATTTTATAGTTAAGTATTCGATTATAATATCCCTTTTCCCTTTTCTTTCAATAAGCCAAAGCAATCACAAAAATATTGAACGATTTTCAATGGAGGATGGACTTATTAATTTATCTATCCTGGATTTAGTGCAAGACCATAATGGGTATATTTGGGTTTCCAGTGAAGAAGGTTTATTTAAATATGATGGCTATGATTTTAAGAGCTACACTAAAATTCCTGGAGATACTACCTCTTTATCAGAAAATAGAATTGAAAAGTTATACATAAGCAAAGATAGCTCTCTGTGGCTTGGAATGCCAGGTTCATTGAATAAATATATTCCAGAATGTGATTGTTTTCACAGGTTTGGTGAAAATTCCACCTCCCCATTTCCCAAAGATGCAGGTCAAATCAATGATTTTGATGAAGATCAAAAAGGCAATCTTTGGATAGGCACACAAAATGGAGGATTATATAAATACAATAAAAGTGCAAATCTATTTCAAAGATTTCTCAATGACTCTGTAAACGGAGATCATTTGATAAAAGATGAAGTCCGTGTTCTGTTAGTGGATAAAAATAATAACCTTTGGATTGGAACAGGAGAACCCTTCGATGAAACCATTTCGGGTGGAGGACTTGTACGATTTAATTTAAAAACCGGAGAAACAAAAAGGTTTCTTCACGATCCATCAAATCCCAGAACACTCATTGATAACAGGGTCAGTTCGTTGTTAGAAGATAACCAAGGCATTATTTGGGTGGGTACTTGTGAAAATGGATTACACTATTTTGATCCAACATCAGAATCTTTTATCAGGGTGATGGCGGATGAGAATAACAACAAGGGTATTTATGCCCCTAAGGGAGAAATGGGATTATGGACTTCCTGCCCACATGTCCGGGTGTTAGATCAGGATAAAAACGGAGGTTTTTGGATCGGAACGTATAATGGAGGACTTCTTTATTTTGACCCCAAAACTAAGACCCCAACCAAATTTACACATGATCCCTTAAATCCTGGATCGCTTATTTCCAATGCAGTATGGACTTTTCTTAATGATAATCAAGGAAGAGTGTGGATAGGTTGCGTACCCGGAGGACTTCATAAAATAGATCATTCTCTTCAAAAATTTCAAGTCTATAAGCATCACCCTAATATTCAAAATAGTTTGTCCACAACTGATGTTTTAAGTATTTACGGACCAGAAAGTGAACCCGGTAAAATATATATTGGCACAAGAGGTGGAGGGCTGAATTATTTGGATTTAAATACTGATCAGTTTGGTAGTTACAGAAATGACCCTAATGCCGAAAACAGTATTAATAATGATATAGTTTGGATCACTTATGAAGATAATCAGGGCACTTTTTGGGTTGGTACTCAAAGCGGCTTGCAAATATTGGATCGTAAGACTGGTAAATTTTACGATTACACATTTTCCAATAAGAATCGATCATCTATACTCACAGTTCCGATAACACGAATTCATGAAGACAGGTTGGGAAATCTTTGGGTGGGAACATGGAGTGAGGGAATTATTAAAATTAACCGTGAAGCCCAATCTTATAAAAGATATCATTTTGCAGATGGAAGCCAACAAACATATTATAATTCCGTATTTTCTATTTACGAAGATAGTGCAGAGAATTTGTGGGTGGGCATTTTTCAACACGGGTTATTTCAATACGATATAAAAACCGACAGCTTTATTCGCAGAATTAAAGATTACGGTGCCGTGAGCATCTATGAAGAAACTCAAGGGTTGCTACTTGTTGGTACACCTCATTCCGGTCTCTTATACTACTCTATTGAAGATGGAGTTACCAAAAATTATAATATGAATGATGGGCTGCCCAGCAATGGAATTTATAGCATTGAAAGAGACGGAAATGAAAATTATTGGTTGGCGACCGGAAGAGGAATTTCTCATTTAAATAAGAATACTGGTAAATTTTCAAATTATGGTTTTGATGATGGTCTGACCATTTCTAACTTCAATTATTCTGCTTCATACAAAAGTCCGGATGGCAATATATATATTGGAGGAGAAGGCGGAATGGCAGTATATCATCCGGAACAAATAAAGGGGAATCCTTATCCACCAAAAGTTTTGATCAAAAATCCGGTCATTAACAATCAAAATTTTGAATTGGAGTTAATGCCAACCATAGCATCTGAGCTTTTAAATTTATCTCACTCTCAAAATGATATCACCTTTCATTATTTGGGAATTCATTATACTATCCCCCAAAAAAATCAGTATAGGTATAAATTAGATTCTTTTGATGAGGATTGGATTGATGCCGGCACACAAAGATCTGTTAGATATACAAATCTGGATCCCGGATCTTATGCCTTTCGGGTAATTGCTGCTAATAGCGATGGACTATGGAGTGAAGAAGAAGCTGTCTTACACTTTTCAATCAGTCCTCCATGGTGGAAAACCTGGTGGGCATATTTAATTTTTGGGATTGGATTATTTGCGATCATCTTCTGGGCTTATCGCTTTCAACTATCCCGAAAACTTGCTATAGCAGAAAGTAAAAGGTTGAAGGATATCAATTCAATGAAAAGTAGTCTTTATGCAAATATTACCCATGAATTCAGGACACCATTAACAGTGATCCTGGGATTGACAGAAAACCTTTTGGAAATTTCGAAATCAAATTTCAATGTAAATCAAACTTTTCCATTGGAAATGATTGAGCGAAATGGGAAAAATTTACTCCAGCTGGTCAATAAGATGCTTGATCTTTCCAAACTGGATAGCGGTCATATGAAGGTCAATTACATTCAAACGGATATGATCACTTTTATCAAATACTATATTGAAAGTTTCCACATCCTTGCCGAAGAAAAACAAATCAACCTTTCATTGCATTCAGAAATAGATTGTTTGGTGATGGATATGGACACCTACATGATGGGCACCATTCTATCAAACCTTCTCTCCAATGCTGTCAAATTTACAGGGTTTAATGGTTCTATTTCAGTCCAAATATCCCATGAAGATGTAGATTCCGAAGGCCAACTCATTATTAAGATAAAAGACAATGGTCAGGGTATTCCCAATGAAGATATCGATCAAATATTCGAAAGATTTTTTCAAACCGATAGCTCTGCGACAAGATCTCATGAAGGAGCAGGAATAGGGTTGGCATTGACAAAGGATTTGGCGAACCTGTTGGATGGAGAAATAAGTGTACAGAGCCATATAGGTGTGGGAACCGAATTTAAGATTGTACTTCCTATTACAAATAATGCTCCATTTTTGACTGACGTAGGTCAGGATATTCTGAATAATGAAGCTAAAATTTCTTTTTTAGACACTGAAGTTATTGAAAAAGGATTGGCAGAAAATTTACCATTATTGTTGATTATTGAAGATAATCCTGATGTAGTTCATTACTTACGTACCATTTTAAAACACCAATACCAAATTCTTCATGCAGAAAATGGGAAAGCAGGAGTTGAAATGGCTAAAGAGAAAATACCTGATATTGTAATTTGTGATGTGATGATGCCTCTTATGAATGGATTTCAAGTTTGCGAGAGTCTCAAAAACGATGAAAAAACGAATCATATTCCAGTGATAATGCTCACGGCACGAACAGAGCTTGAAGATCGGTTGACCGGACTACTCAAAGGTGCTGATGCCTATCTGGAAAAGCCATTTGAGAAAAGGGAGTTGTTGTTGCGACTTGAAAAATTATTAGAGGTGAGACAAAATTTACAAAGGAAGTACAGCCATACATTATTATCAACTCAAAATCAGGAAGATCTTATTATTCAACCTACTGATGCCTTTTTATTGAAAATTGAGAGCATCATTTTGGATAACCTGGACGATGATGAATTTTCAATAGACCATCTTGCTAAAAGCCTTTATCTAAGTCGTTCGCAGGTGCATCGTAAAATTAAAGCGTTAACTGGATTGTCAACTTCTATCTATGTCCGTATGATTCGATTAAATAAAGCCAAAGAGTTGCTTAGTTACGGAGATAAAACAGTTTCGGAAGTCGCCTACATTACAGGTTTTAAATCACCAATTTATTTTTCCCAGGTTTTTAAAGAAACATTCAAGGTAAGTCCTACCGAATACCGTAATTAATTGATATTTAATCAATTGTAACAATAGATAAAGCCATTGCGACAAAAACCTAAGCCTGAAAATACAAGATACGTAATTTTAACTTATCAAATGATTCGTACGGTTAACCCTTATTTTTTTACAAATATCACAAAATCATGAAATCTATAATGATCATTTTCCCTTCCATATTTTTTGTTTTATTTATTTCAGCTTGTAAACCAAAGACAGCATCGGAAAATACTAAAGTAAAAAGAGATATTATGAGTGAACAATTCCCTGGAGCTCAGACTGAAATTCAGAAAGTTCTTAACGGAATATTTGTAAGTATACAAAATAAGGATGCCGATAAGCTGATTTCCTACCATGTATACGATCCTAAATTTACAGAATTCAGAGATGGAGAGTATGGGACTGACGCCGCTGGAAATGAAGCCAATGAAAGAACATTTGTTGAAGCCATTTCTGTCTTTGATTAAAGTTAAGATGAATTGAAAATTCATGTTTTTGGAGAAGTAGCAGTAGTCACTTTTCATGCAGATTTCAGACCAACGCTAGGAGAAGACAAACATCAAATAAATGGATAGGTCACTTTGAATTTTGTAAATACAGAAAATGGTTGGAAAATTACTCATGAGCATTTTTCCTCTCTTAGTGTATGACCGATTGAACTATGTTTTGGTTTTACATCGACAAATACAAGAAGATAAACCCTAGTTTAATAATAATATTTGCAACAATTTTTTGATGTGTACTGAGGTAAAAACCTTCAATTTAAGACTAAATGCAATAATATCTTAATGGTTTGCAACAATAACTAATGCCAAAAATCAAGGCCCTTTGTAATTTTGCAATATCAGTTTTTTGAAAAAAATGAAAATGCAATTCCGCCCTGGCTTCCTTTACTTTTTTTGTTGTGGATATGACAAGGATTGTAAAGGAAAACACCTGGGTAACCAATCACTAGAGAAGCTCCCAATGAAAATCTGGGGATATATCGATTTTTCTAAACGTATTTTTTTGATCATATACAACCATCCATTCGGTAATCATCAACATGTATCCAAAAGAAAAAGGACTATAGGATCAAAAGAAGTGCGATCCAGAATATAATTTCATTTAATATATTTATACTCATCTAATTTTTATTTTAGATGAGCATAAATATTAATATAAATCATACATGAAAGCGAATCATTCATCAATATTAATTATTATTTCTTTCTCGTTTTATGTTGCCTAAACTAAAACTTTAAAGCATTTTTTATCATATTAAAAATATTATACAATGAAAACACGAACATTTTTTGCCACTCTCATTATTTTATTTTTTTATTCTCCAATTCTTGAGGCTCAGCAATCGAACGGTATGGACCTGCTTACGAAGAAGTTTGAAAAAGAACAGGCCGAGGTTAAAGCAGTTATGGAGAATATAAAGAAAGCTGTCATCAAAGGCGATATTGATAAGCTTATCTCTTTTCATGCCTACGGACCGAAATTCACTGAATTCAAAAATGGAGAACTGCGAAATGGTGGTGAGGAAAATGAAGTTTTTGAACGAGAAGTCTTTGGCAGCGTTACAGAGGTGTTAAAATTAAATTTTGATGATTTAAAAATTGCCGTTTACGGAGACGTAGCAAATGTTACTTTTCATTCTGATTTTCATTTGAAATTTGGTGAAAATGAGGCTGTGGTTAAAGATCAGATTACCTTACTTTTCTTAAATACCGGAAAGGGATGGAAAATCGTTCATGAACACCATTCTCCACTTAATGAATAGATTGTCTTAGGTTAAATTATAGAAAATGTAATACAAAGCAATTGATTTTGGAGGTAATCAGTTTTTGATTACCTCCAAATCTATAGCCCGGTTACGTATATTCTTGATTACCAAACATGGCGTAAATAACGAATGAATTATTTCCCCTTACACATTTCAAAAATGCATCCCTAATGAATTCAACAGGCAGCAGGTTTTAAAGGGCCTATGATCAGGATGATACTAAAGATTCGCCAACTCATCAATTATTTTCCAACCACCCTCCACTGAATCCTGCTTTTTTCAGTCCGGAAACGATGTAGGGGTTACGCTTCATAATGTCCCATAATAATCCGGATTCATGATTTTCAATTTGAAGTAAAATCGGGCCCTGGTCTATACCGAGATAATCTACTCCAAACCACCCCCTGGGGTGATTCTCATCTTTAAAAGTCAGATTGAAGGCGTCTTTAAATCCGTATTCTCCTATCAAATCTTCATAATAAGTATTCCACATATTGGACAAACAGGCCTCTGATTCTTCAGGAGTGAAAGGGAAGGATCCTCCGGCAGCTGTAGGAGCAATGGTTCCGTCATCTACGATTTGATAACTACAAGCACCTCTTGCTCTATAATCGTAAAACTGTCTTTCTTCATTACCTAGCATCATTTTTACTGAAGCAGGGCCATCACAAGCCGTCAAACCCCAACAATCTTTACTGTATCCCTCCCAATTTCCAGGGTTATCAATACAATAAGCCCTGTTGGACAACGTCGCTTTTTTTGAATTTTGAAAATAGTCATCATTTAAATCAGTCATTACACTGTCCCTGATATCCCTAAAGTCAATCCAAACATGACTGTACTGGTGGCCAAAAAGAGGATCAAACTGGATGTTTTTGTGACCGTAAAAAGTATCCGTTTTATAAGTGGAACACCATTTTGACCATGCATCATCTGGAATAGGAAAGGTAGGCGAACCCATAGCCATAATGATGAGAATCATGGCTTCGTTATAGCCAGCCCATTCACTTTCTATAAAACCAGTCTCTGGATGCCAGCCCATGCTCATGATCCCGTTTTCTTTCATCATCCAGTCCCAATTAACCCTTCTGAATAAACTATCAGCAAGCTGCCGGATCTCTCCTTCTGTCTCATCATCTTCATTGACAAAATAGGACATACAACTTAAAATCCCTGCCATCAAAAGTCCTGTGTCAATGGAGGAGAGTTCTACTTCTTTAAATCTGTGCGATTTATCCAAAGTTAGAAAATGATAAAAAAAACCCTGATAGCCACTGATACCGGATTTTTGGGGACCCTGGGGTAACTGAAATAAAATCTTAAGAGTATTTCTAACCCGCTCAGCTCCCTCTTGTCTTGTGATAAAATTGTTTTCTATACCTACAATATACGAACTCAATCCAAATCCGGTAGCGGCAATACTGGAAAACGTTTTAGTCGGATATCGATCCAAAATCTGGTATGTGGTTGAGTCTGTGGTTTTCCAAAAATAGTCAAAAGTCCTCTTTTTTAATTCCTCTCTAGAGTAAGGAATGGTGTCTTTTTTGCTTTCTGAAATGCAGGAAATGAAAAAACAACACCAAAGTATAACAATACATTTTATTCCTTTCATGAGCTACAAAATTTTTCTAAAAAACCCCCTCTTTGTCCAGTTGATTCATGACACAGAAGCCGATTCAGTCATATAAAATTGATAATTTGCATCAACTACTTATAATTACATTAATAGGTAAATCCTAATTTTTCCAGACCTGCCTGAATATCTTTATTCTTCATTGTATAGTTCCATAGTAATCCTGTACGGTGATTTTCTATCATGATGATAATGGGACCCTGATCAATGGCCAGGTATGAATTGGCAAACCAGATATTGTGTAAGTTAAATGCATCGATAAACCCATATTCTTTCCATATTTTATCACCAAGGATATAATAAAAATGGTGTAGAGCATCCATGGATTCGACAGGGGTAAACGGCATTGAAGACAAAGCAGCTGTGGGAGATATCACTCCCCGATCATTGGTAGGGCTATGGGCACTATATCCTGTGTTGTTATCACTGGCTGTCAAACCCCAGCACGAGCTGCTGTAACCATAATAATTTTTCGGATTCGCAGTGCAATACGCATGATTGATTGCAGAATGATTGACGACTTGCTCCCAATAGTTTGCATATTGATCCCTCAGGTTTCGGGGGTCGATTCCCAAAAATGTATACTGAGAGAAAAAGAGAGGCCCGCCAAAATCATGACCCAGTGGCAATACGATATCATAAAAAGATTTACCATTTTTCATGCCCCCGTTCCTGGCCCATCCTATATCGTATACTTCTTTTGAAATGGGAAAAGTAGGTGACGCCGCTGCTAAGATATAGGTGATTAAAGATTCATTCCATCCCTGAATTCTAAGATTGAGATCCCAATGAAAAGTAGGAGACCAATGCCAAAAAAGTACGTTTTCGGTACCTTTGGTGTACCAATTCCATTCAACTTGTTCCCAGATTTCATTTATTGTTACTTTCAAAGCCAATTCTTGTGGGTCATTGCGATCAAAATATTCTGATGCACAAAGAAGTCCCAATATCAAATAGGAAGTTTCCACAAGATCACCACCGTTATCTCTGGTGCTAAACGGAATTGTTTCTCCGGTAATCCCATTCATCCAATGTGGAAAAACTCCATGAAATCTATCTGCCTTATTTTTAAGGAAATCTGATATTTTAATGATCCTTTCAAGACCTGCTTGCCTCGTGATAAAATTTCTTTCGATTCCCACGATAATACTCATAATGCCAAAACCGGAACCACCGGAAGTGACTAGGTCGCCCGAAGTATTTCTCTCCCGAATCATTCCTGAGGCCGGGTGTGCAAAATCCCAAAAATATGTAAAGGTTTTTCTTTGAACACTATCTAATAACACTTGATCCGGTATGGTGGGAAATTTATGGGTAGAATCCAATCTTGTAGTAAACTGAGATTCAACTATGCTCTCAATTTTTTGACCATTTTTGGATTCTAAACGGTTATCAATAATAAAATCATATTGTGTTAAATATTCAAGACCTTGTAATGGTTTTATAATTAAGGTACTGTCCTGATCACCTGAAACAATTTCAATATCAATTATTTTATTATCGCCTACCAGTTTAACTGCATCACTACTGGAAAATAACTGTACAGGAGCGTTAAAACTAACCCGGATTTCAGGTAAAATATCTAACCCCCGAGCCTGGTAATTGGCTTCTCCGTTGATGGAATATTTAGTGGCTTGAAAAGGAGTCATGATGATATCTTCCTTCTTACAGGAAAAAAAAACAAATAGAATGACCCAGCCAAGTATTACATATTTTGGCATTAAAACGATTTTCCAGGTTAAAAAAATGGAGAAAGTACAATGTACTTTCTCCATTTATGCTATAATCTAAATAATTATCTGCCGGCGTTTTCCAATTTATAAAGAGCGCCAATTTCTGCATCGGTTAATGCTTTGTTATACACTCTCAATTCGTCGATAGAACCAACCATAGGTTTCTGCCATGCTTCTGGTGTTCCACCTCCTGGCACGTTAGGTCCCCATGCACCAATAACGGGTTTGGTAGGAGTTGCGAAAGCTATTTGAGGAGAATCGGCACTTCCTCTGATTTCCCAAGCCGGGTTTGAAATTTTTTCACCATTGGCGAAAACTTTAAACGCCCTTGAAGAAGCATCAAATGTTATGATGAGATGTGCCCACTGTCCTCCGATCTTGTTGGGCTTGGGTACATGTCCGTTAGCAATATCATCATCACTTGCTAATATTGTATTTCTTGTGTCTTGCCAGCCAAAATCGTTATTAGAAACAATAAGGCCTTTAACGGTTACGCTATCCGAAGTAGCAGGCATCCATCCTGTCTCTGCCATGAAGTTTAAGTTTCCTGCCCATTCATTAGCTCTAGTCAAAGTAAAGAAAGAACTTGGGTGTGAACCGTTATTGTTAGCTTTTACCCATGCACTTACAGAAAAGCTGGTAAGTGATGTATTCAATGCACTGATTTCAGGGTAAGCAAGGTAACCATCTTGAAGGTTTAAAGACATACCCTTTAATCCGGGTCCAAATGTGGCACCTACAGAATTAGAAGGGACAGCACTTGATTTGGTTTCTTTACCATCGCCTTCAAATCCCCAATGTGCCAGTAAATTGGCTGAAGCTACCTCATCAGAATTGTTATATCCATCTATGGGCGGAAGCATTTCGTCTTCACTTGAACAAGACATAAATCCCAAAGTAAGGCTTCCAGCTATACTAAAAACCATTACATAATTAAAAATTTTTGATTTCATTTTTACAAAATTTTAAATGTGAGTGTTATAAATAAGTTTTTTATTGCATAATTAGTATCCGGGATTTTGAGTTAATCTGCCACCACTCAATTCGATTTGAAGGGCAGGAACAGGAAGAAGTTCATGTTTGCCAGCTATGAAATTTTTGCCGTCAGCTTTCATGATCATTTCAGCTCTTCCCTGTCGCACGATATCAAAAAACCTGTCGTGTTCCATGGCAAATTCGTATCGTCTTTCTTTCCAAATGGCTTCTTGTAAGGCGGTTCCACTCAACGAATTATCTAGATTTCCTAAGCTAGCTCTTTTTCGTACTTTGTTTACATTGCTTATGGCTAGAGAAACATCATTTAATTCAAATGAAGCTTCAGCCTGCATAAGTATAACGTCAGCATAACGCAAAACGTGTATATTTTTCTGTTTATTATCTCTATTGCCTAAAAAGGGCTCAATAGTCATGAGTTCACTGTGATATGCTTTGTAGTTATAAAAGAAATTTTCAACCGAATCTTTACTGGGTATCCTGAATCCATCATATAGTATAGTTCCTGTATGATTCCCGGAATCATCGATTTCAATAACAGTGGCGTTTCTTCGAACATCACCTTGTTCGTAGGATTCGACCAAATTTCTGGAAGGAGTACAGAAACCAAAGCCCAGATCTCTCCAGCCTCCCAACCCTCCTACCCTGGGACCTTGCCAAACGCAATACCCCCTGACACCATAATCCGTGTTATTGAAGGTTCCTGTTTGAATCTCAAAAATGGATTCTATACTATTATTGCCTTCAAATCTCCAAATAAGCTCATAATCAGACAATAAATCATACAAACCGCTATTGACTACTTCTGTGGTTAGATCCAGTACTTTTTGCCAATCATTCCTGTACATATATACTTTGGCCAACATGGCCTGAGCTGTTCCTCGATTTATCCTTCCCGTTTGTGTTTGATTTTTTAGGGGTGTATTGTCCACGGCAAATTGCATATCGCCAATGATGATGCTATAAATTTCATCTACTGAAGCCCGGGTTTGGAATGTGTCGTCACTATTGGCATCAGCCGCACTTTCCGGGACTCTCAACACCGCAGGGACACCTCCGTAATATCGCACCATATTAAAATAGTAATATCCTCTTAAGAACCGAACTTCACCAATCCATCTGTTTTTGGTGACTTCGTCCACTGTAGCGATTTCCAAAGCTTGTAAGGCCTGGTTGCATTGGGCAATGGCGTTGTAATGTCCGTTCCAGATGGAGGCAGCAAAAACATTTGTGGGGCCGTGTAAAAAATCATCTAATTCGCCTATTGTATTTCTCTGGTCATTAGGAGAACTGCCTTTATCCGCATCATCTGACATGATATTGGTACTGGCGATAAAGGCAATACCATGGGTATCTCCTTTTCCAAAAGCATCTCCTGATATTAGGCTATTATATACGCCTGTGACTAATTTTTCCGCTAAAGCAGGATCCGTTGCTGTAGTGGCAGCACCCTGAACCGGAACATCCAGAAAATCTGAACTGCATCTGGTGGTTAAAATCAATACCAAAGACAAAAAAGTTATACAATATATATTATTTTTCATTCGACTTCATTTTATGCGTTTACCACTAGATCCAATATACGGTTTGATTAAAATGAAATATTTACACCACAAGCGAAGGTTCTTGTAGTCGGATATGCATTGAGTTCGATACCAGAACGAGTTGGAGAACTATCCAAAAGTTCTGGTGTGAATCCTGTAAATTTTTGCAATGTGTAGACGTTTTGGCCAGTTACAAAAATTCTTGCATTCTCTATTCTTGCACTGGCCAATAATCTTTTAGGTAGATTGTAGGAAATGGTAATATTATTTAATCGTATAAAATCTCCGGATTCTACATAATAGGTGGATGCGGGAAGAAATCCTGAATTAGCCAGCGGTTCATCCTGTATTCCCGATCCCGGAGTCCAACGACCAAAAGCCAGCGATCTTTCGACATTGTCGAGACCACTTAATCGAAGGGCTTTTTTACCATTGTATACAACATTACCTACGTTGCCATAAATATCCATGCTAAAATCAAAAGCCTTATATGAAAACTCACCATTAATTCCAAAATAAGCCTTGGGTTGATATGACCCAACGAATACCCTGTCGTTATCGTCTATGCGGCCATCACCATTTACATCGAGATATCTAAAATCCCCGGGAGATGCACCAGGTTGAATAACCTGACCGCTCGAGGAAGTGTACGCATTGATTTCTTCACTGTTTTGGAATATACCCAAAACCTGAAGCACATAAAAACTGCCTATAGGGTGGTTGTTATCTGTACGGGTTGTGTAAATCTGTCCAGCGCCGATTCCACCGTCCAAAATAGGTTGCCCTCCATTGAGTCCGATTACCCTGTTTCTATTCAATGTCAGGTTTCCGCCCACTCTGTATGTAAAATCTTCATTTACACGGTTTCTCCAGTTTAACGACATTTCAAAACCTGTATTCTGAATAGATGCTGCATTGGTTAATACCACTCCATCTTCGTCACCAACCACAGCAGGTACTTGAACATTGATGAGCAAATCCCTCGACTTTTTGTCGTAAAAACCAAATTCGCCATAGAGTTTTCCATTCCATAAAGAATATTCTAGACCGAGGTCAAATTCCTCTGTGGTTTCCCATTTCAAGTTAGGATCTTTAATTTGAGTGATAGCACTTCCGGGAGTAGCAATTCCTCCACCAAATGGATAGGCTAAGTTTGGCGTTACGGTCACGGTAAATGCATCGGGAGGTACCCTGTCATTTCCTACCCTACCCCATGAGGAGCGTAATTTTAATGTTTCGACAAACGAAATTCCCTGCATGAAAGGTTCGTTGGATAAAACCCAACCTAAACCCACTGATGGAAATATACCCCACCTGTTGTCTTTGGAAATTCGGGAACTGCCGTCAGCCCTAAGGGTACCAGTGAACAAATACTTGTCACTAAAATTATAATTTACTCTTGAAATGTAAGAATTGCGTGCCCATTTATCGCCACCACCGTCATTTGTGGATGTGTTGGCATTACCGGTGGTTATGTACCATAAGTCCTTTATGGCAGGCACTTCTTCTCTTCTGGCGGATGCCCATTGAAGGCTAAAAGCTTCAGCCGTAGTACCGGCAATAAACTTGAATGAATGCTCATTAATAGAAGTTTCATAGCTAACTATATTGTCCCAAACCCACCGGAAACTGTTGTCATTTCCAACAGACAGCGAACTTCTTTCAGATCTTTGATTGCCCCCGGCTTTTAAAAAGGTGATTTCATCATTAAAAAATTGAAAGTTGTAGCGTCTGTTATTACCATTGAGTAAATCAGTACCCAACATACTTCGAAATGACAAACCTTTTATGGGTTTGATTTCAACATAGGCAGATGTTTGGAGCCGGTTTCGAATGGCGAGATTGTCATTATTATTTAAATCAAGGACAGCATTACCCACGTTTTGATATTCGGATGTATTACCATATCTCCCATCTACAACACTCGGGATGATAGGTGCTGCCCGGTAAGCATTGTTGTAAGCAGTGCCCAGGTTGACATCTTTATCATTAGATCTGGTAAAGGATCCATTGATTCCCACATTGACATAAGAATTAATGTTAAAATCCAGATTAGTTCTGACATTCAATCGGATAAATTTATTATTCAAAACAATACCTTCATCTTCCATATATCCAAAACCCAGGAAATGGGTAGATCTCTCCGATCCCCCTGATAAAGAAAAATTATGGTTTTGAGTCAATGCATTTCTCAATATTTCACCATACCAATTGGTGTCGAAATCACCTGGTAAAACGGACTGTCCTGTGGCAGCTGAGGCATAATTCGCGTATTGCTCAGCATTGGCCATTTCTACTAAACGGGTTGCATTTCTAAATCCAATAAAATTATTGTAATTCATTTTTGTAACTCCTGAGACACCTTTTCTTGTTGTAATAATTACCACTCCATTGGCTCCCCGCGCACCGTAGATAGCAGTAGACGATGCATCTTTCAACACATCCATGGTCACAATATCCGATGTGTTGATATTGCTGATATCATCGGTAAGAACACCATCGACCACAAATAATGCCGTGGTTCCAGCCAAAGCTGTACCGGTTCCCCTGATCCGAACATCAGGCGAGGATCCAGGTCGTCCGCTTGAAATGATTTGGACACCAGCCACTTTCCCCTGTAGGGCTTGTGTGGCTGTCATGACAGGTTGCTTTAACAATTCTTCCCCTTTGACACTGGCTGTAGCACCCGTGATGTCTACTTTGCGTTGAGTACCATATCCCACTACAATTACTTGATTGAGCAGTACAGATTCCTGTCTGAGTTGTATAATATGGTTACCTGATTGTGTTATTACTAATTCTTGCGTAGCATATCCGATATACGAAATAACGAGTGTCTCACCATCGGAAACCTCAATTTCAAAATTTCCATCAATTCCTGTAATGGTGCCTTTAAAGGTGCCCTTTACTGCTATGGATGCACCAATAATAGATTCATTGGTTTCGGCATCTGATATATTACCCGTTATTGTCCAGGTTTGAGCAGACAAACTTGAGTAAAAGAATACTATGAAAAAGAGTGAATAAATTCGGGCATTAGTCATATTACCTGGTTAGGTTTTGTTGGCAATCAGGCAGTCCATTAGTAACGAATGAATTTCGCTGGAAATTCTATATAACAAAAATAAGCCTAAACTCGCTATAATGTATTTGGGGTGATACGCCAATACTACGCCAAATGATGATTTTGAAAATAGTGTATGCCTGTCATGTCGTTATGGATTCTTCTATATTCTGCAAAAAAATAATGATGTCATCCTCTTTTTCAAGGCCTAATTTTCCTTTAAGTCTGTACCTTCTGTTTTCTAGCCCTCTCAATGATATGTTAAACAAAGGAGCCATTTCTTTGGAAGGCATTTTTAAGCGAATATATACGGCTAATCTCATATCGTCTTTCGACAATCTCGGGAATTTAGCTTTCAGCTTTGTCAAAAAATTATAGTGTATTTCTTCAAAACTATCATCAAACAATTCTTTGTCTTTCTTTAATGTCAGATTATTATTGATCTGTTTCATAATAATTTGAAAATCTTTTGCAGTCAGGGTATGATGGCTACTCTTTCTAATTTCAATCAGCTCGCTTTTTATTTCTTTAAGAATCTCATTTTTCTTGATCAGTTGCATGGCTGTATTCGCAAGTTCTTTATTTTTCAATCTGTTCTCTTGCACTAATAACTGATTTTCTATTTCCATTTGGTGTTCTTTGACAAGTCTTTTCTGTTCATTTTCAAATTTTTGTCTTGCTTTTGCAAGTTGGTTTTCATGGTATTTTATAATAAAAAAAATGACCAACCCGATGACCACCAGATAGAAAATTTTTGCAAAAGCACTGGCATACCATGGTGGAAGGATGGTGAAATTCATAACACCCTTCACACCGTCATTTCGCATAATTTCAACGGTGTAATCACCAGCAGCAATATTCGTTATATCTATATGTGATGTGGAGTGGGTTGATTTCCATTCGTTTTGTGTGGGTAATAATCTGTAAAAATATTGTTTTCCTTTTTCAAAATCATAATCGAAAAAGTGAAGTGTCATTGAAGATTGATTTAACGGAAATGATACATCTTCGTTTCTCAGACATTTTTGATTTTCTAAAGAGAGGTATATTTGAATATTCGGGTTCTTGTTGACATTATTCTTAGAAGTATCAGAAAGTGTTTGTAAGTAATAACCGTCTTCCAAACAATACAAATATCTGTTTTCCTTTATTCTCACAATATTGTGATAATCTTTTGTTAATGTTACAGCGTTATATTCTAAAAAATTGGAGTCTTTCATTAAAATGGTATGGTCGTGATAGACGCGCAACCAATATTCATCCTGTAGTGGTCGCACTAGAAATCCTTGTACAAAGGAATTCATAAAAGTATCTTTTCGGAATCTGTCTGCTTGATCATCATAGACGAAGTGGTTCTCTCCATTGTAAGCCCGGATTTTATCTTTAAAGACATAGAGGTCAATATTACTGCCATTGGGCAATCCCATAGATACTTCATAGTTTTTTTGTTGAACAACCTTTTCTTTGTTTATATCAAGTGTGAGTTTTAAAAGTCCCATATTAGGGCTGGCAACCCATAGGTGCTCGTTTTTGAATATAAATTTTTTAGCAGGATAGGGATAACCTTCAATTTTATGACTATAGGTCAAAATGTCATTCTCAAGCTTAAAAACTGCCAAACCTGTGTAATTGCCCTGTAACCAAAGCTTTCCATCGGACCCCGGTATGACTTCATTATACCATCCTCCTGTGAGGTCGCTTATTCTGGTTACTTCCTTGTCTTCGATTAAAAAAGTACCTTCATTGTGTCCACAATACAACTTGCCGTTCACTTCGAATAGTTGCCAGGTTTGCCCTTGGGTTCCATTAATCAATGAAAATTGATCATCTTTCGATACATTTTCATTTTTATAAAAATAGACACCCTGATTGGTTCCTAAATAAAAGGTAGAATCTTTTTGGATCGCTGTATATACGGAACCGTATTTCTCACTTTTATCATTGAATTCCAAGGCATCGGAAGAGAGATGGATTTTAGCCAGTCCCTTATCCATCCCAAGCCATAAATCGCCTGTTTTATTTTCATATATGGATAATATCGTGTTGTTTTGAAGGCCATTTCCGGTATTGAAGTGATACATGTATTTGCCTGACATGTCAAAAACATAAGCACCTGCATTGATGCTTCCCAAGATAAGCTTTAGATCTTTTGTGATGAAAGCTTTATTGATTTGAATTGAAATAAAATGATTTTGATACGCCGTATTCCAGGGATAAACTTTTCCTTTATTAAGTACAAATATACCATGATTATTTGTGGTTATCAGTAAAGATTCAGGGCTATTATATGGTAATATTCCAGTGACTATTTTATCATTAAAAAAGGAAGAACCTTCTAATAGAGTAATGGTCAAATCATCTCTGATGTTGAAAATGCCGTTTTCGAGAGATTGAACATATTTTTTGCCATTAACAATATGCAAAAACATGATGGCACCCGGCAATTGAATGGTTGAAAATTTTTTGCCATCGTATACCATCAATAAGGAAAAAGACTGAAACCAAATCGAACCCTCATCGGAAACAATATTCCAAACCTCCTCATTTTCGAATGATTCAACATCGATATTTTCGGTCAGGTCCCAATATACCAGACTGCCACATTTATCTTTTTCCCAATAGCCAAATTCACCGTAACTTCCCGAATATATTTTGCCTTCGTGGTGTGCAACTGAACGCACAGTTTTATTAAATCTCAATTTATATGTTTCCCAAGTATTACCATTGCCATACAGAAGCCCCATAGTATTTGCAGAATACAGATTGCCCATGTCATCTTCTACTACACCCCAATTTTGATGATGTGCCTTATAATCTGAAAAAGAAAAATTTGTAATTCTCGGAATATGTTGGCCTGATATTCCCGAGGAAATAGTAAAAAACAATATGCATATATGAATTCTGAACAAGAGTACTACTTTTATACAAAAATATTGATTTTGAATTGAATGCAAAAGGCTTCTTTGGTTTATGATCAAATGAACCTTGCCCGTACGGGCTTTGGTCAATTGAATTATCTGATTCCGGCATTCTATCAGCAGCGAACCTGCCAGCGACGGACTCGGGCAAAAAGGTATGTTTCATGACAAGATTCTCAAACATGCATAAGGATACACTTCCAATTGTATTTTTCCTTATCTTCAATTTACAATATAACAATGGTTCGGTAAAAAAAAAGCGAGGAATATATTATAAAAAAAGTAAATGCGTAAATTAGCATTATAAGCCAACCTGTAATCACTCAGTTCTAAAGAAAATGATTACACAAGACGCATTTACTCTAGGCAAAAGCCT
>JBGTBR010000041.1:0-31744 GCA_041749255.1 Saprospiraceae bacterium
AGGCTTTTGCCTAGAGTAAATGCGTCTTGTGTAATCATTTTCTTTAGAACTGAGTGATTACAGGTTGGCTTATAATGCTAATTTACGCATTTACTTTTTTTATAATATATTCCTCGCTTTTTTTTTACCGAACCATTGTTAATACAAAAAAGTAACAAAAAAAATCAAGGCTGTATTCGTTTCTTTTCGGTATCCACTTCGAAAATACCGGAACGAATAAACTCGCCCTAGTCTTTCGTTCATTTGTCTGGAACCTCGGCTACCCATACCTTTTGTTTATCCTCTCGTCAGGCTCATACCCCCTCGCAACGGAGTGCTCGGTTCCCTCATTTTCGAGTTACATTTAGTCACTCGAATTTCGACTTCTGTCGAAACCATTCAGTCATCATTCTTATCGGATATTTTCGTGCGCTCCTACCCCCCAAAGCTTTGGGGGAATAAGGCAAGATATTAAGGAACTAGTGCACTGGATTTTTCCTGATTGATCAAACAAAATTTTTCCACACCAATGCCCAAAGCTTTGGGGTATGTTGTTAATATTTTACACTATAAATGAGTAGTTACGATAAATCACCAAAAGTAAAAAATTTAGATTTTAACTTTAAATGAATTCAAAGGAAGTACCAAAAAATCTTAATGAGAATAAGATTCTTTCATTTTGTTATAAACCAATTGAGTCCCTGCTATAGTGCTCATCCAGGGAGCAAGCACCAATCCTGCTATAGGTATCAGCAGAATAAGGAAGAACATGGCGCCATGGGCGGTGGTAAGCAATCTGTACTTTCTGATAAATTTTACACTTTGACCAATACTGAAATGTCGCTCCAGGCAATAGTCCATACTTCCAAAACCGGCATAATAAGATTGAACTAAAATAATGGCAGGGGTGGTAATCCATGTAAATAATGGAATAAAACTTAAAATCATGAGCAAAATAATGTAACCAATTTCCCTTAAAAGATTACGTAGGGTAATACAGATTCCCCTTACAAATTCTACCAGCATCCTCGAAATCGACAAATTCAGAGAATCCTTTTTGCCTGATAGTCCGTTTTCTAATTTTTCTGAAAGAGGACTCATGAACGGTGACAAAGCTATGGCTACCAGATAGCGATATACAAAAACTCCTAAAACCAGTAATAAAAATCCTGTTATCCATGGAAGAATATTAGCAATAGTATTCTTTCCCCATTCCCATTTCCAGGCTTTCAAAAGAAAAAGAGAAATGTCATCAGAAAAAATCACTGCACTGTATATAATACCTACCCCGATTGTCAGGCTAATTATTCCAGAGATGTATAGAAAACCGTATAGCTTGAATTTGCCAGCCAACTTGAATACCTGGCCATATGCATGCAAAGTTTCATTAATTTCTCCCATACTGACTATTCATAAACCACAATCCAATACCAATACATGACTATGAGCTTCTCTTTTTTCGCTTCGATTTAAAAAGTTCAGCAATTTCTTTATCCTTCATAAAAGATAACTCTAAAAATGTCATAGAAACCCACTTTTTAATGTCTTGATAGTCTTTGCCTCTCTTATCTGTATATAGTTTTAAAAGTTTTCTTACATACACCATACTAGCCTCTTTCACATCCTGATTAAACTTTTGGTTGGCAAATATGGCCATATACTGGACAAATATTTTATTAATCTCAAAGTAGTCATGGTATGCTTCCGGTTCAAGGTTAGTCAGAAATCTTTTAAAATAGTTGAAAATAGAAACTCTGACACACATATTTTGGGTCGATCTTCCTTCGTGAGAATCATAATACACACGCACAGCATCTATAGCCTGATCAGATACATACCCCATGCCGTGGACGATATCCATGAGTTTATAATATTTAGTAACTTCACCTTCTATCGTTTTATCTATAAGTTTTGAAAAACGTGCGTCTTGAACATGATTCACGCCTGATTCGCTTTCCTGCAAATGAGACAGAAACTCGAAAAACTTATCTTCAAAATCGCTTTTTACTTTCCTTAAATCGTTAAAAGCCTTATTGAAGTCAGAACTTATCTTCTCAGGCAAATCAAAAAACATCCCAATGATCATCATGATCTCCAGGTATTCGTCATACGTTCTGAACGAATCATTATTGATAAAACCATCCAAATATTTGATCAGACTTGAGTTATCATAAGCACTGTCAGCCCTGAATAAGAGAAAATCTTTAATCGATGGGGCATATATTTGCAGCTCCGCAGTAGTATCTGGAAAGTCAGCAGAGAGATAATTCAGGCTCAGAAATTGTTTTCTGTAACTTTGCAGGCCGGCTTGTCTTCCGCTAGCTGTTCTGTATTTTTCCAGTTTTTGAGCCTGTAGAAAATATTTTATCTTTTTGTTTTCGACACTTTCAACAAAATTAGTAATCCAAATGTCACTGCTCAAGGCAAAACCTATCTGAATCGATTGACCAATTCTTCTGGATATCATTTCAAAATTAGAAGAATCTATAATCGCTGCAAGAATATCTCGAAAATGATTTTGAGGCCTGGAATATTTGTAATTTGCATCTACATGCCCTCTCAAAACAGAAAATCCTAAAATTTTAGGTATGAAAAGACCTTCAAACATGGGATCGAGCAATTGTAGCTCCAAATCCACTAACTGAAGCGGATTCTTGTCAGCCACTTTAAAATATAGTTCCTGAATGAGTGGTTCATATGCATCGGCCATCTCTTTATAATCCTCTTCTTCCTCCTCTTCTAAAAATCTTTCAAGGGCAGGAGAAGACTGAATCATTTTTTTAATTTCATCCAATTCCTTTTTGTACTTTTTGTCTAAACCTTCCATGTTATTTAATTTAAATGGTTTTAAAATTGAAGCGATCTGCATGTAAACATTCCATTGTTAAAATCAAAATTTCGAGACGTCAAATCAGGAAAAAATAAATAAAAGAGATTTGTTATAAATTACTTTCATCTGTTTAAAATTTAGGTACTAATGGTTTTGTCATGATTTTTGCGTCTTTCAGGCAAAAATCCCGCCAAAACGATGACTTTTTCATATCCTAACCCTGGGCTGAAGCCCAGGGCTATTGATATTTCGCTCCTTCAGAGCTCTTTTTTAATCATTCTCCTTTGTGTCTCCAAGCCCGTCATGGGCGTTTCATCAGTTTTTTATAAAAACCACCTAGCTGTTTCTATAACACCAAACATTGTTAATATACTAACCAATTCACCTCTTTTATAAAAAACATTATGGTTATCTTATGAAATCAAGCTCGTTTAGTGTCCAAATTTTAATCAATACAGTACCGGCTATAAATGGAGACCTGATAAAGCAATTAAGCCTTACCAGGTCTCTTTTAGTATATTTTTTTTATAAAAGACTTTACAAAAAACTACCTAGATTATTCTTCTTCTGAAGATGCTTCGGTGTTTTCTGCGATTGGTGCTGCAACTTTTTCAGCACTTTCCATAAAAACAGCTTTTTCTTCGGGAGTAACTTCCTGCTTTACTTCCTTCACGCCTCCATCCACTTTAGAGAGATATTCACTTTTACGCTTCATTTCTGCCTCAAACCTCGCTCTGATCTTCGAATCTTTTGCGTTTACGAACTCGTTAAACTGTCTATCTGCTTCTTCCTGAGTTAGGGCTCCTTTTTTAACGCCACTTTGAAGATGTTTCTTATACAGTATCCCTTTAAATCTCAAAATCGCTCTGGCAGTGTGGGTAGGTTGTGCTCCGTTTCCAAGCCAATGAAAGGCTCGATCTCTGTCTAACTCTATCGTTGCAGGTGATGTCATTGGATTATAAGAACCTATCTGCTCTATAAACTTACCATCTCTGGGTGAACGGGAGTCTGCAACTACTATGTGATAAAAAGGTTGTTTTCTGCGGCCTCTCCTGGCCAATCTGATTTTTACTGGCATATTGCTAAAATTTATTTAATGGTTATTCCATGCCTCCGCACATTGAATATCAATCCGAAGACTTTTAACGGGCGCAAATGTACGAATTATTTCTTCTTTTGTCAATTTATTTTTAAAGTGTTGTATTTGTTCCGATAGTTGAAGGTAAAACCTGCCTATATCATACAGCGTAACGAATTTTGCTGAAGCAAAGAAACCTCATACTTATTTCAATGTTTTGTTTTTTCAACTGTGCCGGATTTATGGACTAGTGTACTGCTTTGTAAAAGGTTTAAGAATAGCTTTGCGTTATATAAAATGGATTTATGATCAAATGTACTGATAAACGAGTGGCAAAGATTCATATTGAAGCCTGTGTTGACTCATTGTCTACAGCCATTGCAGCAGAAAAGTGGGGTGCTACACGCTTAGAACTTTGTCGTGATTTACATCTCGATGGATTGACACCTTCAAGTGATTTAGTTGATAAAGTGCTTAATTCCGTTGGCATTCCGGTAAAAGTTATGATCCGGCCCCGAAGTGGAGATTTTAACTACAATACAGAGGAATTGAAATTAATGCAAAATTCGATTCTTGAGATGAGAGAGATCGGAGTAAATCTTTTTGTCACAGGTTTGCTCACTGAAGAAAATAAAGTAGCTGTTTCAGCTCTCTCACAACTAATAGCTTCAGCGCCGGGCAGTCACTTCACCTTTCATAAAGCCATAGATCAGGTTTTGGATAAAATAGAAGCCCTGGAAATGTTGAGTCCTTATCAAGAAGTAAAAGCCATTCTTACTTCTGGTGGAAGCACAACAGCTATAGGCGGAAGTCTTACCATACGAAAAATGATTTCACATTACAGTCACAGGTTTGAAATCATTGCAGCGGGAAAAATAACAGGTGAAAATTTCATGGAAGTTCATAAGTTAT
Source organism: Saprospiraceae bacterium (assembly GCA_041749255.1). GTDB lineage: Bacteria > Bacteroidota > Bacteroidia > Chitinophagales > Saprospiraceae > JABDLO01. Next base: position 4,800 of record JBGTBR010000041.1, read on the forward strand.
TGGAGGCAACCTCATATCACGGAAAAAATATTGTACCTCTGCAAGACATAGATTTCTTGAAATAAATATTCAAAATGTATCGTCGTTTACAGGCTGTAAAGCCAATGCAATTCGGATCTTACTAAAAGATATAGGTTTCTCAATAAAGTCAGCTATTTCCGTGAGTGTGCCTGGATACCCTGCTTTTTTGTTCGCAAAATGGATCATTTCTATTTCTTCATTTGAAATATACTTTGTAAGGTCAACTTTTTCTCCTCTCTCATACAGATAAATGAGATGAGTATAAATGGTATCTTCCTGAACACCTCTTTCCTTTGCTATCTCAGCAGGTGTCATTCCCAATGAATAAAAACCAAGTGTCACTAAGTAAGTCATCCCCTTTACTGACTTGCTGTGAGATTGGTTTTGCAAATATTTTTGTATAATGTCGATGATATCCGCACCGTATTGCTCTAAACGCTTCTTTCCGATTCCATCAATATCCAATAAGTCGTTTTTAAAAATGGGTTTCCTTTCTACAAGCTGCCCAAGAGTCTGATCTGTCATGATCACATAAGGGGGCACCTTCATAACTTTTGATTTTTCCATCCTCCATGTCTTTAGAATGACAGCCAACTCTTCCTTTAATAATTCCTTTGACGATTTCCTTTTTTTTACACTTTTAACTTCGTGAACTTCTTTAGAGAAGTCTTCAGCCTTTAGTAGAGTAATGGGATTTGTAGAAAATATAGCTTCCCTGCTGAATGGAGTAGTTTTAATTTTCATGTTGTCAGTATAATCAATGGCCAATAAACCTTTGTCGATCATTTGAGTGATGTATTGTTTCCATGCAAAACTGTTTAGGTCTCTGCCCACTCCGAAGGTTTTCAGTTTTTCATATCCACCCTCAGTTATTTCCCGTTTCATTGACCCTCTTAAAACATCGATTAGCATTGACATATTTAAGGATTCCCCGGATCTTATTACAGCTGATATTGCTTTTTGAACCCACGCATTTCCATGGATCTTATCAGGTGGCTTAAGACAATTGTCACAATAGCCGCATGGTTTATCTCTGTATTCTCCAAAATAATTTAAAACCAGGTTAACTCTGCAGTCAGCTGTTTGACAATATTCCCACATTCGCATCAGTTTGGCTTCCTGCACTTTTTTAAAGGTTTCATTCCCATCACTATCAGTGATAAAACGTTTTAGCTTGATAAAATCTCCCCAGCCGTAAAAGAGAATCGCTTTAGCCTGTGTTCCATCCCTTCCGGATCTTCCGATTTCCTGATAATAGCCCTCCAGGTTTTTAGGCATATTATAATGTATAATCCACCTGATGTTGGACTTATCTATGCCCATACCGAATGCAATAGTGGCACATATTACCTGAATCTCATCGTGAAGAAAGCTGTTTTGAATTTTGGTTCTTTCATCGGCTGTCATACCCGCATGATAGTGTCCGGCCTTTACTCCCGCAGATTGAAGGCTGGCAGTAAGAGTCTCACACGATGCACGACTCAAACAATATATTATGCCGGACTTGTCAGCGTTTTTCCTAATAAATGAAATAATCTGCTCCAACCGCTTAGACCCCGTTCTGGCCTCAACTTGAATATTTTTTCGTTCAAAACTGCTTACATGTATAATGGGCTCATGTAGCTTAAGTTGTTTAATGATATCATCCTGAGTAGCTTTATCGGCTGTAGCCGTAAGTGCCATGACCGGGATTTGAGGAAATTCATCTCGTAAAAATCCCAAAGTGGCGTAATCTGGTCTGAAGTCATTACCCCAAATAGAAACACAATGAGCCTCGTCAATGGCAAACAATGATATGTCCAACGCAGACAAAACCTGTCTGAAGGATTCCTGGTTTATCCGCTCTGGAGATACATAAAGAAGTTTAGGTTTTTTAGTCCCATTTGCTGAATTAACACTGGATGGTATAAACCGGTCATTATGGCTGTGCAAGGCTTTTGCCTCAACTCCTACTTGTTGAAGAGCCATCACCTGGTCGTTCATTAGGGAAATTAACGGTGATATGACTATGGCTGTCCCCTCTTTTACCAAAGCCGGTATTTGAAAGCATAGGGATTTTCCACCTCCGGTAGGCATAATAACTAAACTGTCTTTATTTTGAAGTACACCTTCAATCACTTCTTCCTGACCTTCTCTGAAAGCACTATATCCAAAAACATCTTTAAGAATATGACTTATGGTATCTGTATGTAATGTATCGCTCATATTTTTCAATTAATCTTCGACGTGACTCCTCTTATGGTATGAAGTATTTTGGAATGGCAATAATGTTATTAATCACTCACCAAAATACTTAAAACTTACATCGCCGGACATTTCTGGCTAAAAAGCATATAAAACCCGGTGAAGAGACAAAATTTAATGTACAAGTTTCATTATTTGTTTCCCAAATGTCTTATAAATAAAATACATTTCCCGATATTATACATTTGTTTACGTTTGTAAATGTTTATAAATGAATTTACAAGGACTCAAACGCATACATTTTCTCGTCCTTTCAAGAAGACATCTATCAATCAAAATCCCGGTATTCTTAAAAAATCAATCCCAATTAATGCGAATAAATCTTTATTTTATTTGCAATAAATAATCAGATTAATCTGTAGATTTGATATTTTATGGACAACACCGACAACTTTACATCATGCCTTTCATTTTGGGATTTCACTTTATGAAGAAAATTTTTTCATGAAAGAACTAAATAATACCATCAAAGCAGAACAAATTGTAACGTATTACGATGATTGTGAAATTGATTACAAATGGCTTTGGCATCTGAAAGGAAACAATGCCATGCATTATGGCTTTTGGAAAGAAGATACGATTTCATTAAGGGAAGCTCTTCATAACATGAATGAATATGTAACGGGCAAACTTCAACTCGCTCCCGGGCAAAAAATCCTTGACGCTGGATGTGGAGTTGGAGGAACGACGATCCATATTTGCAAATCCTGGGATGTGACCGTGCATGGTATTACTTTAAGCTATAACCAAGTGGTTAAATCCAAACAAAATGCCAACAATTTCTCTCTCAAAGGAAAACCTCTATTTTCAGTCCAGGATTATTGCAAAACCCATTTTGATCCATCTTCATTTGATTCAGTATATGCCATAGAAAGTGTCTGCCACGCTAATGAAAAAGCAGATTTTTTGAAAGAGGCACACCGTATATTAAAAAATGATGGTATACTTATAGTCGCCGATTTTTTCACTACCAAAAAAGAAAACAATTCTTCAGAAGCCAAACTTTTAGATAAATGGGCTAAAAGTTGGGCTGTACCTCAATTTGAAAATACAGATACATTCTTAGAAAAAGCCAATGATGCTGGATTTAAAGTGTTAGAGTCTAATAATATAACTGATAAAATCATAAAGTCTTCCCGGAGACTTCAGTATTTCTTTTATCCGGGTCTAATTGCTCATGCTGTATTGTTTACTTTGGGTCTGCGAAACAGGGTACAAGGTAAAAATGTATGGTCTACGCATTATCAGTATAAATGCCTAATAAAAAAATTGTGGGAGTACCGGGTTATTACCTTAGTTAAAATCTAAAAGATATGAGCAACACATTGATCAAAACCAATCCCACATTTGAAACCAATTCATGCAGATATTACACCATCAAACCAGAAGGATTTAACAAAAACGTGTATGCTCAAATGCTCAAAGACCAATTTCCGGGCATAGACGAACTCGTATACCTCAAAAACGATTTTGAACTCACAAGGAACGAAAGCATACCGGGTACCCTGACTTCATATAAAATGTTTCTGAGCGATCAGGGATTTCTAACGTATAAGGAATATTTTGAAGGAATACCCATGACGAACTATTTACTCAATTGGAAATTCAATATTCCTCAATTTATCAACATTGCACTCAAACTAACTAAATTACTTAAAGAGCTGCATAACCGGAAATTGATTGTCAAAGAATTCATAATTGAAAACATACTCATTAGCACTGACACACAAGAACTACGCATGTGTAATTTGGGTTGTGCCAGTTCTTTGACACGGGAGGTTTTGGATTACAACTCTGAATTTCATTATTACGGCTCACTTTGGCACATTGCACCTGAGCAAACTGGCAGAGTTGGCAGGAGTTTGGACTACAGGGCTGACTTCTATGCTCTGGGCACCATATTATACCAAATTTTATGTAGAAGGAAGCCTTTTAATTATACGGATTCCATGGAATTGATCCATGCCCACATAGCCAAAACCCCGGTAGAGCCAAAGAATATCTTTGTCGATGTACCCAATCCCATCAATGAAATAGTGATGAGGTTAATGGCAAAAAACCCTGAAGAAAGATATCAGAGTGAAGATGGTATTATACACGATTTAAATTGCTGCCTGAGAGAATGGCAACAGACAGGAACCATAACGGATTTTGCATTATGCAGCAATGATTTTTCGGGTATTTTTTCCTTATCAGAAAAGCTGTATGGAAGGGATGATGAAGTAAAGGCACTTTCTGAATGGTGGAAGGGGATCGAAGTAGATGGAATTAAGCTGGTGACGGTTGCAGGATACTCCGGAATAGGTAAAACCCGTCTCATTAATGAAATACGCAAACCCATTTTTGAATCCAGTGCGTACTTTGTTTCGGGAAAATTTGATCAACTCAATAAAGAGACACCATACAACGCATTTGTAATAGCTATTAACAATCTTATTCAAACCATTCTTGGAGAATCCGAAGAAAGAATAAACGCCTGGAAATACCGGATAAAGCAAAATACCGATGAAAACATAGCTCTCATCAGTGAATTAATTCCGGACCTTAATCTTCTAATAGGAGAACCTGAAGAATGGATTGATCTGGGTCCTGTAGAAGGAAAAAAAAGACTTAATAAGGCCTTTTTGGACTTTCTTTCCATATTTGAATCAGAAGATAAGTTACTCGCCATTTTCATAGATGATCTCCAGTGGGCTGATTCTGATTCTTTAGAATTACTGGAAACTCTGATATCAAGCGATTTGAAAAATATCATGATCATCGGAGCCTACCGGAACAATGAAGTAGATGAGTCTCACCTCCTTGCACTGATGTTACAAGCCATAAATAAAAAGTTACCAAATAAACTTAAGCAATTAGCATTGAATGAATTATCTATAGAAGATATTAACTTACTAATATCTGATTCGCTTAGGCTTGTACCTGATTCTACGAGAGAATTATCAAACATAGTCATATCGAAGACGAGAGGCAATCCATTTTTTGTAAAGCAATTTTTAGAAAGTTTAGTAGAGGAAAAGCGTATCTATTTTGACAGGGACGCTTCTTCCTGGATGTGGGATCTGGAGAACATTAAAAGCATTAATGTTTCGGATTATGTTGTGGATTTATTAATTCAAAAAATGAATAAGCTTTCAAAAGATGGCTTGGAGATATTGAGTCTTGCTGCGTGTATAGGCAATATATTTGACATTGACACATTATGTGCAATTTCAAATTATTCAGAAAAGCGGGTATCTGTTATTTTATGGGAAATAATGAATGCTGAATATATAAGTCCTTTAGGTCAATGGGTAGTTCACCATGGTGAGTCAGAATGGGAACAACTAGGCATCGTCAGGAAGGGAAAATATAAATTCCGATTTCAACACGATAGAATTCAACAAGCAGCCTATACACTTATTAAAGAAGAGGATAGAGAAAAAACACATTACAGAATAGGTTCCAGGATGATGACCCATATGTCTGGCCTCGAGTTTGAAGAACATATATTTGATGTATTAACGCATCTAAATATTGGGATTAATTTGATATCAAATCCAGAGGAGAGAAAAAAACTTGCGGACTATAATCTGACTGCTGCAAAAAAAGCAATTCGAAATAATGCCATTCGACCGGCTCTGAATCATTTTAAAACGGGAATGGAGCTTATAGATGAAAACCAGAATTCTGACATTTTTAAAGATTTGCTTATTGGCCAATCGGAATGCGAATATTTATTGGGAAACTATGAAGCATCGGAAGAATTATTTGTAAAAGCAGTACACAATGCCAGCTCAAATCTTAATAAGGCCGATATTCTTTGCAGGAAGATGGCATTGTACGAAAATACACAAAGGCACGAAAAAGCCATAGTAATAGCACGCGAAGGTTTAAAAATGCTTGGTATGCATTTACCAGTCAATACCAATAAGTTTCACGTCCTTAAAGAGTTAATGACTGTAAAGTTTTTATTGAGAAACAAAAGTCCTGAACAATTACTGAACAATAAAAAAATGGAATCTCAGGAAAAAATCCTGATGATGAAAATACTTATGAATCTTTGGGGTCCTGTTTATCTCTTGCAAAAACAGGAGTTACTTGCATTAAAGATTCTCAAAATGGTGAACCTCTCGATAAGGTATGGAAACTCCATTGAATCAGCTTTGGCATTTGCATTTTACGGATATGTGATCAGCGCACAACTCAAAGATTATAAAACCGGATGTGCATTTGCCCGATTGGGTCTAAAGCTTAATGAAAAACTCAATGACAAAACCCTCAGATCCAAAGTGATAGTCATTGCAGAAGGATGTGTCGCTCACTGGGAAAAGCCTTTTGCTGAGCTCATTCCTAATTTGAGAGAAGCCTATAACTCTGGAATCGAATCAAACGATATCATATATGCCGGTTATGCCACCACTTTTATGAACAGAAATTATTTTTTTAGTGGTGAAGAGTTAAATGCATTCTATCAAAAACTACAGGGATATTATCACTTTGCTACTAAAATCAATTCTCTGGTGTCACAGCACCAGTTACTTCCATGGATACGGGTTGTGACAGACTTGCTTGGCATTGAAAAGCAGGAATCCATATTTGGAGACTATAATGATGAGGATTCTCATCATCAATTTGTCATAAATCTAAATAAAGAATTCAATCTTCAGCTTCCGCTGGCCAATTACTACACTTCACGCTCCATATATCATTACGTAATGGCCAGGCCAGACCTGGCTTTAGACTTTGCCAAAAAAGCGGATCCGGTCATGGCCTCAGTCATAGGATTAAATGAATGGACAGAGCAAATTATATTTAAAACACTCAGTGCTATAGCATACCAACTGTCAGGTGGATCGCTCTCAAAAAGAGAGCGCACCTCTGTAAAGTCAAATATGAAACTCATGAAGATTTGGGCAGAGAATGCACCCGATAATTATGGTGGTAAGTATTTACTGGCAAGTGCAGAGTTAGCGGCTTTTAAAAATGATCATGACCTGGCCAGATCCCAATATGAAAAAGTTTGTTCTGCATCAGGAAAATCTTCGCCGATATATATTTCAGCACTTGCCTGCGAAAGATATGCATTGTATCTGGAATCTCAAAAAGAAGTAGAGAAGTCAAGAAAAATAATGCAACAAGCCCTTATTTACTATATTCAGTGGGGTGCCAGGAAAAAGGTAGATAGTCTGATTACCAGCTACACCTATTTGTCTCATATCGGAAGTATGGATGGCTCGTCCAGCATCATATCGTCAACAGCTCTCGATTTAAAAAGTATATTGGAAGCAGCACAAGCCCTATCCGGTGAAGTGGTTTTTGAAAATCTTTTAGAGAAAATGTTGCTCATTCTTATCAGAAATGCAGGAGCGCAAAATGCATATATCATACGATTAAAAAACAAAGAACTGGTAGTGGAAGCGGCCAGCAGGATGGCAAATGATCATATTTGCGAGGTGAAAACGTACCCCTTATCTGATTCTAAAGAAATCTATCACAGTCTGGCCAGAAGAGTTCAGGCTACAAAAGAAATCTGTATTATTAATGATGTGGAAAGTGAAATGCATTTAGAGAATCAAGAGGAATTGAAAAGTATAAAAGCAAAATCCATCCTGTGTATGCCCATTCTTTCAAAAGGACAAGTAACGGCCCTGGTATATTTGGACAACCGCATAAGCAGTAATGTATTTACCGCCCAAAGACTTGAAATGCTCAATCTCTTAAGCGGACAAATAGCTATTTCCCTGGAGAATGCACGGTTATATCAAAATTTAGAGCAAAAAGTCATTGAAAGGACAAAAACCATTGAACAACAGAAAGTAGAAATAGAAGCCTCGAGACAAAGGACAGAAAAATTATTGCTGAATATCCTCCCTTTTGAAGTTGCCGAAGAGCTAAAAACAAATGGCTTTTGCAAACCCAGAAGGTACGATTCAGTCTCCATCATTTTTGCAGACTTTGAAAAATTTACACAAATGTCTGAAAAACTCAGCCCGGAAGAATTGGTGGAAATCGTGGATCATCAATATAAAGCGTTTGATCTCATCATTGAAAAATACGGAATCGAGAAAATTAAAACCATGGGTGATGCCTATATGTGTGTTTCCGGACTACCTGAAGAATCATCGGATCATGCAGAAAAATCAATATTGGCTTCCCTCGAAATCATTGAATTTGTCAATAAATATATCAAAGAAAGAAAAGATAATCATCTGCCTTCTTGCAATCTTCGGATTGGAATAAACACGGGTACTGTGGTAGCTGGAGTTGTAGGTCATAATAAATTTGCCTATGATATATGGGGCGATGCTGTCAATACTGCAGCCAGAATGCAAAGTGCTGGTGAAGCGGGCAAAATAAATATTTCCAATTCCACTTATGAATTGATAAAAGATAAATTTCCATGTATCCACAGAGGAAAGATCGAAGCCAGAAATAAAGGAGAAATTGACATGTATTATGTATCGGTCTAATATTCGACACAACCTTATTTAAAACAAAATGAACCATTGCATATGAATCCAAATAAATGGAACACAGCACTACTTGACAGGATGAGAAATACCGGTGATCCATTAGCTGATGAAGCTGCATCAATATTATGGAAAAACCGGAATAACAGGCATATAGTTGATGATCTCAAATCCTTAAGCAAAAACCATCATCTCAGCATGAAGGAAAGTTGTGAAAAATTAGGCCTGGGCAACGAATTGACCAGCCATGAAATAGAAACCCTCGAAAACTATTTCAAGAGTGTTGAAAATATATCAGATGAATTTACTGATCAGGATAGAGAGCATTTCAAAGTATCCGCTGGTATATTTAACAGATATGGTTTTAATATAACTCTTTTACTTTTTTTCAAATCACTGCCTACCGGATATATGTGTCCCAAACCGGGTCATGTATTGCATACAACCAAATTATTAGTAAATTTTGCTGCCAGAAGAGTGATGGAAACCGCTCAATTTGTGTTTTCAGTCAATAAAGAAGACTGGCATAAAAAGCACAGTCAAGGCATGAATGCCATACAAAGAGTGCGGTTGATGCATGCCGGAATGCGAATGGCCTTACTCAACGATAGCAGGCCAGGTCATGAATGGGATGAAAATCTTGGTGTCCCTATTAATCAGGAAGATGTAGCCTTAACCAATCATCTTTTTTCTCTTGCCATTATTGAAGGGTTGGATCAGATGGGTATTCATTTATTTAAACATGAAAGACTGGCACTATTTAATACCTGGCAAAAGATTGGGCAGGCAATGGGAATTAGTGATGAGTTGATAGTATCTGATTACAACGATGCCTGGATGCAATACAGGGCAATTCTCGAACGTCAAATTTCTATTCAAAATCCAGCAGGCTCACCTTTGACACACGCGCTTCTCAGCGCAATGAATGAAATCACTCATGAAGACATTCCAATGAGTGCCCTTGAGGATTTAACTATGTATTTTTTAAATGATCACAGAGCTCCTGAATCTTTGGGTTTACATAAGCCTTCATTTATTGCAAGATATTTTGCAAAATTGGTACATTTTGTCATGTCTTTGAAAATATGGCAATGGATTTTCCATCACAATAGAAGTGGGTGGGTGCAATCCCTTTTTCAGTCTGCAGTTAATTGGTTTCTTGTTAAAAAATACAATCTTCAAACCTACGTAAAAAATCACCCAAATACCAATCCATTGGAAGCGTTTTCGAAAGTGATGCTCAATGAAATGCATAAAAGAGATCTCACTAGTTTTGAAAAATCCCATCCTGATGATGTGCAGAAAAAATTCTTAATCGATGATCAATTATACCTTGCCTGGGATCTGGGAGGATTTGAAATGACTGAATAAGAGAACAGAAAGGCTGGATATGTTTATTATAATTTTATAGGGATTTATTGCAACCTTTCCTCTTTTATTAAAAATGATGAAGTGGAAAATTACAAATACTATTGTGCAGCCTGTAATTTATCAGATCTCACATCAAGGCGTCCGAGCTTCATCTGAATATGGTTATCTTTATACACTTTTGACCCGACCCACACCATTGCATCACCGGAGAGGGTTACACCAAATTCTTTAGGTTTTACATCTTTGCGGTCATCCTGCATTATGATTATGCGCGTATCATTATTGTAATGGTATTTTCCTGTACCTATGACGCCAACGGAAGAGCCGTATTCAAACGTATAGTCGTCATGAAAATCAAACCAAACATCTTCTATTCTTTCAACATTTGAACCCGTCGCTACAAATTCCAATCTCCATGGTTGCGATTCTATAGCAGCCCAAATTTTTGGAAATTCCCTGATCCTATACTTCAAAATATCATCAGCCGACTCCCTCATTGACTGCACCTCAGCATCTGGGTCATCCTCCACCAATAGTTCATTAATTTCCTTCTCTAATCTTTCTACATCTACTACACCAGGATCAGGCGTTTCCGCAGGTTCATTATTATTCTCTTTACAAGATGTTGCCATTATTAATAATCCCAGGAGGAAAATTTTTGAAAGTGTATTCATATTTATTTTTTATTAAAAAACCAATGGTTATTGTGACTTACCGCATCTCTGAAATAGCGGTCAAAAGTAAATGAAAATGTATAATTATTCAAAATTCTTTTTAAAACGCATATTTGGATGATTGAGTATTCTACTTTTTACAAATATTCCTTCTTATCGTTATAGTTTTAAATATTTGTATAAAATACTTTATAAAATTGTATTAATTGGATTCTCACTAAATTCATTGTATTAATGCCAAGGATTGAAACTAATGCTTCCAAAGTACACTCTAATGTTAGATTTTAAAATAATACATTGCGATAGAAAGGTATACATATGACCAGAAAATCTCAAAATGAACTAAGAATTTTACGGTTAAGCGTGGGTTAAGTACAAATTAAGCTTGGATTCAGACATAGATTTATTTATACCTGCAAGAATGTAAAACATATTGTATCGCTTACAGGCAAATCCGGTAAATAACTTTATTTTTGCAGGTCTTTAAACATGGCATATTCATGAGCATAATTAACTTTTCTGAATAAGATAAAATATTTTAGAAACAGGTGCTCATATTATTAAAGGTATCCATGTTGAGTAATACTAAAAATTATTTATGCAAAATCTGAGTGAACAAGAGCGTATAAGGAGAGAGAACCTTCAAAAAATCAAAGATTTAGGTATCGACCCGTTTCCTGCATCCACATTTCCAGTCAATAGCAAAATAGCAGAAATTCGCAATGGGTTTTCGAGTGGTCTGGATCAATATCAGGATGTGATATTAGCAGGCAGGCTAATGTCACAGCGCATAATGGGAAAAGCATCCTTCGCCGAAATTATGGATGCGTCGGGTCGAATTCAATTGTATATTTCCAGAGATGATATTTGCCCTGGTGAGGACAAAAGCTTATACAATGACGTATTTAAAAAGTATATGGATCTTGGGGATTTTATTGGTATCAGAGGCTTTGTTTTTTTCACTAAAATGGGAGAACTCACGATCCATGTCAAAGAACTTAAGCTACTGGCAAAGAGTCTCAGACCGCTACCGGTGGTAAAAAGAGATGAAGAAGGACATGTTTTCGATGCTTTTACCGATCCTGAACAGCGATACCGCCATCGATATGTAGATTTGGTAGTAAATCCCGAAGTAAGAGAAGTATTTCGAAAAAGAACCCTTATGTACTCAAGCATGAGGGAGTTTCTGAATAAAAAAGATTATCTGGAAGTGGAAACACCTATACTACAGCCCATTTATGGAGGTGCAGCAGCCAGACCCTTTACTACCCATCACAATACGCTCGACATGAAATTGTATCTCAGGATAGCCAATGAGCTTTACTTAAAAAGATTAATTGTTGGTGGCTTTGAAGGTGTGTATGAATTTTCAAAAGATTTTCGAAATGAAGGAATGAGTCGTTTTCACAATCCAGAGTTTACACAAATTGAATTGTATGTGGCTTACAAAGACTATCAATGGATGATGGATCTGGTGGAGGAAATGATAGAAAAAGTAGCATTAGACTTGCATGGCACTACAGAAATTGAAGTTGGAGAAAACACCATAAACTTTAAACGACCGTGGAAAAGATATACCATGTTTGAAGCCATTGAGCATTTCACTGGTGTAGATATGTCAAATATGGAAGAAGCCGAACTGAGGTCAGTAGCAAAGAAACTCCATATACATATAGAACCGACTATGGGTAAAGGTAAAATCATTGATGAAATCTTTGGGGATAAGTGTGAAAAGCACTTAATACAGCCCACCTTTATTACAGATTATCCTGTAGAAATGTCTCCTCTCGCAAAAAAGCACAGAACTATTCCTGGATTAGTGGAAAGGTTTGAAGCCATATGTAATGGTAAAGAAATTTGTAACGCTTTCTCCGAACTCAATGATCCTTTAGATCAACGAAGCCGGTTTGAAGAACAACTTGAATTGGGAAAACGGGGAGATGATGAGGCAATGATTCTAGATGAAGATTTTATAAAGGCACTTGAATACGGCATGCCTCCCACGGCTGGATTGGGAATTGGAATGGATCGTCTCGCAATGATCATGACCAATCAAAAAAGCATACAAGATGTTTTGTTTTTTCCTCAGATGAAAAATAAATAACCGGATACATATAAAAGTTATTTTAATGAATTTACATTGGATTCGTCCATTCCTTTTTTGTTTAGAAAATTAGGATGAGTATGAATGTTTAATCATTCCTTGAATATCACATTTAATAAAAATGAAAACGAGTATACTACAACAGGCAAGAAAGATTCAAGCTCCAATCGCTGCAAAAAAGGAATATATCCATATTCTTCACAATGACATGCGATCGGATCCCTATCATTGGATGAGACTGACAGATGAGCAGAAAAATCAATTAGAACCCGATCACCAAACTCTAAGTGTTATAAAACATTTACAGGATGAGAATCAATATACGCTTCAGGTTATGAAGCATCTTGAACCTCTGAAAGACAAAATGTACGAAGAAATAATTGGAAGGATAAAGCCTACTGACATGAGTGTGCCCTACCCCAAAAATGGTTATATGTATATGACTAAATATGAAGAAGGGCTTGAGTATCCTATTTATTCCAGAATTAAAGAAAAAGAAGAGATTCTCATAGATGCCAACGAGCGGGCAAAAAATCATGCATTTTACGATGTTCAACGTATCAATGTAAGTCCAGACAACAACGTATTGGCATTTGGTGAGGATACTGTTGGCAGAAGACAATATGTAATTCGATTTAAAAATCTTACTACGGGTGAATTTTTTGAAGAAAGCTTAGATCACACAACCGGTTCGGTAGCATGGGCTAATGACAACAAAACACTTTTTTACGCAAAAAAGAATGCTTCTTTAAGACCAAATAAGATTTTCAGGCATGTCATGGGCACTCCACAGGAAATGGATGTGGAGGTATATAGTGAAAATGATGAGACTTTTTATACCACAGTATTTAGATCCAAGTCAGGCTCTTTCATTTTGATTTACAGCTATTCAACGACAACACAAGAGTTTCGGTATTTATCCACTGATAATCCAACTGAAGATTTTATTTTATTCCATCCCAGAACCAGAAAACTGGAATATCAAATTGATCATATACATAATAGCTGGTACATCAGAACCAATAAAGATGATGCATTTAACTTTAAGATCATGACAGCACCTCTCGATAAAACGGAATCGAGTCACTGGACAGACCTTATTTCTCATAGACAAGAAGTATTGGTAGAGAGCCTGGAATTATTCGATGATCATCTTGTTCTTTCTGAGCGCACCCTGGGCAATACACAGATAAGGATTATGCGATGGGACGGGTCAGACGATCACATCATTCCATTCCCTGAAGATGCTTACACAGCCTTCCCTTATCAAAATTACGAATGTCATTCCCATACATTGAGACTTCAGTATACCTCTATGACTACCCCGGTGACTACATATGATTACGATATGAATAGTAAAGCACTCACACTGATGAAGAGGCAGGAAGTGCTGGGAAATTTTGATCAAACCCGTTATCATTCTGAGAAAATATTTGTTCCTTCCAGAGATGGAGTTGCTATTCCGGTTTCAATTGTATACCGAAAAGGGTTCGAAAAAAATGGTCGTTCGCCATTGCTGCTGTATGGATACGGATCTTATGGCCACAGCACCGATCCGTATTTTAGTTTTGCTCGTCTCAGCCTTCTTGACCGGGGTTTTGTGTTTGCAATTGCACATATCAGAGGAGGGGAAGAGATGGGACGCAAGTGGTACGAAGGAGGCAAGTTACTGTATAAAAAAAATACTTTTAATGACTTCATCGATTGTGGAAGGTATTTGAAAGCCAGGAAATATTGCGCCAACGACAAACTATTTGCAATGGGTGGAAGTGCGGGTGGTCTTCTTATGGGAGTCATCATCAATGAAGAACCGGAACTTTGGTGTGGTGTGGTCGCTGCTGTTCCCTTTGTGGATGTCATATCTACCATGCTTGATACCAGTATACCCCTGACTACCGGAGAATTTGATGAATGGGGTAATCCCGCTTTCAAAGAATATTACGACTATATGAAGTCGTATTCGCCCTATGACAATATAGATAGCAAACCTTATCCAGCTTTATTCGTGACATCTGGCTATCATGATTCTCAGGTCCAATATTGGGAACCCACTAAATGGGTAGCCAAAATGCGGGAATATAATCCCAATGGAAAGCCAGTATTATTGCACACCAATTTGGAGGCCGGACATGGAGGTGCATCAGGAAGATTCAGACAATTTAGAGAAACCGCAATGGAATATGCTTTTTTACTAGACCTGGCAGAATTAGCTCATGTAGATGACTAATTCCCTATTAAGTTTAAAACGCATAAAGAGGTTTTTATTCTATTCCTCTTCACGTGTTTCTTCAGAAGTTACTTGAGTTTTTTTCTCTTTTTTTGGTTTTGATTCTATGATGTCATTGGCTGCTTTGGAAAGAACATCTGCCTGTTCTTCCAATTTTTCAGATTGTTCTGCGATTTCTTCTGCTATTTTTTGTTTGACAATTTCTTTTGCTTTTTCCACTTCCTGAGCCTTGAATTTATCTTCTTCCTTCACCTTTTCCTTAACCAATTTGCTTTCAAGAATCTCCCTGGTTCTGATCATATCATCCAGTTTTGTTTGTTTGGAGCTAACCTTTTCTTCCAGCATTTTTATTTTTGCCTGGCGGATCTGGGCTTCTAACTGCCCATCGGTTTGGTCAATTCTTTTCTTTTGAAAATCGATCTCTCTTATATCGATTTTGATTGACCTTTCCATTTTTTCTATAGCTGCAACCAATCCTTCATACCTCCTTTCTACACGGTTAAGCGAGGTTCCCGTATCGCCTGTTCTTTTACCATGCTTCTTTTCTTTCACTTTTTTGAATAATGAATCAATTGCATTCCATAGATTTTGCTGATCCTTTCTAAAAAGATTTAGCTCTTTAAATTCCTTTTGAAGTTGCTTTAGTTCTTCAAAAATGGGATTCAGCCCCAATCCTTTTTCTATCCTCTCATCAATTTCCTTGATCCTGGCGTAAAATTCAGTGGCAATTTCACTTGATTCCTCTCTCAGTTCATTCTCAGCTTTCTTTTTTAATTGTTTCAAAACTGCGAATGCTTCATCCGTTTTATTTTTAAGGCTGTCTGCATGTTCTCTGAATATGTGTTTTTCGCGAAGTTGATCATTGACTTTCGTCCAAAAAGTCTTGAGCTCTTCCCAGATAGTACCATCAAATTCTGAAACCTTATCTATTTGTTCTTTGAGATCTTCCAATTCAGATTTGTACATGGAATACAATTTCGTTGACAAAACAATAAAGTGCCATTGAGATTTTGCCAATGATATGATATCTGGTCTGTCCACTCTTAACTCCATGGGTAATAAGTCTTCAGTTACCGACAGGTCTCTTTCGATTAATTTCGTACTTTCAGGAAAAACCACTTCTTGCCCATCTCTCCACATATTCATCATTTGGGTATAAAATACTTCTGTGGCATCTTCTTCAGGAAAAAGGTAAATATTTACTTTGTTTTCTTTGTCCAAAAGATCCAAAGCCAACAACACCTTGTCATCATTCTCATCAGTACCCCAAATCACAATTCTCTTTCTCATAATTACAGTATTCGTTACGCAGGTAATTTAATTCTTACCAATCCATTAGTGTACAAATATTGTGCTATTTGTAAAGCATTGGTAGCTGCTCCCTTTCTTAGGTTGTCAGCTACGATCCACATATTTAAACCATTATCTACAGATTCATCTCGTCTCAACCTGCCAACAAAAACTTCATTTCTGCCGCTGGCAAGCATAGGCATCGGGTATATATTCTTTTCAGGATCATCCATTACCTGAATTCCTTTTGCTTGACTTAATACATACTTAACGTTTGCAAGGTCAAAAGCGCTGTAAAATTCTACATTAACTGATTCTGAATGCCCGCCGGAAACAGGAACTCTAACAGCTGTGGCAGTTATTCGTATTGAATCATCATCTAAAATCTTACGAGTCTCATTAACCAGTTTAAGTTCTTCCTTTGTATATCCATTTTCATAAAATATATCACAATGTGGTATACAATTTTCAAATATCTTATATGGATAGGCCGGGTCTGTGGCAGTTAATCCTTTTTTTTCCAATTCATATTGCTTAACGGCCTTCACTCCTGTCCCTGTAAATGATTGATAGGTAGATATTACTAACCTTTTTATACCGTACAATTTGTGCAGAGGTGCCAATGCCATAACCATTTGAATGGTTGAACAATTCGGGTTGGCTATTATTTTATCACTTTTTGTTAATGTATCGGCATTAATTTCAGGTACTATGAGTTTAACATTTTCATGCATTCTCCAGGCTGAGGAATTGTCTATTACGAATGTTCCCACTTTAGCAAACTCAGGTGCATATTTCAAAGAAGTAGAAGCCCCCGCAGAAAAAATTGCTATATCGGGTTTCATTGTAATAGCTTCCTGGATATCTTTAACTACGTGAGGAGAATTTCTAAACACTACTTGTTTACCCACCGAATTTTCTGACGCAACAGGTATGAATTCAGATACAGGTACAGAAAGTTCTTCCAAAACTTCTAGGATGACTGAACCTACCAAGCCGGTTATACCCACTACTGCTAACTTCATAAAAAATATTTTGGTCATTTATAATGAAAAGAGACTAAGATATATTGCGATCAGTAGATTGATATGTTATTGAAAATCAAACTGGATGAAAGTGTAAATTCTTTGCTAAGCAGATCGTCTGACTTCATTATAATTTTACAAAAATGAATCATTAAAGTATCCTTTCAGCCTGGATTTTATCAAATTATATAGATATGCAATGGTTCCAAGCTGAAACATTTCAAATTAATTATCAGGGTACAAATATATGTCACTACCCGTTAATAGTTATATTTATTGTTATAAATAGCTCTTTTTCTATGTCTTCTTCAAATATTCTGTTCTTTCTGGTTGCTTTTTGCTTTCAATCCAAAGTTTCGGGCCAGTTCTTTGATGATTTCTCAAACGACTTAGCTTCCTGGAATGGAGATGTCAACCATTTTATTATAAACAACAATCAGCAATTACAATTAAACGCATCGATGGCAGGAAGCTCTTTTATATATAGGGAGACTGAATTCCCCGATGAATTTTCAGCAATAGCTTATATAAATCTAAATTTTCCTCCATCAGATAATAACAAATTGAGATGGTATTTTTACAGTTCAGGGAGTAATCTCGCACAGTCAGATGGGTACTTTATTCAAATTGGAGAAAATGGATCGAATGATGCTATATCCTTCTTCAGGTTTTCGTCCGGGCATGAAGTAGAGCTCGCAAGAGGAACTATGGCCGCTGTAGCTGAAAGTCCTATGGTGAGAATGACAGTGGAAAAAGATAACCAAAATTTCTGGATTGTTAAAGCGGATTATAGTGGCGAAAACTTCCAGGAAGTTGAGCTTGAGTTTTTTGAAGACGAAATACCAATAGAAGAGTCAGGAATTTTTGGCTTCCAGGCCCTCTACACCGCTACACGTACTACGGGGGTTTTTATAGATGACACGGGTATTGATTTACTTGTAGAAGACATGATACCTCCCGGTCTCATTCAGTCTTTTATTTTTGATAATAATTCTATTCAAATTGCCTTCAATGAATTGATAGAGCCCGGTATAGCATCAAATCCTGATAATTATTTATTAAAAGAACCAGCTATTCGGCCAGCACAGGTAATAGTGGAAAGAAACAAGGTGATCTTGCAATTCGAGTTTACTTTTCAAAGTGGTCCTTTATATGAATTAAGTGTCATCAACATTGAAGATTTAGCTGGAAATAAAATAATGGATCTCGTTGTTCAAAATCTTTACCTGTCCGTTTCAGCTGCCATTGGCGACCTCATCATAAATGAAATTTTATTTAATCCTAAAACAGGTGAAGATGACTTTATAGAAGTGTATAATATTTCTGATAAAATAATCAACATAGAAGGGCTAAGAATTTTTAACAGCCAAAATGAAAGGAGTCAAATCATTCAAAGTAGATATGATTTATTTCCAGACGAGTATCTAGCTATTGCGATTCTGGCCGAACAGGTACGAGAATCATATCAGGTGCCGCAGGAAGCCAATATTATCCAAAATGTTCTACCCGCTTTTAATAATAGTGATGGTAATGTCACTTTATTTATGGGAGAAGATGTTATTGACAAATTTGATTATGAAGAAAACTACCATAGTCCCATCATCAACAACCCCAAAGGAGTAAGCCTGGAAAGGATCAACAAGGAAGCAATCACAAATGAAAGAAATAATTGGACCAGTGCCTCTGCCTCTGTTAATTTTGCAAGTCCCGGTTATAGAAATAGTGCTACTATTGATGCAGCTTCGGATGTAACAGACTTCGTTCTGAGGCATAAAACTTTTTCTCCAAATGGAGATGGCGATAAAGACGTTTTAATCATAGATTACGATCTTGATAAAAGCAACTATGTTGCTAAAATTACCATTTTTACAGACTCCGGGCATCCCGTTAAAACCCTGATCAATAATTTCACTTTGGCATCAAAAGGATTTATCCAATGGGACGGAACGGATGAAAATGGTCAGATCGCCAGAATGGGCATTTATATCATCATAATAGAGATTTTCCATCCTGAAGGAAGCAGTCGAATTATAAAACTTCCGGCTGTATTGGCCCGACAACTTTGAAAAGTTAAAAATTAACCTTATATTTGAAGTATTATAAGCCGCCCCTTATGAAGATACTTCGCCCTATCAATCCAATATTTGGTTTAGCATTGGTTATTTTAACCTTTGCTATCATCTTTCCAGGAGATATTCCTCTCTTTAAAAAAATATCTACTTACGGTGTGCATGGCACTCTATTTCTATTGATGATCTCGATGTTTTTCTTTCTATTAGGTCAAAAACAGTTGATGTTTATAGGTCTGGGTTGCACTACCATTTTAAGTTTGTTTCTAAAAAATGAAGGCAATCTGCATTTGTTATTACCCAAAGAATCGCAAGATCAAGCCATAAGGATTGCTCATATAAATATGAATAGTCATCAAATGGATGTAGACGACCTGGTCAGATATCTGGAAAGGCTGGATGCAGATATAGTATCATTGCAAGAATTTACTCCTTTATGGGATCAGGAACTAAATGAAAATATTGAACGCACTTATCCATACTTTCAAAAAATATCCAGAATCGATCCGCATGGAATAGCCTTGTATAGTAAGTTTGAATTAGATAGAGCTACAATAACCTATTTAGAAGAGAAACCATGTATCAGTATTCTATTAGAACTCAATGATGCACCCATTAAAATATATACGACCTATATCACACCAGGTTTGGATAGAATAAGCAGCCGGATGGCAGATAAACAACTTAATGATCTGGCATCTCTGATTCACTTTCATCAAACTCCCAGTATAGTCTTAGGTGAATTTAATGAAGTATACTGGTCCAATAAAATGAGAGGTTTCAGATCTATGAATAATTTACGCAATAGCAGAAGAGATATTCTGCCTACCACATTTTCTGTACCATTTGATCACATTTTTTACTCAGGCGACATTGAATGTACTTTTTTTAAAGATTTGGTGGATGAAAGTGGTACTAAAATAGGGATTATAGGAAAGTACCAATTTAAAAATTCCTTTTTAAATGCTTCCATTTCCAATATTTCCAATATAGAAGCTGAAGAACCGTAAAGCTTGCTTCTTTTTCCCCCATACACATTACTTTATGTCATTTTATTTGTTACTAGAACAGCAAGTTGAGTTTTAATAAATGAATCGTATGGAATCATTTAGGTTTGGACTAGTGATGTCCAATCAATGGAAGTTGAAATAAAACACTTTGAATGCTGTATTAAAGTTTTATTCTTAGGTTTCTTATATTGTGTACCAATCGTATGCACTATATGAATGTTGTATATCAAATAAAGTCATTTACAAATTTATCTCCATTTGAGGTTTATCAAATAATACACTTAAGGCATGAAGTTTTCGGATTGGAGCAGAAGTGTCTGTACGAAGATCTGGATCGAGATGACTACTTCTGCTACCACATTGCAGGTTTTCAGAATGGGGATCTGGTTGCTTATGCCAGAATACTGCCTCCTGGCAGAAAATATATTGAAAGCAGTTCTATAGGTAGGGTGATTGTTAAAAAAAATATAAGAAAACAAAGAGAAGGTTTGAGATTAATGAATATTGCTATACAAAGATGCAAAACTTTTTATCCCGGACATCCTATTGTATTATCTGCACAGTCCTATCTGGAAAAATTCTATCTTTCTTTCGGATTTGAAAATACGGGTAAATTTTATGAAGAAGATGGAATACCCCATCAAGAGATGATAATGGATATATCATAATCGCTTATGTCAAAATGTACCATTAACATAGTTCCCGTTCAAATATGTGTAATGGATTATTCTTTTACTCAAGTTTATCACGAAATAATGGCAAATAAATTTATATTGGATTGAGATAGAAAATTGTACAGCCATCTGATTTGGCACCACGGATTTTTTAAAATAAATCGTATTGCTAAATTATACTGTTGGTCTGCTTTTATGCATATTGAATTAGATTAATTATCGTATTGATGCCTTTACCTATAAAAAGAGTCTGTATATGGTCCATTAAAAGGAATTTGGTTATACTATTTCTATTTTATTTCAACCTGGCTGATGCACATACTCACATACAACATTTGGATGAAACATCAGGAATGGCCTCCGGGATCATTTATTGTGGTCTTCAGGATGAAACCGGGTATATTTGGTTAGGAACAGAAAATGGTCTTCATCGATATGATGGTCATCAATTTATTGTCTTTAACA
The DNA here is from genome assembly GCA_041749255.1 of Saprospiraceae bacterium. GTDB lineage: Bacteria > Bacteroidota > Bacteroidia > Chitinophagales > Saprospiraceae > JABDLO01. The sequence goes on from JBGTBR010000041.1 coordinate 26,426, forward strand.
AAGAAAACAATCAGTTAAGAGAAAACAAGATCATCAGACTGGTACGTCAAGGAAACCTGATGTACATATTATACGGTATTGATGCGCTCAAATTTAAATCCGCATATAAGGTAGATGTTTTTAACCTCGACACATATGAAATCTTTCCACTTCAAAGTATATTTCCAGAAAGTGAGATATCAGAAAAAGAAATTGAGTGGATAGCTGCCGGACGCTCTGAAGAAATATTTGTGTTGCTTACAGATCAAACAATCCTAATTAAACCAAAACAAGATAAAATTACAAATTGGTACGATCCTGTAGAACGGTTAAAAACTTCTACTCAGGGACATATCAGCCATATATTTTCTAATAAAGTAGCTGGATTATATGACCAGGATCTTGATCGGTTTAGGTATATAACCATGGACACCACTTTCCAGTTACCAGACGAAAATCCATTTCATTGGCACTTTGTTTACAAAAACCAAGAACTGGTGTTAATCAACACACGTGCTAATACCGGTGAATTCCAAATTTGGAACCCATCGAGAAAATACAATTTATACTTTGATAAAATCAAAGCTTCGCTTACATCCAGTCGCCCACTTACCTTCTTAAATGATCCCATTTCTCAATCAAGTATTATTATAAATCATCAAAAAGCATTATTAGAATTAACTGAGAATGGCTTTACCCTACTCGCAAATGAAGATCAGATTATAACTGATGATGATTATATCAACTCATTTTTCAAAGACAGGGATGGAAAAATCTGGTTGTGTACCTCAAGAGGATTATACATAATAGACTATAGGGAGCAAATATTTAACAACTTTCTTTCTTCATGGCCTCCGGAACTGGCTAAATTGGAAAATCAGGTGAGAGGGTTAACCGCCATTAATAACAAGCTTTACATTGGAAGTTGGAGAGATTTAGCCATTATTAATACACATTCAAATGACATTTCCAAAATAAACAAAGGTGACAGTGAGATAGTATATGCTGTTCAAAGGATTGGAGATCACATTTATTTTGGCACCAGTTCATTATTCAGATTAACCCCAGAAGACCAACCTGTAAATCTCTATTCCGTTAGCGGAACACCTATATGGTGCATTTTTGAATACAGTTCTACAAAGTTATTGTTAGGACTAAACGAAGAAATCCTGTTATTTGATTTAGACAGCTTGACTGCCCGGCCATTGCACTTCCAAGCATCGGAATTTCCAAATCCTTCATTCATTTACAAAATTGTAAAGGATAAAGAAGATTTCATTTGGGCAATCAGTGAAACGGGTTTATATCAATTCAATCCTGATCTTACCCCTGTTGCCCATTTTGGGACTGAGTTATTTGGCACAAAATTACTTTACGATCTCTATATCGATGAATCCAATATTTTTTGGATTGCAACAAATGACCATGGCCTGCTGAAATGGAATCCCTCTGCTCAAATCTTGGAAAGTGTCAATATTCAATCAGGTCTTTCCTCAAATACCATTTACAGAATAGAGGAAGATGAATTAGGAAGGATATGGGTTAGCAGTAAACATGGTTTAAACTGTATACAAAAAGAGAATTTAGAAGTTGTGAGAATCTTTACCACAAGTCACGGTTTACCTTTTAACGAATTCAACAGAATCTCTTCTTATAAGGATGACAAAGGTTGGTTATATTTTGGAGGCCTCAATGGCATGATTTCTTTTAATCCTGAAAATTTTCATTTTCAATATGACTTCTTTTCTCAATCTCTTCGGATTTCGAGAATTAGAATATTTTCAGCCAAAGAAAATCAGTGGAAAGACCATTATCTTTCAAATGCCGGCAACAAATATGAGATCGAAATAAATCCTTCAGAAGGTCCTGTAACTGTAGAAGTGACCATGCTTGATTTTGAAAGTGGTGATTACCGATATTACTTTAAAATGCATGGCCTGGAAAACGAATGGATTTTGGTAGAAAAAAATATTATCAGAATAAATCGTTTGCCATATGGAGAACACGTAATTCAGATTAGAGGTGTCAATCCTTCTGGAATACACTCTATTGATCATATCGCACTTCTCATTAATGCAGACTATCCGATATATTTAACCTGGTGGTTTATATTGGGGCTTATAATCACCATAATTGGCTTAGCTACATTCCTTTCAAATATCAGATTCAGCATGATCAGACAAAAAAATGAGAACCTGGAGATCCTGGTTGACTCAAAAACAAGAGATCTAAAAAAAGCACTTGAAATGAAAGGTATTTTAATGAAAGAGCTTGAACATAGAGTTAAAAACTACCTATACATAATCGATAGCATCCTGGAATTACAAAAAGAGGAAATACCCAATAAAAAATTAGCAACCATACTTGAACAAAGTCAAAAAAGAATTAAAAGCATATTCCTGATGCATCAAAATTTGTCCTTTTCAGAAGGAGTAGATCTTGTCAATCTAAATCAGTTTTTATACGACCTCATCCATCAATTCGATGAGTTCATTTCCCTTCAGCATGTGACCATCCAACCCGTTATAGAATTGAATCAACCTGTCATACGCTCTGAAAAAGCCATGCCCATAGGATTGATTATCAATGAGTGGCTTACCAATTCCTTTAAACACGGATTCAATAAAAAAAATAGTTTACAAATTGAAATTAAGGTTTTTGAAAAAGGAAATCATATATTTATACATTATATTGACAACGGTTCTCCATCTAAGAATGAGAAAACCTATCATTCAAATTCTGTTTTCGGATTAAATCTGATAGAGTCACTTGTCAAACAAATTGATGGAACTCTTGAATACAATCTTGAAAATGGAGCCAATTTTTTATTAAAAGTGCCCAGTTAAATTTAAATGTTAGGCAACAAAAATTGAGTATATTTGGAAAAGCAGGATATAAAAATTGCTATAGTTGAGGATGAAGCAATCATTGCCACTTCCTTATATAATATACTAAAAAATTCAGGATATCAGCCTCTGAAACCTTCCTCAAGTTACGAAGAAGGTATTGACCAAATTGAGCAAAATAAAGTCCAACTGGCATTAATAGATATTCGGCTTAAAGGTCTCAAATCTGGAATCGACCTGGCAAAAAAAATAAATGAAAATGCTAATATTCCCATCATTTTCATTTCAGCTTTTTCTGATCACATGACTCTCAATGAAGCCAAAAAATTAAACCCATCTTCATTTTTGGTAAAGCCTGTAGGGAAAAACCAACTACTGGCAGCAATAGAAATGGCTATAGATCAGCCATATGTTGAGGATGATCAAAATCTGGATCCTACAGTTGATGATTTGATAATAAAGGACGGGTACAAATACGTGCATATTCAAATTCCAGAAATTGTCTATGTTGAAAGCGATAGAAATTATATGACATATGTGCTTGAAAGTGGCAAAAAAATTATTGAACGGATCACTATGAAACAGCTTCAGGAAAAGCTGAAACCATATGGTTTTATTAAAATCAACAGAAGTCAAATCATCCAATTATCCAAGGTAGATTCTATTGAAAAAAATCAGGTAAGAATTGGAAAATTTTTATTTAAAGCTTCAAAGCCCATAAGAAAACACTTACTTACCGCTATAACAAAGACGCAAATTAAATCATGAAGTGTTGAGGTTGAGGTTTACGCCTTCGGCAGGCTAAAAGTCGAAGGTCTCAAGGTCGGAAAGTCAGAAGGTCACATGTAGTAAGGTCGGAAGGCTGAACGGTGAAAGGTGAACTTGTGAGCTGTGAACGGTAAACGGTCTGAAAGTCGAAAGTCTGAAGGTCGAAAGTCGGAAAATTGAAAATTGAAAATTGACTAAAACTTAAACTAAAACTAAAACTAAAACTAAAACTAAAACTAAAACTAAAACCATTTGCAACCAGCTACGAGCTTAATACATCGGAAGGTCGAATTTGAGGCATAATCCTACGAGCTACCAGCTAAATTGGTCAGAAAGTCGAAAGTCTGAAGGTCGAAAGTCGGAAAATTGAAAATTGAAAATTGAAAATTGAAAATTAACCAAAACTAAAACCATTTACAACCAGCTACGAGCTTAATAGGTCAGAAAGTCGAAAGTCAGAAGGTCTGAAAGTCGGAAAGTCGGAAAATTAACCAAAACTAAAACTAAAACCATTTGCAACCAGCTACGAGCTTAATAGGTCAGAAGGTCGAAGGTTAAAGGTTAAGGTGAAGAAGTGAGCAGGTCATTTGCTTCGCGTCATTAGGCTACGCCGTCATATATGGTCATTGGAGGTTTGCGCGTCATTGGCACTTCGTGCGTTATTTGGCTACGTTGTAAAAGAATGAGCCTCATGGTCGGACTTGATGTCTCATGAAATAGGTTGACAACAGAAAAACCAGCACCAACGGTGCGGAATCATTAGCCTTGGGTGAAGCCCAAGGATTTAGGGAAAAACCGGTTAAAGCACCAACTGTGCGCAATAAATTGGAATACGAATGCTCATCACACCTTGGTGTTATTTCAATAAATTATATTGAATGATTAATAGATAGATTTATTGGAGTACAATTAATGTCTATGAACTACGAGCTAAAATGGTCGGAAGGTTTGAGAGTCAGAATGTCTGAAAGTCAGAAAGTCTGAGCGAAAATAAAAAAGCTAACTGCTAAAGGCTAATGGCTAAAAGCCATTTGGCTACGAACTACGAACTTTGCTAACTGCTAAAAGCCATTTGGCTACGAACTACGAGCTACCAGCTACGAACTTATATCTTTATAAATTTACAAGTGTACATTTTATTCTGGAATGACAGATTTATAAGCCTTAGATAATACAATCCAGGGGGTATTGAAGATGTATCCAACGTTGCATTACCTGTAAGAACTCCACTTTCTATCACTATTTTTCCCGAAACATCAAATAAACCAGCCTTATATGCAGTCCATACTGTTTGTATATTAAGATGGTTTAATACAGGATTTGGATAAATATTAAAGGGGGTTTCCATGACATGACTAATCGAGGTGGTCATTCCATCCATGCCGTCGCAATTTTCATCAATTCCATTTCCGGGAATTTCTGTCGCAGCCGGGTTAATATTCGCATTGTCATCGTTACAATCCGTACTATCAAGAACGTACCCTTCAGGTTGCATGCATGAAATTTTACTTTCATTCGGATTGCCATAACCATCTCCATCTTTATCACGATACCAGGTAAAGACATCTCCTTCATAGGCTGGATCGTGTGTAAGACAAAAAGCACAAAATATATTATCTTTATCCTACCAACCTATAATTATTAATAAATATTAAAATATTTTCAGATGGAAAAGCAAGAAAGAATTGATTCCATCCTGAGAATGATGAGGACCAAACTCGAAGAC
>JBGTBR010000042.1:0-21818 GCA_041749255.1 Saprospiraceae bacterium
AAAATATCCGACATCTTATGTAGACATCGACCTTGTACCCTCGGATCAGGAACAAAGTCGAATATGTCTGTAATGTAGTTTTCCATCCATCAAAAATAACACATTACATTTAAGTGTCATATTTTGGTGCGGTTGCCCTAATTTTCTATCAGGTACTGGATGGCAAACAATTTGTACCCCAGCATAGAGAAAGGATAATTATTATGGGTTTTTTGAAAGAGGAATTTGGAGAAAACATTGATTTCTCATTTCCTGAAATGCCAGAACGTCAGACAAAATTTAGGGACATTTTGCAAAAATCAGTTGACGAAAAGTACACACTTTCTGATAAACTGTGGAATTATTTACAGGAATATGCAGCTAAGCATAAAGCAAAAGGAAATGGTTTTGGGTATGGATTGACAGATATGGATGGTATTTCACGAACAATTTCTGCCCGGTACTACAAAGATGGTGCAGAAGTTCTCATTCCTCAAAAAGGTAAGACCCCCCGTCGACTAACACCGCGAGAATGTGCCAGGTTACAGGGATTTCCTGAAGAATTTATTATTCCGGTTTCTGATAATCAGGCATATCGACAGTTCGGAAATTCGGTAACAGTTCCATTGATTCAGTCAGTTGCTAAGAATATCTTACAAGTATTAAAATCAAATGGATAGTCTTGTAAACTTAGTAATTCAAAAGGCTGAAAATGCCTCTATTGCTTTTTCCAAGTTTATAACCCCAAATGACACCGGGGCAACCGGAGGTCACCAGGCCGGATTTCATATTCATAAAAATGCCTGGCCACTTTTCTTTGACAGACCTGGAGAAAAGGGTGAAAATCGTGACAAATTAATTACAATTCGATGGCAGAATGACTTTGAAACGGATAGTCGTTTTACTTACTATGGAAAAGGGACAAGAAATGAATACCGGTTGACACGATTTGGGCGTGGCTTTCCATTTCTAACAGATGATAATGTTGGAGACTTATTAGTAATCGTAAAACAATCAAATTCATACTATTAAGCTTTTGTTTTACAAACCGATGATGACATTGAAGACTTTTTTGCAGCACTTAACATTTCTTCAACAGAAACTAACGGTATAATTCCCAGGCAGATAACCCAGACTGCCGAAGACAAACTTTTAAATTGTTTCAAATCCTATCTTGACATCCTTGATAGAGATTTTCCCCCAACAATAGATCTCGCTTTTAATGCAAGAAAATGCTTCAATGGTTCGTACCAAATATCGAATGAAGAAATAAAAAGACACCCGGACAAACTTATCCTTGACTGGATTAAATCTGAATATGAACTTTTCAAGTTTATCGAAAACGACCGTTACGCACAAATAATATTGACACCTTTTCCATCGGTTGAAGATTTGGTAAAAGTTGCGAATACTATTTTAAACAGGCGAAAGAGCAGGGCGGGAAAATCTCTTGAACATCATCTTGCTGAGATGTTTGACACTTTTAATCTTAATTATACAGGACAGGCTACGATTGAAGGGAATAAGAAACCTGACTTCTTGTTTCCGGGTATTGATTCATATTTAGACGTTGATTACAAAAGTGAAAATTTGACTTTTTTAGCATCTAAAACAACCTGTAAAGACAGATGGAGACAAATCCTAAACGAAACAGATCGTATAGAAACAAAGCATTTATTCACACTACAGCAGGGTATTTCTATAAACCAACTTCAGGAAATGTATGAGTACAATGTTTGTCTTGTAGTTCCAAAGCAATACAAGTCAAGTTTTCCACAAGAATATCGGGATAAAATACTTGACTTAGGTCAATTTGTGGAAGGAGTAAAGGCAAAACAAATGAGTTGAAGATGGAAAACATGTATATGCCACTGAGCAATACTTTTATATTACACAAAATCCATTAGATTAGAGGGCAAAAATAATAAGGGTATAACCCATATGTGGATTATACAAATGTTTTAGAGCACAACTACATAAGACAAAGAACCGGTACATACACATTGAACATATGGAAATATGGTTTGCCTAAATAATATTAAAATTTCCTTCCCAGGTTTTGGATAAATAAAAACTAAAACATATATTAGTATTATCAAGACAAAGCATAGCCGATGGTACTTAATTTTCAGGGTCAAATCATCGATATTCGGAAAATCCGACACCGGGTTGGGGATTTTATTGGAGTTTTAATTTGCTGTAAAAAGGAGATCATCCGGTTTATTCAAGGAAAGTTAGGTCGTATGGTGATGTTATGTGAGACCTTAATTAAACTGCTCGTACATAATTATGATGTAAACCAGCTCCGTTATTGGCTATTCGAAAGACAAAATGAAAAGGAACCTTACAGAAGTAGAAGCGTGCATGAGAAGCAGGCTGCCAAGAAGACAAGACTGACCCGCAAGGTCACTCTGTATACGCTTCTTTACTGTTTTGCCATGAATTTGTTGGATCATGGTACTGACATTAGTTTTAACCAGGAAATATTGGGACACAAGCATCTCAAGACGACCATGATTTATACCCATATAACCCATAGATCGCTGTCTTCGATCCAAAGTCCGTTGGATAAGCTTAAATTCGATAAGCATTTTATCAAAAAACCGCAGGATGATATAAGAAATATGCGTAATATAAGGAGGTTGTCATCAATATTTAGGAAAGAGAATGTATCGACAAAATACTTACCAGATTGACAGAGAGTACAATAGAATCGGTTTTGCCAAAATATGAAGAGTGTTTTGAGAGGTATGTTTGATTTCTGAAAATACAGGTGATAGCGGGAGGAGATACCGAAACTCCCGAAAAAGAAGTAGGTGTTAATCTTAAATTTTTGTTAAAATGAAAAAAAATATTATAATCTTATTATTTGGGTCAATTTTAGCTTCTTGCTCTATTGATGAAGAACAAAATAATTATTCAGATATTGATCAACTTCTGATTAATTTAGACAAGATTACTGTTGAAATATTAAAAAATGAGAATTCAACAATTGCAATACATGATTACCAGAAAAAAGTGGTTGAATTAAATTCTCTAAACGAGTTGGAAAAATTGTGGACATCAAATTTTAATATAGAAAACTCATTAATTAGATCTACGATTGACTTAATTCATCAAAATGAAAAACTCCTAAAATCTTCTGTTGAAAATGAAGATGGTCTGTACGAAAGATATATGCAGTTGGACATTGAAGGATTAGTAAAAGCAAACTCTTACGTTTCTGATAGATTATTAATAAATACTCGAAGTATTGAAGGTGATCCTTGTAGCCTTTGGAAAACGACCAAGATTGTTTTAGGTGGTGTAGGCACATTATTAGCTTGTGGCTCATGCATTGCTTCAGGAGGTCTTGTTTGTTGGGGATGTGCTATAGCAGGAGTCCTTACAATTGATGCATTAGCTGAATTTTTAGAGAATTGCACGTAAACTTAGAATAAATAAAAGATGATTACATTAAATAACAAGAAAAGAAGAGAGGTGGCAGGGGTTATATGTATTATTATAGCTTCAATTTTATTGTATGTTGATGTTGGCAATTCAAATCTAGTAAACATCGGAGTTATTTTTATTTCAATTATGTTGATGGTGGCTTTTTATATTCTTGTGATAAAACAATTACCTAAACAACATACTAGTAAAATATTATTAGCTACAATTTTAATTGCCATACTTTTAGCGATAATACTTTTCACCCTTAGAAAACATTATTAATAGGCTTAACTATTAATGGAGCATATAGAATAGATGATGACATCAGATAAGACAGAATGCCATCCATTTGGGATGGCACTCTGCTTATCATCACCGTCTAATTGTCTAATCCTATTCTTTTTGTTTGAATATATATGATAATATTATTTTATATATTGGTGGTTTTCTGTATATTTCAGGTGCACAAAGTGCTATGATATACAAAAATTTATAATCGAAACCGATTGCAGACAAACTACCCTTTTTCCATCTCTTTGGATGAATCCATCGATCCAGACATTGAATTCAGATTGATAGACCTGTTTATTGACTCTCTTTATCAGTCCGATTTTGGTTTCATGGTAGATTATATAGAAAATGGTAGACCTGCTTAAGTTTTTCATTTATGAGAATCTTAACAAAGTTCGATCCTCCAGAGATTTAGAAAAAGAATGTAAACGCAAAATTGAAGTGTTGTAGTTACTCAAGTCCAATAAAATTTTAGGTATAAATCCCAAAAAAAACGGAGTTACCATACAAAAAGATGCAGGAAAAAGTCCATTTTTAGAGTTCAGTCATTATGTAGATATTTTTACAATGATTTTGGTAAGACTACTAGATGAATAGAAAATATGCAAATATAAATAAGGAAATAATTCATATGTAGAAACATCAATTTTCAGCGATTATATAATGCTATATGAAATACCTTAACCTTAATATTAATTCTCCTTTCAGGTTGTTCTTCGAATTCATATGAATATCAGAACGACCTAACCATTTCAGACAAACATGGCAATCCAGTTTCAGATTCAACTTTCTATTTCCCACTAGAATTATTCATTGACTCCATCATATTCGAAAATTTAACTGAAATTAAACAAGACACTTTCTCAGTTACATCGTTCTCTCAGTATTTATGGTTTTCACAAGTACCGGTACTTTATAACTACTACTTAAATCGCAGTATATATCGATTAACTTGGTTGAGGTCTTTTCATCCTGCAATTGTGTTAAGACTTGAAAAGCAAAATAGAGACATCACTCTTGTTGAAAAGAAAGTAACTTTAATTGAACCGTGGAAAGAACTATCAGATGATGAATTAACAGAGGAACATCGGAAATCTAAAAAAGAAGGTTCTGGACCAACTATGGTGTATCGTCCAGATAGTGCAACTATTGAACCTAACATCAGAAAACTTACAGAATCTGACTGGAAGCATTTCGAAAAATTAATAAACGAACATAGTTTTAAGTCAATGTCTTCTACCCGAGCCTGGGAATGGGGAACTGATGGATCAGAGTGGATATTGGAACAGCACAAAAAAGGCGTATATCATGTTGTAAATAGGTGGTCACCAAATAAGCGACAATATTCAGAATTCAGAAAAATTGGCAATTACTTGATAGACCTCAGTTCATTCAAAAATGAGGAACGTTATTAACATAACACTAATAGATAAAAAGCTCCTTATGCTAACAGAGCAATTTGTAAATGCTGGTGGTGGATGCAATTTTATTGATACTTGAAAGGCTGCATACTGAGCTTAGCTTACCGTTGTGTTCAATGTAAAAGAATCAGCAAATGAAAAGCACAATAATCAACACGAAATTAGGAGACATTGAGTACTGTTCTATTGGAAATGGAATTCCAATAGTCTTTATTCATGGTGGACACTCAAACTGCTATGAAATGCTTAGCCATAAAGGTTTTGATTTAGAGAAATTTCATTTAATTACTCCTTCGCGACCGGGATATGGGAAAACGCCATTGAATGGTAAGGAGACGCCTAAACAAGCAGCCGACCTAATCGCAGAACTCCTAGAGTATTTATCCATAGACAAAACAATTATTTATGGCATCTCTGCGGGTGGATTGACAGCTATAGAAATGGCTTCAAATTATCCTGAAAAAGTTGAAAAACTAATACTCGCTTCAGCAATTTCTAATAAATGGCTTGATAAAAGTGAGAAGATTTATAAAACTGCACAGATCATGTTCCACCCCAAAATGGAAGGATTTACCTGGGGTATGGTCAGATTCTTTTCAAAAATTTTCCCCAAGATGATAGCCAAAAGCTTTTATCCTCAATTTTCAACTCATCCAGGCCATGAACTTCGACATACGGATGTCCAGGAACTTGTATTGGCACTGAATCACTATCATTCAAAAAACGGGTTTCTAAATGATATTGACCAGGAAATCAATGATGAAACGCTTACAAAGATTAGGTGCCCAAGTCTTATTGTCCACAGTAAAAATGACAACAGCGTTTCATTCGATCATGCAGCTCATTCAAAAGAAATGATTGAAAATTCAAGAATAGTAGAATTGAATAATGAATGGGGACATCTATTTTGGATTGGGAAAGACTCTGAACAATCTATACAGAAGACAATCGAATTTATCAATGAATAAAAGTCAGCACATAACACGAGGCTTTAAACTATGGCGGGTTTATAGGTAATTGAGATACTTATGCATAGAGGATCTATTCTTTCAATGTCTAAAAGTATAATTGTTGGAAAATGGAGTTGTATTACCTTGATAATACGGGATTAAGCCTAATTCTGACCATTCTATATCTGATTATAGAAACAACCGATATTTGGGAAATGAATTTCTTTTAGACGATAGTCATTATTTTTGTATAAAATTAAAAGTTTAATATATGTTGACTAAAAATATTGTAAGGCAATCAATTGACAAACATCCTGAGTCGTTTACAATTGATGAGCTTATTGAACTTTTAATCTTTGTAGAAAAGGTTGAAGAAGGCATAAAGCAATCAGATGAAGGTAAAACTATTTCAAACAATGATGTGAAAAGTATGATTGAGAAATGGTCAAGTTAGTTTGGACTGAGCTATCAACGGAAGATTTAAAAGAAATTTTTGATTACATAGCAAAGGATTCTGCACGATATGCATCAATCACAATAAGTAAAATCTACAATCGAGCACAAGATATTATTGATAATCCTTACATTGGACGGATAATTCCAGAGATAAATATAAAGGTCATCAGAGAAGTGATTTCTGGAAATTATAGGATTGTTAACAAAATAATTAATAAATTTCAAGTTGATATTTTACGGGTTTATCATTCAGCTAGATTATTAAAAGCTGATAGCTTAGAATAAACCTCCAGACACTTCACAATATAATACAGTTGGGTTTCAGTGGTTTTCGAGGCTTTCTGCCCCCCAATTTTGTAACGGTGGACAAGAATGAAGCCCGAAATCCAACTATTACCTATGGTCACCGTGATCACACATTGAAAAAAATGTAGGCAGGAATAATCATAAAGATCTTACCGTTGAAATGAATTGCTTACCACCAAATAATAGGGAGGTATTGGAAGGCTTCCACCACTTGCGTCAGCATCTTGCTTACATTAAACAAATTGCTTACATTTGCATATGCATGTTAGAGTAGTAAAGAAAAGTAACGTGTACAAGCATATTGGAACGAACATATACATGTCAAAATGTTTCGATGATTTCTTTCAAAAACTAAAATTTGTTGATTGGGAAATTCCTCAAGAAATAACACAAACATTTAAGTCAGCAGATTTAATCAAATGTGGAAGTGGTGAATTAAACCGAATAGTCTTTAACATTGGAAGAAACAAATTTAGAATGATCTGTGGATATTATTTTGGAAGAACAGAAATGATCCTATATGTTAAATTTGTAGGAACTCACAAAGAATATGATAATGTTAATGTTTGTAAAATCGATTTATTTAAAAAAGTAACATGAAATACAAAAAAATTGCCACCCTATCGGAATATACAAAATACTGCAATCGACATGAATTCCTGGTCACTAAAGATTATGACAAGAATATAGATGAAATTGAATTGTTAGAAATTCTTATTGATGAATACGATAATAGACAAGCCCAATTCTCAAAAGACTTGAATCCAGTGGAGTTATTAAATTCAATACTTGAAGAAGAACAAATTTCAAAAGCCAAACTTGCAAAAGATCTTGGTACATCACGTCAACTAATTAGTGATATCATCAGATACAGGAGAAATATAAGTAAAGAAATGGTGACAAAATTGTCATCCTACTTTAAACTTCGACCAGAAGCATTCAGTAGACCATACAAATTGAAAAACGATAAATCAAAAGAAAAAGAAACTGCCTGAAAGGAACGAAATGCTAATATAATGCGATGACTTCTTTAATCTGAATATATTCATAGTAACAACGAACAACAATGGAAACTGTAAATAAAAAAGGCACTCCATTTGAGAAGATGAAGAAACTTTTAAACGAAGCTTTCTCCAAAACACCTAAGAAAAACATTCGTAAATATGCGGGTGTTCTTAAAACAGATATTGATCCCCTGGATTACCAAAAACAATTGAGGAGTGAATGGGAATAGATTGTGTTGATGCTTATTTCCACATAGATCAGTATGAAAACAAATGTTAGAATCCTGCAATTGATTTACACTGTACCTCTTTGTGATAATTATGGTGATTTTGGGATTGGTGGCTATATTCCATAATGTTGCATTATATTTATGATGTGCAGTTTTCCCGCCACTAAGACTCGAAGGCACGAACCACTAAGGCGTAGTTTTCACAATGCTTTCATGACTACAACCTGATCCGTCTCTGGCTGATTAAAAATTATAATGCCATTGGGTCTCTCCTTTGTATTGGCGATGGAAATTTATTTCCAGCATCCCGGCTACAAAAGATAGTTTGTGAACAATAGTGGCGTTTAAAACATACTTTTTTATTAAAAATCCATTAGATTAGTGGCTAATATACTTAAGGGAATAATCCATATGTAGAATGTTCAACTGTTAGACAAATAGTAAAAATCACTAAAATGGAAATACAAAATAACTTAGCAGATCGGGGAAAAAGATTTGTAGCGTACTTAATAGATATTCTTCCAATTACGCTAATTGTATTTGGGGTATTTTATTTCTTCATGGGATTTGATGAAACCCTAAGGAATTACTTTGATAGAGGAGATTCTGTTGAACCTCGAATCAAATATTTAAATCAAAGAAGATGGATTCGAGATCTATCCTTTTTGATATGGATAATCTACTGTATATTTATGGAATCATCAGAAAGACAGGGAACATTTGGAAAATCAATTATGGGAATTAAGGTTGTTGATGAAAATGGAGACAGACTGTCGATTGGTAAGTCAATAGGAAGAAATACGACCAAAGGTTTATCATACGTGGTAATTTTATTGGGATTTATTTGGATTCTTTTTGATAAGAAAAGGCAGGGTTGGCATGATAAATTAAATAAGACATTTGTTGTAAATGAAAATTATGTAAAAAAGCCCGTGTCTCATGATGTACATGACGATCATGTTGAATAAACGCCGCCACAGACGCATGTACTGACCGCTACCATACATTGAAAAAAATGAAGGCAGGAATAATCATAATAATCTTACTATTGCTATTCGGAATTTATTGGTTTCGAAAGAAATCAATAGTGTACATGCATACTCCAAGAGAATTTATTCAGTTGGAGTCAAAAACTGAGTCGACTGATTATCTCCCGACAGTTGAAAAGAATTGGCTTAAAGAAACAGAATTGAAATACGCTGAAAAAGAATGGGAGTCATATCCTAATGAGCATTCAGAACAATCGGAGAAATTATGTGACGACGTTTATGATCATTGGAAAGGAGATATATCTCACTCGGAATTTTTTAATAAATTAACTGCGGAGCAAAGGATGTACTTTGCTTTAAACAGTTTTGAAGCTCAAACAAATAATGGTGGAGTATATCAATTTTTATTTAATCACCCTGAATTAGCTATTATAACTCTTGAAGCTATGAAAGAAGCTAAAATGGGAAACTTAACAGATGATTACGAAAATGTATTGCACGAATTTTTTGGGAAGTTTGACACTATCCAGGAACTTTACAAGCAGTTTCAAGATGGTAGTAAAAAATGGGATAAGAGATGGGCTTCCTTTGTAGAAGGTTATAAAGAATTACCATCAACAAAAAAAATTGAAGAATACTTTTACAACAATGATTACCAAAAGGAATATCAGTCTAAAATGGTTCAATTTGTGAAAAATAATGCAAGCGGATTGATGAAATCTGAATAAAAATGACTAAAAGAAACTACCCCTGCATCTACAAAGCGGTGGCATTTATGAAAAGGAATGAAATCGACAATTAACATATTATTTATAATTACTTTGATGTTTTCATGTCAGTATGAAGATGAAGGAATCAAATAGTTTCAACTACTGGCAACTATAATCGTTCTAATCAAAAATTGAGCAAAATTCAGAGTAATTTTGTTATATTCATAGAAACAACGAACAACAATGGTAACTGTAATTAAAAAAGGCACTCCAATTGAGAAGATGAAGAAACTTTTAAACGAAGTTTTCTCCAAAACACCTAAGAAAAACATTCGTAAATATGCGGGTGTTCTTCAAACAGATATTGATCCCCAGGATTACCAAAAACAAATGAGGAATGAATGGGAATAGACTGTTTGTTGATACTAATATTCTGTTGTATTACCTGAAAGGGAACCATGAAGTGGTTGAACTAATAGCTGACAAAGATGTAACTATATCTTTTATAACAGAATTAGAACTTTTATCTTTCCCAAAATTGACAACCGAAACTGAGAATCAAATAAAAGGTCTACTTAATAATTGTACCATTGTAGATCTGAAACAAGAAATTAAGGAACTTACAATTGAACTGAGACGAAAATACCATTTAAAACTTCCTGATTCAATAATTGCCGCTTCGGCATATTTTTACAAATTACCCTTAATAACAGCTGACCAGGAATTCCAGAGGTTGGAGGAGATGAACATAATTTTGTACGAGAACGAATAAAAAAAATATTATTGCCAACAGCTGCTATTAAATATAAGGCATGAAGTAGATATATGGCAACTTCACTACTTTGTGATCGAAAAGATGTAGACAAAATTTAAACTCTAAGTCATGAATATCAAACCTATAATAACAGAAAGAGATTACGTAAAAGCCTTAAAAAGACTTGAAGAAATATTCCACGCCCATACTAACACCAGGGAAGGGGATGAAGCCGAAGTTCTTTCTATACTAATTGAGAAATATGAGGACGAAAATTATCCGATCGAAGCACCTGACCCGATTGAAGCCATTAAATTTAGAATGGAACAATTGGGAATGAGCAAAAAAGATTTGGCCGAAGTTCTTGGATACAAAAGCAGAGTATCAGAAATCTTTACCCGGAAGCGAAAACTGACGTTAAAAATGATTAGAAATTTACATGAAAAATTGAAGATTCCGTATGAATCACTATTAACTGAGTACTGATGCACATTTTGCTAACATTATGTATGAAATCATAGCCACACGAGGCAAACGCACAGACCATAGCTACAATTCATACATTAGACGTGTGCGTTATTATCACTAAGCTCAATCTATCTAATGAAAGCGTTTGTATTCGAAAAATATGGTTTACCCAATGTGCTTCAACTCAAAGAGGTAGTCAAACCGATTCCTAAAGGCAATGAAGTTTTAGTAAGGGTTCACTCAGCATCCATAAATGACTGGGATTGGGGATTGGTCAGGGGTAAACCATTCATTATACGAATGTTGTTCGGCTTGAAAAAACCTAAAATCAATATTCCCGGGGTCGATGTATCTGGAAAAATTGAAGCTATGGGTGAAGATGTAAAAAAGTTAAATCCAGGCGATGAAGTGTATGGAGACTTATCGGATTCTGGATTTGGTGGATTTGCTGAATATGTTTGTGTTCCTGAACATAGTGTATCGAAAAAACCTTCAAATCTATCTTTTAACGAAGCAGCCGCTCTACCCCATGCTGCATTGTTAGCCTTGCAAGGACTTGTGGATTTGGGAAAAATCAAATCAGGACAGAAAATCTTAATAAATGGAGCTGGTGGAGGTGTGGGAACTCTTGGAATTCAAATCGCCAAATTGTACGATACAAAAGTGAGCGGTGTTGATAGTGGGGAGAAATTGCCGATAATGCGCTCACTGGGGTATGACACGGTTATAGACTATAAAAAAGAGGACTTCACAAAAACCGGCCATAAGTATGATCTTATACTTGATGCTAAAACCAACAGGTCAACAGTCCAATACGTCAGATGCCTGGAAAATAATGGCACTTACATCACGGTAGGTGGTACTATGGGTCGACTTTTACAAATATTTTTCTTAGGCTCTCTAATTTCCATTTTTAGTAATAAGAAATTGAAAGTTCTCAGCCTTAAACCCAATAAGAATTTAGACTATATCACTCAGCTTGCTGAAAACGGTAAAATTAAGCCATTAATTGATGGACCCTATGGCTTTGAAGAAATCCCCAAACTTATTCAATATTTTGGAGAAGGTAAGCATCGCGGTAAAATTGTCGTTGAAATAATAAAATAACAAACCCACAAGATGAGATATAAAATATAGGGCAGACAGTGGTGATTGACAAAATGCAGATTCATGCTGCTAATTTTATTCATTTGTGTTTAGAGTGTTTAGAAGTTGATCGCCTTACATTTTATAAACTTACCGTTGTGCAACAATATTGATAAATTTTGCACTTGATGCGTGTATGGTGTATATTTACACCAAAACTACATATTATGGCACGACAAAGTATTTCTCTCACAAAACCGAATGATGAGTGGCTTAAAAATCAGGTGGACAAAAAGGAATATTCTAGCAAAAGTGAACTTGTCAATGACTTAATCAGACAGGCCAGAAAACAACAAATCCAAATTGACTGGATCAGAGCTAAAATGGAAGAAGCTGAAAATAGCGGTTTCACGGATGATAGCAAAAAAGAAATTTTAAGTCAATCAAATACTTTGCTTAATGGCTAAATATAGATTAAGCAATGAGGCGAAAGAGGATCTGATTCGAATTCACCATTACGGAGTTGAAAAATTCGGTATGGCACAGGCTGATAAATACTTTGATTCACTTTTTGAATATTTTGAAATCATTTCTCAAAGACCATTTTCCTTTGAATCTGTAGATTATATAAAGGAAGGCTATAGACGATGTGTGTATGGGTCGGAAAGCATTTACTATATAGTTGTTGGGGATATCGTTGTGAATGTTATGGCAATAACAGCCAGGCAAGGGTTGAATAATGCTCTGTAGCCAACAGTGTATATGACCAATGTTGAGCGGTGTGTATTACCGAATTTTTTCGCTTTTTGTTAAATTTGTCAAATCGGAGGTTATTCACCAAAAGCCATATATGCGAAACGTAGTACACATGACTGAAAAACAATTAGCCAAAATGAAAAACCCAGAACGTATTCGGCACCTATCCAGTTTTCTTCTTATTGCTTATTTTTTAATAGCATGTGTTTCTTGTAAAGACGAATCAAAAGATGAAAAGTCAATGACAATCTCTGAAAATAGACCTTTTGCATCTTATAATCATACTGCGTTGGTTGTCAAAAACTTAGAGTCTGGTGTTGCATTTTACAATTACGTTTTTGAATTCGATACCATTCATTACCCATTTCCGTACAGAGAAAACATAAGAGCAAAATGGATGTCTACCGGAAACGGTGGAGAATTGCATTTGGGAGAATTTAAAGGAGACACAACTGAATACTATTATCCGGGACATATTGGATTTACAGTAGCATCTATTGATACGATTCTATCAAGGTTAAGCGATTTAAAGTATGTTCTTCCGGAAATGGAAAAGATGCCGAATGGAGAAAGGACTATCCATATTGAGGACATAGACGGTAATAAAATTCACATAATTGAACGAACCGGTATATAACACGACATTTCAAATGCGGGATAAGGCTCTTAATAATGAAGCAAATAAAGCAAACAACCTAATCGATAATCGGAAAGAAAGGTGCCTTGAAATCTCGCCTTTGACATAGTCTAAAAATTTCTATCAATCAGGCATTAAATCTAAAACCAATGATAATGAGACTAACTTTACTTTTTTTAATTGCCCTCTTAACTGGCTGTTCTAATAAACCCAAAACTGAAAAATTAGCTTTAGCCGATGACAACCCTTTTAGTGTAGAACTGAATAGTCCTGTTGAATACGCTAATGTTACTGCTGACCACATTAAGGCCTATGTAAATGTAACCATTGCTAATGCCGTCCAGGATTTAGACAGCATAAAATCCATAAATGACCTGAATTTTGATAACACGTTTGGAACGTTTGACAAGGTTTCAAATGAGTTATATAAGGCATATTCAAATGCTTTTATGCTGAATTGGGTCTCTCCTGATTCATTAACGAGAGTCGAAGGAACAGTAGGATATAAAAAAATAGACTCTTTAAATACAGAAATTGGCTCCGACAAAGACTTATATGCAACATTTCAATCCTACGCTAATACAGAAGAAGGAAAAGCCCTTGAAGGCAATAAAAAAATGCTAATGAAACAGGTTTTAGAAGGGTACAATCAATCTGGGGTTAATCTGAGTGCACCGGATTTAGAATCTTATAAAAGACTTTCCGCGGAGATCAATGACCTGTCAGCACAATTTTCTACCAATATGAACACCGCAAAAGAATTTATAGTGCTAAGTGAACAAGAAGCAGATGGGCTGCCAGTAAATTTTAAAAACACCTACAGGGTAGACAATGGCAGTTATGAGATTCCTGTAATTAATGCTACTTCTGGTACTGTGGTTAATAATGCTACCTCTGGTGAGGTGCGAAAGGCTTTTACAATAAAAAAACAAAATATCGCAGCTGATCAAAATGTACCCATTTTGGATTCCCTCATCAGCAAGCGATATCAATTAGGAAAATTAATGGGATACGAATCTTATGCAGGCTATAACCTAAAACCTAAAATGGCAAAAACACCCGCTCGTGTATGGGAATTTATTAATGGATTGTTGCCTGAATCCAAGGCCAAAGCACTTGAGGATATAGAAGTACTTAAATCGGTAAGAAATACTGACTTAAATACACCCGGGAATGATAGCCCAATAAACCCCTGGGATATAGGGTATTATATTAATATGCTTTTAAAAACCGAGTATGAAGTAGATAATGAAAAAATGCGTGAATATTTGCCAATGGATGCGTGTTTAGAGGGTATGTTTACCTTATACCAGGAGCTTTTAGGATTAGAATTCAGAAAGGTAGAAAACCCTTCGGTTTGGCATGAAGATGTTTCGATGTATGAGGTGTATGAAAACAATACATTGAAAGGACGATTCTATTTAGATTTATACCCAAGACCCAATAAGGAAACGTGGTTTTATGGAGTGCCTTTTACTTCTGGCAGTCAAACAGCTACCGGATATGAAGTACCGGTTGCTATGTTGCTCGGCAACTTCATAAAGCCCACTGATGAATTGCCATCCTTACTCAGTTTTAGGGAGCTTAATACCCTGTTTCACGAATTTGGTCATATTGTAAATGTTATGTCATATGAAGGCGAATTTAGTCTTTTGTCCTCTACTAAAGATGATTTTGTAGAAGCTATGTCCCAAATTTTTGAAAACTGGATTGAAGATTACGATATTTTGAGCTCGTTTGCCAAACATTACAAAACGGGCGAAGTTTTTCCAAAAGCATTATTTGATAGTAAGGAAAATGCCAAAAACGTTTCCTCTGGTTTACAAGCACAAAATACATTAAGATCTTGCATTTATGATATGAATTTATACGATAAATACAACCCTGAACAACCTTTTGATACCGATACGTTATGGAAAGATATTGATACCCAAATGGGTGTTATGGACAGTTATATAGATGGAACACATCCACAAGCAAGTTGGATTCACATAAATACAAATCCCGTTTATATGTATGGCTATTTATGGTCTGAAGTGTATGCTAAAGACATGTTTACCGTATTTGAAAATAATGGTCTAAGAGATTCTAAGACAGGGATTAAATACAGAAAAATTATTTTAGCAAATGGTGGGCAAAGAGATATTGATGAAGCAGTTGAAGAGTTTTTAGGAAGACCTACCAATAATAAAGCTTATATCAAAAGTCTGGGCTTAGAATAATGCAGTCAATGCAGTGAAAATCTCATAAACTCATTTATAACAAAACCGCATATAGAAAAACAAGACAAACAGGAAAATCACTATTAATTATGAAAAAAATCTTTCTCACTTTGGCCGTGAATTTTATTATTAGTGTTCAGGGCATTTGTCAAACACGCTTTATAACAATTGATAGTATTAAAATTTGGGTCAATACCATTGGATTAGAAAATAGAAAAGAGGGACAGCCTGTGGTCATTTTTGAAAGTGGTCATGGAACCCCTATGGGAAATTGGGATAAGGTATTAGCGGGTACATCTGAATTGGCACCCTTGATTACTTATGACAGACCCGGTATTGGTAAATCAGAGTCGATTGACGAAATACCGTCAATCAAGAACGTATCTGACAGGCTTGTTAAAATCCTTGCCTATCTGAAATTGAAGCCTCCATACATACTGGTTGGGCATTCTTTAGGGGGGCTTTATGTTCGGGGATTTCCTATTTATTACCCTGAGTTGTTGGCTGGACTCATCATTATTGACCCTGCTGACTTTACGGAGAATCATCAAAATAAACGAGCTTATTATGACGTGCTAAATTGGGAAGAATCAGAAATTGATAGAGTAATAAACAGAATTATTGATAAACGAATCAATAGTCATGAAAAGGCACCAACATCCATACGTATGGAAAGTCAATATTTGGAAGAAATAAGAGAAAGGGAGTTTAAAGAAATAGCAGAAAGTGAATTACCAAATATTCCAGTACACATTATAACCGGTGGAAGGTTTGATACACCTGAGAAATTCCTTTCAAAAGAATATGATGTGGAAGCCGTATTTAGATCGAAAATGAAACACAGAATGGCAAGATGGACGGATGTCATACAATCTGTGGATAAAGGGATGCTTTTTTACAGTGGAGATGCCGGACATTTTGTTCATTGGGATGATCCTGAACTTGTCATTTCAAGTATCAAAATTGTTTTGCTCGATTATGAGCAAATGACAAAATGAAAGTTAAGTAACTACTCAGCTACAACTCCGAAGCATTTAAATGAGAATAGTGTATCTGTTAATAATGGCGACTGTTGTTATTGGTGTTGCGACGAATACTTTTATTTTAACAAAAAATCCATTAGATTAGAGGTCAAATATTCTAAGGCAATTATCCAAATTTGGATTATTCAAACGTTGGCCGTAATATTGAGAATGAACATAGATAAAATTAAAATATCACGCATTTTAAACAAAATTACTTCTAACAAGAATGATGACAGCTATGCCGTTTGCTGGGTTCAAAACGGAGTGAGGAGTATAGAGATAAATAAAACACTTTACAAAAATGTATCGAATGCAGTTTTTTTCTTAAATCCCGATTTTAATTGGAAAATTGTAAAAAAAGACACTTTAAAATCATCGGGGTACGTACTCATAATTCCGAAAGACATATTAAACCACCCTACTTTCAATAACCTTCACATTACTGAAGTCCGCCTTTTTAACACTGTTGAAATACCCAAAATAATCCTGACTCCAGGTATCGAAACGCGCATTCAATCAATCCTTGAAATGCTTGACGAATTACTTAGTACCAATCTGAAGCATCGCGAAGATGCCATACTCGCCCTTTTGAACATCTTTTTTGTTTACTGTGACGGAAAGTGCAATATCAGATCTGTCATTACTGATAACAATGCAAAGTCGGCTCTGGTCTATAAATTTAAAAAAAGTATAAATCAAACCATAACCCAATACCACGAAGTAAGCTATTATGCGAACATCCTTAATGTGTCGGACAAATATTTGAATGAATGTGTTAAGGAAGTATTAGGTGTCAATGCTAAATTCCTTATAGACGAGCAATTAATAATGCATGCCCGACGCAGCTTGAAATTCACCGATAAAACCATCAAAGAGGTAGGTTATGAATTAGGGTTTTCTTCTCCTGATTATTTCAGCTATTATTTTAAAAAACACACAGGAATAACCCCTTCACAGGTACGTAAAGGCTGATTTACCTGAAATTCTAAGGAATTGCCGTGTTTATCGCAATAATCAACTCCCCCTTAGCCTGTACATTTGTCCAAACAAATATGATTAAGTTGATGGACAGAAAAGATTTCATCCAAATATCGGGATTAGGAATTGGGCTTGCGTTGGTTCCCGGAATCGCCAACAGCAAGAATGTCTTTGACAGAACAGAACTTAAAAGGAATCTCAATCCAAAAATCATTAAAGACAAAGAGGGCGAAGTTTTAAACGTTATAGGCGATATACAGACCGATAAATTAGTTGGTACCGAAACCGGAAACCAAATCGTGGAATGGGTTGATAACGTAGAGCCGGGAGTTGGTATTCCTCCACACATTCACACGAAAGAAGATGAAATTTTCAGGGTAATCAAAGGACAAATTGAAATAATGGTGGATGGGAAAACATCTGTCATGGAAGTCGGGGACACAGCCTTTGCGCCCAAAAAAAACATTCCCCATTCCTGGAAAGTGGTCGGTACAGAAAAGGCGAAAATGAATTACCAGCGCATTTCCTACGGGAATTGAGGTAATGTTTCGGGAATTAGCCGATTTACCTCCCGTACCGCCAGACTTTGCTAAAGTTGCCAAAATATGTGAGAAACACGGAATCTCATTTTTATAAAACCATTAAACTATTACAATTATGAAAATCAAATCTGCCCAATTATGTATTATGACTTTGCTGCTGATACCCATCTTATATACTTCTTGCACTAAATCGGATGAGCCGCAAGTTGACGAAGTTACCCTAATGATAGAAGAAGTGCGCGAAAGCACGGATGCCTATATTGACCACAATGCCGCACTGAATGCGGGATGGAACACTGAAATGTCTCCTTGTGTGGAACACCCAACCGAAGGCGGTATGGGCATTCACTTTGGGCGAATGGAGTTTTTTGACGGTCGGGTAAACCACTTAGAGCCACAGATTTTGCTATATCTTCCCGATGGAAACGGAGGAATGGAATTTCTCGGTGTGGAGTATGTGGTTCCTTTTGCGATATTACCCGAAACAGAATCTGCTCCCGAACTCTTTGGCCAACATTTTCACCAAAATCACGAACAAGGGATTTGGGCATTGCACGTTTGGACTGAAAAGGAAAATCCCAAAGGTATGTTTTACGATTGGAATCCTTCTGTGAGTTGTGACTAAACTACTAACCACCCAAAATCATATCCAAAATATACAATTCAGAACTGGATAAAAATACTACTGCCAACATTGTAAAAGCAATAGCGGGTGTAGTGACAACCGAAACTTTACTGTAAAATTGTATCTTAGTATCGGTTTAAAAGTGTAGTACTTTTAAACCGATACTACTTTTATACCAGACCTTTGGCATGTATAAATCATAAAATAGGATAAGAAATGAGTAAATCAGCAAAAAGTGTTTTCATCTATGGAATCTATTTAGCACTTAACGGGCTAATGCTTTTATTTGTCCCTAATGTGCTACTTAATTCCTTGGGCATCGAACCTACTACTGAAGTTTGGATTAGACTTGCAGGGATTTTATTAATGGCTATTGCCGTTTACTATATCCTCGGAGCTAAATATGAGCTTATTGTAATATTAAAGGCAACTGCATTTATTAGGTTTACAATCATTTTTTTCTTTATTGCGTTTGTGTTGCTGGAATTGGTGTCTCCGAGCATTATAATAATCTCAGTAATAGACTTTTTAGGAGGTGCTTATACTTTTTTTATGTTAAAAAAAGAAGGACATTTCGCGTGAGAGAGTTAAAAAGTAGTCCTGACATTATAATGAAACAAAATTATTAAGGCACCATTGTGGTAAACTCTGCACTACCCCATTTTAAACTAAAATATTCAGAAAATCTGCATATTTAGACTCTTATATGCAAGCATCACCTTGTTATCGAAGCGGAATAAAGACAGAAACACACACTTTTGCAGCGAATATTTTTGAATTGATAAAAAATCCGTTAGGTTAGTGGTACATATAATAAAGGAGCAATCCCCATGTGGCATATTCAATTATTGTGCTTCATTATGACCTGCCTATAAGCAATGATAAAATTCTTCCGAAGAATCCGCCAAAACTTACTTTCAGAAAATAAAACCGGAAAGTATTTAAAATATGCCATTGGCGAAATTTTCCTCGTGGTTATTGGTATTCTCATTGCATTGCAAATCAATAACTGGAACGAACAACGAAAGGCCAGAATTCAGGAACACGCTGTTCTTAGAAATTTTATTCAAGATTTGAAGGCTGATTCACTTTCGTTTAGTAGAAATTTTAAAACGCTGACTGACATAAATTACCTGCATAAAGAACTCTATGAAATCGGGGTTAAGGATAAGAACGATTTAAACATTGAAAACCCCAGTTTTATACGACGCCTACTATATTATAACCCCATAGCGAAAGAGAATGATCCTTTTATTGCCAATAAAATTTCCAGTAATGCTATAAGGCAGGAAATACAAAGTTATTTAAGGTACTTGAAAGATATGGATGATACTTATAGAGAATTTGAAGATGTGATTCAAGATAGAATTCGGGTTTTTTTAGCTAAAAAGGATGTACACGACTTATCTGGTTGGTTTGAGAATCAAACTATAGATATGAATGAAGTAAGCTACCAGGATATTATAAAACAAGAAGATTTAATTCTACTTTCTAAAATGCCAGAATTTCAACAGTTACTACTTGAGGCATCTATTAAATCAAACGAAACATTTTTCACATTAAAAATGGTCATTGACCAAAATGAACATTTAAAAAATACAATAGTAAGAGAATTAAAAAAATGATTCTAAATTAAACAAAAATGAAATCACAATTGGGATCACCTTTGCACTACCCCATTTTAAACTAAAATATCCAGAGAACCTGCAGATTTGGACTCTATAATGCAATCATGATCTGGTTATAGAAGCGGGAAGACGACTGAAATACACACTTTTACAACGAATATTTTTGTATTGAGAAAAAATACATTAGGTTAGAGGTACCATATTCTGAAGGAAAGTTCCATAGGTGGATTCTTCAAACGTTGTGCTTCAATATGACCAACCAATAGCCAGTGATAAAATTCTTTAGAAAAATCAGACAAAGATTACTCTCTGAAGACAAATTTAGAAAGTATGTGCTATATGCCATCGGTGAAATAATCTTAGTCGTTATTGGAATATTAATCGCATTACAAATCAACAATTGGAATGAACAACGTAAAAACAAGAATAAGGTACAATCCTTATTTATTGAAGTATTGCATGATCTTGAAAATGATATTCGTGAAATAGATGTTGTGTTTGAATTGACCGACACAAAAGACTCTATCGCCAATTTAATATTAAATAATAATTACAAAACTGAAGATGACAAAATCAAAGGAGGAGTGAGTAGTTTTTTTTATTTCACGGCTCCTTTTTACCAAACCAATAACGGTTATAGCAATTTAATAAATAGTGTTGATAATATTCCAAAGCAATACAGAGACCTTGTTAAAAATTTGCGCCCATTGTATAGTACTACGGCCAAACAGGTTGATGAACGTATTGAATCAATCAATTCGCTTATAAAAGAAGTAGAAAACTATTATATATTAAATGCATCCTGGTATTCAAAAGATGTGCATCTATCCAGCGAAAAAAAAATAGTTACAGTTGAAGCCATTCAGCATTTTGAAAGTAGTACTATATATAAAAATTTCGTTGCTCAATTCCAAAGAGAGATGTTCGAATATATTGTTTACTTAAATATCTTAAGGCAACTATCTGTATTGAATTATGCTAATATTTATGAGACAATAAATCCCGATATCCCAAAACCCAATTTTATCCCAACAAATGCCATTAAAATGAGTGATGATGAATTGTCAGAATTCGCAGGCTGTTATTCTGGCGAAGGTGTGGTTTTCAGAATTGGAAAACAGAATGGGTTTTTATTACTTGGCGATAAAGCTTCTAACAAGATGATTTTAACTTCTAATGAGAAAGGTAATTTTGAGTCCACTCTGAAAAGCCCATTTTTTATTAAGCCCATTTAAATTGATTTCGGGTGGATTTTTGAAAAATATTTGAGTCCCAGGTTATAAAAGTGAATATTGTTGTTATCAACCGTTGTATCTGTAGTCTATTGAC
>JBGTBR010000043.1:0-28353 GCA_041749255.1 Saprospiraceae bacterium
TCAGATCCGTGATAACCCCTACCGTCGTGCCCTTCGCTAATACGTTGGCTCCGATCAGTGGCTCTCCACTCTGGTCTGTTACTGTCCCCGTAACCGATCGCTGACCTATAGCCATCGATACCGTTACTAGAAACACAAACAGTAGTAATGAAATTCTTCTCATACTGATTTGTTATTTGATTGATGATTAAAAGATTGAACTATAAAAAAAGAATAAGATTTATTTAACAAAAAATAAGTTTCTTATATAATAAGGAACGTATAATGTTAAAAAATGTACTGTCTTAATTCCAAATCCAGTGCAATTATATTAAATTTTTATTAAAAAATGCTTTTTGTGCAACAAATCATTTTCATTAAATTCTAATATAGAATTAGTGTATTAATTACACAATCACTCGTATTCCAATGCATTCAAATACATTTGAATAGTATTTTTCAAACCAAAATAAAGTGAATCGCAGATCAAGGCATGACCAATGGATACTTCTAAAGTAGAAGGAATATTCTGGATAAAGTAGGTTAGATTTTGAAGATTGAGATCATGACCAGCATTGATACCCAATTCCAATTCCCTGGCCATCCTGGATGCCTTAACATAAGGTGCAATGGCTTCATGGGCATTCTGATCAAATTGGTGAGCATAAGGGCCTGTATATAATTCAATTCTGTCCACTCCGACCTTTTTAGCGCCTTCAATCATTCGTAAATCCGGATTGACAAAAATAGAGCTTCTAATTCCATGTTTTCTGAGCTCTGTGCAAATATCTTTGAGAAAATTATGATACTTAACTGTATTCCAACCTGTATCAGATGTTATGGCTTCCGGTGGATCCGGAACCAATGTACATTGGTGAGGTCTGTTTTCAATGATCATTTTCATAAATCTCTCTGAAGGGTAACCTTCCACATTTAATTCTGTCGTAACTATCTTTTTCATCTGAGAAATATCGCTGTACCGGGCATGCCTTTCATCTGGCCTGGGGTGAAGAGTGATTCCATTGGCTCCAAAATTTTCACTGTCGGCAGCTACCTTCAACAAATCGGGATAATTGGCTCCACGACTATTCCTTATGAGAGCCACCTTATTTAAATTGACACTTAATTGAGTTTTGGGCATAATTTATTTTATTTGATTACATCATATTGTATTCATGTAAAAGTAAAGAATTTTATCTGTTAAACAAGACGACCCTTCTTTTCACTTTTCGAATCAAATATTTTATCTATCCAGGTAAATGACCGGGTTGCAACATGCGGGCTTTCAACTATAAAATATTGCATCACGCTTTGAAATGCTGATATATCTCTTATCTTGCATCAGGAATACGAAACCAATTTAATGGGAATTTCAGGATTGAGACAAAGAGCCATAACGGCAGTATATTTTGGAGCAGTTGTGATTGGACTTATTGTCATTCACTCTGTAACTTGTAAAATGCTGCTCCTCATCATTGTATTTGGAAGCTCTTATGAATACGAAAAAACGGTGAAAGGTCAGGCAAGTGGGGTTTTTATTTTGTCTGCCATGATTGGATTTTTAGCAGGATTGGTGTTTGAATTCACGGGTTACTCCCATTTTGTACTTTTTGTCTCTATTTTTACAGGCCTCTGGTTATTCATTTCACTTCTTGGAAAAAGCAATGTGCTCAATCATGAAAAATACGGATTTCTCATTTCTGCATTGTACATAGGGGTTCCATTGGGGTGTCTTTCTATGTACCTTTATAATTTGGAAGAGTATCGCATTCTGCTTTTGAGTATATTATTTATGATCTGGATCAGCGATACAGGAGCCTATTTGGTAGGAAGTCAGTTAGGAAGGAGAAAATTAATTTCTAAAATTTCTCCAAATAAAACTATGGAAGGATTTGGAGGAGCCTTATTAACCGCTTTGCTTGCCGGGATTTTATTTTATTATCTCTTTGATATCAGGTCATTTGCCTGGTGGATAATGCTGGCTTTTATAGTCTGGTTGGCAGGGACAATGGGCGATTTGTCGCAGTCAGGTGTAAAACGCAAGTATGGCGTGAAAGATACAGGCAGGGTACTTCCAGGCCATGGTGGATTTTGGGACAGATTTGACAGTTTTATTATGGTCATTCCATACGTAATATTATTGGAAAAAGTATTTTTGTAAAATATACCCATTACGAAACGTCATCAAAACATAACATGGGTAAAACAAAGTCCATGACTGTTTTGAAGTTTTTTACGAAATATTTGTAATTACTCAGCTATTATCCTCAAAGCTTTGGGGGCCGATGGGGTTCAAAAATAAAATGGATACTCTAATCTTATAAAATAATTTTAATGTATGAATTTCTTTACATTTCGTTTGCACAAAGAAGGAAAAAGAACCTTAATTTTAGCTGGTGTAGTTTCAATCGTCATTTTGGCATTTTCCCACTTCTTTTTACCGGATGTGTTGTTTTATCTGATCCTTGGTTTGGCTATTTTTATCTTACTGTTTTTCACTCAGTTTTTCAGAAACCCCAAACGGCCACTCCCTTCACCGGAAGATAATATGGTATATTGTCCTGCTGATGGTAAAGTGGTGGTCATTGAAGAAATGTATGAAAAAGAGTATTTTAATGAAAAAAAAATACAGATTTCCATATTCATGTCGCCGGTAAATGTGCACGTCAATCGAAATCCCGTCAGTGGTCAGATTACCTATTTCAAATATCACCCAGGGAAATTTTTGGTTGCATGGGCGCCAAAATCTTCTGAAGAAAACGAAAGAACTTCAATGGTCTATTCTAACGATAAGGGTGAAATTATGATGAAACAAATAGCCGGAGCCGTGGCCAGAAGAATTATCTACTATATTAAAAAAGGTGATATGGTAAAAGCCGGAGAGGACATGGGATTTATAAAATTGGGTTCCAGGGTTGACATCATCCTGCCATTAGATGCAAAAATTCTCGTTTCAGTCAACCAAATGGTTAAAGGTAATGTGGATATATTGGCAGAGTTATCATTGCAGTGAAACGTGGAAAGTGAAAAGTGAAAAGTATAAAGTATAAAGTGAAAAGTTTAGTGTGTTGAATCGTTGAATCGTTGAAGTGTTGATTCGTGTTAGGGTCTATATCAATAGCCTCGGGATTTAGCCCGTGGTTTCTTGGTTGATTCCATATACGGGCTTTAGCCCAAAGTGTCCCATGTGAAACGTAAGATCATCTCTAAATTGATGAAGGATAGTTTTACACAGTTAAGTAAAAGAAAGTTTAGGGAGTTTAGAGAGTTTAGAGGTCCACGAGTAAAACTTACTAATTACTAAACAGTGCAACGATAAAATTCAACGATTCAACGATTCAACAATTCAACGATTTTAACTTTCAACGATTTTAACTTTCAACTTTCAACTTTCAACTTTCAACTTTCAACTTTCTACTTTCTACTTTTAACTTTTAACTTTTAACTTTTATATTTGCTTTCAAACCTAAGAAAATGATCAGAACTGTTAATATCCTTTTGCTTACCATGCTAACTTTTCAACCCTCAGCAAAAACCCAGGCGTTAAGTAAAAACAATACCAGCTCACCTATTGAAGATATTGACAGGGTGATTACTACACTCTACGATGTCATATCGGGACCTCCGGGTGAAAGAGACTGGAACCTGTTTCTAAGTCTTTTTCGCGATGATGCTACCATGGGTTCCATAGCTTTTGATCGTGAAGGTACCTCCAGTTTTAGAACATTTACTCCAAAGGAATATGTAGAAAGAAATGGAAAATACTTTTCAGAAAATGGTTTTTATGAAGAAGAAGTGAAACGCAAGGTCAATTTGTATGGCTATATCGCTCAGGTATGGACTTCCTATCAAATATTGACAGGAAAAAATGGCTCTGTTCGTTTAAAAGGTATCAATGCCGTACAACTTGTTTTTGAAAATGATACTTGGAAAATCACTAATATCGTTTGGCAAGCAGAAAATGATGACTTTCCCTTACCCCATGATATGTCTGAAAAGTAGAATTCTATTTCTCACATTATTACTCTCCTAATTTACAGACTTACATTGATTGGGGTTATAGATTTCAATGCCTGCAAGCAACACATCTTTGTCTTACAAATAGCCCTAATTAAAATATTTTTGGAATATCAGAAGCTTGCTTAACAGCTATCACATCGTAACCCGCCTTCCTCAATAACTTGATAACACCATTATCTCCGGCCAAATGACCTGCACCTACGGCAAAAAATACCGGACCATCTTTCATCATTTCATCCATGACCGATATCCAATTTTTATTCCTTTGGTCGACCAATAAATCCTCATAGCCTTTCATTCCACTGTCCTCATCACTTATCATTTTTATCATGCCCGTAATGTCTTGTGACTTGTACATATCAATCATCATCCTGAACTGGTCGGAGCCTTCGTCGGAAGACTGAATGGCTTGTACCAGTATATCTGCCTGCACAGAATATGGTATGGAATCAAACATGCTTAATTGATATTCTACAGTTTCTAATCCGGCTACTGGCTTATTGGTAAGAGATGCCATTTCGTAAAATTCCATTTCATATGATTTCATGGTGCCCGATTGCAATCCGCCCAAGTCCAAATCTCCGGATGCAAAAACGGAAAGAAACAAAGGCTTCATTCTCTCCAGCATAAACATAGGCATTCCCATTTTCGAAAAATGATTGCTAACCAATGAATATTTTTCCTCATCCAATAAATCTTTAAGTGTAAGATTATCTTTCATAAAAATATCCTTAAGCATGGCCATTTGGGAGGAAAGATCAGACATCAAACTCATATCGATCTCAAATACAATATTTTTAGATTGATCAAATGCTCCCAAAGTTCCCTCGGGCAAAAAATAATCCTCACCTGTTATCAGGTGAATGGTTCCATATAAATACGATGGTGAGGAAAGTTCATTTCCAGTTATTTTCCAAAGCAAAGCGTTTTCCAACTCTTGACTGACTTCAGTACTTGCCGACTGTGAAGTTGTAATTTCTTCACTTGTCTTGCACGCCACTAGAAACAGTGACACACTAAAAATGGAATAATATAAGGTTGATTTAAATACTTTTAAGATATGCATATATTTTGTGGTTGTAATGTTAATCTGTTGATAATGTGTTAATACATTTGAATCGACATTTTCGGAATAAAGTTTATAAATAGGATGACTATTTTATAAATTGATAAGTTGGCCTTATTTTTTCACCCATTTATAGAGCTCGTAAAAAAAGATGCCTGCAGATACCGATACATTTAAAGAGTCGATCTTTGCACTTTGGACAATTCCAATTCTTTCGTCTGCTATTCGCATCGCTTCTTTGCTTACGCCCCTATCTTCAGAACCCAAAATTAGGGCTACCGGACCCTCCGGTTGAAAATGATGGATCATTTGTTTTGCCCTGGCATCCGTAGCCAATACTTTGTATCCCAATTGCTGAAGTTTCTCAATGGCGATCATCACATTCCTTTCCCTGCAAACTGGAATCTGGAGTAAGGCCCCGGAAGAACTTTTAATGGCATCTTCATGCAAACTTACACTACCTCCACTGGTCACAATAATTCCGTTTACTTCAAATGCGAGGGCAGATCTGGCAATGGCCCCCATATTCCGGACATCTGTCACACCATCCAAAATAACAGCCACACATCCTAAGTCATCCTGAGATGAAAACACCTCCTCCATAGTATAATATCTGATCTTTGAAACAAATACTACACAACCCTGGTGGTTTTTATTTTTGCTTAATTTATCCAGTTTTATGTCTGGCACTTTAGACAGAGGAATGTCATTATTTTTACAATGATTTCTGATATAAGTCTCAAATTCTCCAGTCATTTCCCTTTGCAGAAAAATTTTTTCTATTTGCTTTCCTGCATCAATGGCTTCCCTTACCGGATTTTTACCATAAATTATCCAATCCATCTTTCCAGCTTTAAATCATTTTTGGGATCATTCCCAATCTATTGTTAATTTGGCAAATATCCGGATTTTTACTGTACTTTAAATGGAGTAATTGCATTTTCTCATTGTTCGGAGCATTTTACAATTTTTTCATCTCAAATAGGCATCTGAAAAACAAAACTTGTAATATGTCATCCTGCATTAAACCAAGTACATCCATTCTTCGTATATTTGCATGGGAAACTTGTAGTATTATGATCCTGTTATAAGGTAAACAGTGGATCAAAATATAAATATGTTAATTTTTCCTTTTAATATATAATATACATTTTTGTGATATGACTTGTAGTAAACTACGGTGTGGGATATGGTTCTCATTTATTTTTTCCATCTACTTCAGTACTCAGGCATTATCTCAAAATAGCCAAATGGCGGATAATGACCTGGTATTAAATTTTATTTCGAATCAAAAAGATTCATGGAATCTCACTGAAGAAGATGTTCTCGATTTGGAAATTTCTTATTCATACACTTCCAGACACAATAATGTAAAACACTATTATATCCAACAAACTATAGATGGCACTCCCATCTACAATGCCATAACATCTGTATATCTGACATCACAAGGAAAATTGGGCTCGGTGCGTCCTGGGTTTATCCCCAATGCCCGTAAACTGGTATTGGGCAATCCATTAAAAATTTCTCCCGTTTCTGCCATTATGGAAGCAGCCAGCCATCTTAACATAAGTGCTCACCCTGCACAATTAAGGTTATTGGAGTCTAATCGCTCAGGTGAAAATACATTTGAAGCTGATTTTGCTGATGAAAATATACATGTAAATCCCATCTATGTCTTAGACAAAACTGGAAAATTGCGATTATGCTGGGATCTGGCTATCATAGAAACGGGTTCTTCTGATTTTTGGAGTGTTAAAGTGGATGGAGAGTCAGGGGATATTATCGATGTGATCAACTGGACTGTATATTGCGATCAGGCAAATATGAAATACGACTCAAAACACGATTGCAGCTCTCATGATGATGATGCTATCCATAAACCAACATTTCAATCCCTGCTTAATAACAGTGAAACCAACCAATACAAGGTATATCCACTTCCCCTTGAAAGTCCGTCTACAGGCAACCATACAATTGTATCAAATCCTCATTTTCATCAAGCTTCTCCATTTGGATGGCATGATACAGATGGTGTAGAAGGGGCAGAATACACGATTACAAGGGGGAATAATACACATGCTTTCCAAAATCGAAATAGAACGAATACATCGAACGATGATGAACCTGATGGAGGAGAAGATCTCAATTTTCTGTTTGACCATAATATCATACAAGACTCTGATAGCAGCGAGCATGCAGCCATAACAAATCTGTTTTACACAAATAACATGGTGCATGACCTAAGTTATTTGCTCGGTTTTACAGAAGAGGCAGGAAATTTTCAACAAAACAATTATGGAAAAGGAGGCCGGGATGGTGATTATGTACTTTCTCTCGGTTTTGATGGTAACTCAAGAAACAATGCATCTTTTACAACCGCTCCTGACGGAACGAGGGGTAGAATGCAAATGTTCCTATGGGATAAAATACGGTCTTTGCTTACTATAGATCAGCCTGAAGCTCTTGTTGACAGGGTATATGAATTTGGACCTGCTAATTTTGGTCCAAGATTAGAACTGGTAAATGCTTCTGGTCCCATTGTTTTAGCCAAGGATAATACAGAGAGTCCCTCAACAGCTTGTTCCAATATTGTCACTAACCTGAATGGTAAAGTTGCCATGGTCGAAAGGGGATTATGTGATTTCAGCAAGAAGGTATTCAATGCCCAGCAAAGGGGTGCGGTGTTGGTCATGGTGTGTAATGTGGCAGGAGTAGGTGGAGGTACAGGGGATGAACTCATTTCAATGGGAGCTGGGGAAAATGCCGGCCAGGTAAGTATTCCCTCCGTTTTTATGAAGAAAAGCGATTGCGATCTCATAAAAATCGCTTTAGGCAATGGAGAAGAAGTTATAGCCACAGTGAAGGACAGACCCATTGATGGCCCTAGAGATATTGATGGTAATTTTGATAATGGGGTTATACTTCATGAATATGCCCACGGGGTATCCATCCGTCTTACAGGGGGTCCATTGACTACGGGTTGTCTTGTAAATTTTGATACCAATGGCGATGGCAGAAGAGATGCAGGTGAGCAAATGGGAGAAGGTTGGAGTGATTTTTTCGGACTGATATTTACCACAAAACCCAGTGATGAGGGGCATACACCAAGAGGTATCGGTACCTATGTGACCGGTTCAAATCCATCGGATAGAGGTATCAGAGTATTTCCTTATTCTAATGATATGTCAGTAAATCCTCTCACGTATGATTATATTAAAACTTCATCTGTACCTCATGGAGTAGGGGCAGTATGGGCAGCGATGTTATGGGATCTATTTTGGGAGTTCATTGATTTATACGGATTTGATCCCGACTGGACAAACACGGCTTCAGGCAATTATATGTCTACCCTATTGATTATGGATGGTATGAAGCTCCAACCATGTAATCCAGGATTTGTCGATGGAAGAGATGCCATTCTCGAAGCAGATAAACTTAATTTTGAAGGAAAACACCAAAGGATGATTTGGGAAGTTTTTGCCAGGCGCGGACTAGGTGCCTATGCGGATCAAGGCCATTCCAATGATCACAGAGACGGAACCGAAAGCTTCGAAATTCCACCTCTTCTTATTGAGGAATTAAAAATTCATAAGAGTATTAATAGAAATATAAGGCCAGGAGATATTCTTGATGTCCAAATTGTAGTTACCAATCATATACCGGAAAACCAATCCAATCTTATAATCAGAGAAGAACTACCCGAAGGGCTGACTTTGATAAATGGATCTAATAATGTACCTGCTGAAGTTTTTGGAAATGAAATCCAATTTCATTTAAACAAATTATTATATGAAGCCTCGGATACCATCCGCTTCCAGTTAAAATCCTCTCCTGACATTCAGTCTATTTTGTTGTATCACGATGATGTAGAGTCCTCGCAATCGGAGTGGAAAACGGAAAGTACTATAGGTGACGTAAAATGGCTTATTTCCAATAAGGATGCTTTGAGCGAAACCCGTTCCTGGTATATGGAAGAAAAATCAGGTATTAGCCTTGATCAAAGACTGGTAAGCCCGGTCATATCCGTTATCGGCCAAAATCCCGTTTTCCGGTTTTGGCATAAGTACGACATACTTTCTTCCGAAAATGGAGGAATCGTAGAAATCAGGCAGGTCAACAGCAATATTTGGGAGCAGGTAAATGATAAAATGATCATCAGAAACCATTATCCAGGTCAGCTTAGCTTTTTTACATTTGCCATTCCCTTTCTGGAAGGTTTTTCCGGGAACACCTCTGATAACTGGATAGATACATATATTGACCTGAGTCAGTACAAAGGAAACAACATTCAAATTCGGTTCCGTTTTGGAGCAGAAGGTAGTGTACGTTCCGGTTTCAATAACCCGGGATGGTTTATTGATGAATTGGAAATAATGGATATTAAAACCTATGAATCAATAGCTTGTGTTTCAAGCCAGGAAAACCCGGAAGAGAGATGTACACCTAAATCATTTACAGTGATCAACAGCAATACAGTAACTCAGGTAGATATTGCGCAAACACAATCCGGTATTTACCGTATTTTTCCAAATCCGGTAAATGATTTACTTTATGTTGAATCAACTCAAAGGCATATTGGCCAAAGTCAGGTTTTAATTCACAGTCTGGCCGGCAAAACTGTATTTCAACAAGCTTTTCCTCCTGTAGATAAAATGGTTATTCAGACCTCAGAAATTCCAGCTGGAATTTATTTTATACAAATTATTGAAGGTTCACGAACCTTTACAGAAAAGTTTATTATAGCTCATTAACATTATTTGTTTTTTCTGATTCCGTTGAATCTGCCCTTCCAATTGTGTACATTTACACCCAATAATCACTTCATAAATGGATCAACTAGATCAAATCAGGGGAGAATTTCCTGTATTGAAACAAAAAACATACCTCAATACTGCATCGGCAGGATTGCTTTCTCAGAGAGTTCTCGATTATAGGAGAGAGTATGACTCCAAATATTTTAATAATGGCTTTGATTTTAGGAATAAATGCCTGGAAGAAACCTTTGGAATCAAACAAACGATTTCAAGAATATTTCACTGCCCACCTGAAAGAATAGGTTTGATTCCTAATTTTTCCTGGGGTATGAATGGCCTGGCTGAATCTCTACCCCAGCCTTCTCATGTACTTCTTATAGATGATGATTATCCTTCACTAACACTACCTTTTGAAACCAGGAATTTTAAAACAACGTACATCAATGCCCATTTTCAAAATGAAATTTCTTTATTAGAAGAAATAGAAAAAATCAATCCAGATATCTTTGCTGTATCTAACATTCAATGGAAAGATGGTCGATGTATTCCGGCATCTACATTCAAAAAAATCAAAGAGACTTTTCCTACAATGATCATCATCGCTGATGGCACACAATTTCTAGGCACTTGTCCTTTCCATTTTGACGAATCAGGAATTGACTTCTTTCTCACAAGTGGATATAAATGGCTACTATCCGGTTTTGGAAATGGTCTCATTATGATGTCAAAATCCATCGCAGATCAATGGCAAAATAAAATCACCGGTAACAATACGGTGATGGATAGGTTTTTCACTAAACGCAAAAATCCAGGTCAGGAATGGGAACCCGGCCATTTGGATCTACTCAACTTTGGATCGATGAATATATCATTACAATGGTTAGAACATCTGGGGCTCGATCATATTGAATCTCAAATCAAAAAACTATCTCTTACACTCAAAACAGGATTGGTAACATTGGGATTTGCCTCTCCACAAGTGCTTACAGAGCGTTTTCATGGTAATATTATGCTCATACCGGGCAGCCTGCATATTGTCAAAACACTCCATCAGCAAGGGATAGAAGTGGCTATGAGGGATGGAATCAGAATCAGCATACATTTTTACAATTCCAGGCAGGATATTCAACGTTTTATCGAAACGCTGAAATGGATTGTTTGAATGAAACTTTTAGAAAGCTTAATCTTGTCAAAAAAAGGATGATTGTTGACCCATTTCCATTTTAGAAATGGTGTGCTTTTTGCAATAAATAAATAAAAACGAATGACCTTATCAGAGTCTAATCAGTCCCGGGCACAAGTATCCAGGTCTTCCATTCAAAGACTATATATTGCCATGAGACACTTGTTTATAAGGGGAAGCTATAAACCATTAGGTGTTTCTGGCGAAACCATGATACAATCTTTACTGGCTTTAAAACCTGAAATATACGGATCCATTATCGATGAAGAAAAGGTAGAATTGAGGGGACTATTGTATATTTTCCAGAGACTGCCTCAGGGAATAGAGCAATGCAGGTATATAAAACTCATTGGTAGGGAAGGTTTTGAAAAAACCCATTTTGTTCCTCTGATACCCAGCAAACGACGCCGTAACTGTTACCGCATCGATGAAGAACAGATGTTTATTGAAATGACCAGAGGAAGAAGTGATATATACGATGTCTTGACCCATTTAACCTTTATGTATATAGAGTCCGAAAAAATACGCAGAAATGCTCTTGACTCAAAAGATAGAAAAAACAGAGCATGGCTGATGTTGGAAAAAATAGTGGATACCATCCATAATGGTGAAGAATTTAACAAGGAAGTCGGATACACATATCTGAGCACATTATTGGGGAGAACTTATGACGAAACTGTAAGAGCATGTGATCTGTTTGAGGAAGCTGAAAGAGTAAATAGCATATTTTTAATTACTTACTGGTTAGGTAAGCTTTCCATGGATGAACACATCTACCAAATGGACAGAGAGATTAGTTTTTCCTCTGCTTTGAGGGAAAATCTGGGTCACCATACTTATGGGGAAGAATGGGCAACTACAATAAAAACTTTCATTTACGATAATAATTGGACCAACCGGCCGGTACATATCATCAGTGCCAATTTGCATGGTGTTATGAATTGCTTTTTTGCAAAAGCAGCCCTGTCAGGAAAAGTAAAGGGGGAAAAATTGGACCATTTTGCTGAGGTTTTAAGTAAATCAGGAAATGGATCTCTCAGAGAAGTCGTAAGAAAACATGCTTTACAAAACGGAATGTATGAACTCCATGATTATAGTGGTACCAACATTTCTGTTCAGATTTTTGATTGCAATAAAATTCATCTCAAAGATCTTCCTAAGGAGTTAAAATGGAATTATAACAAAGAAGAAAACAACCCAATTTTGATCGTAATGGATTATGCTTTCGGAGAGCAAGCTTTTGAAACCATGGATGAATTACTTAAACCTTTTGAAAATGACAGTCAAAACGTACCTTTTCATGTAGAATCCATCAATATTATGGGCAAGGCTGGTATTCTTACCGGAGATAAAGGTGATATTATGATTCCAAACGCTCATGTATTTGAAGGAACTGCTGATAATTATCCATTCTCAAATGATCTCCACCCTTCCCAATTCGAAGGGAAAGGGTTAGGAGTATATTATGGACCCATGATCACCGTATTGGGCACATCTCTGCAAAATAAAGATATACTTTCCTATTTTATGGAATCCAGCTGGAAAGCCATTGGCCTTGAAATGGAAGGGGCTCATTATCAAAAAGCCATCCAGGCCGCCAGCAAAATCAGAAATAGTATAAATCCCAACGTAACACTTAGATATGCCTATTACGCATCTGATAATCCACTTGAAACTGGAAGTACGCTGGCGTCAGGAAGCCTTGGTCTCGACGGTGTAAAACCTACTTATATGATCACCATGGCTATATTAAATGGTATTGGTGAAAAAATTCAATGAAAGAAATAAGTTGTTAGGAAGCTTTTATGATCATTTTTTTATTTTAATGTATAGTTTAGAATAAAGTGATCAAATCCATTCCTTTTTTATCATCCAAATGCTACATCTTTGCGGCATGTTTCACCACCTTAAACCATATATTAAAAACTCTGCATCCAGAACATCAGGACTTCTGTTCATGATCAACTCCTTGTTGTTTAGTCATTTTGCTGTTCGCCTTCCAGATATTAAACAAATTCTTGGGATTGATAATGGCTTACTGGGTCTGGCATTGCTTATGTCTCCATTAGGCGTTTTAATTGCCACTCCCTTTACTGCGTATGCCATTAACCGGTTTGGTACCGGAAGAGTTGCTGCATTAAGTGGCATTTGGGTTTGTTTAGCAGTTATCCTTCTCGTGATCCCGGGAAGCTTTATTGTGTTTTGTTCAGCCATGCTTGTTTTTGGCCTCTGTCATGGAGCACTGGACATCAGCAGTAATACGGTTGTTTCAGCTTTGGAAAAAAGAGACAAAAGGGTTTATATGTCAACATCTCACGCATTCTGGAGTCTGGGAGCTATGATAGGAGCTCTTTCCGGCGGAGTAATTGCATCTTTTGGAATTTCCCCATTAAATCATTTGATCATTGTCAGCATCATTTGCATACTGATTCTATTATCTCATGCACGGTTTATCATAAATCTTAAAGATGAAACAGAAGCCAGGTTAAAACTAATCTGGCCCGGGACAAATCTTTTTATTTTGATCGTCATTGCTTTTTTTGTATTTATGACAGAAGGGGCCATTTCGGAGTGGAATGCCATCTTTTTCGATGAAGTACTGGATAGCCCTACTAAATACCTCGGTCTTGGGTATGCTGGTTTTACTGCCACCATGGCATTGATCAGATTGATGGGTGACAGGATCTTTGTCGCTTACGATACAAGGAAAGTCCTGTTGACTGCTATTATCACAGGGTTTTCAGGTCTCATAGTTTATGCAGGAGGATATTCCATTTTGGTTTCTACTCTATCCATGATGGTCTCGGGTATGGGGTGTGCACTTATCATTCCCCTGGTATTTTATGAGGCTGGTTCCTCAGCAAAAGTGTCGCCCAGTATTGGCATATCCATGGTAGCCACCTTTGGTTATTCTGGCTTAATGGCAGGGCCTCCCATGATGGGCTTTATCAGTGAGAAGTATTCACTTAACATCAGTTTCTATGCACTCGCATTCTTATTTATTGGAATTTTTATACTGGCGCTGATGCTGAAAAAGAAATGACTATTCACTAAAGGTATCTGAGAGTAATAAATCTGAAAAATATACTTACTAGTGATCTTTTGATTTTGTCCAATACTTTTATGACCTATGTTTGTATTGTTTTCATCCGCACCCCATTTGACAAGGTAATATTATTCACTACATCCTGCCTTTAAGCATAAAATTCCAATAAAGAAATGGCAACCCGTATTTTTTCAACAACCACATACTGTATTGCTCTTTGGTAGTATCTACAAATTTTGATATAAACGGATCACTATCACGCACATTTCCATACTTAAATTCCGCCAGCAACATAGATCCATAACCCGTTAAAATTGGACAGCTCGAATACCCTTCATATGCCTTTTTGCCAATGTGTCCCGTCTGGATATATTGGATAATATTATCAACAACCACAGGGGCTTGTTTTCTGATCGCTGCTCCGGTTTTAGCAGTAGGCAATCCCGCTGCATCCCCTAAGGAAAACACATTGGGAAATCGAACATGTTGTAAACTATGTATGTCCACTTCGACCAAATCTTTATTGGCTCCTTGTGTCCCTGCAAGTTCAGAATTTCTTACAAAATCAGGGGCCGATTGAGGTGGAGCCAGATGCAACATATCGTATCGCATTTCAACAGTTCTTCCCTCTACTTTTTCACCTATGATTTGATCGGCTACTAATGAATTTTGGTCGCTGTGAATATACTCGTAGGTAATGATTTTATTTTCACCATCAATCTTAACCGGCTTGTAATAGGGTTTAAATATTATATTTCTGGTTTCGAGTATGTTGTTCAATGTCTTTGCAAATTCCTTCGTTCCAAAAATAACAGTGCCTGGAGTGGCAAAAACTACATTGACTTTATCCCGAATTCCTCTTTTGCGAAAGTGGTGCTCAGACATATA
Source organism: Saprospiraceae bacterium (assembly GCA_041749255.1). GTDB lineage: Bacteria > Bacteroidota > Bacteroidia > Chitinophagales > Saprospiraceae > JABDLO01. The sequence goes on from JBGTBR010000043.1 coordinate 14,940, forward strand.
CATGATCTTCTGAGGAGCCCCTCCGCATTTAATAGGCGTGGCAGGTTGGGTAAATACAGCATTCCCACCTTTAAAATTACTGATGACTTTCCATGCGTGTTCCGGATCAGTATAAACACTGCATACTTCATCATTGCCTAAAGCTTCTCTAAGTCCTAGCAATCCATCCAGTTGGGTTACAAAACCAGGCGCGACTACCAAAATTTCATACGAATATGTACCTGACTTTGACGTTTCTACCCGATTTGCAGAGGGCGACAAAGCTTCTGCCTTATCTTTTATCCAAGTGACCCCATCCGGTATATAGTCCTCTTCTTTTCTCTTTGTCTTTTGGTAATCAAATACTCCCGCCCCTACCAAAGTCCAGGCCGGTTGATAATAATGGGTTTCTGAAGGCTCGATAATACCAATATCGAGACCTTTATGCTTCCTCATTAACTGAGCTGCAACCATAATACCTGCAGTTCCGCCTCCAATAATTAAAATCTGATGGTGTTTCATAATTTTGTCCTTTATGCAATGAATGCCTAAAGTTAAGGGTTTAATATAAACCGTTCTGTGACCTATGTTACATAAGGATTATGATCATTGTCATTTAATTCATATCCATTACCTGTAAATGATGAGGTGAAGAAGCCTTAATTTCAATTAATTATTGAAACTTTATTTAGGTTTGTTGTTACTTTCAAAATAAAAGTTCTGTAATAAGATGATAGACATTCAGTCATTAAAAAAGGTACTGCCACAAATTTCTGATCAAAAACTACTGGACGCCATCGTTGGGCATGGAAAAATAGAAACATTTAAACCTGGTGAGCAATTGATGGAACCCGGGCAATACATCAAAATGATCCCAATAGTCCTTTCCGGATCCATAAAAATATTGCGACCAGACTCAGAAGGGAAGGAAATTTTTCTTTACTACCTCGAGAAAGGGGACACCTGTGCTTTATCTCTTACATGCTGCAACACGTATATGCCCAGTGAAATTAAAGCAGAAGCTGAAGAAGAAACCACCATCATTTTTATACCTGTGAAACTACACGATGAGTGGCTTGTTACTTTCAGACAATGGAAAGACTTTGTCGCTATGACTTATCAGAAAAGATTTCAGGAACTACTGAGAACCATTGACGAAATTGCATTCAAAAAAATGGATGAAAGACTACTTAATTACCTCGAAAACAAAGCTCGCCAACTTGAAATCCATGAGCTTCAGGTCACCCATCATCAAATAGCTAAAGAATTAGGGACATCCAGAGAGGTGGTCTCCAGATTGTTAAAACAACTTGAAAATGAAGGGCAGGTAACACTGGGTAGAAATAAAATTCTATTACCATCCCTATTTCAACTTAACAAATTGAAATAGGCATTCCTTTTGAATTTCATTGTAGTTTTGTAAAAACACAGGTAAATGAAACATTCCACAAAATGGTTTTTAAGACCTATATCTTTATTATTGATTCCTTGTCTGTTTTTTTATCTAAGTTGCCGACCCAATAAAGTACAGTTCCAAACAATAAACGGTCACACCATGGGAACAACCTATACCATAACATGGGAAGGGAAACACCCTCAGCGATGGAAAAACTCAATAGATTCATTGATGATCGCATTTAACCAGTCTTTATCCACTTACATTGAAGATAGTCATGTATCCCTATTCAATGCTTCAAGCGATTCATTGGTTTTAAACCTGGATGAAGATCCCTTTTTTCTTAGTGTACTTGAAAAATCAGACAAAATGCACGCAGTCACAAATGGAGCTTTTGATCCTACAGTTATGCCCCTGGTCAACTATTATGGCTTTGGTTATGAAAAAGAGAGAACAAAAACTCATAAAGATTTTAACGAACTTGATTCCATTTTGCAGCTGGTGGGTTTTGAAAAAATTACATTTTATGAAACTGAAAATCAATTAATTATTAAAAAAGCAAAACCGGGAATAGAACTCGATTTTAGCAGTATTGCAAAAGGGTATGGAGTAGATGTAATCGGTGAGTTTTTTAAAGACCGAAATATAGAAAATTTCATGATAGAGATAGGTGGGGAAGTTGTGGTCAGAGGGAGAAACCCGCAAAACAATGAATGGACCATAGGCATTAATACTCCTGATGTAAATGCTTCATCTAGAGATATTTTGCTACCCGTAATTCTTAAAAATCAAGCATTAGCCACTTCCGGAAATTACAGAAACTTTTATATCGAAGGCGATAATAAATACACGCATATCATCAATCCGATAACCGGTAAAACTACCCTATCAGATATACTTTCTGCTTCTATTGTTGCTCCTGATTGTGCCACTGCCGATGCACTTGCTACTGCATGTATCGTACTGGGTTTGCAGCGTTCTATGGAATTAATTGAATCTCTGGATGAAGTAGAAGCTTGTTTTATAACTCCAGGGATAGATAATAATTCATTTGAAATACTGTTTAGTAAAGGATTAAAATCTCCACCTGATGAATGACATTGCATTTAATCTTGAAAAAGACCTTATTTTCTTTGATATCGAATCTACCGGACTCAATATTCTGAAAGATCGTATTATTCAGATTGCACTGATCAAATTCTCAAAAAATAATACTGAACCTGATGAAAAAACCTACTTACTCAATCCAGGTGTTCCTATAACACCTGATGCATTGGCTATTCATGGTATTACGGTAGATATGATACGCAATAAGCCTACTTTTAAGGATATAGCCCATGAACTCTTTGCCTGGATTGGAAATGCGGATTTCGCAGGCTATAATAGTGACCGGTTCGATATACCTATGCTGATGGAAGAATTCGCCAGGGTAGGTCTGGACCTGGATATGAGTAATCGACGTAGAATTGATGTGCAAAAAATATTTTATAAAATGGAGCCGAGAACCCTGAAAGCCGCTTACAAAATGTATTGTGAGCGGGAACTCAATGATGCACATGACGCTCTTGCAGATGTTCGTGCCACTGTAGATGTTTTGAAAGGCCAAATAAAGAAATACGAAGGAGTAAACTATTACGGTGATGATGGAAACATAGTAGTAGAACCAATAAAAAACAACATAAAATCTATTACCGAATTTATTGGGAATGATGATCAGATCGATTTCACTAACCGATTAAAATACAACTCAAATGGTGAAATCGTATTTAATTTTGGTAAATATATCGGTAAAACGGTAACTGAAATTTTTAGAACAGATCCTCAATACTATAAGTGGATAATGGATAAGGATTTTTCTTATCAGGTAAAACAAATAGTAACCAGGATCAAGAATGAAGATGTAAAGAAAAATGGGTAGGTGGTCTTATTTCATCATTTTATTATCTGTATTTGCGTGCTATGAGCCCGTTGAAGATTGCCTCGATGTAGATGCAAGGAATTATAACGTCATGGCTGACAATATGTGTGATGATTGTTGTCAATTACCCCAAATCAATGTCATTTTTACCTTTAGAAATGATGGTCAAAATTTTAACCTGGGTGACACACTATCCCTTCCTGGAGGCCCAATAATCGTTGAAAATTTCTTTTTCTTCCTTTCCGCATTTCAACCCAATGACCAAAATGGCAATCCTGTAAAACTGGGTGATTCAATTGTAGTGCAGAGAAATGATGGAAACATGTATATTTCTAACAATTTTCGGTATTTCGACAGGGCAAATTTTAGAAGTGAGTTGAGAAGTCTCAGGTTTAATGGCAAGTTCTCATCTATACAATTCCAACCAGGTCTTCCTTCAGTTGTAAATCAACTCCCACCGGATACCTTAAGGACGAATACCGGAATTGGTAATTTCCCAAATTCGGCTGCAGTCGGCACAGGCAAAGGATATTCTTTTGTATCTGTAACTCTTCGCGTCCCTGACAATGAAAATACATTCACTCTCCATGTTTTTGACGAGTACCCCCTTCAAACAAAAATAATAAATACTGACATCCAGGTCACCAGAGGAAATAATGTAGATGTGAATTTAAATCTTGATCTGTTTACATGGCTACAAAATATTCCGGTAAAAGGAGATGAAAGTCAATGGAAACCTGTGTTGATTACAGCTTTCGCCAATGCGTTATCATTGAGATAGATGTAAAGATTCTAATAATTTTTAAAATTTGGCTGGGTGGTACAATTCAACTTTAAATATATGGAACTTTATACCTACGTTTTTCTTTTAAACTCTATAAAGAGGTCTGATTCCGATTGTAGCTTATTTCGATGAAGGAAGTCTTAATACATTACTATCATTTATTAACATTAACCACAATGGTTATGGTCTTCGCGGCGTGTTCTAATGACAATATGGCTGATCCAGACCCTGATTTAAAAGATCTGACACATATTCCCTATAATCCACAACCTTATCAGCTGAACATACCTGCCTCCTTTCCCAGGATGGATATTCCGGTAGATAATCCACTCACTGTAGAAGGGGTAAAACTGGGAAGGTTCCTTTTTTACGATCCCATACTCTCTATTGATAATACTATTTCATGTTCATCCTGTCATCTTCCGGAAGCCAATTTTTCTGATAATCGCTCATTCAGTATTGGAGTAGATGGTAAAAAAACCACACGTAGCTCCATGACACTTCTCAATGTGGGGTTTAATAACAGAGGTCTATTTTGGGATGGTCGTGTCATAACACTGGAAGAACAAGCCGCACTTCCCATTGAAGATCCAAATGAAATGAATAATACATGGGAAGAAGTTATCCAAAGATTGTCACAACATGAATTTTATCCCGACATGTTCAGAAAAGCATTCGGTATACAAAATACAAAAGGGATATCTAAAGATCTGGCCACAAAAGCCATAGCTCAGTTTGAAAGAATTATGATCTCCAGTGGAAAATCAAAATATGACAGAGTTGAAATGGGATTGGATGTGTATACAGATTTGGAATTGCTGGGGCGGGATCTTTTCTTTGATGACAATCAGGATGTACCTGACGCCGAATGTAACCATTGCCATTCAGTACCTCTTATTTCAGCCAATGATTACTTTAATAATGGTTTGGATAAATCAGAAACCCTTACAGAATTTAAAGACCTGGGAAGAGGAGCCATAACCGGAATATTAGCAGATAATGGCAGGTTTAGAACTACTTCATTAAGAAATATTAGGTTTTCTGCACCCTATATGCATGACGGAAGATTTCAAACACTTGAAGAAGTAGTAGATTTCTATAACGCCGGTGGAGAAAGAGCGCCAAATAAAGATCCTCTCTTAAGACCGCTTGGATTGACCGAAGACCATAAGAAAGCACTTATTGCTTTTATCGAAACCATGAGCGACGTAGATTTTATTTCAAACCCTGATCTTCAAAATCCTTTTAAATAACACATTATAAATATTTATATGTTACAATCATGGAATTTTGTAGTTGATTCCTTTCGCAAATCTATCGATCATTGTACTATGAATTAGATTTCTCCAGATCTACTTCTACTGGTTAAAGAATCAGTACCGTTTATTCGGATATGTTCATGGGATTATAACTTGTTATCGGATAGTTGTACTTTTCATAGTACAGCTTTCCTATAACAAGGTTTTTCAAAAAAGAGATTGAGTTTTGTTATATATAATTTGAGCGACAAGGATCATTGCAAACAGATTCTTTGTAACGAATATGTTCATGGGTTTATAATTAAGAATGACTGCTGGGGAGCAGTCATTTTTTTTTTGGACGTTTTTCAACGAAAAAAACACAGTTGCCTAAACTACTTATACATGTTGTGAGATTATATCACCGACATTTACATAAATGGTTGAAGGATCAATAAAAATGACCTTTTTCATCTCATTGGTTATGTTTGCATAATCACAAATTGTTACATTTTACTATCTTTGCTAGTGTTGTGTCAGATGTATTCTGCCGGTTAAGTCGGAGGTATTTTTCTGGCTGCTGAGTAAAATAATCCGCGCATAGTAAATACTATGTAAGGATTTTTTTCCGAAAACAGGCTGGAAAAGAGCAAGACTTGGATCGGCAAGAATATGTGTGACACGACACTAAGAGTTTTTAGATTAATTTCAGGGCTCCTATCACTCCATAATGAATATGAAATCATCTGATCTCAAATATTTATTGGCTTATATTATCCCTGTTTCCGGTTTCTTTTCAGTGATGAATTCCGGCTGGGTATCCTATTTGACGGTTATTATTGCTTTTGGTTTTATACCCGTGATTGAACAATTTGTAAAGGTGGATCGAGAAAATGATTCTGCCGAAGAAGAAGAAAGGAAAAAATCAAACAAAGTCTTTGATGCTTTGCTCTTTTTGAACATTCCCCTTTTGTATACACTCTTCATTTTCACATTGTACTATTTGACCTCATTTGATTGGTCTGGTTTTGAATTGGTGGGTAAAATACTTTCTGTAGGAATCATTGGAGGATCCGCCGGCATTAATGTGGCCCATGAGCTGGGTCATAAAAGTAAACGACTTCATATTATAGCTTCAAAAACGTTGCTATGCCCCGTCCTGTATATGCATTTTTATATTGAACACAATCGCGGACACCATCTAAATGTAGCAACTCCGGATGATCCCGCTACAGCCAAAACAGGGGAAAATATCTACTCATTTTGGGTCAGATCTGTTGTAGGATCTTATATCAATGCCTGGAAATTAGAAACAACACGATTAAAATCTCAGCAATTACCCGTACTTTCCTGGCACAATGAAATGATTCTTTTTACCTTCTTACAAATAATATATCTCTCATTCATTACCTGTTTTTTTGGTTGGTTTGGTTTGTTATTTGCCATACTCATTGCCATTGTCGCTTTTCTCTTATTGGAAACCATTAATTATATTGAACATTACGGATTATTAAGAAAGCGAAATGAAAGTGGGCGGTATGAAAGAGTAACTGTACAACATTCCTGGAATTCTGATCACATATTGGGCAGAATTATGCTCTATGAGTTAACCAGGCATTCTGACCATCACTATAAAGCAAGCAAAGAATACCAAATACTGAAATCATATCCCGAAAGTCCCCAGTTACCTTTGGGGTATCCGGGCTCCATGATTCTTGCGCTCATACCCCCTTTGTGGTTTTACTTTATGGATACGAGAATTCCCGACTTTCAAAGCAACTTAGTCTAAATTTTTTAATTAATTAGAAAATTAGTTTACTCTCAGTCCAATTGAATATAAATGAATTACTAAATTGCAGATAATTGCAGATCGGCTTGCGGAATTTTAGTTTCTTTTACTTATTGATAGCTTAATTTATTCAATTTAATAAATCACTATGTATTTTAACTCAAATGACAGTGCGGATGTTACTTTCGATGCTATAGTAATTGGTTCAGGAATCAGTGGAGGATGGGCAGCAAAAGAACTCTGTGAGAAAGGCTTAAAAACGTTGGTTTTGGAAAGAGGGCGCGACGTAAAACACGGCGAATACCCAACGGCCAATATGGATACTTGGGATCTGCCCAACAGAAATCGTATGACTTTCGAACAATTAAAAGACTACGAAAAACAAAAAAGAACAGGTTACACCATGAGACCTGAATCCGAGCATTGGTGGGTAAAAGATACTGAACATCCTTACACCGAAAACAAACCTTTTGACTGGATTAGGGGGTATCATGTAGGTGGTCGATCTTTAATGTGGGGTCGGCAAAGCTACAGAATTGGAGACATAGATTTCGAAGCAAACCTCAGAGATGGTATTGCAGTTGACTGGCCTATTCGTTATAAAGATATTGCTCCCTGGTACGATCATGTTGAACGCTTCATTGGAGTAAGTGGTCGTAAAGATGGACTCGCCCAATTACCGGATGGTATTTTCCAGCCACCCATGGAATTTAATTGTATTGAAGATCATGTCGCTTCCAAATTAAAAGAGCATTATACTGACAGAGTATTGACCATTGGCAGGACTGCCCACATTACAGAAGCCAATCCAACCACATTTGGTAATCGCGGTAAATGCCAGTATAGAAACAGGTGCATAAGAGGTTGCCCATATGGATCTTATTTTAGTTCCAATTCTTCTACCTTACCGGCAGCAGCTCACACGGGCAACATGACTTTAAGGCCGCATTCCATTGTTACTGAAATCATTTATGACGAAAAATCAAAAAGAGCAACGGGTGTCCGCATTCTGGATGGAGAAACCCTGGAAACCAAAGAGTATTTCGCAAAAATTATTTTTTCATGTGCATCGTCATTTGGTTCTACCTGGTTATTGCTCAATTCCAAATCAGAAAGATTTCCCGAAGGATTGGGAAATGATAGTGGAGAGTTGGGTCATAATGCTATGGATCACCATTTTCGCTGTGGTGCGAGTGGAGAATCCGAAATGTTTGGCGATAAGTATTACAGCGGAAGACGACCCAACGGTATATATGTTCCAAGATTCGTAAATGTAAGCAAATCAACCACAAAAAAAGACTACATACGCGGATTTGGATATCAGGGAGGTGGAGGAAGACAAGGATGGGGACGATATATAAAAGAGGCAAACTTTGGTAAAAAATTTAAAGAAGCTCAAACTGAACCTGGAATGTGGACCATGGGTATGATGGGCTTCGGTGAATGCCTGCCTTACCATGAAAATAAAATACAATTAAATGAATCTGTAAAAGATAAATTCGGATTGCCAACCCTCACCATGGATGTGGAATGGAAAGAAAATGAATACAATATGAGAAAGGATATGATGGAACAGGCAGCAGAAATGTTGGAAGCCTCTGGATTAAAAAATGTCAGAACGTATGATGCAGGTTGCAATCCGGGCTTAGGCATCCATGAAATGGGTACTGCGAGAATGGGTCGGGATCCCAAAACTTCAGTTTTAAATGCTTATAATCAAATCCATAATGTCAAAAATGTATTCGTGACGGATGGAGCCTGCATGACATCAGCAGCCTGTCAAAACCCATCACTTACCTATATGGCTTTAACTGCAAGGGCAGCTGATTTTGCCGTTTCTGAATTGAAAAAAGGAAATCTTTAGTGTCCTAACATGGTTAATCAGTTCTTATGTACATTACAAAAAATGAGCAAACCCTTTTATAAAACTTATGATCATGAATAGAAGAAATGCTTTGAAAACATCATTTACACTCGCAGGAGCAACCTTCTTCCTGGGAGGAGCCACTTTTACTATTTCTTCATGCTCTCCCGACACATCAGATGGGTGGAAGCCGGCTTTTTTTAATGATAATCAATTGAAACTGATTGCCGAAATTGTCGAAAGAATCATTCCAAAAACGGAAACCCCGGGCGCTAAAGATGTTTTTTTAGATCGCTTTATAGATGAAAATATAAATCTTAATTTTTCTCCTGAGCAAAAAAATATTTTTCTCGAACAATTAAGTGTCTTCGATCAAAAAGCATTGGAAAAATATAATCAACCCTTTTTTAAAATCTCTGACGAAAATAAAGACCTTATACTTCAAGAATTGTTTGAAGAAGCAGAAAGTCAATCAACTCAGACAGGAAGTGAACCTCATATAGTTCATACTCTAAAAAATATGACCACTTTCGGATATTTTACCTCAGAATTAATTGCGACAGAGGTTTTAAAATATGATCCTCTGCCTCAGGAATTTTTGGGGTGTATAGATTACAATCAGGTGGGAGGTGTTTGGGCACTTTAATTATCTACAGTAATCATTTCCGGGGGTATATAAGGTAATATTCTCTCTATAAAATAATTGTCCAATATATGTATATGCAAAAGATCATATACGCTCTGATAATCTCCATGCTGTTCCCTGTATGCAACGATGACCTTAGCCTCTTGAGGTGAAATGTATGGATGCACCAATTCTCTGTAATTATCGGTATTTAGGTTTAACTTCCTGGTGTGGTTACTGATTTCTACTTGATCCTTAATCAGCAAAAACAGGTCTATGTCCATACCGTATACTTCCTGCAATTGGCCAATGTGATGAAATCCACCTAGTAACTCCCTGTATTTAATGATTCTTTTTGAAAATGTAGGGCCTATACCCTTAACATATTGAAGTACTGCTTCATCGGCATGATTTAAATCTACTTTTTTGTTTTTACTCGTTTTGTATGGCGTATATTCGGATGATCCGTTTACATCTTGATCCTTGTCTTGTGTTCTATACTCCTTGCTTAAATATCCTCGATTTTCTTCCGGGTAGGTAGATGGTTTTATGGGTATTTCATTGGGCGTATTCTCCGTTTCTACTGCTTCTCCAGTTTCAGTATTGACATGGTGGTGAACCTGCTTCTCAATCCCGGTTTTTTTAATTTCATTGTCAGAAGAAATCCTGATAAAGGGGGCAAGCCTGTTATAATCCTCCTCGGTTATACCATATATTTTTCTTAGACCTTCTCTTGACTTTATCCTTCCTCCACTAGAAATATATGATTGGAGATTTCTAATGACATTCTCCGGCAAATCAAGTAATTGTAGAGAATCAACACTTAAGGTATTAGGATCAAAATGAAACAATTCACCGGGTTTGCTTTCCTTTTCATTCAGGTCCTTTTCTGAGTTTACAGTAACAAACAATGAATCATAGTGTGAAAAATCTTCCGACTTTGGAGTAATCACATTCTCCAATACCGTAAACAAGATGATAACAAATACTATTCCCCCTCCCAAATAATATAACCCCTCTCTTTCATCATAATTGATGTAAATCCATTTGGGAACTAGCCTTATATTTTTTTGTCTTTTCATGTATCACATTGAACTTACAACTGTATTTCAATAGCACCTTCTTCCTGAGTTGATCGGATCTCAATACCTTCAGGTTTGTAATTCATCCATTCTTCATAGGGTACGTATTTCAAAGATTTATCTACAATGATTAGTCTGGGTCTGTAATTATTGATGACAGACTCTGGATTACCACTGTACCTTGAAGTAATGATGACTACATCCACTTTCCCTCTGTATTCCACTTCTGGTTCATCCTGCAGAATGACAACACTTTGGTTTTTGTTTACTATGTGTCCATGTTTAATATAATAGCAGTTGGTTGTGATTTCATCATTGAGTTCAAAATAGGTGACGATGCGGGCATTTTTAGAAATTCTGTAATTTTTGCACATAAATTCCTCATTCATTTCATCAATATTTCCATACTTGTAAGAATAAATATTTTTTCCATCGATCACATCTATAACAGTGGCTCCAAATATATCGTATACCATAATTCTTGCCTGATACATTGAGAAAATTGACCTCATACCCATTGAAGTAAAAATCAATATGAAAAGAGTTAAACATAAATAACCAGCTTTCATTTTCCTGAATCTCAACCAAAATGCCAAAAACAGTACAGCGAGATAAATGAGAAGTATTTCATATTTTTCTACCCAGATATTATCGTGATTGCTATAGGGAAACTTCTGAATAAACAGGATGCTGCTATTCAATACAGATATGACGCCTTCTAATGCAAGTCCTGTATATTCAGTAAGGAAAGGCAGGAAGTAGGTGAATGCAAGAAGTGCTATGCCTAATGAAAGAATGACAAATGCCATGGGTATCGCAATCATACTGCTTAACCAGAAATAGGAAGGAAATTTGTGAAAATAGTAAACCGTAATAGGAAATACAGTGATCTGGGCAGCAACAGATACCGCTCCTAAACCCCATATGTATTGAATCCATTTTTGCTTTATTTCTGGAATTATAGTATAAATGTTCCTGTAAAAAACTACGATTCCCAACAATGCCAAAAACGAAAACTGAAAACTGGCCTGATAAATCATCTTTGGATCGTACAGAAGCATGCAAATGGCAGCCACCGACAGACTATTGTATATATTCTTGTTTGCGGACCAGTAAAAATCAAATACAAAAAAAGTAAACATAGTACAGGCTCTCAAAATAGATGGCGAACCACCCGTTATCATGGCAAATAACCAGATACCAGTAAGCAAAAAAGCAATTCTGACTATCTTCCATTTTGTTTGGTTTTTAGGAACAAAAGCAATAAGCCAGGATAAAATGATGACTACAATACCTACATGAAGTCCTGATACCGCTAAGGTATGAACCGCACCCGTCTCGGTGTAGGCTTCATATAAATCTTCCGGCAACTTATTCCTGTAGCCCAGTATCATGGCAGAAGCTACACCCAGATTCTTATCTTCCTCTAAATGTTCATCCAACACGTCAACAAACTTCATCCTCCATTTTTCAAGTAAGTATCCCAGAGACACTCCATCCTGATCACCTACATATACATATTCTCCATCGTTTAAAAAAATTTGATAATCAATACCCCGGTTGGATAAATAAGCTTTGTAATTAAATGAGTGAGGATTTTTATTAAATATGACTTCCTGTATTGAAGAATGGATGAAAAATTGAGACCCGGGAAGAAAATCCCTCTCTTCGGATTTGGGAAAATATATGAGGATTTTTCCCTTTGACTTAAACATTTCGAATGGAGTATCCCCAATATAATTTACCTCTATGACTGCTCTAAGCCTGTTCTTCCTTACGGGTTGCTCAATGACTGTCCCTAAAACAACATTGACCTCCTTTATTCGATGATTGAAAGAATGGGGAGAAACCCTGTTGGCATAACTCATTCTCAATCCTCCAATCGTAAAATATAAAACCAAAACAAGTATGCTCAAAACATAGGCATGCTCATAGACCTTTCGAAAATGGAACATACTCATTTTTAATACATAGGCAACTGCAAAAACGGCCCCAAAAGAAATAAATAAAGGAATCTTAAGGTAATCAAACACCAAAATACCCGCCATCATCATAATGCACGGCCGAACTAAGGGAGATGTTCGCCACGGTATCACAGTTTAAGATTTTTGGTTCAGTCACCTACAACACTTGTTCCTGAAGCAATATCTTACCCTTCCATAAATTCTGATAATTCAGTGACAGTAGAGTATTTATTCCTGAATTAAAATTTTATGGAGTATAAATTTAAAATATTTGTCGCGTTATATCCAAATATAATTTCAACTTTAACATTTTCGATCACAAGAATTATAGATAGATGAAACGCCCATGACGGGCTTGGAGACACAAAGGAGAATGATTAAAAAAGCTCTGAAAGAGCTTAATATAAATAGCCCCGGGTGGAACCCGGGGGTTTAATGAAGAATCGGTCATTGTTTTGGCGGGATTTTTGCCTGAAAGGTGCAAAAATCATGACAAAACTACCCACCGAATTAATTTTAAACAGATGAAATAAAATGAAAGTTATGAATTGATCAAATTATACCAGGATGCAATCGGAGGACTTTTTTTTTAAGAGAGGGGGAAAAATTAAATAAAAAACTTAATCAATCTGACTATAGGGCAACCGCACCAAAATATGACACTTAAATGTAATGTGTTATTTTTGATGGATGGAAAACTACATTACAGACATATTCGACTTTGTTCCTGATCCGAGGGTACAAGGTCGATGTCTACATAAGATGTCGGATATTT
>JBGTBR010000044.1:0-156068 GCA_041749255.1 Saprospiraceae bacterium
GTCAATAGACTACAGATACAACGGTTGATAACAACAATATTCACTTTTATAACCTGGGACTCAAATATTTTTCAAAAATCCACCCGAAATCAATTTAAATGGGCTTAATAAAAAATGGGCTTTTCAGAGTGGACTCAAAATATCGATGTTATCATTTTTAAGCAGCAGTCTGATGAGTACATACGTAGACGGTGTGCTATTGTTTACCTGCCATTCTGAAATGGCTAGATAATGTTGCCAGCTGCTTGACCATGCAATTAAGTCACCCATCATACAGCTTGCCCAACTTGTCGGGGGCTCTTGCTTCCAGATACAATTCTTCGAGAGTAGGGGTGAAATTCCCCTTTTCCCAAATCGAATTATGTAATCAACGAAGGTCTCTGAGTAATTTCATGATAACAAATACTATTTTCTGCGTAATAATGGAACACTACACTTTTCCGGGTTTTTTGTTTGTTTAAATGCCGTTCACCTCCATGAAAAAGATTGGCATGCCAAATTAATACATCACCTGCTTTTGCGATAAAAATTTTTTTCTCAAGAGAATGTTCTTTAATTTTTTCTTCTATCATTTTTTCGTATTCTGTATAACTCTTATCGCCTATCATAAAAAAATTGCCTTCATTGTTATAATCCTTGTTTAAATAATAGGGTAATTTATGACTGCCCGGGTAATAATGTAAAGGTCCATTGTCCAATTCAACATCTTCTAACGCAAGCCATACACCTAATAAGCCGCCTGGAGGAAAGGTTGTCATGTGGATGCTATCGGAATGTGTATCATGCTCACTGCCCATTGTGAAATTAATACTCTGAAATAATTTTGCATTATCAGACAATAGTGAGGATAGTATTTCCAATAAATATTTGTCTAACCCAACTTTTCCTAGTATTTCAGATTTTTTGAAGGCGAACATTATCTTGTTATTGTACTTAAAACTTACCTTCTTTTTTTTAAGTAAGTTATCAATGTCTTTATTAATAAGTTCAATCTCATCTTTATTAATATATTGATTTAAAATGGCATAACCTTCCTTATCAAAATTTAAAAGACTCTTTTGATCCTTAATTGACAATTTCTCAAATAGGACTGTATCTTCAATTTGCTTATTCTTTTTTTTCTCCAAGAGTTTAGATTCTTTGATTCCCTCAAAATCTTTGCTCGAAATGGGAGAAAAGTATAGTTTATTCAAATTCAACTCTCTATACAATTTCTCATTGTGTTTAAGCCTTGACCTATTAAAGAAATTGTATATCATGTATGTTAGTTTTAATCTTCTTATCAATTTACGTTGGATTCTTTAAAATTTGTTGAAAATTTATGATCGCGTGTCAGGCAAATGTTGCTTATTCTTTCATTAGTTTATTTGCAATAATATATTTTTTCTCTTTGTATATATCTAAACTCAGCCTTAGTCCAATAAATCCAATTATTACGTACAATGGAATAAGGAAATAAAACCAATAATTAATCCTGATTGTCGTAAGAAGTAAAACTCCTCCCATAGCTGCAATAATACTTAAAGGTGATGTACTACCTTTCATTTGGAATATTGACATTATTTTTCTTGGCGTTATTAATGACCATAAAAATGATAACATAACTAAATAAACCGAAGTTGTGAAGTAGAAAATCACAATGATCCTTAAATTATTCCATGAGAGTAAAATAATAGGGATTGTAATAATCATGTCAAGAATTAGTGGTATTAACATTAATCGTAGACCTAACCAAATCAATGGTTTATACTGACCAATTCGAGTGTCTATGTTTAACCAGATATTTTTCCAAAATCCCCAGATATTGTTAAAAACATAAGTAAATAGAATTAATGGGGAAACAAATAGCCAAAACACAATTTGTCCTTCAAACAAGAGTGTCCCTTTTGTTCTAAATATAAAGAAATCACCCAAAAAAATAACCGACTTAAAAATAAGTCCGACAATTAAAGGCAATCTTGCTTTTTTATTATTTATTAACAATTTTATGGTTATGTTTAATTTTTCCGATTTGCTTTTAAATTCTCTGTTAGTGAAAGATTCTATTGAAGATTCCTGAAAATAACCTATGAAAGTTAAACCCACCATAAGCGTAATCAGTAGAATTAACAAATCTATCTTAAACAGAAGGAAAGTAATAAAAAAAGATAGCATTGCAAAAAGTAACAGTATATGGACAATAAAATCTTTTTTCTTTGTTTTAAAATCGAATAAGTATTGGAAACACCTTCTAACCAGATGGGAATTTATCAATATTAAATAGCTTGTTATTAAAAACTGGATAGACAGATTTTCAAGATAATATGTGGTACTTATGATAAAAATTGAGATATATAAAAAATACGGTTTTTGAAAATTATTTATTAAGGACGCTAAATATCTTTTACCTTTTGAAATAGGATAATATTTTGGAAACAATAACTTTAAAGGAATGTAGTTTGGAAAAAACATCCTAATAATTGTTAATCCAGCTATGCCAATGAAAATAAAGTTAAAGAATCTTTCTATTGAAATAATATCGATTTCTCCTGTGGAAAGTTTATTGGATAAATACCCAAAAAACAATCCATAAATCCATGCGGTGAATAATAAAACAATGGTGAGAATTAATTTCCAGGGGTTCTTTAATTCCCGAATAAAGAACTTCATTTTATGAAAAATCAGGTATTGAATCAAAGCCAGTCTATTTTTAAAAGTTCACTTGTATTTGGCTTTAATATCTTCAATAAAGCATTGTCAATCGAATTTATGCCAAAATCGGTAAAATCCTGTAAACTGGAATTAAAAATCAGCTTGCTATCATTAAGTACACCGATATGAGTAGCAATCTTTTCTACATAATTCAAATCGTGGGATGAAATAAAAATAGTCCTGTCTTTTTGTTGATAGATTTTAAGAAACTCAATCATTTGATTTGCCACTAAAGGGTCAAGACCTGAAAAAGGTTCATCCAGTATTAAAATATCAGGTGTATGGAGGATTGCAGCGCAAAAAGCAATCTTCTTTTTCATACCTGTCGAATATCTTGATATATTCTTTTTAATGTCCTTTTCTTCTTCAAAAAAATAGTCAAAAAGGTCTGTAATCCTTTTGTCAATTGTTTTCTTAGGTAATTCGTAAATCTTTCCTATGAAATTTAAAAATTCCAGTCCATTAAGTTCCTCAATAAGCGCAAGGTCTTCTCCTACAACACCAAGCTTTTCTTTATCCTTTTTTCCCAGTTTGTCATGCTTTTTACCATTTATCATAATACTTCCTTTATCAAGAGGTATCAAATCAATAATTGTGTTGATTAGAGTAGTTTTACCAACACCATTTTTGCCAAGTAAGGCATAAACATTTCCTTTTTCAATCTTAAGGTCAATATTTTCAAGTACCGTATGTTTTCCGAAGGTTTTAGTTAAATTGTTTATCTCTATCATAATCGTTTATTTGTTGCAGGATGTTTCTTTGCAATTTTGCCTAACAATGGAATACCCGTAACTCCATCCCTCCTATGGTGTGTATTTCGCATATGTCTGCTCTTACCGGGGTTTTAGAATACTCTGTTCAAATCTAATTATTTTATTTTAAAGTAAAAAGTTATGCTTAAACACAGTATACCAGGAATGTAAACCAGGTATAAGAGATGCACTTCGCGTAAAGGGAGTCACAAAGATTTTTCACACAAAGGGCGTGCAAATGAGGTTTCACGCAGAGGTCGCAAAGATTTTTCACGCAATGGGCGCAAAGAGAGAAGTGATAAGCATTTCATCTTTGCAGTTTCCTTTGCGGTTTTTCTTAGCGGACTTGGCCATTTTAATTACCCATATTTCTTATAAGACAAAAAGTTATAATGCCGGTTGCAAAAATATTAGATTTTCACAAGATATTTTTAAACCGGCATTTCGATAGGCTTGTATTAGACCTTATTTATTGACCGACAAATCATTTGTACTGTACGATTGCACTTTATTTAACCCGTTTCATCGGAAAAGTCTGCTTGCGTGCTTGACCGTTCTTTTTTCCTGAAATTTCAGCAACCAGAGAATCAGATGTGATTTTTATGTAAGAAATAAATTGAGGGAAATCGTGTTGCATATTTTCAAATACCAATTGTGATTCTGAAATGGATTTTGAAGCAAAACGAATTGGTAAACCGTCATTTTGATTTTTTACAATCGGAATATAGAACATTTCGTCTTGCTCTTCTACCAGGCGGATTGTTTCAAAAATAATTGTGTCCATCTCTTTCACTATATAGCTTTTACCCGAAAGTTCATTGTTATCGATCTTACTCCACGTTTCATATATACTTCCTTTTGGCGTTTTATTTTCCCAGGTTCCGATAAGCCATTCTGCCTTTTTTATGTCGTTTTCCTGCTTTGTTGCCCAGGCACACAGAATTATAAAACTGAGGATTGCGATAAAGCATTTTGATATTGTCTTCATAGTTTTAGTTGGTTGAGTGAATGGCCATTTTGTTTCCTTCTGTGTCTATGAACATACCGAAATATCCCATTTCAGGACTGATTTGTGTTTTGGGGACAATGACTTTTCCGTTATTGTTTTCCACTTTATCCAATACATTTTGTAAGTCGTTTCCGCCATTTAGATAAGCGATAACCCCATCTGCTGAAGGATTATAATCTTCGCCATGAACGATTGCTCCCGACACGTTTGTCCCGTCAGTAGGAAAGAAGCCCATTTTTGTACCAAACAGTTCTGTCTCTTTAATTTCCAAACCTAGAATGCCTTTGTAAAAAGACACTGCCCTGCTAAAATCTGATGCCGGGATTTCAAACCAATTGATTAAATTTTCCATTGTCATTTTATTTTTTAGTTATACCACAAAGGTGCATTGTGATGTAAACATAAAATTGTAAAAATGCGACAAGGCTAATCCGTTCCGTAAAAAATCGAAGACATTTTTAAACTGTTGCCGTAAAACTCCCTTGGTGTATAACCTGTAAGCTCTTTAAAGTCTTTAATAAAATGGGCTTGGTCGTAATATTCATTTTTGTAGGCTAAAGCAGTAAGACTTGTAAAATTTTTATTCAGCAACATTTTGAGTGTGGCTTGAAGCCGGATTGTTTTTGAGAGTTGTTTAGGGCTTAAACCAATGGTTTTCGAAAATTTGCGTTCTAATTGCCTGCGATTGATATTGGTTTGTTTTGAAAGTTCGTCAATGGAAAGTTGTCCGTTGGCTGTCAATATCGTTTCAACGGTAGATTTTACAATGCGGTCAATGGTATCATTGTCTGTAAGCCGGTTTAATAAAAAGGTTTCAATCAATTTTATCCTTTCTATAGTCGATTTGGCGGTTAATATCTTTTGTTCGATTTCCTGTCCGTCATTTCCAAAAAGTTCTTCCAATGAAACAGCTGTATTTTCCATTTCCTTTATCGGAATGCTTGCAAAAGGTAAAAATCCGTTGGGATGAAAACGAACGGAAAAAATCCCTGTTTCGCCTGTTGGTTCTATTTCAAGAGGTCGTGTTAGTTGTCCGATTACAAAACATTTGGGCTGGATTACTATGTCTCCATTTTGTAGGTATTGCCTGTACAAATCTCCATAGTGAAAAATCATTTCCATGCAGCCATCTGGCACGATGGTTTGTTTTTCGGGTGTTTCTTCTCCCGGGCTTTCCAATGTCCAATAGCATTTGATGAGTGTCGTTAAATCTTGATTTGGTTCAAAAGTTTGGTAATTCATTGGATTTTTTCTTGACGAAGTTTGGGTTGGGGTGTGGCATAATGAACAAGTATTGCTGATGTTGGGGAAATTTAAATCGTCCGCCCGGTACCACAGTAAGACAGAGTTACCTCGGCTGATTGTTTCATTGTCCAACCCCACTATTGTCTAAGCCACTGTTATCCACTAGCCTTCATAGTTTATCTTTCAAATGGCATTTTATTTAGTAACTCCTTATACCTTTTATCATTGCGTACCGGATCCCATGATTTGTCATATTTTAACCAGGTTATCCAATTACCCCGTTGACTAAAATACGAGTAGTTCAAATGCTTTGTCATTTTCTCCAAGTGCGACATAGCAAACAGCCGAATGATACTCCACTATCCGGTTAAGCTCTTGTCAGTTAGAGTTTTTTGCCGAATTTTTCGAAAGAATTTTATCATTGTTTAATAATTGGTCATTATGAAGCAACATGGACTCATCGGCGGGTCTTGCAGTCCGCTCACAGTCCCATATATTGGCACCTTTTATCTCTTTTCGAATTTTAAATTAGTGACTCTTCCAGCATCAAGTTCAAAACCTTTTACCACTCCATTTAACTTATGGAACCTAAGTAATCCAATATCTGCTGTAAATTTATCTGTGTCATATTGTTTTAGTTCTTTAGCGTCATAATTGGCAACTTTCACT
This sequence comes from Saprospiraceae bacterium, assembly GCA_041749255.1. GTDB lineage: Bacteria > Bacteroidota > Bacteroidia > Chitinophagales > Saprospiraceae > JABDLO01. The sequence goes on from JBGTBR010000044.1 coordinate 6,367, forward strand.
TTTAACTTACCATCTTTTTCAAAGATAAAATATGTAATATCTAATTCTTCACTGTAAAAATCCCCTGTATATTCTTCTGGGTTTAGATTAGGAAACTCTATTTTCTCTTTTCTATTACAAATGGTTTCATTTCCATTTTGAACAACTGTAAGTATTTGAGTAAAATCATCTTTCAATTCTGAGAATACAAATTGAATAGAAGGATCATTTGGTATTTCATATAAATTTCCGGAAGTGTTCATAATATTGTATGAAGATTGATTCCAATTTTGAATAACATGAAGAGAATCGTTTTTTACAGCTATTTCTAAAACAACTCCAGCTTGTATTTCGTAACTTCCAGCTAATTGACTTAGGGTGAATTTTTTTGATTCATTTGCATTGTTCAGTTCATCCGCATTGGTTTCTTTCGTTTTGAATTCCTCTACAAATTTATCCTTAAGTAGAATATCTGATACTTGAAAAGCTTTACTTGTTGGATTTGCGTCTCCTCTGTTGGCCAATATAATTACGGAAAAACTCTCCTCCGGGAATCGCAACAATTGAGCTCGATAACCAGCTAGAGAGCCTCCGTGACTCACGGTTTTCAATCCCTTATAAGTTCCATTAATTAATGCAAAAGCATAACCACTACTTTCTCCATTATTTAAAAGTCCTTCTTCATGCATTTTATCAATGATATCTTGCTCTCCTATCCCAAGTTTATTGTTATAAAAATTCTGATCCCATAAATACAAATCTTCAATATTACTATATACACCACCAGAACCAACAAGAGCAAATCTCAAAATCAAATTATTAAATCCATCCTCACCGCTTTTCTTTTCATAACTGAATACGCGATTTTTAATAAGATAGGTGTTATCATCATAGAAAAGTGTACTGTTCATACCCAATGGATTAAAAATATGCTCATGGGCAAACTTTCTTAATGATTGACCTGACGCTTTTTCAACTATCATTGCAAGCATAAAATAGCAAGAGTTGCTGTATAGATATTTTTCTCCGGGTGAAAAATTTAACTCCTTCTGACTTTTAATAAGTTCATAGACTTCATTTACTTCTATATGGTCGAGAAAGTTTCTACCCTTTAGATACATTAAGGTTAAATAATCTCGAACACCACTTGTGTGGTGTATAAAATGCCGAATTGTTAAAGGAGTTTCGTATTCAGGAAAGTCTGGCAAGTATTTTTGAATCCTGTCATCTAAGCTTAGTTTCCCCTGTTCTTCAAGGAGTAAAATGCTAAAAGTCACAAACTGTTTAGAGACAGAACCAATATAAAAAACAGAAGATGGGGTAATTTCTATGTCATGTTCCAGATCTGCAATTCCATATCCTTTGGAGTAAATTAATTTACCATCTTTAATAATTCCTATGGCAGCACCTGGCACATCAGACTTGTTCCATTCCGCAAAAAGGCTATCAATAGCTTGACTCTCTTTAATTTGTCCAAACGAACTAATTGAAAATGAAAAAAGTAAAAGTAGGAGTATATAATTTTTCATAATTTAATTTTTAAAGGGTGCTAACTTTTCTCGCATAGCCGTCAGGTGGGCATTGTGCTGCACTTTCCTGTTGAGCGAACACTAAAGTAATTGAAATTCCTAAACTTTCAAAACTGCACCTAACCCCCAACTTGTGTTATGCTCTGTTGGCAAACGTTAATTACCTGTGGTTCAAAATCTTTTGAAATTAGATATTCCATTATATGTAGCCATTGGAACCATTGATGAAAATGTTACTGTTGAAAATGCTTACATAATTCCAGTTGAAATTATCAGGCATGGGAAAAAGAATTTAACCTTTCGCCATTTTCCAAAATATGATCATGGATTCATTGAAAAAATGGATGACAGTAAAGAAATTGAACGATTCGACAAGGTGACTAAGGTTTTTATTGATTGGCTTAATACCGCAACTCCAACCCTCCTATTGCATGTATTTCGCAAATATCTACTCTGAACAATGGACTGGGTTTTTGGTATAAGCTGTCCAAATTTACAAATTTTATGATAAAAGTCAAAAAGGTTATGCTAAAACACTGTATGTCAATATATTAAGTCAGATAAATATTTGTTTTTTTTAGAAAGCATATATTTGGGATTTTTCGAAAATATTAGATTTATAATGGGGTTGTGTAACGGTTACAATTATTATACGTTTTTTGCAAATCGACATTTTGGGAAATTTTCGCATCCTAAAAACTTCGTGCCAGCGTTAGAGCCCTGTCTTGCTGTCCTTTCTATCAGACTTGAGCCGCATCTTGGACAAATGGTATTTGAAGAATGCCGTTGTCGTAGAGACTTTATATGAGCTCTGTTGGAGAGAGAGGATTCAGATAAATGCTTCCCGAGTGCTTTAATTACTTGATGGACATCTTCAGTTGAGAGAATCTGATTTCGGAACCGTTTTATATATCTACCTACACCCGAGTTAATAACATTATCAGGTAGTGTAGTTTTGAATTTACAATCTCCGGAGAAATAGATCACAGTGTGTATATGAGATTCATCTAAGTTCAGAAATTCAGATAGAATCTTTTTTTGTCTAAAGGCTTGTCTGAGTGGGTTCTGAAATGAATATTTCTTACCATAAATTGCCTGTGTCCAGTTTGTCTGTTTCTCAGACCCAAAAATCCAACCCTTTTTATTTTTCGTTTCCACAATGAAAAGTCCATAAATGGAAATAATAAGGTGGTCAATTTGAGTTGTTCCATTCTTCGAAGGTAAGATGATGTTATGAAATTTATGATACGATTTGTTAGGCAGCGATAACCACAAATAGAAAGTGGTTTTTTTCTCTCCTATCCAACCTCTAAATAGATTCATATCTTTGTTTTATGAAGCACCACAGTTCAGTAATTTGACGGCCGAGAGAATGGGAAGTCTGGTTGCTCTATTCACTTTTTATTTTCGCTAAATATTCTGTAGGAGTCAAAATTGATAATTGACTTTCTTTGTAATCTTTTGTATTTCTTGTAATGATTATTTCATGTCCTGATTCCTCTGCACAATAATTTTGAACCCCATCTTCAAAGTCCTTAAATTTTGAATTGGCCGCTCTGTTAATAATTGTCTGGCCTACGTTCTCTACATTGACTATCTTTAGAATTTTCTTTGTATGTGTGTCTGCTTTACGTTGAGTCTCCAGTTTCCCAATTATATAGTAAAGGTTTGTAATGCTTATAGGCGAAACACAAAGTTTAACCTCTGTTAATATTGATACTTCGATTATCTCAGCAATATCATCCATAAATGGTTCCCTATCAAGCAAAAGATCTAAGAGCACATCAGAGTCTAAAAATATTTTTTTCATTTTCTTACATTTCGTAAAGTATCAAAGAACAACCTACTCCATAAGATTTTCCTTTCCCCGATAATTTTGTTGAAAAACCTAGCAACCAACATTACGGCTCATATATGAAGTACCTTTTAAAGTTTATCACTTAAATATTTTTCTATTAATGCATCTTGAAGAATTTCCTTGTAGGAGGTGTCATCTTTGGCTAATTTGATTGAGCCTTTTAATTCTTTTACTAATTTCATTGAGGATTTTTTCTTATCTAATTTATGGGATGTTGCCAGAGATTTCAAGTATTCCTCAACTATGCTTGACAAGCTTTTTCCACTAGTCTTAGCATATTCTTTTGCTTCATCAATGACCATTTGATTTATTGACAATGTTAATTTATTCATACGTGTTATTTATTACGTACAAAATAATATGATTTATTTGATTTTGTCAAGTGATTTGTGATTTTTTTCTTAGCACCAATAATGATATATTCAGCAACTCCAGCCCTAAAATAAGGCGTATTAATAATTATGTCTGCTCTTGCCAATAGGCTGGCGTTTTGGAATACACTGTTGAATTCTAATCATTTTAAGCTAAAATAATAAGATTATGCTAAAACACTGTATACCAAGATTGTAAACCAGGTAAATCTAAGGCATTTCAAGCGAAGGGCGCAAATCAGTTTCTCAAAATATCGATGTTGTCATTTTTAAGCATCAGTCTTATGAGTGCATATGCAAACGGTTTATTCGTGCTGATTTACAGATTTTTTCAGGCGCTTTTTACATTAAAGTTTCTTTCTCTTTTCTGTTAATGAGTTCTTCTAAAGTAATTATCACAGATGTCAATATAACTTCCATTGAATATTAATTTGTCATCACAAATCAAAATTCTTCCAAATAAAAGGTTACTCGAGGGTTCATCTTTTATTGAAAATAAATCCGCATCACCATCTACAATTTCCCATCTCGAAGTTTGAATTATTTGATCAAATTGCTTTATCACTAGAAAACTATCGATTTTAAAATCGATTGTCAGATTTGAGTCAATTACATTTTTTGCCTGATCTGGTCTCCAAAAACAGGATACATATTCCCATTGCCAAGTTCCAATAAGCTCATTTCTGATCTTACTATCATTCCAAACTGAATCATTATAACATATCCACATCTCACCGAGACTGAAAGGTGGATCGGCAATCTCATTCTTATCACATGAGAAAATTAAAAACACAATGAGATATATGCTGATGGCTTGAAAAAGTATTTTTTTCACATTTAATGGTTTGATTTACTATTTTCTATTTAATAGCCCATAACCGGCAAAGCCTTAGAGCAGGCGGGCATTAAAACCTGATTAACTGTCTCCAAAGACCGAGGTTTATTAAAGGTAATCAATTTCAATTTAGCACTTTCCGACCACTTGCTCTTAGCCAATGCTGGTAGTATGTGCTTATTTCTTTTTTCCAAATTTATATCCAAGAGCAAGTGTATATGCTTGAAAGCTTCCATTAGATTTAATGTCAAAATTTGTTACTGTATTGTTAGAATTAGTATTATCGTATTGAATATTGATGTTTTGATTTAACCCACAAAATGAACGTACATTAATTCCTAGCGAAAAGTTATTAAAAATTTCATATTCTAATCCTGCACCGAATTCAACTAATCCAAAAGTTCTCTTAGGTTCATTTCCCATGGATTTAGATTCATTATCTGATGAGAATATGAAACCGCTTTGAGAATTAATAATTAAAATGGAGCTCCCTGTAAATAGTGAAAAATCTAATCTGTCTGATAAAATATTCTTCTTATATATTATACGGATAGGTATTTGTATTCTATTCATTCCCAGAATTAAGTTGGCGGAGTCTGGGGAATTTGAATAGAAATCAGCCCCGTAAAATTTACTATAGATACCTGTTTCAACGTGGAAGTTATTTTTCAATTCATGTGAAATTGATACCCCATAAAAGGCGTGGGTATTGTTTAAAACTTGAACATTATTTTGAGGGTTTATTAATTCATAATTCGTATGCGCTATACCTATTTCATATGTTACTTGCAATCTTTTTTGAGCCATTGCTGCTTCCAATGTCCACATTATTAAGATTGCTGAAATTATAATTATTCGGTTCATATTTTTTCCAATACCACAACAATTATATATCCACAACTCCAACCCACCCGATTGCGTGTATTTCCGCAAGTATCTGCTCTGGTTTATGAACAGGGGTTGTGGTATACCTTAACAAATTTACAAATTATAAGATAAAAATCAAAAAGTTTGTGCTAAAACACTGTATACCAGCACTTTAAAACAGGTATAAGCGAGATGTCACGCGAAGGGCGCAAAGGGGTATCGATATTAAGTTTTCTTACATTATTGTTTAAGTATCTCAATCAGTTTTTTATTAATATAGAGTATTTCTCTCCCAACTTTTTGAGATTCCAGAATGCCAATTTCTTCTAATTCTTTTAAGTATCTCGATGCTGCTTTTCTTTCAACACCAATTCTGGCTACAACAAAATCAATTTTTGAATACGGTTGTTCAAAAAGCAACTCAACAAGTTCTTTTCTATAAATTTTCGGGGCTTCCTTTTGAACTTTAATTATTGTATTATCAAGTAGATTTTTAATGTTCGTAATCTTAATTATAGTATCTCTTGATGTACTCTCAACCGCCTGCAACATAAACATTATCCAGTCCTCCCATTCTCCCTTATGATTGGTTTTATTTAACAATCGATAGTATTCTGATTTATTCTCTATTATAAATGAGCTTAAATATAAAATGGGAACATCAATCAAGTCATTAAGTATCAGGTAAAGTATGTTGAGAATTCTTCCTGTTCTTCCGTTGCCATCATAAAATGGGTGAATACTTTCAAACTGATAATGCAGTATTGCAAGGTTTATTAAAGGTGATAACTCACTGTCGTTTTGATTATAATGATTAATGAAATTTGTCAATAATTCAAGAATTTCGGCTTTATCCTGAGGTGGAATATATACAACCTCTCCTGTTTTATCATTTTTGAGGACAGTTCCAGGCATACTTCTAATTCCAGCTGTATTATCAACTAATTCTTGTTGAATCCTTACAATGTCATTAACTCGTATAAATCCTTGTTTTTTTGCGATGTAAAATCCAGAGAATATTGCTTTTCTGTAGTTTACAACTTCTTTTGTTTCAGCCGATATGGATGACTTATTAATTACCAATGCTTTGTATAGCTCGTCTTGTGTTGTAATGATATTTTCAATTTCGGAACTATCTTTTGCCTCTTGAAGTACTATGGCATTAATTAGCATTGCCTGATTGGGTATTGTCTTTGCTATACCTTTAAGCTCAGCTAAGGCAGCAGTTGACCTGTTTACCTGTCTTAAAATTTCAATAGTCTCAACTTTTTCTCTTGGAGGAGGAAGTAATTCAAGTTTATGTTGTGGTGCATATTGTCCCATATTCTTATTATATGTCCCAAAAATACTAATTTTAGTACATATATCAATGGTGGTAGATGTTTTTACTTGAAACCTAACAGGTGTACCAAAAAGTCATGCCAAATCACAGTATACCAAGATTGTAAACCAAGTATAACCAATGTATTTCACGCGAAGGGCGCAAAGGGGGTTCGCGAAAGGTCGCAAATAGGTTTTACAAAATATCGATGTTATCATTTTTAAGCATCAGTCTCATGAGAGCATATACCGGCCGTAAATTCAATAAAATTTGAACAGTATAATTCTCAAAAAAAAATGGTACACTTTGACCGGATTATGCATTCATAGAAAATGTTGCCTACTGGTTCTTCATTTTTTAATCGTCATAATGGTATCGGCATTGTATAATAATGCATCTCTGATCCTCTCTTTTTTCCCCTGTTACCTTATAAACCAAACGATGTTCCTGAGTGATTCGTCTTGACCAAAATCCCTTTAAGGTGTATTTCAACGGTTCTGGTTTGCCCAAACCTTTGAAAGGAGTTTGTCGTATAGATTTGATGAGCTCTTTGATTTTTATTACTATTTCCTCGTCTGTCTCTATCCAATAGCTGAAATCCTCCCATCCGTTTTTCGTGAATTCTATATTCATTATCCTCCTTTCAACCTTCTAAATCATAGCTCACCGTATCTCCGGCTTTAAACTGATCGATCGATTCTTGCAGCCGTTTTCTATTTGCATCTGTTGATAATAAATATTCTGTCTCCTTTAGCGAATTGTACTCTTTGATCGACATGATCACAATGGCATCATCGTCATTGTTATTTCTAGGGATGATGATGACCTCTAGCGACTTGCTTACCATATCAAAATATGTTTTCATTTGAGCTCTTAAAGAGGATATCGTTACTGCTTTCATGACAATTTTATTGTACTTTATTATGTACAAATTTAAGTACAAATTTTATTTTTGTCAAGTACTTGCACTTTATTCATAAAGTCGTCATAAATCTTGCTACTAATTTGATCTGGCGAATTGTCATATTTCAATGGTTGGTAGCGGACAAGCATGCATGACGGAGTCAGCCGAATATTTCGTATGTAACATTTACTGTTACTATTTCAAGCAAAGGGGGGTTGCAAAGGAGGTTTCACGCAGAGGTCGTAAAGTTTTATCACGCAATGGACGCAAAGAGAGAGGTGATATGCATGCCATCTATGCGATTTCTTTGCAGTATTTATTAGCGATCTTGGCGTTAGCCCATTTTAACCTTCTTTCTGTTCCTTCTCAAAGTAAAGTTCTGGTAAAATAATTTTCACTTCATCTTCTTTACCTTCTATTTGCCAATACACTATAAAGTTTATTTTCGCACTTTTCAATACATAGTTTTTAGCTTCCCAGCTTTCAATTTGACTGATAAACTGCCGGGAAAATTTTAAAACGACCCGCCCTTTTGAATTTAAACATTCATGTCCGTTTAAATACAATTTATCACCACTTACAAACTGTGTAACCAAATACTGTCTTCTTATGAAATAGCTCAACCAAACATCTTTGTGAGCCAGGTGCATTGCCAACTCTTTTGGTGGTAAATGCATTTCTTTATCCACAACCCGTTCCAAATTCTGTACGGAAAAATGGTCAAGAAAACCTGAATTCAAATGTAAAGTCAAATTCCGTTTGGCTCTGGTCATGGCGACATACAATAATCGTTTTGCATCATCTGTTGATGGATTGAAATTTTCGAGCATCAGAAAAACATTGTCAAACTCCTTTCCTTTCGCTTTATGAATGGTTGAAACGAAAATAGTTTCTCCCATCTCATCGTAGAAATCTTCCAATTTGGATTCACGAATAAAAACTTCCAGATCGGATTTATACATCCTTTTTGGGTTGGTCGCTTCAAAATCTTTGATGATGTTGTTGCACAATTCCAATCTTGTGCTGCGTCTAAACTTGTTATTCAATTCACGCTTTGCACTTGCCCAAACATCATCACTAATGATAAAAACATCATCAGTCAATTCCAATTGGTTTAAAAAAAATCTGACTTCCAGGAGATGATACAAACTGAAGCCGTCATTTGACTGAATCAGCTTAGCTTGCATTTCATTTTTCAAAAGAAGTCCCGTGATTTGAAGTGCTTCCTCATTTGTCCTTGTAAGCACACATGTAGTTCCTGTGAGTTCTGTGGTGAGTATGTCTTGTCCAAGCGGGGATATGAGGTTGCCGCTTTCATAGCGAACTATTTTTATTTTTCCGTTGTCGGTTTGTTTTGGAATTATAGGTGTGTCTTTCAATCGGTGATTAATCCGTTTCACAAACTGGTTTGTGAAATCAACAAGGTTGCTTTTGCTTCTGTAATTCTCAACCAGTTCATGCCTGGCAGCTTTGTTGAACTGAATTAAATGTTCAAGGAATTTTGAACTGGCTCCTCTGAACTGAAAAATGTTCTGGTCGTCATCACCTACAGCTATCACCCTCATTTCCTCATTCTGTTCCATCAAAGAAATGATGAGATTGAACTCATCTTCGTCTATATCCTGTGCCTCATCAATCACCAAAACAGTTTTTGTAATTCGGTTTGCCTCAACTTCCTTGTTTTTTATTTTTTCAATTGTATTTTTTAGAATCATATCTGCCTTTTCCAAATTTCCAACCTTACCCAACAGGTCAAAGCAGTAGGAGTGAAAAGTTTTTATTTCAATGTAGTTGGCTGCATTGCCTATAAGTTTGAGCAATCGCTTTTTGAATTCCGTAGCTGCAGCCCTTGAAAAAGTCAGCATGAGCAACTGTTCATGTTTTACATCTTCCATCAGAAGCAACGAAGCAAGTTTATGAACCAACACTCTTGTTTTACCGCTTCCGGGTCCTGCGGCAACAACTATGTATTTTGTTTCATTGTCCTTAATGATTTTCAACTGGGTTGGCGACAGTTCTCCAAAAAGTTGTCTGAATTTGGTTGGAGTCATTTTAAGTTTGAGATCATCGGCTTTACTTCCGGGGAAATATTTTTTAAGAAAAGAAGAGTAGTTTAATTGAAAGTAGTCTTCCACAAACTGCAAAGCTTCTTTGTAGTCGCTTATCATCTTCTTTGCATACTCACCGACAATATGAATTTGCTGAGCCTTGTTTTCGTAGAATAAATTTAGCTTATAATAATCGTCTTTTGTGTAGCGTTTTTTGTTGTCTTGTTCAATTCGCTCAATTGTCAATCGGTTATAAATCACCATAAACCCACCTTCAATCTTGATTGCCTCAATTCTGGAAAGATAAAAGAGTGTATCTTCTACATCATCAATGTTGATTTTTAACCTAAATAGAGTCGGGCTAACTTCATAGGCTATTTTCAATTCATGAACTGAAAACTCAACCAACACTTCTTCTTTCCCTTCATCATCTTGTGAAAAATTCACTTTGCTTTTCTCATAGAAATACTCAACAATAAACCTTGCTAACTCATACCGCTTCTCTAATTTTTCTTTTAGCACTTCTTTAGGATAAAGGCAAATCATGGCAACATGATTTTTTGAGTACTCTAAATTTTGTCGCTTAATCCAATTCTTGATTGCCCAAAAATTGATGACGGTTTTAATTTTGCTGATGTTAACATCTACACAATCTTTTGCCTCGGCCTTTTCGTTCAGTTCCTTGATGTGATATTTCTTTTCCTCTTCCTCAAGTTCTGACAGTAAGAAGTTTTCAATCTTGCAGAATGCATCCACAATGTTAAGTGAACGATTTTTGTTTTCTCCCTTCTTAATGAATGCTGTCAAATCTTTTGCGTCGGCCAAAATGTTTTCTTCCCTAAGAAGATTCACAATATTTATCACTTCTTCCTTTACTATTCCTAAATGGTCGCTGATGTAATCTACTCTTGATTCTGCCGGATCATCATTTGATTTTTTTCGGTTCTTGCTTGAAAAAAGTTTTTTGATTATTCTGATTCCCTTTTCTTTCTGCCTCATCTCAAATCTTTCAGAAGCATTGATTTTGTCTATAGCTTCTTGTGCATTCTTTGAAAGAATACTGTTAGCAAAAATCCTTGGCATGTTTTGCCCTCGCTTCAAATATCCGGCATCTTCTAATGCGGCGATGGCCGTTGTTACCCTGGTTTCAATCTCTACAACATTATCATCCCAACCTGCTTTCCGTGCAATCTCCAAAGCGGAATTTGACACTTTTGAACGAAACTTGGTGATATCCTTTATCGCTTTCCAGATCTGCTGAACCTCCTTTATGGTAAGTTTAGTTTGATTTAGCAAGATGAAATGTTTGCTTAGGTCTTCCTCGTTGAACAAAACAAAACAATCTGCAACAATATTTTCATCGCGTCCTGCCCGCCCTGCTTCCTGAATGTAGTTTTCCAGGGAATCGGATATCTCATAGTGTATGACCATGCCAACATCCTTTTTGTCAACTCCCATTCCGAAAGCAGAAGTAGCTACCATGATTTGGGTTTCACCATTGATAAAAGTATCTTGATTTTCAGACTTCTCCTGTTTGTCCATCTTTCCATGATATGGTTTTGCATTAAAACCATCTGTATTCAATCTTTCTGCCAGCAAATAAGCCTTTCTGGTTCTTGACACATAAATGATGGTAGGACAATTTTTCACTTCTATCAGATCTCTGACTGTCTGATACTTTTCTTCTTCATCTCCCTTTTCAAAAACCTTGTATTTAAGATTTGTTCTTGATGCTTTTGTAGTGTAGAGTTCGAGGTCCAGCGAAAGTTTTTCTTTAAAGTATTCGCGAATATCTTCAATGACTTTTTGCTTTGCTGTGGCGGTAAAACATGAAACAGGAATGGCTTTCTTGAGATTTTTCTTTTCCTGAATTGACTTGATAAAATCACCTATATATAAATAGTCCACTCTAAAATCCTGCCCCCACGAAGAAAAACAGTGGGCCTCGTCGATCACAAACCGAACAATATTTCTTCCTAAAATCAATCGTTCAATGGTGCGTGAACGCAATGATTCAGGTGAGATATAAAGAATGGACGCAGAACCATCTTCAACCCTTTCAAATGATTTTGCTCTTTCAATCGGGTCAAGTAAGCCATTTATGGTTACGGAATCAGTGATTCCACTTTTTTCAAGATTGTCAACCTGGTCTTTCATCAGTGACTGCAAGGGAGAAATGACAACTGTCAAACCTCTTACACTTTCGCCACTCATCAAAGCAGGCACTTGAAAGGTGATTGACTTTCCACCACCTGTAGGGAATATGGCAAGTATAGATTTGTTGTCAACCGCTGCTTTAACCGCTTTCTTTTGCAATGGTTCACCTCCAAAAGTTTTAAATGCATCAAAGCCGAAAAATCTTTTTAATCCTTTGTGAATATCCAATGCCCTATTGCAATACTTACAACCGCTTACGCAAGGCTTGTTTCGAAATAGATACATTATGCGTTCAACTTCCGGATAACTTTTCAGAACCCAGGGCGGAGTGATGGAGTGAATTTTCTTGTAGTGAATGAAAGAGTTAATGAGGGATAAACTATAAGCAAGTTCAATGGGGTACTTTGAAATAATCTTTGTCAATTCAGCTTGCTCACAAATTTCATTTTCAAAATACTTCCGAATCAGATTTTCAAGGTTTCTGCTTTCGCTCGTGTATCCGATGTAACGAAAAAAGGAGTAGAATTCCATTTTGTCATTCAGCAGCAAATAGAAAATTTGTTTAAGCGTGTCATCTGTTTTTTTGAAGGCGTTTATTTCATCATAGAATAAATCTTTCGCTTTAATGGAATCATTCAAAGGATTATTTGTGTCTTCCGATTGTAGCTTGTCGTCTTTTAATAACGCATGATAGGGCTTTGTCGGAAAAAGTAACGGAGAATAAAGTAGGGTGTCAATTATGTTTGCTAAATTAATACCTGAATCAGAAAGTGCTCTACCGATATATTTTATGTCATGTTTGAACACGTTGTGCCCGCAGATATATTTCGTTCCGTTTAGAAACTGAATGAATTCAATAACTGAATTCTTATGAAATGAGCTTCCATCACCCTTGACGCTTCCAATGTCAAGAATTTTTCGGCTCTTTGGCTCAACCTCGATATCAATGAAAGCTATTGAATTCATGTTCAGTTAACGCAGGTTATTTTCGCTCCTCATTGGTAATGTTTCTAAAGTTTTCAGAATGTACTGCAACAAAGTCATACCCGCAACTCCAGCCCTTCCTTTGCTTTATTTCGCTTTTGTCTGCTCTGGTCAAATGATTGGCGATTGGCATACACTGTCCAAATCTAATCATTTTAAGTTATACATCAAAAAGATTGTGCTAAAACACCGAATACCAGGATTGTAAACCAGGCATGCTAGGCATTAAGGGTTTCGCGTAAAGGGCGCAAAGGGGTTTAACGCAAAGGGAGCGCAAAGAGGTTTCTCCAACTTCATTTCCGGAGTCTGTAAATCACTGCAAATATGGCGAAACCGTCTACTTGATTGCCTTTTACTTGCTGGCTTTCATTTCTTTCAATTCGCTAATTCGTTTATTGTCGATATAATGTGTTGAATATCTGTCCTCAATCGTTTTATCCCCGGATTTACTAAATCTTAATCTGCGTTTTACTCCTTTCCCAAATTGATTGTATCCGGTAAATGAGCTTTTTAAATTTAATTCAGTCGAGTGTTTTCTAAGCAACTTATTTATTGTGGTTAGTTTGCTCAAGTTGATACTGCATACTTTTTCTAAATAATCAACCCGTCCAAAACGCCAGTCTTCATAACTTTTTTTTGATAAGCAGCCAAGTTGCATAAGTATATCCACAGCGCAAACATATCCTTTCTCATAACGATTTAAATGAACCAGTCTTTTTACTTCTTTTTCTAAATCTGCATTATTCATTTTAATCCATTCAATTTATATCCATTTTCATTTCATAAACGAAACCAATACGATTTTGCTAATATGAGTATTCTTTTTGATTTCCTCTATTCTTTGTGATAGAAATCAAAAAAGTCATGCTGAAACACAGTATACCAGTGAATCATTTCACGCAAAGGGGGCGAAAAGAGGTGTTTCACGCAAAGGGGGGCGCAAAGAGGTTTAGCGCTAAAGGCGAAGCGTTAAAAACGAAAGGAGTTTTTCATTTATACAACGAACATTATATTAAAACCATCCTTCTATATGAGTTATTTGAAAAGTATAAGCTGGCTGGTTGTGATTGCATTTACCCAATGCTTTACCATTGGTTCAATTTGCACATAATCACCCGTTTGCATTGTTTCTTTTAATCCTTTTTCGTTTTCAAAAACTACCTTCCCAAAAACACAAGTCAAGAGTGCCGGAACTTTTGTAATGTGTGCTTTTAATTGTTCGTTTGCTAATATTTGAATAACGGTAGCAAAGGCCTTGTCTGATCTAAAAAGCACCTCCGTGGATACTGCTTTGTCTTGTGTTAGTAAATTTTTAATGTTCATTTAAAATACGCCATTTTATTTATTCAATTCAAGCTAACAGATAATTCCTTGCGGGTGTTTTCCCAATCGATATCCACATTATAAAAATGTGGTTCCATTCTACTTCATTTAGCTTTTATTCACTTAATTGTCGTGATTATCTCCGCCCAAACTATAGTAGTTGTTTTCCTCGTCCTCACTGCCAACACTTTCTTGTTGATCATCCAATTCAGAACCAGGTACATCCAAATCGTCTCCCAGCATTTCCTCATCAAAGCCCTTCTTGTTTAATGTACCTGCTTCTTGGTTAGGCGTTTTGTTATTTAAGAGGTTTTCAGGATTAATTTCGGTTTCCAGTTTTTCTTGATTATAAATATCGTCAGAGGGTGGATATTTTGGATAGCCTTCTAACTTCGAAGCTTCTGGGTCAGTATTTTTTCTTTTTGCCTCGTGGGTTTTAGCGTGTTCTAATACAATTGCCTCTAAGGATTTATAGTATTCTTCAAGCTTTTGTGTTCCCATTTGATTGTTATCCTTTCCCGAAAAATTTTCAGAAATATGTCTAATGTGTTTTGATAATTCTGGAAATTCATTGTGAATCTTTTCGGTGATATTTACGATTTCTCTTTCCAATTCGGCTGTTGTTTTCATGCTTTAATTGTTTTAGGATGAAGGACTTACTCTTTTGATAATTGTTTGGTACAGAAGAACCAATCATAGCAAGTAACTCTTGCATCATTTGCTTAATTTATTTTCTAGTTTTTTCATTATTTATCTACGTCATCAAAGATAACCTAAGTAGTCTCAGTCTATCTTACACTAATAAAAGTATTAGTTATATCATTCACACTTGTCAGGAAGTCAAATGATTATTGGGAGCGTACGGACAAAATTAAACGTGGGGTGTTAAGGATGGTAAGTGAAATGGCAAAACAACTCCAGTCTCTTATTGCACATATTTCGCATATTTCTGTTCTGGTCAATGAACTGGTGCTTTTTTATAAAAATCAGGTATAGCGAGACATTTCACGCAATGGGCGCAAAGAGAGAGAGGTGATATGCATGCCATCTTTGCGTTTCCCTTTGCGGTTTTCTTAGCGGTCTTGTCGTGAACCCACATCCAAAAGTTTGTCGGTGAATTATTTCGTATGTAACATTTACTGTTTCTATTTCACGCAAAGGGGCGCTAAGAGAGGTCGATAACCATAGCTTCTTAACGTACCTTTGCATGAACCCCTTACCAATGCTTGACTATTTACTGTCCATTATTCATTTCCTGACCTCTTTGCTCCGGGAGTATATAGTCCTTTGGCAGTTCTGTCTTCGTAAGCAGGGGCAGGAGTCATCGCAGGTGGATGGCTTTCCAGCAGTTTCAGGACTTCTTCGACCACTCTTTCCATCTGCGGATCTCTGCCTTGCATGAGCAGATTGGGGTCATCCCATACCACAATATCGGGACTCACACCTTCGCCTTCCCAAAACCAGTGGCCGGCATTGTCGTAGAGCCTGGCGCCGGGTACGGTGATACCGCCACCATCAATAAGTCTGTGCGGCGTAGCAGGGCCTACCAATATGCCGAGGGTGTTTTCACCGACAATAGGACCCGCTTTGAGCTCTTTAAAAGCCCAGGGAAGCCCATCGCCGCCAGAACCAGCCCAACCATTGATCAGCATACCCATGGGTCCGGTATTGGTTTTTGTGGGTTGGGTTTGATCCCTGCCATATCTCCAGTGCAGATTGTAAACGACCGGACGCTTGAGTAGTTCCAAAAATCGGTCTGCCAACTGTCCCCCGCCGTTAAATCTCTCATCTATGATGAATCCCTGCTTGTCCAGTTGGCCGTAATACATGCTGACGAGTTCTCTTTGTCCGTCGCCTCCGGTATTGGACATGTAGACGTATCCCAGTTTTCCGTCAGAAAGCTTATCTACCATCTTGCGGTTGTTTTCTATCCACTCTAGGTATCGCAGATTTCTTTCCTGACCTACGGTGAGACATTTAATCACGATATCTCTGGAATTTTCAGAGCTTTCATTTTTTCTCATGACAGTAAGGGAAACGGTTTTACCACCTAAGCCTTCAAAAGCAGCGTAGGGATCTTTGTCGGGATCGAGGGGAATTCCATTGACAGCGAGAATGTAATCGCCTTCCTGCACATCCACTCCCGGAAGTTGAAAGGGAGACCTGACTTCCGTATCCCAGACTGCAGGCGTTACGATTCTTTTAATCTTATATTTGTCATCTTCTTTGGCCCATTCTATTCCCAAAAATCCCGTCATTCTCGGTGTATAAGACTCCGCATCCCCACCGAAAGTGTATGTGTGACCTGCTCCCAGTTCACTGAGCATATTGGACTGTAAATTGCTGATATCCCAGCGGGTTCTGGCATCTTTGACCAGGGCGCCATACCTCATTTTCATTTCATTCCAGTCTACCTGCTGCATGTTGGGATCGTAGAAAAAATCTCTGTATCTCCGCCACGTATCGTTAAAGATCTGAGTCCATTCTTCCCTGGGTATCCACTGCATGACCATGTCTTTTGTGGGAACTGGTTTTTCCATTTTCTGACCCGGAGAGGTGCCTATGACAGCGTATTGGTTGTTGCCGGAGACCAGGATGGATTTACCGTTGGCGGCAATGATGTATTGATTTACTTTTTCTATAATGGTTTTTTCTTCCCGTTCTGCTATATCATAATACATCAATGTAGCTCCCTGCTCTCCTGATCCTGTTCTCGGATATCGCAGATATATCAGTTTACCATCAATGCTCGACATCTTGCCGATGTTGCCGGCTTTTATTGGAAGTATTTCCAGCCTTGACTCCAGTTGATCGAAGTCAATTTTTACCAGGACTTCTTTTTTATCTTTTCCTTTATCTTGCTCTTTGTCTTTATCTTTATCCTTTGCTTTGTCTTTGTCTTTATCCTTTGCTTTGTCTTTGTCTTTTTCATTTTCTTTTGTGTTGTCTGTAGCATTTTTCTCAGTGGCAACGATGGTGCTGTCATTTTTAGGCGGCAATATGGAGGGTGTGTCTTTGCTGAGGCTGAGTGCTCCGATTTGAGTAGAATTGACGTAAACCCAGGTGCCATCTCCCATGGCAGAATAGGAAGTTTCCATATTTCTGCTGGTTTGGTAAAACAGGTATTTGCCGTCTTTGCTGAAAACGGGATCAGAGTCTGAGTAAAATCCGGATGTTACCTGACGGCTTTGTCCTGTCTCCGTATTGTATATACATATAGCCCATTGAGCATTATCAAGAGCTTTGTTAAAAGCGAGCCATTTGGAATCCGGTGACCAATCCATATGGTATCCCGGCCTTCCCGGATGGGTTATGGTCAATTCGGTGTTTCCTGCTATCTTTATTTCTCCAGTGGCTGCATCCAGGACTGATATGTCATTTTTCTCATCGATAAAGGCTATTTTTTTACTGTCGGGCGACCAGTATAAAGTGTATCCAAAACCTTTATTCCTGCTGGTCAGCTGTTTGGGTTCTCCGCCCCCTTTGCTTTCTTGAATCCACAACTCGTATTCTCCTGATCGGTCGCTCCAGTAGGCAATACTCTTACCATCGGGTGACCAGGCCGGACTGTGGTCATAGACACCGCTGGACCGGGTGAGGTTGCGCGTATACCCTTCCGTGGCGGGTACATCAAAAAGCTCTCCGCGGGCCTCCATTACCAATCTTTTGGCATCGGGCGAAATGGTGGCATTTACAATGCTTTTACTCACGTCTTTTTGCTGTGGCATTTCAACGGACAGGTCACTCACCACAGTAACTTCTACTTTTTTGTAGGTTCGTGTAGCTAAATCCATTAAGTACAGATCTCCTCCCATTTCAAAAACAAGGTCCCGGGTGGCTGCTGCCAGGAAAGAAATATCGAAGTCTGTAAAATGCGTTATCTGCTCCATTGTTTTGCTTTCTGTATCATAAGCCCAGATATTGAGGCGCATATCTTCATTATCATCAGACAAAAAGTAGACTGTACTACCTGCCCAGGCGGGTTTGCCATCGATGGCTAAGCGGTTGGTTATGTTTTCTACCTTTTGGGTACGCATGTTATAGATCAGGATATCGGAATTGTTTCCACTCCGGATTCTTTTGAATGGATAGTTTTCGGTAATTTTAGTGATGTAGGCCAGTTGATTGCCATCAGGAGAAAAACTGGCTAGTTCGCCGTAGGGCAATGGCAATTTTTCTGGAAAACCTCCATTTTTATCTACAAGAAAAAACTGATTGAGAAGCCTCCTTCCGCCATCTGTTCCTGCGGAAGCAAAGAGTAACCTGTTTCCATCGGGATGCCAGTCTATCATGCGATCTGGTAAGGAATGGTATGTCACCCTCACTGGGACGCCACCTGAAGTGGGCATGACATAAATATCCTGACTTCCATTATAGCTCGCCGTAAAAGCAATGGATTGTCCGTCAGGAGAAAACCTGGGCCAGGATTCTTCGCCAGGGGATCGGGTAAGCTGAGTGGCCATTCCCCCATCTTTAGGAACGGTCCATATATCACCGCCAAAAACAAAGGCGATCTGTGTGTCGGACACGTCCATGTAACGCATTAGTTTTGCGCTGATCTGGGCAGTGGTCATATAGGATAGGAATAGTAAAAAAATGATGAATACATTTTTCATATGTGTAATTTTTATTGACATTTAAATAAAAGCAGTATCCCAAACACTATGGGATCTTCAGCTATGTATCCGCTTTACGCAAATGTGTAAATGACTTTCAAGATGCGATGAGAAATTCGGATATGTAAAAATTTCCATACGTTTCACTGAATGAAAATGCATTGGGGCGAAATCAATACCCCTGAATGAAAATATATTTGATTGCAAGATGGGAACATAAAGCCCTAAAAATACAAAATTTTTCTGACTGTCTACTTTTTTATGAAGCTGTATTTCCTATTTACTACTAAAGGCTGAAATCGACCTACGAACTGCGAACGACGGACTGCGAAAAGCGAAATGTCAATTGCAAACTGCGAACTGTGAAAAGCTGGACTTTCCGACCTTCAGACTTTCCGACCTTCGACTCTGCAAGATTTGGCCAAGTTTTTTGCAACCATTTCTTAACCATATCGTCATTTATGAGACCCTATAAAAAGAACGACTATGTTGAAACACAACTTTACCATTCTTTATCGAAGCATACTTAGAGCCAAGAGTTATTTTTTGATCAATCAGATTGGCCTGGCGACGGGGCTAGCCTGCACTCTTCTCATTTATCTCTGGGTAAGGGATGAAGTAAAAATGGATAAGTTCCACGATAAGGATGCACGGCTTTTTCAGGTTATGGAACATCAGCAATACGCTGACAATATTATGACTACTGTCTCCACGCCGGGGGTATTGGCCGAAACTTTGAAAGAGGAATTTCCCGAGATGGAATACGCAGCTACCACCACATGGATTAGCTCTTACACGCTTTCAATAGAGGATCACAATGTAAAGGCAGATGGGTATCATGTGGGCAGTGATTTTTTTAATATCTTTTCTTATCGTTTGAAGGAAGGAGATGCCGATAATGTTTTGGAAGATAAATATGCGATGGTGATATCGAGGGATCTGGCTTTTAAACTCTTTGATACCGATCAGGACATCATAGGCAAAACCGTCGATTTTCAACGAAAGAAGACTTTTACCATATCAGGTATTTTTGAAAAAAATCCGGCTTCCTCATTTGATTTTGATTTTGTTTTAAATTTCGAAGAATTCAGATCGGAAAATGAGTGGGTCAACAGCTGGGGAAACAATGGGCCGGCAACCTATGTCATATTGAGAGAGGGTAGTGATGCTGTAGACGTCGAAGATAAAATCAAGGATTTTGTTAAATCCAAAAATGAGCAATCAAATGTAACCTTGTTTTTAAAACCTTTTTCTGAGCGATACCTTTACGGAAGATATGAAAATGGACAACCCGCTGGCGGTCGTATTGAATACGTTACTTTGTTTTCCATAATAGCCATTTTTATTCTTTTGATTGCCTGCATCAATTTTATGAATCTCTCTACTGCGAGAGCTTCGCGAAAAGCCAAAGAAATAGGCATCAAAAAAACGGTGGGAGCTCACAGGCGTACTCTGGTCTTTCAGTATTTAAGCGAGTCCATGATTACAGCCATTTTTGCATTGTTCCTGGCACTGATCATTGTTTGGTTGTTTCTCCCACAGTTCAATATCATCACGGATAAACAAATTATACTTCATTGGAGTGATTCTCAGTTCTTGTTGACCTTTTTAGGCATAACCCTATTTACCGGGTTACTATCCGGTAGTTATCCCGCTTTATTTTTATCCGGTTTCAATCCGGTAGCTGTTCTTAAAGGAGAAATGAAAGGATCATGGGCAGAATTATGGGCGCGGAAAGGACTGGTAGTTTTTCAATTTGCTCTTTCTGTGATTCTCATCGTATCCGTCCTGGTTATTTATAAGCAAATAGAATTTATACAAAGCAAAAGCCTGGGATACAATAAAGATAATTTGATTCGCTTCCCAATGGTGGGCAATATTGAGACCTCTCCGCAAACTTTTCTCCAGGAAGTAAGGAGAATTCCAGGGGTGATCAATGCTTCAGGAATGGGTCACACCCTTATGGGAAGAAACAATAATACGAGCGGTTTGCGATGGGAGGGAAAGGATCCGGATGAGATCATTTTATTTGAAAATATACGGGTCGATTATGATTTGTTAGAAACCCTTGGAGTAGAATTTGTCGACGGCCGTTCTTTTTCCAGAGATTTTCCTGCGGATACTACTAAGATCATATTTAATGAGGCAGCCATTAGGGTGATGAATATGGAAGACCCCATTGGAAAGGTGATAAAACTCTGGAGTCAATACGATATGGAGATCATTGGCGTAGTCAAAGACTTTCATTTTCAGTCCCTTCACGATGTTGTCAATCCTCTTTTTTTCATACTTAGTCCCCAAAATACCTGGAATGTCATGGTCAGTATTGAAAGTGGAAGAGAGAAGGAAACACTGGCTTCTATAGAGCGATTTTATAAAGAATTTAATCCTGGATTCTCGTTTGATTTTTTATTTCAGGATGAGGAATATGCAAAACTGTATGCTGCTGAGCAGCGGGTCGCTTCGCTATCGGGTTATTTTGCAGGTTTTGCCATTCTCATTTCGTGCCTGGGATTGTTTGGACTGGCTACTTTTAGTGCAGAACGCAGATTAAAGGAAATAGGCATCAGGAAAGCATTGGGTTCGTCCGTATTTAATGTAGTTTTGTTGCTATCAAAAGAATTTACAAGACTGGTTCTTATTTCATTGGCTATCGGACTTCCTGTGAGTTTTTGGTTGCTTGGAAAATGGATGGAGCGGTTTGCCTTTCATATTGAATTGGAATGGTGGTATTTTGTGGTGGCAGGAGCAGTATCTTTGATCATCGCATGGATTACGGTAGCTTCTCAGGCCTTCAAAGCAGCGCGCATTAATCCCGTGTTATGTCTCAGAATTGAGTAGCTAGATATTGGGGGAATAAGGGATTACCGGAATAAAGAATTAAGGAATTAGGGAAAGATAATAAAGTCGCAGCCCAATGACGTACAACAAATGACCGCGTAAGCAAGAAATTTGGGATTAAGGGATTGAGGAATTAAGGAATTGGGAGATTTAGCTGATAGATTTTAGTCCAAAACCAATGAAACAAATCAAATGGCGGTATATCAAAATGACGACCACACTTCCTCATTTCCTTACCTCCTCAACCTCTATCCCGACTTTTAAACCTTCCGACTTTCAGACATTCTGACCTTGAGACTTTCAGACATTAAACATATTTTCCTATTTTCAACTATTGGCTTTAACTTAAATTATGGAAAAACAATATTACGGTATTATACAGGATATAACAATTACTAATTATGAGGCAAATATTGGGATAGAAACGCCTTTTTTGATGACTGAAAGGGATGTGAAAATGGTCCATTATCCCGATTGTCAACAATTGATCATATGGCTTCCCGACCATGGAAGAAACTATGCATACCTCATTTTGGTATCAGAAACAGAAGAAATCATACAAAAAAGCCAGATGGGAAATGTTCTGCAGGGAAGCAACAAATTAATCCTGGATACTTTACCTTTGGCGCCTGGCAATTATTCATTGCAAATGACAAAAGAAAATGGAATAAAGCATGAAATCCATTTTAGAAAGTATACTGATCTTACCGAATCTCCTTTACAACAGAAGGCTAAGCCTGAAGTGGAGGGTAACCTTATTAAGGGACAATACCGGGATGGTACAGGAAATCCCATAACTGACCAGGATCTATTGCACAGGGAGAAATTATTTCAGGATTTAACCCGAAAGGTGTTGAGAAAACTCGATTATTCTGGAAATGTGCGTTCGGGATCTGTTGAATATATCGACGGTGAAATCAAACTGACTTTTATGTCCGAGATGGGTAGTGGAAATTGCATGTTTTATATCATTGTCCCATCAGAAAAGGAATGGGAAGAATCTACTAAAACCCCTTTGGAAAAGAGGTCTGATATTTTAGACTTTATAGCTCAAACGGCTAAAAGAGATTATGCCTCAAATGGCAGGTACGAAATCTCCGAAACGCACATTGGATTTTATTACGAATAAGGATTTTTTTTAATCGGTAATTAGGGTTGAGGAAATAAGGAAATAAGGGATTAAGGAATTGGGAGATTTAACTTTTAGGTTGTAGTCCCAAACCAATGACGCATAGTAAATAGCGGAAAAACCAATGACATCCTCAACACCTCACTGGTCTTCACCTTCAGATTTTCCGACCTTCGACTTTCAGACCTTGAGACCTTACGACCTTCGACCTTCTGACCACATTACTCCTTTCAACTTTCTACTATTAATTCCACTTCCCTCCAGAACTGATAAGCAGAATGATAAACCACAACAGGAAAAGCGAAATACAGATGATGGGAAAATAAAGTAGCAGAGCTCCTACTTTAGACAAGGCTGCAGTTTTTAAAAGTTTCCACCCAAAAAAGGCAAAACAACCAAAAAGCAGAGCCAGAATTAAATCTCTTCCCGGGACGAGAAACGACTCATAAT
The DNA here is from genome assembly GCA_041749255.1 of Saprospiraceae bacterium. GTDB lineage: Bacteria > Bacteroidota > Bacteroidia > Chitinophagales > Saprospiraceae > JABDLO01. Next base: position 29,579 of record JBGTBR010000044.1, read on the forward strand.
GCCCCATAGACTTATTGGCAAAATAAACAAAAATACTCATCACCGCCTTGTATAAAAAAAAGATGAACGCCATACTGTATAGAGCTATAAGTACTTGATGATACCATTTCATCTGCGTATAGATTTAAATGTAGAATGAATAATTAGCTGATTGAATTGAAAACCGAATTGAACACAATGTATATCATTTTAATGTAGCGAAGAAATAATATTTTCGGATTATTTTAAGGTTGTAAGCCGGGTCGGAAATCAATCAATATGCTCGTTTTATCGGTGCTTTTCTTTTTGTTTTGGAGGCACAATTTAAAGCTATCCTTATGGCCTCACATTATTTTTAAGAACGTCTTTATATATAATATAGTATAATAAAATATATAGAATATCATATTAATAAATCCAGTATATTATATCGATATAATTACATGAATGTAGTTTATATTAGCTAATAATTTTTTATGATAAAATATTATTAAATGGGAAAATTTTGTATTTATATTTGCACTGGGAAGCAGAAATGTTTTCAATATTAATTCATATTTACTAACCATTAACAACTTTACAAATGATGTGGAAGATCTTTTATTTTAGTTTTTGCTTGATTTTATTTTCCTGTAATACCGCTCAGCAGAAAGAGGTAACCGATGATCAGGCTGAATCTACAGAAGTGCCTGCGGTTGAATTTGCTGACGCCAAATATATCGAGATTGGAAAGGCTACATTAGCGGCACTTTCAGCGAATGACATTCCAAAATATATGGAACCCTATGCTGACAATGCTATAATTCGTTGGAATAACGGTGACAGTATTACAGGTAAGGCTGCCATTACTGAATATTGGTCTTCAAGAAGAGGTGATGTCCTTACGTCTGTTTCGTTTCAAAATGATATTTGGCTTCCCGTAAAAGTAAATACACCGACTAATGAATTTCATACTCCCGGGGTTTGGTTATTAAGTTGGTATCAGGTAAATGCAACCTATTCGACTGGAAATTCTATGACACAATGGGTTCACACTGGTTACCATTTTAATGAAAGCGATAAAATAGATTTGACCATTCAATATTTAGACAGGGAATCCATTAATAAAGCCAGTATGCCTGTTAATTGATAAATGGGTTGAGGTTAAGGTTAAGGATGAGGGTTTTGCCTTTGGCGGTTATCTTTTCGCAGTTCTTTTTTCGCAGTTCGTTTTTCGCTTTTGGCAGTTTGCAGTTTCTTAATAATCTAATAACCTAATAAATCAAAAATCTAACAACTTCACTTGCCAACACAAATAAATACCCGGTTTTCTCTGCATGCTATAAACGTGTTAAAGAAAACCGGGATTCATTTTACAAGCTGCACTTATTTCAGTCTTGACAAGATTTTCTTGTGAGCTTTTATAGGTTCTTTCACAAGTTCCAACTTACCGCTTTTGTTTTGTGCAAACATGGAGGCCCTGGGGTGAAGTTCTCTCATTTTCCTGATTTCATTCATCAACACGGGTTCTAATTGCACTTTATTGCCACCACTACCCATAGAGGTTTGTGTCTTTCCTTTATCGGCTTCTTCTAAAAGATCCTTACACTTTTTCGGATCTTTAGTGCACTCGGTCTCTTCACAATCCATGTCTTTGTCACAAACGGTCACTGTGGATCCCGTACTGGTAGGCCCGTATACTACCACACCTCCATCTTTTTGTGGATAGGTTGTCGATCCACTTCCCGGATCATACTCCTGGGCAATATTCCACTGGATCATCGAAAAAAAGAATACATTAATAAGAATGAATACCTTGCATTTCATTTCAAAAAAATTTTATATTATAAAATAATGATTGTATAAATATTATAAAATGAGCCAAATAGGTTATAATTTTAAAATGATAAGATCAAATTATTTGTATGACTGGTCGCAAATATAGCATCACTACATTGAAAAAATATAACACTAAAGTGTGATATCCATAACTCTTTCTGGTTTTGGCGGGTAATCAAATTACAACACGACATCCCGTTTCCAGGTCCTGGAATATTTATAGCTATTGCAAGGCTTAAGTATAAAGCCTCTAAACGAGGGTTTATTCTCTTATTTTACCCAGTGGCATCATTTGTATATTAAAGTTGGAGCCTCAATTTGTTTTTGTGAGGGTCATTTCTAAAAATTGAAACCACTGATCACCTGCTTTATATTCACCTTTTTCAACCCATCGACCACTCTTATCGAGCCAGATGATATATTGTGTATTGGACGTGGGATACCAATACAATTGACCATCTTTTATTTCTGCCTTATAACTTCCCTTTAGCCCATTTGCAAGAAAAGATTGGAAATCATAGTTTTTGTCCGCTTTGTTATAGGAAATCATGGCCAAAGCATGATGTACTAACTTTCCATTCGATTTGCCTATACCTTCGATAAGGATAACAGTACTATCAAGTTTATATATTATGTTTTCTGTTTGGTCAAATTCATATTTTACCCTGTCTTGCCCATACATCCAACCAGAACCTACCCACTCACCAATCAGAAAGTCTAATTTTTTCATTTCAACTTTGCTTAGGGAATCGGATACGAAATTCTGGGCACTTACTATAGATACCCAGAACATGGTCAAGAGAATCGTCTTACATGCTCTCATTTTCATAATGATCATTTATTTAAGTATAGATAATAATTTTATTCATTTTACATCTCCTAATTCAGTTTACATTAAGGTCATCCCATTTTCTTTTGTATTAAAGTAAAGCATTATCAAGGGTCAATATAGTCCCGCAGAGATTGAACATAAGATTCAAAAGCCCTGATCCCTTTTTGGGTAATTTTGCATGTGGTTACTGGTTTTTTGCCACTAAATGACTTTTCAATAGTGATGTATCCGGCTTGTGAAAGCTTGTCTATTTGTACACTCAAATTGCCGGAAGTTGCTCCTGTTTTTTCTTTTAGAAACAGAAAACCGGCCTTTTGAACGCTTATCAGCAATGACATGATGGCCAATCTCAGTTGAGAATGTAATAATGGATCCAGATTTTTAAATTCAGACACTTTGTTCTTTTTTACGAAGTAAATATCCAGGTATTAAGTAGCCCATAACTATACCGGCAACCCCTAAAAGGTATTGGTATTCATTATTGTAAATAAATGAAAGTATAGCTGTTACCCAGATTATAAGACTTCCGTATAAAGAGGGCTTAAATCGTAAAATCCTACTTGAAATATAGGTACCTGACCCCGCTAACATTAGAATCAATGCTGTTGTGTTTTCAAGTCCCAGTTTATTCCCGAAAAATAAAATCATGAGTAATGGAAGTAAAAAAGCCAACCAAGTCTGCGTGTAAAGATCGTCGAAGTGGGTTTTGTATAGTATTTTTTTCTCTGTCCGGTATCCATATATTCCACTGGCAATGGCTGCCGGAATTGCAATAAGCCAGATAACTGAGGGATTTTCAAATTCTACATATACCATTAAGATGTAATGACCCAGAAATGCCAATGCTACAACCCAGCCCCAAAGGAGAAAATAAAAACTGCTGTGCTGAACATTGTTTTTAGATAGATTGATCATGTGACTTATTGTCTTAAGACTTTCTTCGTGGGTTAATTCTGAGCTCATAATATAGTGTAATTTTAAACAAATATAAATAAGTTTACAATATAAACCAGTTTATGTTATATTTTTTCAAAAAATAAAATGAGAAAATTGGGTACCTTACATCTTTTATGCATGTGAAATGACAGTCGGAATGAGAATTGAAATCTAAATCAATGTATCTCTGTTATAATTGTATTATAAAACTCTATGGATATGTATATGATATTCTGATTAATATGGACACTTGTCTATTTGTAAACAAATAACAAATTATCAACTATGACCTGCAAAATATTATCACTCTTTATCTTGCCACTATTGCCTGTAATAACCATTGCACAGTTGGATACTCCTGATGTCATCAATACCCCTGAGGGTCAGATGTTCATTCAACCGGTATTGCATTCCACAATGGTATTGACATGGGATCAGAAGACCATTTATGTAGATCCCTATGGTGGTGCAGACCTGTTTAAAGATTTTCTTCCTCCCGACATGATCCTCATTACAGATATACATGGCGATCATATGAATCTGGAAACGCTTAACACACTGGAAACTTCTGGAGCAGTTTTGGTAGTTCCTCCGGCTGTAAAGGAATTGCTTCCCGATGATTTGAAAGAAAAATCAGTAGTTTTAAGCAATGGAGAGATGGCTGATGTCCTGAATATTCCCATAGAAGCTCTTGCCATGTACAATCTCCCCGAAAGTGCTGATTCCAGACATCCTAAAGGCAGGGGGAATGGTTATATCCTTCAGCTTGGCAGCCAAAGGGTTTACATTTCCGGCGATACTGAAGATATTCCTGAAATGAGATCACTTGAAGATATAGATATCGCTTTTGTTTGCATGAATCAACCCTTTACCATGAGCATTGAACAGGCAGCCAGTGCAGTATTGGATTTCAAGCCAAAAGTTGTATACCCGTTTCATTACCGGGGCAGAGAAGGATTAAGCGATGTAGAGGCGTTTAAAAAATTGGTCATCGAAGTGAACCCGGAGATCGAAGTAAGATTGAAAAAATGGTATCCTTAAATTGTCAATTATGAACCTTCACATGATTAGCATTTATTTACTTTTCATTTTGTCAGGTTGTCAACTTAAGTCATCCGATAAAGAGATCATGACACTAAACGGTAAAATTTCTGACGAAGAAATGGGTAAAGCACTCATCCATGAACATGTGCTAGTGGATTTCAGGGGCTACGGTCATGCGGATTATGGAAATTGGAACAAAAATGATGCAAAGGCTAAAGTGCTTCCATATTTACTGGCTTTGAAAGAAAAAGGAGTAAATACTTTTATAGAATGCACGCCAGCCTACCTGGGAAGAGATGTTGAACTCTTGCGTGTATTGAGTGAAGAGTCTGGATTGCAAATCATAACCAATACAGGCTATTATGCTGCGGTGGATTACAAATATCTTCCGGATCACGCTTATACAGAAACTGCAGACCAGTTGGCAGAGCGATGGATACATGAGTTTGAATCGGGTATTGAAAACACGGGTATAAAACCAGGCTTTATAAAGATCAGCGTAAATCCATTGGACACTTTACCGGATGTCGATGAGAAAATAGTAAGAGCAGCCTGCCGCACACATAAAGAGACCGGAATGACAATAGCTTCTCACACCGGATCGTATAAAACGGCCATTGCTCAGCTTGCCATTCTTGCGGAAGAGGGCATTCATCCATCTGCATTCATATGGGTACATGCACAAATGGAAACCAACTTCAACACATATGAAGAATTAGCGAATAAAGGTGTATGGATCAGTCTGGATGGAGTCGTCTGGGATGTTAATGGTCATTTGCAAAGATTATTATTTGCAAAAGAAAAAGGAATTCTCGACCATATTTTGATTTCACATGATGCAGGTTATTATAGTCCCGACCCACAGGATGAAGTTGATTTTAAGCCCTATACCGCGATATTCGATGAGTTAATTCCCGAATTGAAAAATGAGGGATTTACCCTTGAGGAATTAGATTTATTGCTGGTAAAAAATCCAGCGAGAGCATTCAAAATCTCTGTAAGGGATAAGAAATAGGTTATTTCCGGGTAAAGTATCCTCAAATTGGAGAATGATATATCATTTAGATAAAATTGACTATATTTCGACTGAAAATTTTAATCCTTTTATTATGACCAGAATGTACACTTTTACCAGAAACCTAAATTATGTATTCCCTATAGTGGGAATCATGGTATTTGCCATTTTTTCATCTACTTTTTCACCTGTTCTTGTAGCACAAGGCGTTACCTACGAGCATATTGCAAAGATGAAAACCGTAACGAGCAGCACCATCTCTGATGATGGAAAATATGTGGCTTACACGGTGAGTGTTCCGGCTGACCCACTTAAAGAAAATGTGGGCAACACAACGCAACTTCACGTATTGGAGGTGGTATCGGGAAAAACTACTCCCTATTTTACATTAGCCAGTGTAGGCGGAGTGACTTTTAGACCAGGTTCTGGAAGCATAACATTTCTAAGTACTAAACCCGGAGAAACCATGAATGCAATATACGAGATAAGTATTCATGGTGGTGAAGCGACCAAACTCTTTGCTTTTAGCTCCAGGATATTGCAATATAAATGGCATACGGATGGGAATAATTTGGCATTTATAGCCAGCGAATCAGGAAAGGCTCCGGTCACGCCTTTACCCTATAAGCCTACATTTTATGAAGAAAATTTTAGTAAAAGAAATGCTTACATCACCGATCTGAATAAAGATGACCATGAGCCGGCGGCTTTGAATATTGAAGGGTATGTATATAATGTGGTTTGGAGTCCGGATAAATCAAAACTGGCCATTTCAGCAGCTCCAACGGCGTCAGTAGACGATTCTTATATGAATCAACGCGTAATGATTGTTGATGCTAACACAAGGGAGGTGATTACCCAGATTCCGAATGAAGGAAAGTTGGGAAATATCATATGGAGTCCGGATAGCAAGAGATTGGCTTTGTTGGCAGGTAAGGATATTAATGATCCCATCGAGGGGCGCATACTCATAGTTTCAGCACAAGGGGGAAAACCTCAGATGATTGATCATGATTATAAAGGAAAATATGAACAAATCTTTTGGACCGAAACAAATACCATCCACTTCTTAGGTAGTGAAAGTACGCAGGCAGTCATTGGTACTGTCCGGCCGGATGGTACAGGTAAGAATGTAATCTTTAAAACAGGTGAACATGCCATCACTTCATTTTCAAGAGCGACCAATGGATCGATTTCTATGGTTGCCAGTTCGCCTAATCACCCCGCCGAATTATTTACATTGAGTAATGTTGCAGGCGCAAAACCAGTCAAGAAAACCAATCACAATGCATGGATAGCAGAAGTACAATTGGGAAAACAGGAAGTGATATCCTACACGGCCCGTGATGGAGCATTTGACATCGAAGGTTTGTTGATGTATCCACTTGACTATGAATCGGGTACCAGGGTACCAGTAATAACTGTGGTACATGGTGGGCCAGAAGCCCATTACAGCAATGGATGGTTAACGAGTTATTCATCACCGGGACAAATGGCTGCAGCAAAAGGTTATGCCGTTTTTTATCCCAACTACAGGGGAAGTACTGGTCGTGGAGTTGAATTTATTTATAGTAGCCAGGGTGATCTGGCCGGAAAAGAATTTGATGATATAGTTGATGGAATAGATTATTTGATAGATCGTGGAATTGCTGACAAAGATAGGGTAGGGGTTACAGGTGGTTCGTATGGCGGATATGCATCTGCATGGATGAGTACCTATTATTCAGATCGGTTTGCTGCAGCGGTTATGTTTGTAGGAATCAGTAACAATATATCAAAGTGGGGAACTAGTGATATTCCTGAGGAATTGTATCACGTGCATTCGAGGAAGAGAATTTGGGAAGACTGGCAATGGCAGTTGCAGAGAAGTCCTGTTTATTATGTGGATCGTTCCCAGACGCCTATTCTCATCATGCATGGAGCAGATGACCCCAGAGTACACCCTGCACAATCGATGGAACTATACCGACATCTGAAGGTAAGAAAACCTGACCTCCCGGTTCGTTTAATATATTATCCCGGAGAAGGTCATGGAAATCAAAAGTCAGGGTCGAAATATGATTATAATCTCAGGATGCTTCAATGGTTTGATACCTATCTGATGAGCGGAGATCCCACTGCAGAAAAACCTGGGTTGGATCTTCCTGTAAAAAAGGATTAGGGGGGATTAGGTTAATGGGTTATTGGGTTAATAGGCTAATAAGCCAAATTAGACCAGACTTCAAAAAGCTAAGAGTTCAACTTGCCAGCAAGGGTGTCATCAGACATACCTTAACCTCAACCTTAACCTCAACTTTATCCTTATCCTGGTTTTATGCATTGCTCATGCTCTGAGTCCGTTCGCAGGCTCCCTGGCATTTTCCATATAAATTGAGAGAATGGTGGGTCACTTTAAATTTAAGGATTTCGCCCATCATATTTTTAATCTGCTGGATTCTGGGATCGCAAAATTCGAGTACTTTACTGCAATCGACACATATTAAATGGTCGTGCTGTTTGAATCCATACGATTTTTCATACTGTGCCAGGTTTTTTCCAAACTGATGTTTGGTCACCAGATCGCTGTTAACCAGTAAATCCAGGGTATTATATACAGTGGCTCTGCTCACCCTGTAATTTCTCATCTTCATGTTTATATACAGTTCCTCAGCATCGAAATGGTCGGATCGGCTGTATATTTCATCGAGGATAGCATACCTTTCCGGAGTTTTCCTCAATTGGTTTTTTTCAAGATAGGCAGAAAATATATTTTTAACTTCTTCGAAAAAGACATCTTTTTTTTCCTCTGACTTATTCATTCTTCTATTTTTTAAAGCACTACTTCATCTTGATTCAGGCAAGAAGATGTATGTTTTTTTAGATTATATTCATTTTTTTTAACCACCTTGACTGTTGTCATTCCGTGTTCAAGAAAGAGCTAACTTTTGGTAAAGTTCAAATAAACAAACATTAAATAGGTGAAAATACAAAACATTATTTATGTAATATATGGAAATATTTAAACAAGAACCAGTAAAAGGACAAGGTGGTTCCTGCATACTATGAAGATAAAAAGATATTATTGTAAAGCATTCATTTACGTGCTGTATTCCTTACGTACTACACTAGACACACCTTCCAGGCTTTCCAAAGAAGTAACTGCTTTATTCAAATGAATTTTATTCAATACAATTAGACTGACTTTACCTTCAAAATAGCCATCTTTACCATCAATACTAAATGATTTAATATTCATTTCCAGGTTATTGGATATGACATTGGTTATGCGTTGAATAACGCCAATACCGGTATCGACTCCTGTGATAACCAAATCAACTACAAAATCCTTTTCACTGACATTGTCCCATTCTGCCTTAAGCATTCTGTATCCATAATTGGCCATTAAATGGGTAGCATTAGGACAATTGATCCTGTGTATTTTAAGACCCTGCAATGCTGTGAGATATCCAAAAATTTCATCGCCTTTTACCGGATTGCAGCAGGTAGCGAGACTAAAATTATATTGATCAGCTGGCTCCCCATTAACCAAAATATTGGATTTATTGATCAATGCTTTTTTTGGTTTGGGTATTGCTTCCTGCTGACTTTTATCAGGTTTGTCTTCGGTATGACCTCCGGCTTCTTTTAGGATAAGCTTACCGCTATCAACTTTAAATTTATTGAGTTCTGCCATTTTTATTCTCTCCTCCGCAACGGCAAGATATAGCTCAGGCCTGGATTTAAACCCATAGTACCTAACGAGGTTATCTATATTGTTTTCGAAGTCGAGCTTCAGATTTTTTAGTTTCCTTAGCAGTGCTTCCTTTCCCAGTTCCCCTGTTTTCCTTTGCTCCTCTTTCATAGCGGAGCGAATTTTAGATCTTGCCTTTCCGGTCAAAACCAGTTTGAGCCAGGATTCATTGGGTTTCTGGTTTTTACTGGTGGTTACTTTAAGCTGGTCACCATTATTCAGTACATAACCCATAGGAACCAATTTGTCATTGACCTTGATCGCTGTAGCATGGTATCCTACATCGGTATGTATATCAAAGGCAAAATCCAACGCTGTAGCACCTAAAGGTAAGATGCGCATATCTCCTGCCGGTGTGAATACATACACTTCTTCATGGAAAAGATTGGATTTAAAATCATTAATGAATTCCAGAGCATCTGCATGGGAATTGTCAAGCAAAACTCTTATATTATCTAACCAGGCATCGTATACGCTATAGGAGCTTTTAATGTTTTTATATTTCCAATGGGCAGCAAACCCTCTTTCGGCAATTTCATCCATTCTTTCACTGCGAATCTGGACTTCAACAAACCGGCCTTTAGGCCCGATAACCGTGGTGTGCAATGATTCGTAACCATTGCCTTTAGGTGTGGTTACCCAATCTTTGAGACGTTCGGGGATGGGTGTATATACATCTGTGATGATTGAGTACACTTGCCAGCAAAAACTTTTTTCTTTTGCCAATGGAACATCCAGGATGATCCTGACGGCAAAAAGGTCGTAAATTCTTTCGAAAGGTACTCTTTTTGTTTTTATTTTATTCCAAATGGAGGAAATGGCTTTTGGGCGGCTTATGACCGTGTACGGGATATTCAATTCATCCAGCTTATCTTTCAATGGGCGTATAAAATCTCGAATATAACGGGCTCTTTCTGCTTTGCTAGCACTCAGTTTTTGCTCTATTTCATTGTACTCTTCAGGTTCTGTTATTTTCATACAGATATCCTGAAACTCGGTTTTGATCTTGTACAATCCCAACCTGTGAGCCAGAGGAGAATAGATATAGGATGTCTCAGCAGCAATTTTTTGTTGTTTATGCTTTGGCATCGGCCCTATAGTTCGTAGATTGTGAAGTCGGTCAGCCATTTTGATCAGAACAACACGTACATCGTCAACCAGGGAACTCAATACCTTTTTAAAATTTTCCGCCTGAGGGCTCGCTACATTATACAAGCCGTCAAGTTTAGTAAGTCCATCGACAATTTTGCCAATTTTTGGACCAAACATGGAGTAAATTTCCTCTTTTGTTACAGGCGTATCTTCTACTACGTCGTGAAGAATGGCGCAAACAATGGCTGTCGGACCCAGTCCAATTTCTTCAAAGCATATTCTTCCCACTTCCAGGGGATGTAGTATATACGGCTCACCAGATTTTCTTCGTTGGTTGCTATGGGCATCAAAAGCGAGATCATACGCTTTTTTCATGTGAACAATGTCTTCTTCATTCACAGAATCACGCATTTTTCGCATAAGACTTTTAAATGCCTTATCCGCTTGCTTTTTTTCTATATCGTTTATTTCAGCTACTAATGTCATAATACATGTATACCCAAAAAATTATACCAATTTATTAATAGTACCTTAATAAACAAAGATACGCTGCTTGTGATTCCAAATTAAATAAATTTTAACCCTGAATTGGGATCTTTTGGACATTTTATAGTCAATGGCTATTGTATGGCTAATAAAAAGACCTTTAAATTGAGTTGAGTCATAAGTGAGTAATAAGATATTTTGATGATGGTTTTGCTTACAAATGACTTATCCGATTTCTTTCAGGTTGACTTTCCCGTCTATATAATTGAAAATGATGTATTGAAACCTCTGTGGAAAATTATTGTAAAACAGCTTGTATTTTATTCAAGTTGGTGTCAATAAAAATATTTGATATTTTAAAAAAGATACTATCTTTGCGACTCCATTTCAAAATGGGCTCCTTTTATGACATTGCCAATGAATATTGAATGTTGTAAATAGAAAATAATCAGTTCTTTTTTTATTGTAATGTTGCGGGTGTGATGAAATTGGTAGACATGCTAGACTTAGGATCTAGTGCCGTGAGGTTTGGGGGTTCGAGTCCCTCCACCCGCACATTTTTGATGAATGAAGACATGGTAATTACCCCGCTATAATTTGCTTATCAAGTGCATAGCTGAGTATTTACGAGACTGGAAGAATGAAATACTCAACCGGATCATAAAATGTAAAACTATGTTCCGCCCACTTTTGTTAGGAAGCCGATTGCACAAAAAAATAATGAGATACACCCGTAATTCAAAAGCACAAATACAAACCACAGTGCTTTTTTCATATTTCATCTCATTGTTTAATTTTAGTGGTGAATAACTGGTATGAGTTGGTGTGTACAACTTCAACTTTTATTCATTGATTTTACTTATATTATTTTTTATAAAACATTAGATCGTGTCTTTTGACCATTTATCAATTTGAAATTTTTAGATTACAATGCAAATAACCAAAAACGAAATAAGCCCGGGAAGTGCCCAACTGCAATTAAAACTGGAAGTAAATGACTATAAGGATAAATATTTATCCGAGCTTAGAAAGCAAGCTCAGAAAGCACAAATGAAGGGTTTTAGAAAGGGTAAAACTCCATCCAACATCATTCGTAAGATGTATGGTAAGAGTATACTTTTTGACGTGGTGATGGATCGCATCAATGATGAGCTCAATGAGTATATTACAAAAGAAAACCTAGAATTACTTGGTCAACCTATACCAGCAGAAGATCATCCTGAAAATGATTTTGATCCGATCCATCTTAAAGATATTGATTTTGTATTTGATATTGGATACGCTCCTGATTTTGAAGTGAACGGCCTTGACAAAACATTTACATTGTATAAAGTGCAAATTGAAGATGACATGGTCACTGAAGAATTAGATAATTTGACTTCCAGAAGTGGCAAACTTGAAGAAGTCGAAAATGATATTCAGCCAGATGACAGAATCAAAATCAATGCAGAGGAAATGGAAGGCAATGAAGTAAAGGAAAATGGATGGGCAACCGAGTTTTCAATACTTATTTCTACTGTAGGCGATGAAGATTTGAAAACGCAATTACTTACACTTAAAAAGGGGGATTCCTTCGATTTTGATATCGACAAAATTGAGAAGGATAAAGATGAAAAATTTGTTCGGAAATACTTATTGAATATGGATGAAGGGGATGAAACAGAAGTGGGAAACAGATTTAGAGGAACCATCACATCTGTATCGCGTATGATCCCTGCTGAAGTAACAGTTGAGTGGCTACAACGCATGTTTAATGATGAAGAAGTAACGACTGAAGAGCAGGCACGGGAGAAAATCCTGGCAAATATCCAATCTTTCTACGACAATCAATGCAAAGAGGTATTATTTCATGACATAAAAAAGGCATTGCAGGAGCTTAATCCGATTGAATTACCCAATGAATTTTTGAAAAGATTTATGAAGAATGAGAAAGAAGGTAATGAGGTCGAAGTACAGGATGATGAATTTACTAAATCGCTTAACGCGACAAGATGGCAGCTCATTAAAGCTAAGCTTGAAAAAAAGATGGACATACAGGTTGAACCGGATGAAGTAGTACAATCTATCAGAAGAAAGGTCTTAAATTACAGTGCCAATTATTCATTTAGCGTCGATATGGTCGATGATTTAACAAAGCGACTTCTGAATGATGAAAAACAAGTGAGAGACGAATACGTTTTAATAGCTGAAAGAAAATTTTTACAGGCTATATTTGAGATTGTAGATAAAAACGTAGAAGAAATAACCAGAGATGAATATATGAAAATGGTTGCTGCATTGAACGAAAATGCAAAAGGATAGTTTTTAAGGTTTAGTACTTGAAATCAAAAGATAAAATATATGTTTCCAAAAGATGAATTTAGAAAGTATGCAGTCAACCATCTTGGAATGGGAGGCATGCACCTGGATCAATACATGACCAATGCCATTCCCAATATTCAGGGATTTACCCCTCATGTAATAGAGGAGAGACAAATGAATATCGTGGGTATGGACGTTTTTTCAAGATTGATGATGGACAGGATTATTTTTTTAGGAGTACCTATAAATGATTACGTTGCCAATGTTGTGCAGGCTCAACTGTTATTTCTGGAATCAACTGATCCTAAAAGAGATATTCAAATGTTCATCAATAGTCCCGGAGGTTCTGTGATCGCAGGCATGGGGATATATGATACCATGCAATATGTATCACCTGATATAGGAACTATTTGTACAGGACTGGCGGCCTCCATGGCTGCTGTACTTTTAACTGCCGGTCATAAAGGGAAGAGAACTTGCCTCCCTCATAGCAGGGTGATGATACATCAACCATCAGGAGGTATGCAGGGTCAATTCACAGATATGGAAATTTCTTACAATCTGGTTAAAACCTTAAGAAATGAACTGTATGAAATATTAGCACATCATACAGGTAAGGATTTTGCTACTATTGAGAAAGATTCAGATAGAGACAACTGGATGACCTCCTTCGATGCTAAAGAGTATGGTCTGGTTGATGAAGTTTTAACCAGAGATAATCCCAAAAAGAAAGATCTTAAAAAATAAGGTTAAAATCCAACAAAAGCCATTTGCTTTTGAAAGTGAGTATTCTTAATGGATCACTTTGATATGCGTCAACATGTGCAGAAAATACGTATTTTACTGTGAAATGAGTTATTTTTATGGTTGGGTATATTGTTAGATAGAAACTATTTACAGTAAAGACCCAAAAATCAAAGTTAAATGTCAAAATCGAAACCAATGAAGTGTTCATTTTGTGGTCGAACCAAAAAGGAAGCCAATCTATTAATTGCGGGAATAGATGGCCATATATGTGAAGTCTGTGTAGAGCAGGCCTATGAGATTGTTAAGGAAGAAAGCAAAAGTCGTTTTGATAAAGATTCGATTGGCTTAAAACTAACAGAGTTTTCACCTTCTGAGATCAAAACGTATCTCGATCAATACATTATAGGCCAGGAAGAGGCAAAAAAATATCTGGCTGTAGCTGTACACAATCACTATAAAAGATTAAGACACACCATGTCTGGTGGTAAGGATGTTGAAATTGAAAAATCCAACATTCTCTTTGTAGGAGAAACAGGTACCGGTAAAACCCTATTAGCCAAAACCATCGCCAAATTTCTCGAAGTACCCTTTACTATAGTGGATGCCACTGTATTTACTGAAGCGGGTTACGTTGGAGAAGATGTGGAATCCATGTTGTCCAGGCTCTTGCAAGCATGCGATTTTGATGTAGAAGCAGCGGAAAAAGGTATAGTGTACATTGATGAAATCGATAAAATAGCTCGTAAATCTGACAACCCTTCGATTACAAGAGATGTATCAGGGGAAGGAGTACAACAAGCACTTCTTAAAATGCTTGAAGGAACCAATGTACAGGTTCCTCCCCAGGGTGGAAGAAAGCATCCTGAGCAAAAAATGATCTCCTTAGATACAAGTAATATTTTATTTATTTGCGGTGGAGCTTTTCATGGTATAGACAAAATCATAGCCAGGCGATTAAATACCCAGATCATAGGATTTAATAGTGAGGAAAAAGAAAAAGTAGACAGAGAAAATCTGCTACAGTATGTGAGCCATCAGGATTTAAAAACTTTTGGCCTGATACCGGAGCTTATTGGCCGTTTGCCTGTTTTGACTTACCTGGATCCACTGGATAAAGAGACACTGCTCAAAATACTTACAGAACCAAAAAACGCCATAGTAAAACAATACGTGAAGCTATTCGAAATGGAGAATATCAAATTGACCTTTACTAAGGATGCCCTTGTATTTATCGCTGATAAAGCCCTGGAATACAAACTGGGTGCCAGAGGATTACGATCAATATGTGAAGCAATATTGACTGATGCTATGTTTGAACTCCCATCTCATAAGGACGTGTTTGAATTTAAAGTAGATCTTCCCTATGCCCGTAATCAAGTGGGTAAATCAAGGCTCAATAAGTTAAAAGCAGCCTGATATGCGATTTTTCGGGGAGATATCCTTCCACGGCGCGTGTTATTATGGTTGGCAAAGTCAAAAATCAGGGGTTCCTACTGTTCAGGCCACATTGGAAAATGCTTTGACTACCATTATGAGAAAGCAGGTTTCCATTACTGGGTGCGGGAGGACGGATACCGGAGTGCATGCGAGAAATTATTATTTTCATTTTGATGCGGATATAGATTTTACCCCATTTCTATATAAGTTAAACTCCATTCTTCCTTCGGATATCGTAGTGCATGCTGTTCTGCAGGTACATCCTGAAGCCCACGCCCGATTTGATGCCATTTCAAGAACGTACGAGTACAATCTGCATGAAATTAAGGATCCATTCTTAAACGGTTTGTCCTATTATTACCGCTGGAAAATGGTTAATCCTGAACTTCTCCAACATGCCGCTTCTCTTATTCTCGAATATGAAGATTTTACCTCTTTTTGCAAAAGCAGGACAGATGTACAACACAAAAAATGTCAAATAAAAGAGTCTTACTGGGAGAAAACCACTGAAGGAATATGGAAATATACCATTTCATCTAACAGGTTTTTAAGAGGTATGGTAAGATTGATCGTAGGAATGTGCTTGCAGGTTCAGAGAGGGAAAGTTTCACTGGATGAAGTGAAATGGGCAATGGATCATCAAACCCTGCTAAGCAGAGGTTGGAGTGTACCTCCCGAAGGCCTTTATCTAACGGATATAAAGTACCTGTGGATGAAAAAAAACGACGATCATTAAAAAGTTACTTTTCATTCATCTTCATACAGTGGAAATTGCTCCATAAAACGGTTAATCTCTGATTTGACACCTTCTACTGCCTGTGGATTTTCCTTATTTTTTAAAATGAAATCGATCCAATCCACAGTGCGAATACAATCATTCTCGTCAAATCCCCGTGTAGTCACTGCGGCTGTTCCAATGCGTATACCTGAGGTTACGAAAGGACTCCGTGAGTCAAAAGGCACCATATTTTTGTTGACCGTAATGTCAGCCAGGATCAATGCATTTTCAGCATCCTTGCCAGTGATGTCCAACTTCTCTCTCAAATCGATGAGCATCATATGATTAGACGTTCCTCCTGATATGATCTTATACCCTTTTTCTATAAAAGCAGAGGCCATGGCTTGTGCATTTTTAATGACCTGATTTCCATAATCCTTAAATGAAGGCTGGAGTGCTTCTTCAAATGCTATTGCTTTGGCAGCAATTATGTGTTCCAGAGGTCCTCCCTGCATACCGGGGAAAACTCCGCTGTTTATGATAGAAGACATCATTATAGGAGATCCTTTTCTGGTCTTTCTACCCCATGGATTATCAAAATCACGCCCTATCATGATAATCCCGCCTCTTGGACCCCGTAGAGTTTTATGAGTTGTGGAGGTGATGATGTGACAATGTGGAATGGGATTGTTAAGGTGTTTTCCCGCTATTAATCCTGCAGGATGAGCGATATCTGCTAAAAGAAGTGCGCCTACAGAATCGGCTATTTGTCTGAATCTGATATAATCCCAATCTCTCGAATAGGCTGAAGCTCCACATATGATCAGTTTAGGCCTGTGCTCATGTGCGAGAGCCTCCACTTTATCCATATCGATAATCCCTGTTTCGGGTTCGACACCATAGAAATAGGGCTTATATACCAATCCTGAAAAATTAACCGGAGAACCATGACTTAAGTGTCCTCCATGCGACAGATCAAACCCAAGTATGGGATCACCGGGTTTTAACACGGCTAAAAAAACAGCGGCATTAGCCTGAGCACCTGAGTGGGGTTGTACGTTTCCAAAATCTGCCCCAAATAGAGTTTTCAGTCTTTCAATGGCAAGATTTTCGATTTCATCCACCACCTCGCATCCACCGTAATACCTCTTGCCTGGATACCCTTCAGCGTATTTATTGGTTAGGCAACTTCCCGCAGCTTTCATCACTGCTTTACTGGTAAAGTTTTCCGATGCGATCAGTTCAATTCCTTTTCTCTGTCTCTCCAATTCTTTCCTCATCAAAGAGAACACAATATCTTTTGACATACCCAAATGTGTTTAGCCGTCAAAAGTAAGTATATTCCTTAAATTCAGTATAAGAAATGCAGATTTTAGGATACTGTGCTTATGTTTTATTGCATCTCTTTGCGTTGGTAGCAGGTACCAGAAAGGTAAAATTATTTGGCAAAAAATCTTTCAGGATAAAGACTTTCCTGGGGGTAACATACGAAGTGTTTTTCTGATATTGAGTAGTGACTTGAATATTCTGAAACCTGAGAATAAGGTTCACATTTACCGTCTTTTTTAAGAATGTGGATTTCATCTTTGACTTTGTTATATGCGTAGTTGGTCTGTACACCTGCGATGACTAAGCGGTTGGTATAATCTGTACGAAATGGTAAAATTTGGGTAAGCCTCTGTTTAATAGCATCTATTAGTGCAATGGGAATGGGATTATCATCTAATTTGATTTTAAACAGTTTTCTTTCCAGCAAACAATGGGATAAGAACCTCAAAAGTGGATCGTTACTTTTGGTCGCGGTCTTGAGTGACATCAACAGGTTTGTGTCGTCGATTGAGGAGTATAATGGGAGAACAGACGTAAGTTCTTGACTTTTATTTCTAAAGATCATTTCAAGATCGGGATCGGCATAACTTTTGTCATTTTGTAGAATGATTTCTTTCAATCTGTGTACAAAAAGCAATAGCATCCGTTCAGTAGCTACAGAAGTTTTATGGAGGTAAACCTGCCAATACATTAGCCTCCTGGCCATTATAAATTTTTCAACTGAGTATATACCTTTTTCTTCTACTACGAGGCGATTTTCATGAACGTTCAGCATTTTAATCAGGCGATCATAACCGATCACTCCTTCTGCCACACCGGTGAAGAAACTGTCCCGGTTCAGATAGTCCATTCTGTCCATATCCAATTGGCTCGAAACGAGTTCGTGCATAAATGATTTGTGATATCTACCTGTAAATATTTCGATAGCCAGGTCTAATTCTCCATGATATTCCTTATTGAGTGCTTGCATCATAGCCAAAGAAATGGACTCGTGATCTACTGGTATTAATGTGTATTCCAATGCATGTGAAAAGGGTCCGTGGCCGATATCGTGAAGTAAAATAGCTATACTCAGTCCTTTTGCTTCCTCTTCGTCTATTGCTACTCCTTTATCTCTTAAAGAATAAATGGCTCTGGTCATCAAGTGGAGTGCACCTATGGCGTGGTGAAATCTCGTGTGTACAGCTCCGGGATAAACATAATGCGAGAGTCCCATTTGCGAAATTCTTCTAAGCCTCTGAAACCAGGGATGATCCATGAGTTCGTAAGTGATTTCATGAGGAAAACTAATGATCCCATAAATAGGATCGTTCAATATTTTCTTTTTACCCATTCAATAGTGTAATATAATTTTTCAATTATTCGTTTTGGGTTAGAATGTTTATTTATACTACTTGATTGTAAATTTGAGGTTCTTTTTCTGAATTTTCACTATTCATATGCGGTATTTTAAAATTTTCATTCCTATTACAGTGAATGATCAGGGTATCACATTGTCATCGTGGTTTTGAAAGCGTTTGAATGTAACAAGGATTGAACTAAGATTTATCATATAGGGTATAGTAAGCATCTAATACAGATAATAATCTTACAATATGACAGATAGAATAAAAATTCTTTGGGCTGATGACGAAATCGATATTTTGAAGCCCCAGTTATTTTTTCTTGAGAAAAAGGGATATGATGTTGTGACCGTAACCAATGGATATGATGCTATAGAGGTGCTTCAGGAAAACAGGGATATAGACGTGGTATTTCTTGATGAAAGTATGCCTGGTCTAACCGGTCTGGAAACACTGAGTCGTATAAAAGCACATAATAGCTCAATTCCGGTGGTCATGATCACAAAGAACGAAGCAGAAAACATCATGGAGGAAGCGATTGGATCCCAAATTAACGATTATCTCATCAAACCGGTCAATCCCAACCAGATTTTAATGTCCCTTAAGAAGATAGTAGATGCGCAAAAATTGGTTTCTGAAAAAGCAGCAGTAGAATATCAGCAAGACTTCAGAAATATAGGTATGGAAATCAATGAAGGCCCGGATTTTAAAGGATGGGTTGACATATATAAAAAGATCATTGCATGGGAAATTCGACTGGACTCTTCTGACAATCCTGAAATGAATGAAATTCTTCAGATGCAAAAGAAGGATGCAAACCGTGAATTTTCAAGGTATATAATCAAAAACTATATTCCTTGGATGAATCATAGCGAAGGTCCAAGCAGATCTCATATTCTTCTGCGTGAAAAAGTTTTTCCCTTCATCGATTCGTCAAAACCGACTATTTTTTTACTTCTGGATAATCTCAGATATGACCAATGGAAGATTATTGAACCGGTAGTTGCTGAGTATTATAGGATAGAAAGCGAAGATTATTTTTACAGTATACTCCCTACTTCCACGCAATATAGCCGAAATGCCATTTTCAGTGGTATGATGCCATCGGAGATTGAAAAAAATTATCCTGGTCTTTGGGTCAATGACAACGAGGAAGGTGGAAAAAACATGAAGGAACATGAACTTTTTAAAGCCCACCTTAAAAGGATGTTTAGAAGGGAGATCAGGTCTGATTATATAAAAGTGACCAATACTAATGGCGCAAAAATATTAACAGACCAGGCGCATAATTACCTCAATAATGATATTACCGCCATCGTCTACAACTTTATCGATATGCTATCGCATGCGCGGACAGAAATGGAGGTATTGAAGGAGTTGGCTCGGGACGAAAAAGCATATAGATCACTCACCTTGTCATGGTTTGTTAATTCTCCCATTTGGTCTGTACTTAAAAAATTAGCAGAAAAAGATATCCAATTGTTCATTACAACAGATCATGGAACTATAAGGGTCGGTCAGCCTTCCAAGGTCATTGGCGATAAAGAAACTACCACCAATCTCAGGTACAAGGTTGGAAAAAATATGCAATACATTAAAAATGATGTACTGGAAGTAAAAGATCCCGCTGAAGCCGGTTTGCCCCGACCCAATGTGAGTTCGACATTCATTTTTGCCAAAGAGGACATGTATTTTTTATACCCTAACAATTACAATCACTTTAACCATTATTACAGGGATACATTCCAGCATGGTGGCATATCTATGGAAGAGATGATATGTCCCATAGTGCGTTTACTTCCTAAATAATCAGGATAATAGCCTATAGCACATCATGTAAAACTGATTTCTCCTCACCATAGAGGTGTGAAGTTTTCTTTTTTCAAAAGTGATGATAATGCATGTCTTTTGACCAAAAACATTTTACGGGTTAAGACAAACCCTTTGTAAAATTTCAACCCATAATGCCATCGGCACCCCTCGTACTTCTCACAGAACATCACAAATTAGAATTATAATAAAATTTTTGTATAATTGTCAAAAATTTGAACTGAATGAATGTACAACGTATTAGCCAAAAGTGGATAATGTATATCTTTATTGCATTTATTTTACTCCTTGTATTGTCATTTACCTCATGCAGAGAAGATGAAAAACAAGAACCAATACCAGAGGTAAATACGGAAGAAGAAGCAAAGGGTGTCGATTTGTTCTGGGCCAATATCAACCAGTTGTGCGGCAAATCTTTTGAAGGAAAGGCAATCAGCGCTCCACCTAATGATACCACTTTTGCTGGAAAACGGCTCATAATGGATGTGAGGTTTTGCGAAGGTGATATAGTGAAAATACCATTTTCAGTAGGAGATAACAGAAGCCGTACCTGGGTATTAAAAAAGGAAGGTGATAAAATTTTGCTAAAACACGACCATAGACATGAAGATGGTAGTGAAGATCAAATCACACAATATGGTGGCTGGACAACCAACGTTGGAACTGAAACGCGACAAGTTTTTCCTGCAGATCAGGAAACCACAGATTTGATCTCTTATGCTGCCGGAAATATTTGGTGGATTGATCTCGAAAATGGGGTAAAGTTTACATATAATTTGAGAAGAATGGGTACAGATCGCTATTTCAGTGTAGAATTTGATCTGACAAAAGAAGTGGAATCACCTCCGGCTCCATGGGGATGGGATGATTAGCTCGTAGTTCGTAGCTCGTAGTAAGCATTAGCTTCACAGTTCACAGTTGACCGTTCACAGTTCCATCATTCCGACCTTCGACTTTCAGACCTTAAGACCTTCAGACTTTCGACCTTCCGACCTTCCGTTTACAGTTCACTGCTCACCGTTCACCGTTTTTTCGACCTGCCGAAGGCAAAAATCTTATCCTCAACCTTATCCTCAACCTAATCCTCAACCTCAATCACCATCGTCCTCAAGGATGTGCCTGAATAAATGAGTGTGTTTTTGAATAAAATCCTCGTAGTTCACTCTGCTAATAATAAAGGGTATTTTTTTTCCAAATTTTCCTTTCTCTTTTAGTTTGATCATACCGAGAGTAGCTATCACAATATTGTTTTCGTGTATGTTGGCTATATCTGAATATTTATATCGGTATGTTTTAAAGTAATTGGTGACATAGATACCATCTTCACCAAACTCTACACGTTTAAGTTGCATTACCGAAAAATACATAATGATAAGGAAGAAAATATAAAAGGCAGTAAATCCCACTCTGAAAAGAAATCCGTCTGCCGGAAGATTGGCGTCTTCGGCAAACCAAACAGCAATAGTAAAGAGGCCAAAAAATGTGATCCATGCTGTGGGAATAAATATTTTAAGAAAAATGGTGAAATTGGATGAAACCCGTTGCATGTATAGTATTTAGGTTTGAAGTGAATTTTTTTGAACTCTCGCAGAGATAAGTATGCTGATTTCATATAAGACCATTACTGGAATGCCAATCATAAACTGGGTAGCTACATCTGGTGGTGTTATGATCGCTGCTAAAATCAAAATGATAATATAGGCATGCCTTCTGTAATACCGTAGAAATTTGGGTGTTACCAAACCTATTTTTGATAAAAAGAAAATAACAATCGGCAATTCAAACATGATCCCTGCCGGTATGGTAAACATGGTCATATAGCTTATATAGGACTTCAAAGATACAGTATTGCTTATGTCCATTCCAATCGTAAATGACCCTAAAAATTTTATGGCAAAAGGAGCAATGGCGAAATAACCAAAAAGAACGCCGGAAATAAATAGCAAAGAACAGATAAAGACAATACCTTTTACCGCTTTTTGTTCTTTATCGTATAACCCCGGTTTTATAAACTTCCAAAACTGATAAAAAATATAGGGAAAAGCTCCGATAAAACCCAGCCAGAATGCCACTTTTATGGCAGTGATAAATTGTTCGTCAAGACTTACAGTAATTATCTCAAGTGGGGGTGGTTCAAAACAAGTTCTTTCAGAAATAGCACAAAATGCCCTATAGGTAATGAAACTTCCTTGTTTGGGGGCATATAATATCTGATCAAAGACCCATTGGATGTATATAAAAACTACTATACCCAGAATTACTATTGCAAGAACCGACCGCACAATATGCCATCGTAGTTCTTCCAGGTGTTCCAGAAAACTCATTTCCTTTTCCGCTTCTTTAGCCATGGACTTTCTTTGTTATATGTTCAACTTTATATATTAGTGGCAAAGATACATGCTGGCTAAAGAATTGTACATATGTGGATGAAATTTATCATTTTCAATTGGTTTTTATTTCAGATGTAATTAGTGATTTGAACTTTAATTTCTATACTTTTGGTATTATAAATTTATTAAACCCTTGGATATCCTTCTATATTCCGGTATTTTTATCATAAGCCTGGCTGTACTGCTGTTTGCTTCGGAGAGATTTATTCAACAGTCAGAATTAATGGGAATGTCATGGGGAATTCCACCATTTGTTATTGGGGTTACCATTGTGGCATTTGGTACATCTTTGCCTGAGTTAGCCACCAGCCTCATAGCGGTGTTCAATGATTCATCCGAAATTGTCACGGGTAATGTGGTAGGTTCCAATATTACAAATATATTGTTGGTAATAGGATTGTCTGCATTGCTGGGAAATGATATGAAACTGGAGTTTAATATCATGGACATAGATATGCCCCTGTTAATAGGTTCTTCTTTTCTCATGTTTTTCGTTTTAAGAGATTTGCAGTTCGCACCATTTGAAACATTTCTTTTCTTATTGGGGTTGGTTGTATTTTTTATCCATTCCTTTCGTTCAGAAAAAATAGGAAAAGAAAGTCGCCCAACACTCCATTGGCGCAATTACATTTTTTTTGTCGTTGCTGGTTTTTTTGTTTACATGGGTGCCAAATACACAATTTTATCCATAGAAAAACTGGCAGAAGGAGCCGGAATAGAAAAACACTTGATTGCACTTACTGTTATAGCCTTGGGCACCTCTTTACCAGAGTTAATGGTGAGCCTTTTGGCTGCGAAGAAAGGTAAACACGGAATTGCCGTAGGAAATATACTTGGGTCAAATATATTTAATACCTATGGCGTGATGGGCATTAGCAGCCTGTTTGGTACACTCGTCATACCCGAATCGATTTTAGATTTTTATCTTCCGTATATGGTGGTGGTTACCATTATGTTTGGAATGATCTGTCTGGGAGGTAATATAAGACGATGGGAAGGAGGAATGTTGTGCATTCTGTATCTCTATTTTCTATATGAAGTAATCAAAGAGGGAACTTGACATGATAACATTAATCACATTATACCTGGATGGTTAAAAATGGCAACCACTCATCTGTATACTTGCGAGATGGAAAGTCATATCATTTCATGTCATATTAGGCTCATTTTAATAGAATTGTAAAGCTAATAAAGAAATAATGACCGAAGCATGGATAAAAATGGATCTTTTTCAACCAAATCCGATTATATCTAAGTAGTAACAACCTTTTAAAAATATTATCTATGATAGACAATTTATTTGGAGACATGGAAGAGAAGCAGAAAGTGATAAAGAATGAACTCGCTTCTATAATGATTGAAGAAAACCTCGATGGTGTTCGACTGGTAGTTTCTGCTGATAACCAGGTGAGGAATATCAATATAGACCCGTCACTTTTAGAAGATAAAGAGCAATTAGAAGACTTACTGGTCGTTAGTATCAATAATGCTTTAAAGAAGGTTGCTGAAAAAGAAGCTGAAATTTCTCAAAAGTTATTCAGAGAAATGATGCCACCTGGATTTGAAGACCTTTTTGGATAAAATAAATAGGAAATCTTGAGTAGGATATTTTTGATATTGATAACCTGGATTTGGGTTGGGGGTATTTATGGTCAGGCGGATAGATTTGCCTTATATACTTTTGATGATTGTATGGGCACTGATCAGGGAAACTTTGGAGCCGATGCCACTTTACTTGGAAATGCAGGTTGTGATTGCGGAACAATTGAAAATGGGATTCGTTTAGACGGAGTGGATGACAGGATAGCTTTTCCTGATACTTTAAGGGAGTTATTCAGAAGTAACTTTACCATTTCTTTTTATGTGTCGGTTGAAAACACTACATCTCTCATCGATTTTTTTTCTTTCCGGACAACGTGTAATAAGGATTCTTCTTTGTCCGTGAATTACACTCCCCAAACCAATATATTAAGGGTTGAGTTTGCCGAAGATTTTAACAATATATTTGAATTAAGAGGTAGTCTGGACATAAATTCTTGCTGGAATCATATCGTAATTACCCGGTTTAATTTGGAACATTCTCTTTACGTAAATGGTGTTTTGATGGAAAGGCAGGAGACAAGAAGACAAACGCCACTCGGTAACAATGCTAAAATGTTCATATCAAACAGTCCTTGCCTGGCTTTCACTGAAGATCGTCTGAAGGGAAGGATTGATGAATTGGAGGTTATAGACAGAGCCTTAGGGCCATCAGAGATCATTCAGGAATTTCTTTTTCCAGACAGAATACTCAATAATGATACTACGATATTCGCAGGCGAAGCTGTACAACTTTTACTGGGATCTATATGTGAAAGCAATATACAATGGACACCGGCACAAGGACTAAATGATTCCGGAGTAGCGAACCCCATTGCATCACCTGCAACAAGTACTTTGTATAAAGTCAGGTTGGACAATGGCACCTGTGTTTCGCTCGATTCCGTTCAAATATTTGTGGTGAATAGAGATGACCTTCAATGCAATGATTTGCTGCTTCCCAGGGCTTTTACGCCTAATAATGACGGGCTTAATGATGTATTCTTTATCAGCAATCGTTTTCTAATAGAAGATCTTATTAGTTTTGAAATTCTCGATCGTTCAGGAGAACGGCTTTTTATTACGTCAGATAAAACAAATGGATGGGATGGTTCATTTAAAGGCAAAGCAGTTAATCCTGGAGTATATTTTTACAAAATAATATACACTTGCGGTTCAGAAGAATATGTAAAAGTGAATAACTTTACTGTGCTGAGATAAAATAATTTTTATATAGCACATCGCAACCCTACAAGCAAACTATGAAAA
Organism: Saprospiraceae bacterium; assembly: GCA_041749255.1. Taxonomy (GTDB): domain Bacteria; phylum Bacteroidota; class Bacteroidia; order Chitinophagales; family Saprospiraceae; genus JABDLO01. The sequence continues at coordinate 55,453 of JBGTBR010000044.1, forward strand.
ATATCAATTACATACTTCTTGTTTTATTGTTTATTGGGTGTATACAAGGTAGTGAAGACCCACGTAAGTCAAAAAAGGCTAAAGAACCTGGATATATAAACCTTGTATCAGGATATTATGAAGATCCAAAAAATATCGATGAACAACAACAAAACGAAATCATAGAATATGCCCTCGATAACGACCTTCTGTTGGAAAGAACTATGCTTGGGGTGTATTTTATACGGACTGAGGAAGGACAGGGCCCATTTTTGCAAAATGGAGAAAGTGTAGCCATACACTATAAAGGATATTTTTTGGATGGCACGGAGTTCGATTCCAGTTATAAAAGAAACCAGCCATTAAAATTTCAGGTAGGTCAAATGATCCCTGGCTGGAATGATGCATTACTCCATTTCCGATCAGGATCCAAAGGAACCATTATAGTGCCATCGAGAATGGGTTATGGAGATAAAGGAAACCCTTCCGGAGTAGTTCCTCCCAATACCATAATTGCGTTTGACATTGACGTAATATACTGACATGCTTTACAAAATATTATCTCAAGACTTTACAATCCGTTGAGGTTCACAACAGGTCGTCTCTTCTCGAACCATAAAGTCAGGAAATAACAGACTATCAGCTTTTAAGAGCCTCAATCACTTTTGCCGCTAACTCTGTGCTAACCTTGAGTTGTGCTTCACTTGTCGACGCCCCAATATGAGGAGAAAGTGAAATGCGTGGATGACTCAATAAGGCTGGATCGGGATGGGGTTCATTTTCATATACATCCAAACCACAGGATGCCACTTTACCATTATCCAGGTATTTGAGAAGAGCTTTTTCGTCAATGGTGCCGCCCCTGGAGCAATTTACGATGATGACACCGTCTTTCATAAGTGAAAATTCGCTCTCTCCTAAAACGGGTTTTACTAAATTCGGAATATGCAAACTTATAAAATGGGCTTCTCTGAGCATTTTTTCCATTGACACGGTTTTAAGTGGAAAAAAAGTAGAGTACTTACCTCCTCCCATTTTAATTGTTGCTTCTTCCACATACGGATCAACAGGCATAATGCTCATTCCCAACCCCATTGCAATACTGGCCATTTCTCTACCGATCTGACCAAAACCAACAATACCCAGTATTTTTCCTTCCAACTCGATGCCTTTAGAATATTTTTTCTTTAGAATGTCAAATTGTTCTCCTCCTTTCATGGGCATTTCCCGGTTAGATTGGTATAAAAACCGGGCTAATGAGAGCATATGTGCCATTGAAAGTTCAGCAACAGAACGAGAAGAGGCAGCGGGCGTATTAACCACTTTTATTCCTTTTTGAATGGCATATTCCACGTCAATATTGTCCAGTCCAACACCTCCTCTACCTATGACTTTCAGGTCAGGGCACTTGTCTATGAGAGCTTTTCTTACCTCAGTAGCACTTCTGACACAAATTCCCTGATACAAAGGAAGTTTTGCAGCCAATTCTTCCTGAGGAATTCTGGTAAGATCTGTCTCTATTCCTGCTGTCTCAAACATTTTTTGTCCTTCAGGAGCTATTCCGTCGTTGATTAATATTTTCATGATTTGTTCTTGATATGATAAAGAGACGTAAAATTATTCAATTAGAGATTGTTTCTTAAGTAATCCTTTACAATTTTTTCAATGGATAAAAATGGTCCAATTACTCCATGCAATGTCATTTTTTTACAGATATAACATAGAGTTGTTACATGTTGACCGACTGTGATAAGTAATACCTGTGTAGTTTAGCCTGATCAAATGGTTGCCTCTTTTATTCCAAGAATAAAGGCTTTGACATCCTGAGCAGTAATGTCGGGATTTTCTTCCATGGGTACATGACCGAGATCAGGATATATAATAACTTTTGATCCGGGAATGTCCTTTTCAAATTTCTTGGCATTATCCAGGGTAATCCAAAAATCCTGTGCACCCCACATTATGAGGGTAGGGCAGCGTATGTTTTTTATTTGATCAGACCTGTCATCGAATTGGACTTTTATCCGATCGATAAAAGCTTGCCGGTTGCCTTTTCTTCTGACGAGATCATGGTATCTGCTAATGAGTTTTTCAGTAACCTTTTCCTGATTGGCATACACTTCTTTAAGATTTTTTTCAATCATGGATCTGGGAGTTATGTATTTGATCACTGACTTTAGTAGAGGTATCTTTGCCATTCTGAATATAGAACCACCCCTGCCATTTTGAGGATATCCCGATGCGGCAATTAAGATGAGGTGGGTAACTTTATCGGGATGTTCCAGGGTGTATTGCCAGGCAATTCCACCACCAAGAGAATTCCCTGCCAGAGCAAAACTGTCAATTCCCACCACCTTTGTAAGTTCATCAACAAAAGCTACATAGGAATCTATGCTATAATTTCTGTCGGGAGAAGGACCTGTCAGGCCAAAAGCGGGAAGATCAAAACTGTGTATGGTAAAGTCCTCCTTTAAATTTTCTACCCAACCTTCCCATGTATGCAGTGAAGCACCGGTACCATGTAATAAAACCAGATGATTGTGACCCATTCCCTGTTTCCTGTAATGAACATCCATATCCATCACTTTCAAAAATGTGGAAGGTGGCGTAGCATACTTATTTTTAAGTATATCCAGAGGTATGTCTTTTTTAACCATGGATAGAAACCCAATAGTAATCAATACCAATGCAATAAGCAATACCTTTACAAATGTCTTTCTCATGATGGGAATTTAATTGCAAATATTGCTATTTATCTGCTTCCACTCTGCACTTTTCACTCAGTTTATTAATAAATTTTAATGAGAGCTGCTAAATCTCTGATTGTGTTTTGGTTAGAATTGATTATTTAGGTTTAAGATGCAAGGGATATTTAATCATTATTTTAAGTAAAAAACGGGATTTTACTAATACAATAAGTAAAGTCAATTAGCTATGAATTAGGCCGTTACCAATAACCGGAAACCAACTCCATGCACGTTTTCCAGCTGAATAGACTGATCTTTGATTAGATATTTCCTCAGGCGGCTGATAAATACATCCATACTTCTTCCGAGGAAATAATCATCCTGCCCCCAAATTTTTTGTAATATTTCACTCCTTTTAAGGGTTTTGTTTTGATTATTTATTAGTAGCTCTAGCAGGTCACATTCTTTTTCTGTCATATTCTTTACGAGCTCGTCCTGGTAATATAGCCGGAAATTAACTTTGTCAAGTTTATATTGGCCTAGAGTCAGAAATGGATCTGAGTTGGAAATTATATATTTTCGCTTAAGGAAAATCTCTACTTTTAAAATGAGCTCTTCTATATTAAATGGCTTTGTTATATAGTCGTCACCACCCAATGCCAAGCCATTTATTTTATCTTCTTTCATAGACTTGGCTGTAAGAAAGATGATGGGAATATGTGGGTTGATCTTTCTGATGGTTTTTGCCACCTGGAATCCATCGATATGCGGCAACATCACATCCAATATGCAAAGGTCTATATTTTTTTTCTTGTACACCTGGATAGCCTCTCTTCCATCAGCACAATGAATAATTTCAAATCCCGCTTCTTCCAGATTGTCTTGCGTGAGGAATCCCAGTGTTTCATCATCTTCTACATATAAGATGGTGGCTTTTCTTTTGGGCTGTAGTTCTTCTCTTTCGTGTTCTGCCTTTTCCATTGTGTGAAATCGCTTCTATTATGTGGTTTGAGTATGTAAACCGGTTTTTTTAGCCTTTATTTTTTTTGACATGGGTATGCTAATCATGACGGTAGTTCCCTTGTTGACTTCAGATTGGATACTTAGATCCCAACCATGTGCTCTGCACACATTTTTTACGTAAAATAAACCCAGCCCAAATCCCTTAACATTGTGGATATTACCCGTAGAAACCCTGTAAAACTTATCGTAAATTTTCTTTAAATTTTCACGGGCAATTCCGATACCCTTATCTTCGAATGTAATGATGCATTGACCATTGAGAATTTCGTGTCGAATTTCCACTTCAGGTCCACTTTCCTTGCTGTATTTTACAGCATTGTCAAGGATGTTGTAAATCAGATTGGTAAAGTGAATTTTATCTGCATTAATTTGACATTGCTGATCTCCCGTAATAAAGGTAATGTTCCCGTTATTTTGTTTTACCACTTCATCTTTTACAATGTCTTGAATTATGGTAGCAGGTTCAAAGATTTCTTTATTCAAAGCAAAACCCTTGTCTTCTATTTTTGCTAAATTCAAAACTTTTTCTACCTGTTCATTGAGCCGGGCATTTTGTTGTTTTATTATTTCTATATACCGGAAAAGCCTGGGGTCTTTTTGAATAAGCTCTCCATTGCTTAATACATCAGAGGCTATCCGAATGGAAGTGATAGGCGTTTTGAATTCATGGGTCATATTGTTGATAAAGTCTTTTTGTAAATCAGAAAGTTTTTTCTGCCTTATGATAATCCACATAGTATATAAAAAGAAAATGACTGCCAGAGCAGTAATAATTGAAAAGATAACTGAAATGCGAATATTGCTAAGTAGGTAACTTTCACGGGAGGGAAATTTTACCACAAAGTAGTAAATCAGGTCACTAAATTTAGGCAATGCTTCATCCAACTTTAAATTTCTTTTACTCCCCTCCTTGATATTACAGTAATTCCCATATACGAGGTGGTCTGAGTAGCAGTCGTATACGGCGTATTCAAAATCTGTGTTTATGGAAAACTGCTCAAATAATGTGAGTAAATTATCTTCTAAAATATTGGCATCGATACTACTATTCACATTAACAGCATAGATATTGGATGACCTTCTTTGAATCAGGTTTTGCTTTGGTAATTCTGTATTATTATATGCAGCAATGTTTTCTGCCACATCTCTCAATGCCAGGTGTACACTTTGGTCAAACTCCTGGTCTTTCAGATCCCAGCTTTTAATAAGCCAGTACGACTGAGAAAAGATGATACCGAGTACCACTATCCCTCCAAAAAACAACAAACTGGTAATATATCTGGAAGGCATTGAAATTATTTTGGTGTAAAGTTAACGATACAATACTGTCGTAAATTATACACAGTTTAATCGTTTCACCTTAACGAGTGCAAATAGAGCCCACTTGAGTACTTTAAAAATTTCTATAAAAAAAATAAGTAAAAATTCAAGCCTTGGACTTATATCATATTTTTTTATTCTCAAAGAATTATTATCACTGTTTTGTTATAATTGCTCTTCAAAATGTGTTATAATTGTGAAAATTATATAAAAAATTTACTATTTATTATGAAAAAAATATTGAAAACTCTGACATTCATTTTTGCTCTGACGTTTTTGTTCTCTTCATGTTTCACCTATACCTTTTCAGTAGGTAAAGGTGCTCAAACAGGACTGGAAATTCAGGGTAAAAACCACTACCTCATTAATGGCCTGGCACCTGTAGGCTCTGTAGATTTCAAGCAATTGGCAGGAGATGCTGAAAATTATGATGTGACCATAACCCATTCATTCATTGATGGTTTATTGGCTGCCATCACTTTCGGAATCTATACTCCTACTACGGTCATTGTTAAAAAGTAAATCACAAAAACCGGTTAAGGGCCAGGATTCGTTCTGGCCTTTACTTTTTTCTATTCTGGTTTTACAAGTTTATCTGTATTCCCATAATAAGTAGCCATATTTATCAAAAAAATGAAAATACTGATCAAATCACTGGCAATATTGTTCATTATTTATGGATTAGTATCTATTCTTTTGACTTTTAATGAAGGTTGGGTGACTCATGAATTTGAATGGGGTAAACGCTTAGGATCTATTATTTTGGTATTGGTAGGGTGTATCATTTTTTATTTTGCAAGTAGAAAAGTAAGGAAAAGTTGATTTTGTAAAATAATTTTCGGAATTTTGCATTTTATTAATAATGAATGGGTCGGTATAACGTCGAATTTGTCATATCTCATAACCAGCGGAATCATTTTTATACACGGTATCGGTAAAAAAAAGACAAAGTAAATCTTGTCGTCAATTTTATCCTTAAATTTGTACTATGCGGTTATTGTTTATTTTAATAGGAATTATTATTCTCATGACTCACCCATTACAAGGTCAGAACAATAATCCTTTTGAAGTTCGGGTAAAACGTGCCATAAAAATAGATCCAGATAAATCTTTTGAACCTGAAAAAATAGTAGAATCTATACACGAAACCCCAAAACCCACATCAGGTGAAACGGCTTCAACTGCAATTGTTCCGGATTCTATTGAAAAGGAAGCAGAAATGAAGAATGAGGCACTATCTCTGGAAACTAAAAGTGAAGAGATATTAGAGGGCCTAGCGGATAATCCTTTTGATATTGACAGAAGGAGACTGGTCAGAGTGGATCCCACTACCTTATCAAAGGAATTAAAAGAAGAGACAAAAGTCAGCGACCCAGTAAGTTCTGCAGTGGAAACCGAAGAAAAAACTACTGTCACACCGGTTGAAACGCCACTGAAAAAAGATTCGGAAAAAACCACAACTAAAACCTTTGTTCAAGATAAAGAACTCCCTGTTCAAGGCATTCTAAGCTTTATAGTATTATTGCTTTCCATGATATTAATGGCAGTTGTAGCCAATGTAAGGCGATCCATATTTGGAAAAGTTTTTAAATCCCTGCTAAATGATAATATTCTTAAGGCAACTCAGAAAGATGAGGAAAATGGAATTAGTGGAGCATTCATCATTCTCTATATTATATTCATTCTCAATATTTCTACCTTCATTTACCTTTCAAGTCTGTATTTCTTTCCTGCTTCCAACATAAATTGGTGGGCTATTTTCGGTGGAGTAATGCTTATTTATGCAGTAAGACATTTATTTTTATCATTATTTTCAGTTGTTTTTTTAGACAATGGTCAATCGGTGCAATACGGTTTTATGATAGCTGTTTTTAATCTGGCAATTGGTATTATTTTATTTCCTTTAAATCTTATAATTGCCTTTGCACCAGAATATATATCATCCTTTACCTTGATAGTCAGTATAGTAGTATTAGGCATTATCTATTTGGTTAGGTATGCCAGAGGAGTCATTCAGGGATTGCTTGCATTTAGTAACTCCTTATTTCATTTTTTTCTATATCTTTGCACCTTCGAAATTGTTCCTTTATTAATGATCATCAGGATTTGTCTTGATTCAGTTAATAGTTGACATTGCGTTTAGAATTTGAAAAAAAAAGAATAGCTCATATGGCTTCTAATACTTCAGCATCTAAGGTAGAGAAATACGTTGAAAATTACAAAGAGGTCAGGACCATTTTAGTCTCTCAGCCTAAACCAGATAGATCTCCTTATTACGAATTGGAAAAGAAATGGGGACTCACAATCGATTGGAGACCTTTTATCCATGTGGAGCCCGTAACGGAAAAGGAATTCCGTAAAAATCGGTTGAGACCTGATGAATTCTCTTCTATTATTTTTACAAGTAAGAATTCAATAGAGAACTTTTTTAGGCTTTGTGAAGAAATGAGGGTGAAAATGTCTTCAGAGACAAAATATTTTTGCCTCACAGAGGCTATAGCTAATTATCTGCAGAAGTTTATCATTTACAGAAAGAGAAAGGTTTTTGTAGGTAAAAAGAAAATCGAAGATCTTCAACACTATTTGATTAAACATAAAGCCGAAAAATTTTTACTGCCATGTTCCAATCTTGGAGCAAAAGAAGTCGTCTCTTATATGGAACAACTCCAATTGAATTTCAAAGATGTGATGATGTATAGGACTGTTTCCAGTGATCTTTCGGATCTCAGCGATGTCACGTATGATATTCTGGTATTCTTTAGCCCTTTTGGTATTGATTCATTGTATGATAATTTTCCTGGTTTCAAACAAAACAATACTCGAATTGCAGTTTTTGGGAATTCTACATTTGCTGCGGTAGAGTCCAAGGGATTATTTGTTAACATCAAAGCCCCTTCTCCTGAATCCCCCTCAATGGCAATGGCTTTAGAGAATTACCTGCACAAATCAAATGAGAAGGAAAAGGTTTGATTCTGGACCATGTATGTCTGTTAAGTTTTAGACGGCCAGGGGTTATTTCCTTATATTTTTACGATAAAAAGGTCTGTCCTCCTACTATATATCAAATCGCAATAGCATGAAAATAATTTATAATGTCACTGTGATGATAGATCATGAAGTTCATGAGGAATGGCTTGTATGGATGAAAGAAGAGCATATTCCGGAAGTGATCGCAAAGGGAAAATTTGAAGGATATAAGTTAAGCAAAATTCTAAGTGGAGAAAACGAGGGTGGAATCAATTATGCTATTCAGTATATGGTACCCTCTCAGAATGTATTGGATCAATATCTCAAAGGTCATGCAGAGGAGCTTAGAATGAAGCACCAGATGCGTTTTAAGGATCGCTTCGTCGCATACAGGACGATTATGGAAGTGATTTGGGAAGGGTAAAATGGTAGTAATTATTTGTTTTGATCCTTTTAAAAATTGCAATTAGATTGGATTTGGTCATGGTAATTCAACAAATGGATAGATAATTTGATTATATGTTCATGCTATCATCTAAATTAATAATTGGTTTCCATGTTAAATTCTTAAAATTTTTGCACTGATATCGTAAAAGGAATAGGATGAAGTATGATAAACTACCGGGATGTGGGTTACTTTAGGAGATCTTAAATGACATGAATAAAATAGTCCTTACTTTGGAATTTGTAAATTTTCAATAATATTGTCATTAATTTAAAGTGTGTTTTATATGAAATTTAAACTGACTGAAGAACAATTGGCTGTAAAAGAAGCTGCCAGAGAGTTTGCTCAACGGGAGTTGCTTCCGGGAGTTATCGAGAGGGATTCAAAAATGTTGTTTGCTTCTGATCAAATCAGAATGATGGGCGAGTTAGGTTTTCTTGGCATGATGGTTTCGCCTGAATATGGAGGTGGCGGCCTTGACACGATATCCTATGTACTTGCCATGGAAGAAATCAGTAAAGTGGATAATTCTTGTTCCGTGCTCATGTCTGTGAACAACTCATTGGTATGTTGGGGAATAGAACAATTTGGAAGTCAGGATCAAAAGATGAAATATTTGCCTAAACTGGCATCAGGAGAGTGGATTGGATGTTTTTGCCTATCAGAACCAGAGGCCGGAAGTGATGCGACTTCCCAAAAGACGAAAGCGATCGATATGGGAGATCATTACCTGCTTAACGGAACAAAAAATTGGATCACTAACGGAGGTTCGTCCAGTCTTCATGTGGTTATTGCCCAATCGGATCCTTCTAAAAGACATAGGGGTATAAATGCTTTCATTGTAGAGAAGACCTGGCCTGGTATTACTATTGCAGCAAAGGAAGACAAATTAGGGATAAGATCATCTGATACGCATACTATAATGTATACTGATGTAAAAGTACCTAAAGAAAATAGAATTGGTGAAGAGGGATTTGGTTTTAAGTTTGCTATGAAGGTACTTTTTGGAGGGAGAATAGGTATTGCAGCACAGGCATTAGGTATAGCTGCAGGTGCGTATGAGCTTTCACTGCAATATTCTAAACAGAGGGAAGCATTTGGAAAACCCATCAGTCAGCATCAGGCAATTGCATTTAAGCTGGCAGATATGGCTACAGATATTGAAGCCGCCAGATTATTGGTTCAAAGGGCTGCCTGGTTAAAGGATTTAGGCTTGAATTATGATACGGCGAGTAGCATGGCCAAGTTGTTTGCCTCTCAGATTGCCATGAAGCATACGGTGGAAGCCGTTCAGATTCATGGAGGATATGGCTATGTGAAAGAATACCATGTAGAACGCCTCATGAGAGATGCAAAGATCACACAAATATATGAGGGTACGTCAGAGATCCAGAGGATGGTGATAGCCAGGGATATCCTCAAAGGAAACTTATATGAAAAGGTATTTCAACCCATAAACATGTAGACCACATTGCAAAGCAGCCTCCGAATAGGTACTTTTTTTAACATTCCAGTCAAAATTCATTGGACATTTGGGTTTTTAGTGGTGTTTGTCATATACATTGGATTTCTTAACAATCTATACTGGAATGAAATCCTGGCTTTTGGATTATATGTTTTGGTGCTTTTTTTATGCGTTATCTTTCACGAGTATGGACATGCTTTAATGGCTCGAAAGTATGGTGTCACCACCCGGGATATCATCTTATCGCCAATAGGAGGAATTGCCAGACTTGAAAATATTCCCGAGGAACCGGTGAAAGAGTTGATGATAGCTTTGGCAGGACCTGCAGTGAATGTAATTTTGGCTATAGTGCTGAGTTTAGTCGCTGTCTTTGTCTTTAATGGGTCTGTGTTTCCTACTTCTTCTGACCTCGAATTATTGGTCATACCTTCAGAGTTTATCAGTTTTGTCATAATCATGAATATAGCCTTATTTGTATTTAATCTGGTACCGGCTTTCCCTATGGATGGGGGAAGGGTATTGAGATCTCTTTTGGCTATGAAATGGGGAAGATTGAAGGCTACACAAATCGCTCAGTTGATAGGAAAAATTATTGCCATTGTTTTTGTTATCATTGGATTGATGTATGGTCATATTATGTTGGGACTGATTGGTTTGTTCATTTACTTTACGGCGGGCTCAGAAACAAAAGGTATTGCTGTACATCAACTCCTGCGATCCACAGAGGCAGGAGAAGTAATGAGAACTTCATTTACTAAATTGAATCTTAGTGACCCAATCAGTCTAGCATTAGACTCAGTAAAAAGGGGAGGAGAGAAGAACTTTTTAGTATCGGATAGTATGGGTAATATTTCCGGAATGCTTGACCAGGATGTTTTGGTATATCTTATAAAAAGTGGAGAAAACATTAAAGATAAAATCGCAGCCCATTATTTGAGTCCACACCCCGTGAGCGTATCTACATCCACCCGGTTAACGGAGATCTGGGAATTGATGCAGAAAAATAAGACCTCACTGGTAGTGGTTAAAGAAAAGGATGAGGTCATTGGAGTGGTCGATAAGGAAATAATAAATGACTACATAAATCTATATGCTTAAAATCAGGAAAGTATACTTACTATCCAATTCATGTAAGTTATAAAAGGACTTACAGCACGATATCAATTGCTCTTCAATTGGATAAAAGATCATATTGACTATAATCCCAATTCCTTTTTAATAAGCGACATAATATCATCACCTTTATCAGCATGTACAAGCGCACCTGTAACACTGGTATCAAAAATCATAGTATACCCATTGGCTTTTCCTACTCTGCCGATCACATCTTTTACCCGATCAAATAGAGGTTGATATAATTCTTCTCTTTTAATGCCAATTTTCTCTTGTATTTCTACCTCATATTCCTGAATCGCTGTTCTCTCTGCTTGTAGTTGAGACTCTCTGGTTTGCATTTCGAGAGTAGATAAATTTCCGGTTTGAGCATCCGCCATATAAGCGTTGTAGTTGGTTTCAAATTTCTTAACCATTTCCTGACCTTTGCTGATCAGCTGTTCCTGGTATTTTTGAAGTTCGGCATCAGCTTTTTTAATTTCCGGCATTTCCATTAACAGCATTTGCGAATTCATATGTCCGAATTTTTGCGCTGTTATGCCAGTAACCATCAACATGGCTATAAAAAAAGAGATATAAAAAGATTTCATAATTATTAATTATTGTTTTGTAAAAAATGGTATCTTATATTCAATTCAAAGACGTAAAAATACATAATAAGTCATTGTACTCCAGGTACATTAACACGAATTTAATTAATCAGGCTCAAATCCAAGAATGATGTTAAATTTACCATAACCTCTATCTTCGGTTATAAACTTATCTATACCCCAGCCATAGTCAAAACCTAAAAGTCCAAACATGGGCAGGAATACTCTCATACCAAAACCAAAAGATCTTCGCATATCAAAGGGGTTGAACTCTCCGAAACTCCCCCATGAGTTACCTCCCTGAAAAAACAATGTACCAAAAATGGTACTATTGGGATTTAGAGACAAAAGATATCGAAGTTCAAGTGTATATTTATTAAAAACAGCTCCTCCACCTCTGGCATTCTGCGGTAGATCGTTGACATCATATCCCCTTAAGGCAATGATGTCACGTCCTAAAATTCCTATATTCTGATTAGAGAGACCATCACCACCTACTTCAAATCTTTCAAATGGTGAAATCCCGATTTCTCTATCGTAAGCACCCAGTATTCCAATTTTAGCATTGGCTGCCATTACCAGATTTCCAAATAGACTGAAATACCATTCTGCGTCAAATCTCCATTTGTGATATTCAAGCCACTCAAATTTTCTGGCATTCTGTTCGGACAATATCTCTGTTTGTATTTCCTGTGGAGTCGGTGGATTTCTTGGACCTGCTTCATCGCGGAGTCTTTGTTCAATTTGCGCCTGCTCATCATCTGAAAGTAGCCAGTAATCTGCCCCTCTGAAAATGTGATATATGGGGGTTGCTTGTAACGTTAACGATATTCTGGATCCTGATCTGGGATACAAAGGATCACTTATAGAACTTCGGGTGAAAGTACCTCGCAAACTAAAGTTTTTAAAATTTCCATTGGTAATGGAAACCAGTCTTCCGTTTTCCTCTACTACGAAGTTGCTTTGTGCTCCCCTTTGCACGTAATCTGACAACAATATATTCTCAAGATTCAAAGTAAAGTTCACAGCAAAAAAGTCATCGGGCCACTTCAATTGAGTTCCAAGACCTACAAATGCTCTTCTTATGCTTAACAAACCCGCATCCAGAATTCTGTTGTCAAAAGTGGACGAGACAGCACCCACAGTAAAAGAACTGGGTTTTTTACCCCCCAGCCAGGGCTCTGTGAAAGATGCGTTAAAAGATCTGAAGAATCGGCTATTGGCCTGAGCTCTCAATGATAGTTTCTGTCCGTCACCCTGAGGTAGAGGAGCCCATGTACTTCTATCTCTGATATTTCGTATGGAAAAGTTATTGAAAACCACACCCAGGGTACCGATTAATCCGCTGAAACCACCATAACCGGCTGACAACTCAAGTTGATCAGCAGGGCGTTCCTCAACCGTATAAAGGATATCTACAGTACCCCTTTCAGGATTTACGATCGGTTGTATGTCTATATTTTCCTGGTTGAAAAAACCAAGATTGATAATTTCCCTTTGTGACCGGATGATGTCTGATCGCCTGAAAGTCTGTCCCGGGCGAGTTCGAATTTCTCTTCTGACTACGTGTTCGTGCGTTTTGGTATTTCCTTCAATAAATATGGATCCGATAATAAATTCAGGTCCTTCTGTAATTCTCATTTCAATATCAATGCTGTCCTCAACAACGGATACAACTACTGGATCCGCATTAAATGCCAAGTGACCATAGTCCATGTAAAGTGAACTTACATCCCTGCCATCCATACTGAATGTCAATCTTTTTTCCAGGATTTCAGGATTGTACACCTCTCCTTTCGTAATTCCAAGGACAAGCGTTAGCTGCTCGTCGGTATATTTAGTATTACCTTTCCAGTATATATTTCTAAAATAATATCGCTGTCCTTCTTCTACCCAAATTTTAATCATGAGTAAACTGTCTACAGTTCTCCATAAACTATCTTTGGTTATTTTAGCATCCCTGTATCCCTCTCTGTTATAAAATGCAATAACCTTTTTCTTGTCTTCTTCATATTCTCCTGGAATAAATTTGGAAGACCTCAAAAACAATCCCTTTTTCTTCGTTTTACTTAATTGAGAGCGGATTTTTTTATCATTTGCGTATTCATTGCCTTCGATCAGGATATCTTCGATCTTGATTTTCTCTCCGGGGTCTACCGTAAATACTAGCCTTATGCTGTTATCTCTGCTTTCATCCAATACTTCTTCAACAGTGACCTTTGCATCGAGTTTCCCTTTCTCAACATAGAATTCCTTTATTTTTTTTATGGCTATATTCTTTTGTTCATCGGTCACTATACTTCCTACGTTAAGCGTTCCCTTCAGATCATCAATGAGATTGGTTTGATGAGATTGTTTGATCCCCTCAAAAGCATATCTGCTCAAAGTAGGTCTGTCTTTCAAATATATGATCAGCCATACCAGGTCCCCTTCAGTTTTTTCCTGTATAATTTTAACATCTTCAAAGAGCCTCAACTTGTACAAGGCCTTCAGACCGTTACTTATTTTTTCACTGGGTATGGTAATTTTATCTCCAATATTTAAGCCTGATATGGAGCGTATGGCATTGCGATCCCTTCCTTCTGCTCCCATGATTTTAATATCCGCAATTTCATAAGTGTTTTTTTCACCATATTCAATCATGGGTATATTCTCAACATCAGGCAGGATGGTATCTTGTTGAGCTATAACGACATCATAACCGAAGAAAAATGAAAGCAATATGATCAATACTCTAATGTACATAGAAGTTCTTGTTCTTTTCAAAAGGAATGAACGCACCTTTGTCTTCTCAACAAAGGTAATACTTTGTGTATTCTGTAAACGGGTATAGTTCAAAGCTCGTTGTTAAAAATTCATTAAAAAAGCCATTTCAAATTTTGATTTGCTCACTGATATTGCCAAAACGCCTTTCCCTGCTTTGATAGTCTACTATAGCTTCATATAGATCTTCTTTAGTAAACTCAGGCCAGTATTTTTCTGTGAAATACAACTCTGTATAAGCTAATTGCCACAATAGAAAATTGCTAAGTCTTTTCTCTCCGCTGGTGCGTATCAAAAGCTCAGGATCTGGAATTAATGTGGTTTCTAAATTTTGAACTACAGAATTTTCATTAATATCTTCAGGCCTGATCAAACCATTCACAGCTTGCTGTGCCAGTTTTTTGACGGACTGGACTATTTCCCATTTAGCACTGTAATTTAAAGCAAGTATTAATGTCATGCGCGTATTGTCCTTTGTTTTTTCGATCCCTTCCAGTAGGCTTATATGGGTTTTGCGGGGCAGTTTATTCAGATCTCCAATAGCCTGTAATCTGATATTATTCTCGTTAAGGGTTTTTACTTCATTTTTTAAAGTTTCTACCAGTAAGGTCATGAGTGCATTTACTTCGTATTCCGGTCTTTTCCAGTTTTCAGTGGAAAATGCATACAAAGTCAGGTATTCAATACCCAGTTCAGCAGATGCTTCGGAAGTGTTGCGAACAGCTCTGACACCATTTTTATGACCATAAATTCTGGATTTGCCATATTTTTTTGCCCATCTGCCATTACCATCCATGATAACAGCAATGTGTTTTGGCAATCTATTTTTGTCGATCAAACTTAAATATTCAGACATATCCATTTCGTCATACCAAAAAGTATGCAAAGCTAAGAAAAACTATTATAAATAACTATTGGGTGATTTTCTTTTGGGTGTAAATTGAAAATATAATTGAAAGTAGATGATCTGTGTTTACATTTTAGAGCTTAATATATTATTTGTCTATACTTATTTCCCGGTAATTAAAAACGAAAATTGCTGTTTATCAAACAGATATTTGAAGACCTAATGAAAGTATTCCATTTACTTATTGATACATAAATGTCCACTTTCGCATGGAATTCTTATTTTTTCTATATTTGAGTAAATTTATTGGGTAGATGTTCGATATCATTTTGGCTTTTATTACTGCCTTTACTCTTACTTTTATGGCAATCCCCTCTATTATAAGTATTGCCAGAAAGAAGAATCTGGTCGATTTGCCCGATCCGAGAAGATCTCATAAGACAAGCACTCCATCGCTTGGAGGAATCGGGATATTTGCCGGAACCATTTTTTCGATTATTTTGTGGACCCCCTTCGATGTTTTCAACGATCTCCAATATATACTTGGCGCATTTATAATAATTTTCCTGATTGGCGCCAAGGATGATATTGATCCAATGTCTCCATATAAAAAATTTCTTGGCCAGATATTCGCTGCGTTGATAGTAGTATTTAAAGCCAATATCAAATTATCAGGAATGTATGGAATTTTTGGTATTTACGATCTGCCACCAGCAGTGAGCGTAATCCTGAGTGTATTTACCATAATTGTCATTATTAATGCATTTAACCTTATTGATGGTATCAACGGTCTATCCGGAGGATTGGGGGTTCTCATATCATTTACATTAGGGTTTTGGTTCTTTGTGATTGACAGGATTGACCTAGCTATTATTGCATTCTCTCTGGCGGGTTCGACACTGGCTTTTTTAAACTACAATGTAACTCCTGCAAGAATTTTTATGGGCGATACTGGTTCTCTTCTTTTAGGACTCGTATGTTCAATTCTCGCTATTGAGTTTATTGAATCTCATAGAGTTCTGGGAGACCATCCTTTTGCCTTTAAATCTGCACCTTCTGTAGCAGTAGGTATTCTGATTATGCCATTATTCGATACGTTGCGGGTATTCCTTATTCGAATTGTTAATGGTAAGTCCCCTTTTCAACCCGATAGGAACCATATACATCACGTACTTATAGATTCAGGTCTTTCCCATATGCAGGCCACCGGACTACTCATAGGAGTCAATGTACTTTTTATCTTACTGGTGGTGAGATTTCATGAAATTGGAAGCTTAAATTTACTTTTGCTTATTGGTTTGATCGCTATCATATTGAGTATATTTTTATACTATTACAACAAGAAAAGGAAATTACCTACACAATCTTAATCATGCAGTTTGTATATGTTTTTATTGGAGGAGGCCTAGGAAGTGTTTTTCGCTTTGCCATCGGGAAGGCTATACCTTTTCATCATGGAGTTTTTCCCTATGCTACTTTATATGCAAACATTTTATCGAGTTTTATATTGGGTATTTTGATAGGTTACGCTTTCAGGTATGGAATGGCAGACGAATATAAATGGTTGCTTATGGCTGGATTTTGCGGAGGGTTTAGCACTTTTTCTACATTTAGTGCGGAAAGTATAACTCTATTAGAAAGACAACAGCCTCTATTAATGATAATATACATTTTGGTTTCCATTGTCTCAGGAATGTTAGCCGTGCTCGCAGGACTTAAAATCGTAAGTTCAATTTAAAATTGGACAACTTATATTTTTAAATGAACTTTTCTACTCACATATTCATAACAAATCTGTGTTCAGAAAGAGAAAATATTTTTAATCTAAAAGGTTCCTTGATCACACTTTAGACGCATATATAGCGATGGTTACGTCATCAAATAACTCTACTGTTTCGCCTTTATTTTCTCCAATGTCTATTTGATCTGCAAGTACTTCCTCTTTAATAAAGGGACTAAAATGTTGTAGAGCTGGTATTATTTTTTCGTGCTCTGATATAATGAGATGAATTCTGTCCGTCACTTCAAAGTCATTACTTTTCCTTATATTCTGAATGCGGTTGACCAGTTCTCTCGCAGTACCTTCAGCAATCAGCATTTCGTCAAGGGTTGTATCAAGAGCTACAGTCAACTTACCTTCATTAGC
The DNA here is from genome assembly GCA_041749255.1 of Saprospiraceae bacterium. GTDB lineage: Bacteria > Bacteroidota > Bacteroidia > Chitinophagales > Saprospiraceae > JABDLO01. The sequence continues at coordinate 72,798 of JBGTBR010000044.1, forward strand.
CACTTGCCAGCCTGGAATATCTTCTGAAATAATCTCAATATCCTCTATGGTAATTCTTGTAATCTCTCCTCCTGTCTCCAGGTCATAAAAACCATGACTTTCAATAGAAGCAATGGTTTTTTGATCGAAGGCCAGAATGATTTGTGAGGCCTCCTTCATATGTTTTCCAAGCTTTTTACCCAGGGTTTTAAAATTGGGTTTTGCTTTTTTCTTAATGATTCCCGATGTGTCGGTGATATATTCGATGTCTTTAACATTGACTTCAGCAAGTATGAGTTCTTTTACCTTGTCAATTTGTTCCTTAAATGTAGAATCCAAAACGGGGAGCAAAATTCTTTTTAACGGTTGCCTAACTCTGATCCTTTCTTTCTTCCTGAGAGAGAGCACGAGGGAAGAAATTTTTTGGGCATACTCCATTCTCTCCTCCAATTCCCTGTCGATAAACAATTGAGCATAGGATGGAAAATCTACCAGATGAACAGAAATACTTTCTTCTTTTGATGTAACTCCATTGAGATTCTTATACAGCCAATCAGAAAAAAAAGGAGCTATAGGAGCCATTAGCTTTGATACATTAATAAGGCATTCGTACAGTGTTTGATAGGCCGCTATTTTATCCTCAGTGTAATCACCTTTCCAAAAACGTCTTCTGCATAACCTTACATACCAATTGCTTAAATGCTCATCTAAGAAGGTATAAATTTTCCTGGCTGCTGGAGTAGGATCGTAGTCCGAATAGTGAAAATCAACCTCTTTGATCAAACTATTCAACAAAGAGATGACCCACCGGTCTATTTCAGGTCTGTTTTCCAGAGGAATATACTTTTCACTGTGGTTAAATGAATCAATATTGGCATACAGTGCAAAAAATGAATACGTGTTATATAATGTACCAAAATACTTCTTCCTCACTTCGTCAAGACCTTCCAGATCAAATTTTAAGTTATCCCATGGAGGTGCATTGGATACCATGTACCACCGGGTTGCATCCGCTCCATATTTAGATAATGTCGTGAAAGGATCCACCACATTTCCGAGGCGTTTGGACATCTTCACACCGTTTTTATCCAATACCAGCCCTGTAGATATGACATTTTTATACGCTACAGAATCAAATACCATTGCTGCAATGGCATGTAGAGTGTAAAACCAACCCCTGGTCTGGTCTACGCCTTCACTAATAAAATCAGCCGGAAAATGACTTCGCTGGTCGATCCATTCTTTATTCTCAAAGGGGTAATGATGCTGTGCGTATGGCATCGATCCACTGTCAAACCACACATCAATCAAATCTGCTTCTCTGTACATGGGTTGGCCGGAAGGAGATACCAGTACGATCTCATCGATGAAGGGGCGATGGAGATCATCCGGAAGTTTTTGATCCAAACCGAGCATTTGATTGGCCCTGGATATACCAGTTTCCAGTTCTTCAAGTGAACCTATGCAACATTCTTCAGTTTTATCCTCAGTCCTCCAGATGGGTAAGGGTATTCCCCAGTACCTGGATCTGGATAGATTCCAGTCCTGAAGATTTTCCAGCCAATTGCCAAACCGCTTCTCTCCAGTATGGGTAGGTTTCCAGTTAATGGTATTATTCAAACCGATCATCCTCTCTTTCATGGCGGAGGCTTTTATAAACCAGCTGTCAAGGGGATAATACAATATGGGTTTGTCAGTTCGCCAGCAATGGGGGTAATTATGGCTGTATTTCTGTACGTTGAACGCTTTATTTTCTTCTTTAAGCTTTATGGAAATGTCTACATCTACATTGCGATAAGCATCGCCTTCATCCTTGTAGTCTTTTACATACCTCCCTGCAAAATCTATGACCTCATTGATAAATTTTCCCTGCTGATCTACAAGGGTTAAGGAGCCTATGCCGTATTTTTTGGCTACCCTCATATCGTCTGCTCCAAAAGAAGGTGCGATATGTACAATTCCAGTACCGTCTTCAGTGGAAACAAAGTCTCCCAATAATACCCTGAATGCATCCCCATCTTCAGGTTGTACGTAAGGAAGCAATTGTTCATATTTTATACCCTCCAATTTGGAGCCCTTATACTTTCCTGTAATACGATAGGGAATGATCTTATCACCGGCTTGATAGGAATCAAATGCCTGCTCTTCCCATTCCGGTTTAAACCACTTATTGACCAGGTCTTCGGCTAATATTACATTTACCGGCAAGTGGGTATATGGATTAAAAGTTCGAATCCTCAGATAGGAAATTTTCTTTCCTACTGCCAGAGCTGTATTAGAAGGGAGTGTCCAGGGAGTCGTGGTCCAGGCCAGGAAAAATACATCACCTTCCGTAACATCTTCAAATAAAAATGCTGACTTATCATTTTTAATGATTTTAAACTGGGCAACTGCACTGGTATCTTTCACATCCTTATAAGTACCAGGTTGATTTAATTCATGAGAAGACAGCCCGGTTCCCGCAGCCGGTGAATAGGGTTGTATAGTATACCCTTTATAGAGCAGATCTTTAGAATGCAATTGCTTGAGTAACCACCAAACTGACTCAATATATTCATTTTTAAATGTGATATATGGATGGTCGAGGTCTACCCAATAACCCATTTTACGGGTAAGATCATCCCATAAATCTTTATATCTCATCACGGTTTCCTTGCATTTGGCATTGTATTCTTCTATAGAAATTTTATTGCCAATGTCTTCTTTCGTAATACCCAATTCGTTTTCGACGCTTAGTTCAATGGGAAGACCGTGGGTATCCCATCCGCCTTTTCTTTCTACCCTGAACCCTTTCATCGTCTGATATCGGCAAAAAATATCCTTTATCGTTCTGGCCATTACGTGATGGATACCGGGTTTACCGTTGGCAGAGGGAGGTCCTTCGTAAAAAACAAAGGTTTTATCAGCGGGTCTTTCTTCTACGCTTTTATTGAAAACTTCCTTTTCTTTCCAAAATTCCAAAATTTCCCGATCGATTTCTGGAAGATTGAGTGATTTTGTCTCTCTGTATTTTGTAAAATGATTCATATTATGCTGATAATGTCCTGTAACAGGCGGCAAAATTAACAACTTTAACAACCAATCGCATGGATTGAGGTAGAATATCATATGTAATTGTGAAAAAACAGGGAATGAAGTTTGTAAATCATTCTAAAATATAGAGTGATATTTTAATGTCAAGGTTACAGGATTTTTTTCAAACTGGAATGAGTTATATATAATCATACTTAATCTTCAAGAGTTAAATCTTTGGTAGAAATACTTTATCTTGCACCTTGGTTTTTAAGATACTAAAAAAACCTAACCCGGTATTCCGGGGTTGGTTAATAATTCAACAACTAAAATAGAATTCATGAAAAGATGGTTTTTCTTATTTTTTGCTTGCTTATTTATTTTTTCAACGATACAGGCTCAGGACACTGGCGAAGGTAAAGTCACTGAAGCAATACGTAAACACGGGCTCGATCAAAGCCAGGTAATGGATATAGCTTCCTGGCTTACCGATGTATATGGTCCAAGACTTACCGGTTCTCCCATGTTGACTACTGCCACCACATGGGCAAAGGATAAACTGATGGAAATGGGTCTTGAAAATGTGCATCTGGATGAATGGGGTCCATTTGGAAGGGGCTGGCAGTTGGAAATGTTTCATATGCATGCCATAGCGCCTAATTACTTTCCCTTAATTGCTTATCCAAAAGCATGGTCACCCTCTGTCAGTGGCAAGGGAGAAGTGATATTTTTTGATGCTAAAACTGAAGAAGATTTTGAAAAATACAAAGGTAAATTAGCTGGAAAATTTGTCATGGTAGACAATATAAGGGAAACCAGTGAGTGGTTTGATCCTCCAGCTGCAAGATATGACAGCGAACAACTGTTAAAAATGGCAAATGCTCCTGTGCCCACACCAAGACCCAGACGATCCGGAGGTTTTGGAAGTTTCGAATTTAATACAGCTATGTGGAAATTTTTCGAAGAAGAACAACCCATCGCAATATTAGATCGAAGTTATAAAGGTGATCTGGGCACTGTATTTGTGTCAGGCGCTCGTGCTGGTGAGGGCAGAAGCCAGGATATGGATAAAAATATTTTACCCCAGGCTACTCTTTCGGTAGAACATTACAACAGAATCATGCGCATGATAGATAAGGGATTTCCAGTTGAACTTCACATTGAAATGAAAGCCTCCTATTATACGGATAATCAGATGCAATACAATCTTATAGGTGAAATTCCTGGTACAGATCTGAAAAATGAGGTGGTGATGTTTGGCGCTCATATCGACTCATGGCATACAGGCACCGGAGCTACTGATAATGGGGCGGGAAGTGCTGTGATGATGGAAGCCGCCAGAATTTTGATGGAAACAATCAGAGAAACAGGAATGCAACCCAGGAGAACCTTGAGAATTGCTCTATGGTCGGGAGAAGAGCAAGGACTATATGGTTCCAGAAATTACGTAGGTAAACATTTTGCTACCTTTGGAGAAGGCGGGTGGACTCCTCAGGCCATCAAACCAGCTCAGGAAAACATTTCAGCATATTATAACCTGGATAACGGAACCGGAAAGATCAGAGGCATCTATCTTCAGGGAAATGAAAAGGCAGGATCTATTTTCAGAAATTGGTTTGAACCGTTTAAAGATTTGGAAACGGGTACCATTACACTGGCTAATACTGGAGGAACTGACCATTTACCTTTTGATGGAGTGGGAATTCCCGGATTTCAATTTATCCAGGATCCCATAGCTTATTTTAACAGAACCCATCACTCCAATATGGACAACTACGATCACCTCATAGAAGATGATCTTAAACAAGCGGCTACCATTATTGCTGCTTTTGTTTGGAATACCGCTATGTTGGATGAAAAACTTCCAAGAAAACCACTTGACATCGACTTACAAGAAGGATCCAATTAGGATACACTCATATTAAACAAAGAATCCCGGCATCTCAAACAGCTATAATGGCTTTCAAATGCCGGGTTTTTTTATGCATTTAAACATTTCTTACACCATTTTTTCATGGCAGCCAGTATCATTTAAAACCATTTTTTTGGATTGAAAGTTATGTTTTCAGCCTCATGGAGCAATATAGTATAATTATGAACTATATCAGACCACCTTCTTTTTCCATTTTCCCATTTTGAAAACATATACTCCCAATCCGGCAAGGATGAAACTACTGAATGCGATAGATGCATACACCCCATTAGGCCCTAAAGCAAGTGTAATCGAAAGGAAATATGCCATAGGTATCTGTACTAGCCAAAGTGCAATGATATTGAGTAAAACAGGTGTTCTGGTATCTCCGGCACCATTAAAAGCCTGCCCGATCACCATCTGGTATGCATAAAAAATATAACCCGTACATAGAATTCTCAAGGCATTCGTACCGTAACCCAATACATCGGGTGCATCTGTGAAAACACCTATGAAGTGGTTGGCAAAAATAATGAAAATGATACCCAGCAATATCAGAAAAATCATATTATACTTCCCCGCGATCCACACAGTGTTTTCAGCCCTGTCGGGTCTTCCGGCTCCCAGATTTTGACCTGTAAGGGTGGCAACAGCATTAGATAATCCCCAGGATGGAAGGATAGAAAAAATAATGATCCTGATGGCAATGGTATATCCTGCTACAGCCTCACTACCGAAGTAATTAATAATACGTATAAGAAAAATCCAGCTAGCTGTGGAAACCAGGAATTGACCTGCACCACCGGCAGATAAAGAAATCAATCGCCTTATAATGTTGTAGGATAATACAAGATTTTTTCTTGTAATACTGATCACCGATTTTCCATCCAAAAGATGATACAATTGATAAACTACACCTGAACCCCTGCCGATGCAAGTAGCAATAGCGGCCCCCTCTAACCCAAGACCAGGTACCGGTCCCAAACCAAAAATGAGCAATGGATCCAACACAATATTGATCCCATTGGCAAGCCACAGACTCTTCATAGCAATGGCTGCATTTCCAGCACCTCTGAAAATACCATTGATGACAAAAAGCATCACCAGAAAAAAATTAAATCCCAGGATTATGGAAGTATACCCTTTACCCTCTTCTACAAGATCCGGATCACTTCCCATCCAAAGGAGTATGTCAGCAGCATATATAAAGCAAAATGCACCAATCACAACAGAAAATACTACGCCAACTGCAATGACATTAAAAACTACCTTTCGGGCCTGCTCAATATTTTTTTCACCGATGCGTCTGGAAATCAGTGCAGTACCAGATATGGCAATACCTATGGCTATGGACTCGATGATCATAAGAATGGATTCGGTAATCCCTATCGTGGCTACAGCATGAGTACTGATCCTCGAAACAAAAAATATGTCTACTATTGCAAAAAGCGACTCCATGACCATTTCCAGTATCATAGGAATGGCCAATAAAAAGAGCGCCTTCTTTATACTACCTGTAGTAAAGTCTCTGTCCTCTCCTTTTAAAGCATCTTTTAAAAGTGTAATAATATTGATTTTCAACGCAATAGAGATCGATTGAGAAAAAATATAACTATTGAATTAAGCAGCGCTTAGCGATGAATTATTTACACATGTTGAAACACTATACCCTAAAAAGTTGATTCTTCATTTTTTAAAATATGTATTGACAAATGTATAGGAGGTGTGTATTATAAGCCGTAGTTCAACTTTCACAGCATTTTATTTTTCACATATTTCTTTCAATTTATTAAGAGCTTTTGGAAAGGTTTGATTCATGTAGTCTAAAAAATCTTCTGTAGTATCTAAATCTACAGTAACTGTAGTAATTCCGTTACTTTCTTCGAAAGTATAATTTTCAAATCCGCCTGCCCACTTTTCAACTTCTGGTCCTTCGGTGATTTCTATATTTGACTGTAAAAGTCCATAATGATGAATTGAGACAAATCGGTTCGGAATGTTGCCGGCTATCTCAGAAACCATACCTCCCTTTTCACCTTTCTCATCCGTTCCGATGAAAAGAATTTTGCTTCCTTTATTCCAATTCCCTTCATAAGTGGATGTTGGATTGAACAAAGAAGTCCATTCTTCATATGTCGATTTATTGTTTAGACCCAGCATAATTTCATAAACTCTATCCACGGGTGCGTTTATTCTTACGGAGAATTGTATGTTTTTCATAAATATCAAATGTATGGTTAATGTGTTCAGTCAAATACTTTCTCAAAATTATTTATCTTACACACTTTAATTTTTTTTGTCAACATCTTTACCGCTCCAGATTGATCTTGTACTATTATTTTTAATGACAAAAACCGAAATCAGGGCTGCAATCTAATAACTAATTAGTATAAGTGTGTCAAATTTTGTATCAACTTTTTTCAGAGGTTCTTTGGTTCTAAATTTTATAAACGATTTTCATGCTTCTGGTTTTTCGTCGATTATGTCAGAAAAATCTTTTTTAATTGGTTTTGCCTTACTAGCTTTCACACTCTTTAAAGCAAAAGTTTAGCTATATAGGAAAAGTCTTATATTTTTTAATTTTAACTTATTAATAAACCTTCCATTTTCTTTGGATTGCTGTTAGTTTTTCATTTCTCCGCAACTCCGAGATTCCATTATTCAATATGTTCAATAATTGGGTATTCCCTTTTTTTACCGCGATGCAATAAATACTGGGAATGATTGATGGCCCTTTTATTTCAATATTTTGATATTTATTATTTTCAATCACATTCAAGCCAAGTAGATTGGGAGCTAATACATAATCCGCCAATCCTTTTTCTAATGTAGAAAAGGCTTCAGGTAATGATTTTGACAAAATATAATTTTTAAAGAGCCCCTTGGGAATAAGATACTTTTCGATTGATATATCCTTATCTAAAACCACTGGTTTGTAATCATTTAAGCTGGATAAATCTTTAAAAGGCAAATCTTTACGAAAAAATATTGAATAATATTCTGTATGAATAGGAATTGTAAAATCAAGAAATTTTTCTCTTTCTTCTGAAAAAATGATACCAGCAATAATATCAATTTTTCCTGATTGAATATACGCTAATGCACTATCCCACCTGCTTAGTTGAAAGCTAAATGATACATCATGCGATTCAGAAATGGCTTTTAAAACATCAATATCCAGCCCACTGGGTTCACCAGTTTTATCAATAAATGAATAAGGAGCATAATCAAAATCACCTCCCACAACATATTCCTGAGCAATAATATAGCTAGATTGAAGTAGAGATGCAAAAAGTAGATAAATCAAATAATTAAGTTTTACCATGTAATTATTGTTTTAGATATTAACTTTTTCAACTTGACCACAACTATTTAATTCTGGATCAAAGTGTTGTTTATGTTTTCAAAATTACAATTCTTACTTTGAATTACATTAAAAATTTTCCTTTTTTCTATCTTGGTTCCTTAATCTAAAAAACCATGCATTACAACTGGGGAATAGACCTGGGAGGCACCAAAATTGAAGGTGTCATCCTTGAAGAAGGGAAAGAACTCAAAATTATCGATCGCCTAAGGATACCGACCGAATCCTCTAAGGGTTACGAAACCATCTTGGGCAATATTAAAAAAGTAATCGACCTGCTTACAGAAAGGACAGGTATCAGGCCTGAAAAATTAGGTATTGGAACTCCGGGGACTATGGATCCTGAGTTGGGAACCTTAAAAAACTGCAATTCCACTGCTCTCAATGGTATGCCTATGCATCGAGATCTTGAAAGAATGTTGGGTATTGAAGTGAGAATGAGCAATGACGCCAACTGTTTTGCAGTAGCAGAAACCAATTTTGGAATAGTAAAAGAGGTAATGCCACAGGCAAAAGTCGTATTTGGAGTCATTATGGGTACAGGAGTAGGCGGTGGCATAGTTGTAAATGGTAAACCCATTAATGGCCTTCAGGGGATTGGGGGAGAATGGGGACATAATTTTCTGGATCATAGTGGAGGAAAGTGTTATTGTGGTAAGTACGGATGTGTGGAAACCGTCATAGGCGGTCCTGCTTTAGAAAGGTACTACTACAGCCGGTCCGGAGAAAAGAAAGTGCTGAAAGATATAGTCGCAGCATATAGATTGGGTATTGATGCGATCGCCGAAGAAACCATTATGCGATTGGTATCATTTTTTGGCCAGTCTTTGTCTTATGTGATCAATATTTTGGATCCGGATGTCATAGTAATTGGAGGGGGTGTAGGAAATATTGACGAATTATACACTTTGGGAAAACAAGAACTCGAAAAACATGTATTTAATCATAGAATGTATACAAAGATATTAAAACCCAAATTAGGAGACAGCGCCGGTGTATTTGGTGCCGCTCTTTTGTAGACCATACAACTATGATAGCAACCGAAGGATTAAAGTATTCATACGATAAGGGAGAGTCATTTCACTTTCCTGACATTTATTGCGACCCTAAGGATATTTTGCTTTTATTGGGTCGTTCCGGAGTTGGTAAAACTACTTTACTCCATTTGATAGGCGGATTAATGCCAGTAAAAGAAGGCAGGATCACAGTCAATAATCAAAACCTGCATCAGATGACCGGGAGTGTACTCGATCGATTCAGAGGAAAAAATATAGGCATTGTTTTTCAACAACCGCATTTTGTACAGTCTTTGCACGCTTTGGATAATCTTTCACTCGCACGTAGCCTGGCAGGGCTACCTGTCAATCAAAAAAATAGTTTGACCATACTTGAAAGTTTGGGAATTGGAAACAAGGCCTATACCATGACAAGTCGGTTGAGTCAGGGCGAAAAACAAAGGCTATCTATTGCAAGAGCCATGATCAACAGCCCTTCTGTGATATTGGCAGATGAACCCACATCAGCCCTGGATGATCACCATACCACCCAGGTAATAGAACTTTTAAAAGAGCAGGCTGCCAAAGTAAATGCCGCTCTAATTGTGGTGACTCATGACTCCCGGTTGAAGGATATCATTTCTAATCAAATCATCTTAGCTAATTCATTATGAGCATACTCAAACTCGCCTATAAGAATGTGGTATCCAAACCGCTGAATCTCATATTAAGTGTAATTCTTTTCGCTTTGGGTATTGGCCTCATTAGCTTTTTATTGTTGGTCAATACACAGATCAAAGATCAGTTTGACGCTAATTTGGCTGGGATAGACATGGTCATTGGTGCTAAAGGTAGCCCACTGCAAATGATTTTATGCAACATGTACCATATAGATGCCCCAACAGGAAATATTGGCATAAAGCCTGCCATGCCTTTTTTGAGAGAAGGTCACCCGCTCATATCATTGGCAGTCCCATTGTCTTTGGGTGATAATTATAAGGGCTACAGGATAGTAGGTACGGATCACTCATTTTTAGAAATGTACAATGCAACTATTGCTGAAGGTAACATATGGAATGATGAAATGGAAGTATGTTTAGGCAGGATGGTGGCTGATGGTACAGGACTTACAATAGGCGATACTTTTTATAGTGCACACGGATTTATGGATGAAGATGATATGTTGCACGATCATGTCCAATTTAAAGTGGTGGGAATTTTAGAACCTTCTGGAAGTGTGGTGGATCAGTTGATACTTACTGCCAGCAGCAGTATCTGGCTATCCCATGATCATGAAAATGAAATGAATTCCAAAGAAGAAGAAGATGATGATGAAAGCAGTGCCCACGAGGAAGATTTACATGATCATGATGCCCACGATCATGATCATTTGCATTACAAAGATACCAATCAAAGGGATGTATTGTTATCATATGAAGATAAGGCCATCACATCAATTTTAGTTAGATTCAAGAACAAGACAAATTTTCAGGCGCTAAATATGCCCAGAAATATTAACGAAAATACAGATTTGCAAGCGGCCAATCCGGCGTATGAGATAAACAGACTGTATGCCATGATGGGTACAGGTACCAGTGCCCTCCGCAGTTTGGCCATATTAATCGCAATCGTATCGGCTATCAGTATATTTATCTTTTTACTTAAAAGTTTGCAGGAACGCAAATATGAACTGGCATTGATACGCGTGATGGGTGCAGGCAGGTTTACATTGTTTATGCTCATAGTAATGGAAGGTCTGATTCTGGCTGCTTTTGGGTACTTGGTGGGCATCATTTTGAGTCATGTTTCTATGGAAATACTGGCCTATTATTTAAAAGCAGATTTTAGATATGCGTTTACAGGTTGGATGTGGCTCAGGGAAGAATGGAGTTTGTTGTTATTATCCCTTGGAATAGGTATCGTTGCAGCTCTTATACCTGCTATGGGTGCCTACAGAACTGATATCCACCACACATTGTCCGGGAATTCGTGATCATTACGGTCGCTTTAAATACCTTAACCTCATATTAGCTCGTAGCTGGTAGCTGGTAGCTCGTAGTTGTAGTCAAACTGTACCCTCATAAAAAAATTACGCGCTTAGCGCCAATGACAGCGAAGCCAATGACAGAGAAGCCAAATGACGCGAAGCAAATGACCTCCTCACCTCCTCATTTCATGATCCTTAGCTTGCCGAAGGCAAAAACCTCAACCTCATATTAGCTCGTAGCTGGTAGCTCGTAGTTGGTAGCTTCGTAGTTGGTAGCTTGTAGCTCGTAGTTGGTTTTAATATTGGTGTTTTAGTTTTAGTTTTGGTTTTAGTTTTTTGGTCAATTTCCAATTTCCAATTTTCAATTTTCAATTTTCAGACCTTCGACTTTCCGACCTTCGACTTTCCGACCTTCAGACCTTCAGACCTTCAGACTTTCAGACTTTCTGACCTTCAGACCTTCAGACCTTCAGACCTTCAGACTTTCTGACCTTCGATTATCATATGTTAAGAACATTAACTACAGTAAATGATATTATATGAATTGATTTGTGAACTCATCGCTACAGTTATTGTATTTATATTAATTTTATACTTTTTTGAACAAACAATGATTTTAATATACAATAACAACAACTAAATGAAAATAGCAATGAAAATAATCATACATACCTGGCTGGTCGTTTTGGTGGGTGTTATGTTAACAGGGACAATCGCCGATGCTCAAAATGGTGGAGATCAAAATATGTGGAAAACACTGGCCAAAATTACCTATAAAAAAGAATACGATGAATTTCTTGGGTTTAAAATAGACAAACCCGTTTTCAGTGATGCTATTAAAGAACTCGAAGGAAAGGAAGTGACCATAAAAGGCTATATCATTCCGGTAGAAGGATATAAATCTCATCATGAATTTATCTTTTCTGCTTACCCCTATAACATGTGCTTTTTTTGTGGAGGTGCTGGTCCTGAAACAGTGATGGAAGTAGTGGCTTCTGAAGCGGTAAAATACTCAACTGATCCTATCGTTTTATCGGGTATACTCAGGTTAAACGCCGACGATATCAACTCACTGATGTTCAAACTCGAAAATGCCCGTAAAGTAAGCCAATAAAATTTTTATTAAATTTCTGAGCCTACATTTTGCGGTATCGAAAATTAACTGCTTGTCTATATGCTTATAGTTTAAAATAGACACAGTGTTTCTAAAATTATCCATTTTTAAATAAATCTGATCTACGCCGAGTCAAACATAAGATCAGCTTTAGGCGATTTTTGGTTTGACTTACAACATGGAATAGGAACATTGATAAATTATCTATTTAAATTACAGAACTTTACCACTTTGATTAGAGAATTTTAAATAGTTTTGTCTTTAATTGCTGTTCTTTAAAGTGTAACTACTCAGCTAAGATGTAAGGTTTCCATTAATATCTTAGTAGTTACTAAAAAGTAAATTAGAAAATGGACTATTTTTACAGGCGCTGAACTACTAGTGATGGAATTGAAATGGAATTGGAAAAGCTCCGGACAAGCACTTATATATTTTTTTATTGATCCATTTGTAAAGTGGTGTGTAAAAGTAGGAATTACCCCTAACCATATAACTCTGACTGGTTTGGTCATTAACATAGTTGCTGCTGCCATTTTAATTTATGGGGCGGAGACCGGGCACAGAAATGATCACAATATGGTTGGCTACGCCGGTGCTGTGATATTGTTTGCCGGTCTTATGGATATGATAGATGGTCGATTAGCAAGAGTGGGGAATCTTGCATCAAAGTACGGAGCACTATTTGATTCAGTTGTGGATAGGTATAGCGAAATGATAATGTTTTTGGGTATTTGTTATTACTTAATTGCTCATGGTTATTTCCTCAGTTCCTTGTTTGCTTTTATTGCAATGATCGGCTCCATCATGGTTTCGTATACAAGAGCAAGAGCTGAAGGTCTGGGAGTAATAATGGCAGATGTAGGTTTTATGCAGCGACCTGAAAGAATTTTAATTATTGGTATCAGTGGTATATTGTGTGGCATCATGTCAGAAATTCTTGGCTCAGAATTTAAGATTGCAGTGAGTTGGTTGCCCTTCCCTATCATTGAGAATATCACTTTTTTTTCATTTCCTATATTTGTTATGGCGATTATGGCAAATATAACAGCTATTTCGCGGCTCATTCATGCCAAAAACAGGTTGAAAGTTCAATAATTTTTTATTTTTTTACAAATCAGGTATAACCAAATTGAAGTCAAAGTTTTTCCCTCTTGAGAAAAAACATACCACTAAGCTGTTAAGTTTTGTGGTGTTTTATCTTTTCTGGACTCTTTTTATTGTAGGGTTTAGAATAGATCATTTGTATTTCCTTTTATTGGTTACTGTGCTTTTCACATTGCATTATCAGACCAGGATGTTTGTGTATTGCTTTGTTTTTTTTGCCCTCTTTTGGATTTTATACGATTCTTTGAGAGTTTTTCCTAACTATATGGTCAGTGAGGTACATATTGAACAACCATATCTTATTGAAAAAGCACTTTTTGGAATTCAGATAGACGGACAGATTTTTACTCCCAATGAATATTTCAGATTAAAATCAAAGACATTTTTAGATGTATTGTCAGGAATATTCTACCTTACCTGGGTACCTGTACCCATGGCATTGGCCTTTTATTTTTTCCTAAAAGATAAAAAACATTTGCTCAGATATAGTGGAGCGTATCTTTTTACTAATTTATTGGGTTTTACTTTATATTACAGTTATCCGGCAGCACCTCCATGGTATTTTGATCAATATGGCACTGCTTTATTAATGGATCTTCCAGGAGACCCTGCCCTTCTTGCCAAATTTGATATGTGGCTGGGCATACCGCTTTTTACAGATATGTACACTAAAAACTCAAATATTTTTGCTGCAATTCCTTCCCTGCATTCTGCCTATCCCGTCGTTGCATTATATTATGCCTATACTAAAAAACTAAAATGGGTTTCTCTCTTGATTTTTATCGATATGATTGGGATATGGTTTGCGGCAGTATATACTTTTCACCATTATTTTGTTGATGTTTTGATCGGATTGTCATGTGCCGTTCTAGCCATATTTATTTACGAAAAGTGGTTGTACCCACTTAAATTGGCTAATTGGTATACTAAATATCTGAAATATGCACAAACCTGAATATTTTTTTAATTATTGTTTTAATTGGCTTTTGTTTACTATGAAATCCCACTACATTGGGTTCTTTTTTCAAACTTTTTCTTTTAAAAGGTAATTCTGATACATATCTATCACTTTATTAAAAAAAACTCTAATCATTTTTTTATCAAATAAAATACAATGACTGCAAAAAATAATATTTCAAAACCTTTTGGAAAACTGGGGATATTACTTCCTGGCCTGGGAGCCGTAGCTACCACTACTATAGCCGGAGTCCATGCTGTAAATAAAAAATTGGGACTCCCTATTGGGTCTCTCACTCAAATGGGACGGATCAGACTGGGTAAACGCACAGAAAAAAGAAATCCGTTTATTCATGAGGTAGTACCCATACATCCTTTGAAGAATATCGTATTTGGTGGATGGGACATATACGAAGACAGTGTATACGAGTCGGCTGTGCATGCTAAAGTTTTGGAAGAAAATCTTTTGAAAAAACTAAAGCCTCAACTGGAAAAAATTAAACCGATGAAGGCTGTTTTTGACCCTAATTACGTCAAGAGGTTAAATGGTGTATACTTCAAAAAGGGTAAAACCAAAATGGATCTTGCAAAAGCTCTCATGGATGACATCAACCAGTTTAAAGAAGAAAATAATTGCGATAGGGTAGTGATGGTTTGGTGCGGATCTACAGAAATTTATATTAAGGAGAGTGAAGTACATCAATCCATAGCTTCTTTTGAAAAGGGACTAAAAGAAAACCACCCCGATATTCCACCCAGTATGATTTATGCCTATGCAGCGATAAAAATGGGAATTCCCTATGCTAATGGAGCGCCTAATTTATCATGCGATGTACCGGCTATGGTTGAATTGTCCAAAATAACGGGAGCACCCATTGCCGGAAAAGATTTTAAAACCGGGCAAACTCTGATGAAGACCATATTGGCTCCAGGCTTGAAAGCGAGAGCTATTGGCATTGAGGGCTGGTTTTCTACCAATATACTTGGAAACAGGGATGGTGAAGTGTTGGACGACCCTGACAATTTTAAAACCAAGGAAGTTTCCAAACTGGGAGTATTGGAAGATATCCTGGAACCCGAATTATATCCGGACTTATACGGAAATCTGTATCACAAGGTAAGAATCAATTACTATCCGCCCCGTGGTGACAATAAAGAAGGTTGGGACAATATAGATATCCGGGGTTGGTTAAACTATCCCATGCAAATTAAGGTAGACTTTTTATGCAGGGATTCAATATTGGCAGCACCTTTGGTTCTGGATTTAGCTCTGTTTCTCGATCTGGCAAAACGCTCAGGGATGAGTGGAATTCAGGAATGGCTATCATTTTACCTCAAATCACCACAAACTCTGCCTGGACTCCATCCCATTCACGATATATTCAAACAATTGCATAAACTGGAAAATACCTTGAGGCATTTAGCAGGGGAAGAATTGATCACCCACCTGGGTCTGGACTATGAATGAGATGTTGGGCAATTGATTTTTTTGCCTGATGGTGTATAGGTTTGTGTCAGAATGGAAGTATGTTGATAAAGGTAGGCTTGTATCTTGCTTTCTACATAAAATCATAGCATGAATGGAAGGAGAAAAAATCTGAAGCTGGAGAAAATGTTGGCCACCTTTTTTGGCCTGGGATACATTCCGTGGGCTCCCGGCACTTTTGGAGCACTGGGTGGTTTGGCTGTAACTTGTATCTTGATCATGCTTCAATTTGATGCGCTGGATCATCACCTGATTCACCTTTTTCTGATATTAAGTTCCTATATTATAGGGGTCTATGTAAGTGAAAGACTGAAAGAAGAATGGGGTCACGACGCATCCCGGATCGTTATAGATGAGGCCATGGGCTTCTGGGTAAGTATTGTTTTTCTTCCGGTTGGAAATATTTACTATCTGGCAGGAGCGTTTGTACTTTTTAGATTTTTTGATATTGTAAAACCATTGGGTATTAAAAAGTTGGACAGGATGATTTCATCGCATGGAGTCATGCTGGATGATTTGCTTGCCGGTTTATATACCAATGTGGTGCTTCAGATCATATATTGGGGTACATGATAAGAGAAAATCCAACGGCACAAAAAGATGGATACAAAAGACCGTCATTGCGGACTTCATTTTTAAGAGCACAGATTGTAAGTCTCACTGCCACCACTACTGATTTTTTTGTTTCTATAGGGCTGTATCAGGTTTTTGATATCTATTATGTCACCAGCACCATTCTGGGTGCCTTATCCGGAGCTTGTACCAGTTTTACGCTCGGGCGCAACTGGGCATTCATAAACAGACAGGGTAAAATTTCCCGCCAGGCATTGAAGTTTATTTTGACCAATGGCTTTAGTTTGTTTGCCAATACCACAGGTGTATATTTCTTTAAAGAAAATTTTGACCTGTCTTTTGTGGCCAGCCGGGTTATTGTGGCTGTTTTTGTAGGGGTCTCTTTTAATTTTTTACTGAACAGATACTTTGTTTTCAGGTAATTGGAACAATAGCTTATTATTTTAAAACTAAAATCATATAAAGTTTTACGCATCGAAAGCCCGGAAGAATTGCTTTTTAATGTAAATTCATGGTATGGAAAAGTATGATGCCATTGTTATCGGTACGGGAATTACAGGAGGGTGGGCCGCCAAAGAGTTATGTGAAAAAGGACTGAAAACCCTGGTATTGGATAGGGGAAGAGATATAAAGCATGGTGAGTATCCTACTGCCAATATGGACGATTGGGACTTTCCCAACAATGGTCAGTTGTCCCTTGGGGAACTTGCGGCATATCCGGTGCAAAAAAGAGCGGGCTATATCAATCACCCAACTCTTCATTTGTGGGTGAAAGACAAAGAATTTCCCTATCATGAAGAACGGGCATTTGACTGGATCAGAGGCAACCATGTCGGTGGGAGGTCCTTGATGTGGGGACGGCAGGTTTATCGGTGGAGCGACCTTGATTTTGAAGCCAATGCCAAAGAGGGAATCGGGGTAGATTGGCCTATCCGTTATAAAGATATTGCACCGTGGTACGACTATGTAGAAAAATTTATTGGTGTAAGTGGGCAGAGAGAAAGCCTGGCCCATTTACCGGATGGAGAATTTTTGCCCCCAATGGAATATTTTTGCATAGAGCAACATTTTGCAGACCGCATCAGGGATAAGTACAAGGACAGAATGGTGACCATTGGGAGAGTAGCAAATCTTACCCGCGATTATCAGGGGAGAGGGTCATGCCAGTACCGCAACAGATGCATACGGGGCTGTCCGTATGGTGCTTATTTCAGTAGTAATTCTTCCACTTTACCGGCTGCTTTTGAAACGGGAAATATGGACTTAAGACCTCATTCTGTTGTTACAAAAATTTTATTTGATGATAACACCCAACGTGCAACAGGAGTAGAAGTGATCGATGCGGAAACCAATGAAGTAGTACAGTTTACTGCCCGGATCGTTTTTTTATGTGCGTCGACATTGGCGAGTACGCAGATATTGCTGCAATCCGTGAGTTCACGTTTTCCCAATGGAATGGGCAATGATAGTGACGAACTCGGTTGTAATCTGATGGATCACCATTGTTATGCCGGTGCGAGTGGATCGTCTGACTTGTTTCAGGATATGTATTACAAAGGCAGACGGCCGAATGGTATCTATATTCCCAGATTCCAGAATATAAATGCTGCAACAAAAAGAGACAGATATGTAAGGGGTTTTGCCTATCAGGGAAATGGAAGCAGGGAGGGGTGGTTCAGGGCAATCCGGGAAGCTGAATTCGGAGCAAAATTTAAAGAGGCAAGCCTCAATCCCGGGAAATGGAAACTGGGACTCATCGCGTTTGGAGAGTGTCTTCCATATCGCGATAACCGGATGTATCTGCATCAGACAAAGAAAGACCAGTTTGGATTACCTCTGGTTGCCATAGATGCAAAATGGAATGAGAATGAATTGGCAATGCGCCAGGATATGCAAACTGATGCAGCTGAAATGTTGCAGCAAAGCGGATTTCACTCCATTCACACATTTGACCAGTTGTCTAATCCTGGAAGTGGCATCCATGAAATGGGAACAGCCAGGATGGGAAGAGACCCATCCACTTCTGTGTTGAATGCCTGGAATCAAATCCATTCAGTGAAAAATGTATTTGTGACCGATGGATCGTGCATGACATCATCAGCATGCCAAAACCCATCTCTTACCTACATGGCACTGACGGTCAGGGCCGCAGATCGTGCTGTAAGTTTGCTGAAAAATAAGGAGATATGAAAAGACGAACGTATTTAAAACATAGTGGCTGGGTATTGGGAGGTATGGTTTTTTCCGGAGCGGTAATTTCTGCTTTTAAGTCCTGTAAATGGGACGAGAGTACCGATTGGACACCCAGGTTTTTTTCACAAAAAGAAGCAAAACTGGTAGCAGAAACCGCTGAATGCATCATTCCCCGTACGGAGACCCCAGGTGCAAAAGATATGATGGTTGAAAGGAGGATAGATGAAATATTGTACAGCAATTACGAAGCATCAGACCAGCAGATATTCAGGAGTGGTTTGGCGTATATCGACGAACTATGTATCAGAAAATACAAAAAAGGATTTGTAGATATCGACTGGGAAAGGCAGAATGAAATCTTTGCAATATTATCCGAAGAAGCAAAAGTGCAAAGAGGAAAACATATTTATCCATTTTTGAAAGGTCTAACGGTCATGGCGTATTTTACAAGTGAAGTGGTATGCCAAGAGGTTTTATTATACGATCCTGTTCCGGGTAGATTCGATGGTTGTGTTCCATATATTGAAATTAATGGTATATGGGGATTACAGTAGGTATATCTACCTGCTCCTGGTTATATGGTGTATAGAAAACTTCTGTTTTTTCACAAAATTCTGAAACTGCCGTAACCATAATGAAAATTTAGTTTTACTTAAGGACATGGGATCAATGAGCCTTGAAAATGAAAATAATTTAACCGGCATTTTTCATGAGGGATTCGTCATGAATAATGCCGGTTTGATTTTTATATATGACTGTTAGAAAAAGCAATGGGTTTGTAAAGTGAGTTTTCAATTTGGTTTGTAAGGAAAAGAGGATGATCACATGATGCATCATTTTAAAATGATGAAAAATTAATGTTTGATAGAAGAAAAATTTAGAAATCATTACATATATTTACTTTTAAATGTCAGCATCACATAATCTTTTTTAAAAATGTTAAAATGAAAAAATTACTATCGTTGCTTTTTACATTGATGATATCCACTCCATATGTTATATCTCAAACATTTGAGTGTAATTTAATGGGTTTTTCATCAGAATCAATAGTAATAACTGATATTGTATGTATGGATAATGGTACACCTGATAACTCCAGTGATGACTATTTTAGTTTTATGGTAACCACCACCAATATATCTTCAAACGTTCTCATTACCGATTTGCCTGCAGATATAGGGGATATAAATGATTTTGTTATGATTGATAACGTTTTTTATTGTGAAGGTTGCACACCGCCACATATCAACTTTGGTATTACTGATGTATCTTTTCAGTTAAACATTCCCTCTCCGGGTTGCGCACCTTTAAACTTATCCATAGATTGGAACACTGGAAGAGGATATGAAGAATCTTGCGCATCCCATGTCCTACGGTTGGAACAACCGGAGAATATACCTACTTTACAGACCTGGGGTTTAATTTTGCTAACATTATTAATCACCATATTCGGTATCATTTTTATGAAAAGATCAGCTTTGTTTTACAATAAAGGTACAACCTAAATTTCCTATTAAAGCAATACTTTGTTTTTTTAAGTCCTGATCAATTTACTTATGAACATGTGATGATTGATCATTTTCTATTATATTTTATCCGGTTCTTAATAATTTTTGTATTATTGTAGATATATAAATTTTTATTTTGTTTGGTTCTTTCAAAACACAAAATTTAACCTGATGAAAAACCTGATCCTAACTTTACTTTGTTGTGTTTTATTTGGTATTTCTGGTATTAATGCTCAAGTTTTCAAGTGTGAACCTGGTAGCGGTGATTCCTTGTCAATTGGCCCTGCAATTTGCATTGATTCTACAGCTTCTGGTATGCAGTACTTGCAATTTATTGTCACTACAAGTAGTAATATTTATTCCGGAACTATGATCCAAAATATCCCTGAAGGTTCATTTATCAAGTGTAGATATGATAGTGATTTTGAGGAAATCCAAAATGGAATGGAGTATTTTTATGGTTCAGATACCTGTATTGTGCAGATCAAATCGGGGGAATGTGACACAGTAGACCTGGACATAACCGTTTATGAATACAGGGATTTTCCTGAAGAATGCGTGTCTACTTTTCAAAATGTACTTTTTTCTCCGGTAGACAGTATAGAAGTTACAGATCCATGTAACTGCAATGATCCCGGTAATATTCTGGATATGGCAGGAAATATTACCCTGTTTAGAGAAGTACTTACTGTAAATTTTGCGAATTTTGATGATGAGATTACTCTGGCAAGCGGTGATCCAAATTTCCAGGATGAAAATGGGGCTCCAATATCAGATGGCACCCTTTTTACACAGACAGCACCCGGTGTATTTGAGTTAGAATTTTACAGGCCTTCGAGTACGAGTTATACAGTAACCATTCAAAGAGAGTTTTCTGATGGAGCTGTGCAAGGTTTCGTTTTTTCATCAATGGAAGTCTGCGAAAGCGAAGATTGCGTACCTCCACCCATCCCCACAATGGGTACCTGGGCTTTGATTATATTGGGTATATCGCTGTCCATCTTTGCATTGGTGGGCATGAGGCAGAGATATGGGATGACTGCCTGATTTTTTAGAGGTTAGGTTTTCAGGGACAAAGTTCAGGACATCAATTGCTTCATTGATAGGGTTCTATTTATTTATTGATGGTTTTCATCCGATTCGCACAACCGGATTAAGTCATCTAATTCATGATCTCCACCCCGGCTTGAATTGCCGGCACTCACGTAAATGCAATCAGTATAATACACCATACCGGTGCCGTGGCGGCCAATTTTCATGGAAGGGAGTGTACTCCATAACTGAGTCTGTGTATCGTATACCTCAGTGATGGGAAATGCCAAATCACTCTTAAGGGACTCGCCCCCGCCTATGTAAAGTTTGTTGTCGTGAAACAGGGAGAATGATCCACCACGGGGCGTAGGCAGTACTTCTTCCAATGTGCTCCATTGTTGTGTTTGGAAATTGTACACATCTATTTCAGGAATCACATGGGTAAAGGTTCCGTATGGCGCCTTTGTCACCCTGCCACCGGCTGCATACAACTTGTGATGACCAACAACTGCCTGAAAATGGTCTCTGACTCTGGGGGCATCGGGTAATACTCTCCAATTTCCCGATATGGGATCATATTCATCAAAGAAGGATGTATGACCTCCCGTATGACCTTCAGACAGACCTCCCACCCAGTATATTTTATCCTGGTAAATTACCGTTCCTCCGGATCCCCTCAACCGGTCTTTGGGTATGCTATCAATAGAAAACCACTTGTCAGTGGCCGGATCATAGGAAATTACATTGGGCAATGGAACCTCATTCGGGTATTGACCGGTCATAGCACCTAAAATCACAATTTTATTCCGGAATACGACAGGCTGGAAATGATGTATTTCAATGGGTGGCTGGCTACCTTGTGTCCACTTGTTTTTTACCGGGTCATATATGTCGACAGGACGATACCCACGACCACCCAGCAAATAGAATTTACCATTGCACTCTACAAATCCACATTCATGCCGCAGCATGGGTTTCGACCCATCTGCAGTTTCAATTTCTTCCCATCCTTTTTCAACATTACCGCAGGAAAACATGTGTAGAGAAATCAGGACAACAAAACAGTATTTGACCATCTGAATCATGCACTTCGCTGAAAACACCATATAACGCTATATTTTGATCAAATATAGGATATTTCCATTATGACTTTCTTTTTAAGAAATGCGGTAAAATACCAGAATTGTTTATTCAAAACGGTATTCGATTTTATCTGTTTAAAATTGACTTGCTATTGGTTTAGTTTTGTCATGATTTTTGTCCCCAAAGCCTTGGGGAGCAAAAATCCCGCCAAAACAATGGGTGATTCATCATTTAACCCCTCCCAAAGCTTTGGGTGGGGCTTATTGTATTTCGCTCCTTCAGAGCTCTTTCTTTTATCCAATTTTTAATGTGTCAAGGGGCTATGGACATTAAGCACTTTCAGAGTTTTTTTTAATCATACTTTTTTGTGTCAATAACACCGTCATGCTCATTTTATCTGGGTTTTCGGAGAGTTGTATGTTTTTAAACACAGTACCCCTTTTCAGATTGATGGAAGTGCCTCTTATTATTCAATACGAATATGTACTTCGGGTTAAAGCAGTGACTGCAATTTCATGGCCAGACCCATATCGCCTTTGATCTTTACTTTGCCGCCCATTACAGCCATCATAGGGTTGAGTTCACCGGTTTTCAGTTTAATAAAATCTTCTTTGCTGGCTGAAATGACGCAATCGGCTTCTTCGTCCGCATTGGATACCTTCACTACATTGCCATCGCCCGTTCCGTCGATCATGATGGCATCATCACCCAACACAAATTTAATCCGTGCTCCGATGGCATCTACATTACTTGCCTGATTTTGCAGACCTGCCAATATTTTTTCTATTTCCATTTTGATAATTTATTTTTTAAATAATTGATAATTAGTTTTATGCAAATACTTCCACATCCGGTTTTACAATGGTGAGTACTTCATTGTTGAGCAGGGTTTCTTTACAGGAAGTCATTTTTGGTACTTCGTATTTAAAGAAAAACTTCATGGTATGAACCTTACTTTCATAAAATTCAGCCTTAAAACGCATCTGTCCGGTAACCAAAGCCTCTTTGGCCTTCACTGCCATAGCCAGCCACTGATAAGCGATGACTCCGGTCGATACCAACTCCATAAACACAGTGGCATCTGCCAAAAAGCGTTCATGGTTGCCTTTCATGGCAAATGGAATAAGATGAGCCATAACCTCCTGAATGTCCTTAAGCTTTTCACCTAAAATGATAGCATAGGGCTTCAATTCCTCATAGGTCATCGCCTCTCGTATGGTTTCCTGTATTTTTTGGGTCACCAGCTGAACCAACCTCCCGTTTTTAATGGTCATCTTTCTTCCGAGCAGGTCGAGAGATTGTATTCCAGTGGTTCCTTCGTATAATGTCATGATCCTTATATCCCTGTAATACTGCTGCAATGGGAAATCCATGGTATATCCATAACCTCCGAGGATCTGAAGTCCCTGACTTACAGCATCGATTCCTTTTTCACTGGGGTAGGTCTTAGCTATAGGAGTTAGAAACTCCAACAGATCATAAGCATCTTCCTTTCTTTGTCCTTCGGCTACATGGGCAATATCAGCATAGCGTGTGCATTCAATGAGCAGAGATATAGATCCCTCCACTATGGCCTTTTGCAATAATAACATTCGCCTGACATCCGGGTGATTGATGATGAGTGTTTGATCCCGGGTTGGATCTTTCTTTCCATCACTTGAAAGTTTTCTACCCTGTGGTCTTTCCTTGGCATATTGCAGGGAAGCGTAATAGGCAGCAGAAGCAGTGGAAGCTGCCGTTAGTCCCACATCGATGCGGGCACCGTTCATCATATGAAACATATATTTTAATCCCATATTTTCTTCACCTACCAACCATCCAATGCACTTATCGTTTTCTCCAAAAACCAAATGCGTAGTGGCATACCCTCGCTGACCCAATTTCTGAAAATCGCCGGCAGTAAGGACGTCATTCGATACCAACTCTCCATTATCTTTTATTCTCATCTTAGGAATCACCATAAGTGAAATTCCCTTTGTCCCTGCCGGTGCACCTTCTATTCTCACCAGTGTGAGGTGAATAAAGTTTTCGCAATATTGGTGATCACCACCCGATATAAAAATCTTTTGCCCCTTTATCTTAAAGGAACCATCGGGCTGTGGATAAGCCGTGGTGGTAATATCCGACAAGGAACTTCCTGCCTGAGGTTCGGTAAGGCACATGGTGCCTGCCCATTTTCCTGCCATCATCTGGGGTGCATAAGTATCAAATAACTCCCTGGAGCCAAAGGTTCTGATCAGGTCTGCAGCCCCTGATGTGAGACCCACATAACCATTCATGTGATTATTGGCCGCTTCTATGATATGATACATGGAGGTCAATAACATATGCGGCATTTGTAAGCCGCCTTGATCATAATCAAAAACAGAGCCTATCCATCCATTTTTCCCCGCATCTTCCATGATCTTTGCGATTTGAGGGTGTACCAGCACTTTGCCGTCGATAAATTGTACCGGTTTTTCATCCATTTCCCTGAAGTAGGGAAATGCTTCCTGGTCTGCCCAATCTTTTACACCATCCAATAAGAGCTCAGCGGCTTCTTCATCGTAATCGCTGTAATGTTTTTCTTTGAGAATATCCCTGATTTTATGAACATCAAAAAGACAAAACTTCAGATGCTCCATGCTCATGTATTCAGCCATTGTTGCCTGATTTTATTATGTAAAATGTACTCCTACCTGTCAATTGATATTTCATCCACACCTGACGAAATTAATCATTTTTAGGTAAAGTGTATAGATTTACCACTCCAACGATCAAAAGGTAAAAATAATTTAACTCAGAGTTTAATTTTTCTACTTTTATAAAAAATCTTTTGATTTGTAGCCAGGCACAGGATAGGTATAAAACCCTTCACCTGATTTTATACCCAGTTTACCCTCATTGATTTTTTGCTCCAACAATTGCACAAACCCTTCTTTCCCAGGAATTTTCCAGTTTTGCAATACCTTTAAGAGTGTATCCAGGCCTACTTCATCCATCATTCCAAATGGTCCTATCTTCATTCCAAAATTT
Source organism: Saprospiraceae bacterium (assembly GCA_041749255.1). Taxonomy (GTDB): domain Bacteria; phylum Bacteroidota; class Bacteroidia; order Chitinophagales; family Saprospiraceae; genus JABDLO01. The sequence continues at coordinate 98,112 of JBGTBR010000044.1, forward strand.
CCCATCCATGAGCGATCAATATCTTCTATGGAACCAATACCGTCAGCCAACATCATTCCCGACTGCAGAAGTACATTGCCAAAAAGCTTGTTAAATATATATCCATTGGTTTCTTTGTGAATCACAATGGGGATTTGGTTCAGTTTTTTGCCTAAAATCCTAAGCGCATCTACAATCTTGGAATCAGTACCCTGATGGGGCATGATGTCTACCACTCTCGCTGTAAATACATCGTGAAAATGGAAAGCACAAAACCTCTCTGGTGCTCCGCTTTCTGCGGCAAACTGAGAGGGTAGGAGATAGGAAGTATTGGTCGTAAGTACACAGTGGTCAGGAAGCAGGCCGGCCATATCTCCCCATACTTTTTTCTTTATGGCCACATCTTCATAAACGCTTTCACTTACAAAGTCTGCTCCTTCACAAGCTTCCTGTAAACGGGTTGTTCTTTTCATGGAAGCAACCTTTTCAGTAAAATCCACATGCGTTATCTGTCCCTGCCTGACGAGCATATGGCGAATTCTCTCATAGTCTTTATCCGCAAGGGTAAAAGCCTTTTCATCATGATCGTACAAAGTCACGTGGTATCCGGATAATGCGGCCTGTAAACCAATCCTGGCTCCTAAAGTACCGCTTCCAATGATGGCACATTTTTTTATCGTACCCGCATCAATTATATCATCCATTACACCGAATTTGTGTTTCCGTGATTATACCGTTCTATTTACTCGTTCATTTCGTTAGTCATCACAGAGACTCTCTACCAACTCACCATTGATAAAAACCTTACATACATGGGTGAGGTATTCAAATGGGTCTCCATCATATAGTACAAGGTCGGCATCTTTGCCTGGAGTAATGCTTCCTAGTCTGTCGTCAAGTCCAAGTATTTTTGCCGGGTTTATGGTAATGGTTTTAAGGGCATCATCAAATGACATTCCATAGGCGGCAGCCATAGCCGCTTCAAACCGGACTACTCGGGTTTTGGGAACATATCCTTCATACCCGCTTTGTAAACTAAAGGGTATTCCGGATTTTGCCAGAAGTGAACCGGTTTCCATATTCATGTTTTTCATATCCCCGTTCGCTCTGGCCATGGTTGGGTGGAGGATAACTTCTGCACCCTGTGCTTTGATTTTATCTATAAAATCATATATCTCTGCACCTCCGTCTATGACCAGCTTAAATCCAAATTCATCAGCTAAACGGAAAGCAGATTGGATGTCGACAGCTGTATTGGCGTGGATGAGAGCTTTGGTTTTTCCTTGAAGAAGGTTAGAAAGAGCTTCCATTTTTAGATTTTTATCCGGTCTTTTGCTTTCATCTTCATTGGCCATTTTTTTATTATACGATTGTGCTTTTATCAATTCCTCCCTAAGCATGGCTACTCCTTTTGCTCTGGTTCCCGGGCTTCGGAAATTCCTTGAAACCCCACTTCCCAGGGTTATAGCCAACATACTTTCAGGGATGAGGGTCACTTCCACTATAGTGCCGTGTGTGGTTTTTGCCACCATAGTTTGACCGCTAATCAGAGCTCCGGGGCCATGACCTGTATGCAGGGTAGTGATCCCCTGTGAACGCAGGAATGAGACCAACTCCTCACTGGCATTATATGCATCTATGGCTCTCAGTTCGGGTTGGATGGGTGAAGATTTTTCTAACTGATCCTGGTCGGTAGGTATGTTGAGATGTCCTGACAACCCCACTACGGAGTGACCATCTATCAGGCCGGGTGTCACAACTGCAGCCTCATACCTTGTATAATTGGCTGGTATGTCCACTCTGTCGGCTGTACCGACCGTCTGGATTTTTTGACCTTCGATGAGTATTACACCATTCTCGATGGTACCATCTGTTACGGTATGTATTCGTTCCGCAATGATGGCAATTTGAGCTTGCATTGTCATTGTAGAAAAGAGAAAAGCAATCCATGAGATGAAATATATTTTTTTGTGCATAGATGTGTGGTATTTGTGTTATTTGCTCTTTTTTTTTATAAAAAAGCGTCTTTTATTTATTAGTAAAATATCCAAAACAAGAAAAATCAATGATCATGGTCATCGGCATGATGGTGTACGTGGAGTTGAGTGCGATATACGCCGTATCCTCCCGTAGCAAAAGCCTTATCTTTCGGGTCAGACAGGTCAAATCTTTTGACTCCTTCTACCCAGGTTTGTTCGACCCGGGTATAAACGCTAAACGGATCGCCGGAGAGGATAACAATATCAGCGTCCTTGCCCACTTCTAAAGTGCCGGTTCGGTGATCCATATCCATCATTCTGGCACCGGCAATGGTCAGTGCTTCCAATGCTTTCTTTTTGGACATTCCCTCTTTGACAGACAATGCAGCTGATCTCAGAAAAAACCTGGAATCGGTCACTCCGTCATCCGTATGGAAGGCTACTTCGGCTCCGTATTTTTCAAGTTCCCGGCCATTGATGGGTGAAAGATCCCTGGCTTCCATCTTTCCCCCAGGGGAATCGATGTATATTATAGAACTGGGAACCCCTGCCTCAGCGATTTCTTTAGCCACTTTCCATGCTTCACTTACATGGTGAAGAACCACTCTGAATCCAAATTCTTGCGAAAGGCGGATCGCCGTCATAATATCATTGTGCATATGGGTATGAAAGTGCACAATTCGCTTTCCCTCCAATACTTCAATCATGGTTTCCATAGCCAGGTTTCTCTCAGGCATTTTACTCGCATCCCCACTGGCTTTATCCAATTTTTTCTGGTATTCCTGAGCTTTTACAAACAAGTCTCTTGCCATTGCGGCAGATTTGGCTCTGGTACCCGGAAATGGAGCAGTAGCTCTCATCGGATTGGTCCCATTCGCCATTTTTATTCCGCCATAGATACCGGGAACTTTACTTTCAACGATCAAATCCTCGGTGATCCTTCCCTCCCGCATTTTAAGATAAAGAGTCTGGCCGCTCATGATATGACCTGATCCCGGGAGAACATTTACTGTGGTAATACCTCCCGCCAAAGCACGCATAAAGCCATCACTCCTGGCATTTACCGCATCGAAAATCCTCACTTCCGGGTTCAGTGCGGAAGATTGGTCTCCTCCGGATCCTTCTCCAAGATGGGAATGGGTATCTACAAAACCTGGCAGCAGGGATTTACCCTCTGCATTGACAATCTCAGCTCCGGCTGGAATGGGTGTATTTTCATCTCCGACCGCAGTGATCTTGCCCATGTGCAGAACTACTATACCATTGGAGATAGGATCACCACTTATGGTATAGACTTGAGCGCCAGTGATGGCAATGGGCTTTTCCTGTGCGCAAAGGAATAAAGAAGGAATCAGAAGCAAAAAGAGAAAATGTAATCTCATAGTGATAGACATTCATGTATGTTTAATGAATAAAGACCGGAAAATACACTTTTTTTCGGGAAAGCAAAGTGTTTGTGTTTGAAGAATTTGGTATTGCTCCAGTACCAACATTTAGGTGGTTTGCATAGCAATCAGGGTAATGCCATTTTATGACTTTTACGTTTACCTCTCATCCGTGTTATTTTTGGGTTCATTCTGCGTTGATCAGGTCAAAGCACCACTGAGCCCAAAAAGGATATATTCCAAATAAAATAGTAACCAGATAAACAAATAATACCTTTTAATGGCGATGGCATCGGTGGGTGAAGTGGTAACCCACATCTTAAGCAAGACCAAGGCCATGATCAGGTGACCAATAATCACTAATGAGGCAAAGTCAGAAACTGGAAAATACCATTCAATTCCTATGACCAATACTAGCATAGACAACAGTATAGCATTTCCCCAACGGAAAACCTGATGGGGCCCCACAATGAGAGAAAGCGTTTTAATTTCATACTCTTTATCGCCGGACATATCGGGAATGTCTTTAAACCAGGCTATGACAATGCTGTACACAAATATCACCCCGGTAAGCAATAGTATAACCGGTGTCAGGTGAGGATGCTGTTGCAATTTGTCCGTGAAATGGAGAAAGATCAACAGGTTTACCACCAAACCGCGAATGGCTATGATGCAAAATGCAGCCCAAAAATGGAAACGCTTTAATCGCACCGGAGGCAACGAATATATGGTGCCCAGGACGATGCTGATCAACAAAGTGGCGAGCAGAAATACGCCGCCGAAAATACCCAGCCCAAGAGATATCAAAATGGAAGCACTTATGATCCATAGAGCTGTGCTTTGGGTGTAAGCACCAGAAGCCAATGGCAGGTAAGGTTTGTTGACTTTGTCTATGGAGATATCGGTCAATTGATTCAGACCCACGATGTAAATATTGGTTCCAAGACAGGCTACAATGGCAACAATCCAAATAATATAGTCAGAATATGTGCCTCCGGCCAGTAAAAAAAGCGAAGTTATGCTTATCACGGTACCCAGAACCGTGTGCGGTCTTGAAAAATGTATAAAGTGACTTATTTTTCTCATTTGCGGGCTTGTAATACTCCATATTGAATCAATCCATTGCGGTAACCTCTTTGCATATATTGCATGGCCCAGGCTCCTTTGATGGTACTCCAGCCGGCACGGATTAGACCGGTCAAACTTTTCCAGGACAGGGCAGATTTCATGACATCTGACCAGAAGGGGGCCACCGCCATGCTCCAATCAGCTGTTTTAACTTTGGTAAACCCCGCTGTCATGGCGATTTGATTCAAAGCCTCTATACTTTTCAAGGGAGGTAGATGGTAGTAGCTGCAAATCCGATCTATTATTTTCTGCTCACTGGTGCTGAAACCTGATTGAACTTCACGAACGCACCAGGTAGCCATAACAAGAGTACCTCCGGGATGCAATAATTCGTAACACAAATGCATGAGTTCAGCTTTGTCTTCTATATGTTCTGCACTTTCCAATGACCAAATGAGATCAAACCTCTCATCGCTGTTTTTCAGTGTAAGCATATCCTGTACTTTGATGACGATCTTATCTGCTGTTTTTTCTGCAATATTATAGTCATGTGCGATAGCTGCCTGGACAGGGGAGAGGGTAACCCCCAAAACATACGCCCCCAATTTTCGGTGCAAAAACCGGGCACTACCCCCGGCGCCACAACCTAAATCCAAAATGAAATCAGCTTTCCGGACATGGGCCCAGTTGAGCAATTCAGTGATCATGTCCTCCTGTGCCTGTAGCCTGTCTTTTTTATCTTTTCCATTTTGGCCGTAATACCCATGATGCATGTGCTCTCCCCATCTATCCACCCACACGTAGGATGAGGCATCGTAAAAATGTTTAATTTTTTCATTGAGTGAATAAGGCATAGTCAATATTAGATTTAAAAGACAATAAGCAAAATGATCAACAACAACAAAAGTAACACGGCTATTTGATACCCATTGAGCCTTTCGCGTTGATCGGGAGGGAGATGGCGTTGTTTCCCTATTGCAAACAAATACCCAATAAGCGCTCCGGGTATAAATAAAAACCCTGCCAACGACCCTATTATAATCCTGCCAAATAGTAGTATTTTTCTACTTGTGCTCATTTGTGTGTCGGATTCGAGATTTGGTTCGGGTTCTATTGTTTTCGAGCCGGGAGAAACTCCGGTCGCCGGTTTACGACCTGCAATGGCAATGCCATATTTTTCGCGGGATGGAACCCAGTGAGGAGCGGTATACCGGTGCTGAATATCTTCAAAACCAGCCTCCTTCATCCACTGAAAATACTGTTCTTCTTTGGGGAAAAGCATCCAGATATTGGCGAGAAAACGGGCTATCGGTCCTTTGGGTTCTATGGGCCCAACCATCAGGGCTATCCCCCCCGGTTTCACGACCCGGTACGCTTCCATAAGGCCTTGTTGAGGGTTTGGCCAGTATTCTATACTTCCTGTAGAAGTGTATCTGTCAAATCCATCTGTATCGGTGGGAATATTCTCCGCATCGCCCTGTATAAAAGTACACCCCTGGAGTATTTTCTTTGAGCGCGCCCTTTTTAATTGATGTGGACTTTGATCCACACAGGTAACATTGGAAGGATGGACATGACGAACAATGCCTTCCGTATTGAACCCCGTTCCTGAACCCACATCTATAACCGTCAGGTCTTTGTGCGTAAGCTGTGCCAGGGCAAGGCACTCATCGCGCATGCGAACCGTCCAGAAAAGTGGATTGACCAATTTGTCATAAAACTGAGACAGGAAGCGGTAAAACCACCAGGCTTCCTCTTTGTGTTGAACTGCTCTCATACCTTATTCTGTTTACACTTTTTTTTAGTTATTAAGAGGATACGGCAATGCTTTGATGATCAATGGCAGAAACAGGACAGATGGCTTCGCAGATCATGCAGGCTATATCACAAGGCCTGTCGACGGCAATGGTGTCAAAATGGCTGATAAAACTTCTCTCCTGGGGGCATATGGCGACGCATACTCCGCATTGTATACAGGCATTCCAGGCAATAGAAAACAAAACAGGTTCTGATTTGGACATGATTATATTTTTTTGAAAGGAGATTCGGGGCTGAAATAATTAGCCATGGTGGTATACAGTGTCTGGTCTCTCTTTTCCACGTTTCTGATTTTGAAAATTTTCACTTTGATGCCGTAGAGCTCCCACATTTTTTTTCCGTTCTTTTCCATCCACAACTCCTGATACCGGCTCATGCTTTTGGCGGAGTGATCATGGCTGTTGTTGAGATGTTCACCTAAAAACTGACCGGCTATTCGTCCGGCCGTCAATGCTGTATGGATACCACCGCCTGTTATGGGATTTACCTGCCTGGCAGCATCACCCACCAGTATCAGGTTATCGGCGAATTGTGTACGCAAAGGATGGGACAGGGGAACGCCTCCACCCTGGATTTCCAGTATGCGGACATTTTTAAATCTCTCCTTCATGAAAGAGTTTTTTAAAAAATGGTCGAGGTGTTCTCTCGCATTATTCTTTGACATAGAGCATATGATACCCAGTCCAATTTCAGTATAACCATGTCCTTTGGGAAATACCCAGGCATAGCCTCCCGGTGCCCATTGATGCCCTGTAATGATCTCCAGCAGACCGTCTGCTTCTACTCCGTCGGTGACAAATTGCAGGCAACTGGCCAGCTCTGTAAATTTCATATGGGTTTGAAGTCCTGCCCATTTTCCCACCTGAGATTGTAATCCGTCAGCACCTATTATTACCCTACAGCGTATCGTCAATTCATCTGCATAGTGTCGCACCCGGAGCAGGGCGTGGCCATTCTCCCTATGGATGTCTACCGCTTCCGCTTTTAACATCACATCTACTCCGCTACGCTCTGCCATTGCCATCAGATGCCGATCAAACCTCCGTCTGTCTACCACATATCCGAGAGGTCTCTGGTCTGCTCCTGTACCGTATTCCTGCGGCTTGAGTTCTCTGTAATCTATTTGAGTAGATTGACCATTTTCGCTGTAAATGGTAAATCCATAAATGGGTTGTTGTATAAATTCATCGCTGATCACGACTTCATTTTCTACCAGGGCATGACGGCTTATGGCTCCGGAGCACTGCACGGGTGCTCCCAATTCCTGTCGCTTATCGAGCAGCAATACCCGCATACCCCGCATAGCAGCATATCTGGCCGCGGTAGCTCCACCGGGTCCGGACCCTATGACTACAATGTCATAGTTATCCATAAACAGGGCATTGTGTAAGAGTGAGGTAGGGCATTACTGTATATTGGTTTAAAATCATTAAAAGTACGGATAAATTTAGGAGAAAGCAAGTGATCGTGTATTGCTTTTGTTTTGAGGGAAGGATTTGTAAGGCGATGAAACATAAAATGATGTGAATAAAGGTCAAAAGAGGAGTATGATATGTTTGAAATAAATATTTGTTTCAAACCCATCCTTAAATGTTAAAATTTCAAAATGATTACCTTTATTTCAACGGTTATCATTAAATTTGTGCTGAAGCTATCTATGAATTATGGATTTTAACCATGTAAATAGATGGTAAAATGGGAGAAAAGGAATTTAAATCGAAATATACAATGACACGCCTGGAAATGGCTCATCATTTGGGTGTGAGTAAAAGCACCTTGTACAGGGCGATTCAGCGTTCCGGTCTGACCATTTCTTCCGGATTGCTTACCGCTGACGAGCAAAGAAGTATTTGGAGCCTTTTTGATAAGAATAACGGAGAGACTATTTTAGAGGAAAGTGATCAGTTAAAGGTGAACGGTAAACAGTGAACGGGGGAAATGCTGAGCTTATGAGTAAAATGTCTGGATCAGAATTTACAAAATTCAAAAATTAACAGAATGATTATTTTACCCAATTATGCAAATTCTATAATTCAGCAAATCCTGATCCAGACAGATGGAAAAAGATGAACTTACATATAACATAATCGGATGTGCTATGAAGGTGCACAATAAACTTGGTCCAGGTTTCCAGGAAGTAATTTATCAACGATGTCTGGCTATAGAATTGAATAGGGTAGGAATCGAATTCCTCAGGGAACAAAAACACACTATTTATTATGATGAATACAAAGTAGGAACCAGAAGGGCTGATTTTGTTGTAGAAAATAAAGTTGTGGTAGAATTAAAAGCTGTGGTCAATCTGGAAGATGTGCACCTTGCTCAGGCAAAAAATTATGTTGTGGCATATGATTTCCCACTTGGTCTACTTATCAATTTTGGTAATCAAAGTTTACAACAAAAACTACTATTCAATCCAAAGTACCACCCTAAAAATGTCTGAGTCTGAATTTACAAAATTCAAAAATTTACAGAATGAGAAGTAAGCAATTCAGATAATTTTATTAAAATACCAGAGTCGAATATTATGATAAATTCCACCCAATTATGCAAATTCTATATTTCAACAAATTCAAATTCATATAGATGAGAAAGGAAAAGAAATTAATACCCAGGTTGCGTTTTCCTGAGTTTGCGAATGAAGGGTAATGGGATTTCAGAGGGTTAAATGTGTTTGTAACCAGTGGAAAAGCACTTCTGACAATAAAGAGAATTGCATTAGGAACTATACGAATTTCAGTCTTCAATAAATCTTTGACAGCACTAACCATTGCACACCCACTCCTGAAAACCATCCCGCATGGCTTAGTCAGTTTCATTAATTTTTCAAAATATATTAAGTTTATGCAGATAAATACCAATATCTCATATTTTTAAAGACATTACCATTTCAAGATACTCATCAATTAAAAAATGTATACCATGAAATTTTCAAGCAAAATGATCGGATTTATTCTCATAGTCATGATGACATCAAGTTGTAAAAGTAAAAGCCAACTAGATGATTTTGATTATGGACAAGTAGAAAATGGAATCTATCAAAATGAATATTTTGGCTTTAGTATGACATTGCCGGTAGATTGGGTCGTACAATCGCAAGAACAAAGAGAAAATATTGTCAATACAGGCAAAAAAATGGTAGCAGGCGATGATGAAAATATAAAAAGCGCAATGAAGGCATCTGAGGTAAATTCAGCAAATTTATTGGCAGTATTTCAATATGAGCTAGGCGCACCCGTTGACCAAAATCCAAATGTTATGATTATTGCTGAAAGCGTGAAAAATGCACCGGGGATTAAAAATGGGAGTGATTACCTTTTTCAGGCCAGAAGAATGCTTCAGCAGGGACATTTTAAATATGACTATATATCAGAAGAATTTGAACGCGAAATATTTAATGACATTGAATTTTATAGAATGGATACCCGTATAAATCATATGGGTCTGGAAGTAAAGCAGGAATATTATTCGACCGTATTAAAAGGATTTGGATTTAACGTAATCATATCTTATATAACCGATGAACAAAAGGAAATTCTTTTAAACTCTTTGCAATCAATGATATTCGAATAATCAATTACGAGATATCAATTACGAATTAAAAATTACGAATTACAAGATGAAGCAAGACAATATAATACAGCAGAAGTCATTTGCTTTTGCAATTCGCATTGTTAGTCTATACAAGTTTCTTACTGCTAAAAAAAAGGAATTTGTCTTATCTAAACAACTTTTACGAAGTGGAACTTCGATTGGGGCGAATATTGAAGAATCGATTGGAGGACAATCAGATAAGGATTTTCTCTCGAAAATTAGCATTGCCTATAAAGAAGCAAGAGAATCTATTATTGGATAAAACTTATACAAGCAACAGATTATCTATCAGAAGAACAAGCTCAAAGTTTCCTTTTTGATGCAGAAGAAATCTGTAAAATTCTCGGAAAAATTCAAATTACACTTAAAGGAAAATTAAAAATTATGAATTTATAATTACGAATGATCAAAATTACGAATTACGAATTAAAAATTGAATTATGAATATGAAGCAAGACAATATTTTAAAGTTTGATGAATTACTCTACCAATCCGGTTGGCCAATACCAGGCACCATTCGAAGACTATCTACAGTTCACGATCAGATGGAGATACTTGGTGAACAAATTGCTAAAGAATTACATAATTAACATCCTATGCTACGCTTCTTCCGCCAAATCCGAAAAAAACTGATCGAACAGGATAATGTTCGAAAATACCTGCTCTATGCTATTGGAGAAATTTTACTTGTGGTGATTGGAATTTTAATCGCCCTGCAGGTGAATACCTGGAATGAAAACCGGCAAAAACAGATAGAAGAGCGGTACTATATGGAGAAGTTAATTGAGAACATTGAAGCCGATTCGGCATTGGTTGTATTTTTAAAAAATGCCCAATCAAGAATCTTATCGAATATCGACTCGGCTCTTTATATGATGGTTGATGAGAGTGTATTTGAGACAGATAAATTCGCGATCCATCTTAACAGCATGTTGGCTATACCCACATTCACTCAAAATAGTGTCACATACGATAACTTAATCGCATCGGGAAAAATAAGTTTAATCACTGACCAACAACTGGTGAATGCGTTATTTACCTATTACGATCCGGGAAATGAATTCATTCGTTGGGATGATGGATTGAGGCACTATACCCGGAATATATTCGGACCTTTTATACTCAATACCTATTACTTAACAGAAGGCGGACTAGATGGAGGTTTGGTAAATGAGAATTATTCCAAATTGCAAAAACCAGTTTATACCTATAGCTCTTTAAGAGAAAATCAACAACTACTGAATTATTTGAACATGAAATACCGAATCCTCACAGGGCAAAAACAGATTTACACCGAATCTATAGCACCTATGCAAACAGAATTATTGCAATGGCTACGATCGGACTTAAAAAAATTGGAAAACTGATGCTAAAATTCTTCCGCACCATACGAAAAAAACTGATCGAAGAACAAAACCTTCGAAAGTACCTCATCTACGCTATTGGCGAAATCCTGCTGGTAGTGATCGGGATTTTGATTGCACTTCAATTAAACATACAAAAAGAAGAGGCGAAAGAAAAGAAAGTGATTGAGCAGCTTTTAATGGGCATTCAGGCTGATTTGAAACTGGAAGTAGGACGTGAGGATTTTCTACATGCCTATTATGGCGATATTACAGATGGTATTCAACAAATTCTTTTAAATTACCAAAGGAAGGAAAGCAATACCAATCAAGAGCTAGGGCAATATTTCCTGAACACTTTTGAATTTCGAAAATTTTCCAAGTTTAATACCAACTATCAAACACTATACGGAAGTGGTCTTTTGCAAGAAATTGAAGACAAAAAGTTATCAGAAGAAATCATTACCTACTATTCCAAACAATTTTTAGAGTGGTCTTTAGAAATTTATCAACAAAAAGCCAGTGCGTTTCATTTTAACGAAGCCCTTCAATTTGATCCTCTCGATAAACTTCAGACAGGGGCCAAATATCAAAACATTCCCAATTTTCGATTGGATGTCGGTGACCATTATTCAACAGATTTTAAAGAATTTATCAAAGAACCTGAAGTATTAAACTTCCTTGTAGATCTCTTACACCAGAGTGAATTGGTTTTTAGTAATCTTAATACCTATAAAGAAACCAACCTTACTTTATCAAACAGAATACAACAATACCTCAATCAATGATAAAATTTTTCCGCAAAATCCGCCAAAAACTGATCGAACAAGATAACGTTCGAAAATACCTGGTCATCGCTGCTGCAACCGCTAAAATAGTCAATAGCCATATTTTGTCACTTGATGATACACTCACTAAGCTCTTGCCTGAGCTTAGCGGTAGAATCGAAAATTCAGGGCAAATTACCTTGAAAATGTTGCTTCAACACCGTAGTGGCATTCCTGATTGGATTAAAGACCCTTTGTTCCCATGGGACAAGCCGCCATCGGATGTCAACAAGGTTTTGGAATTAGTATTGGATGAACCCGCAGAATTTGAACCTGATAGTCGTTATTATTATTCCAACACGAATTATCTATTGATAGGTAAAATTCTTGATAACACATTGGGCTTTAGCCATCAGCAATTTATCAAAAATGAGATTTTAACAGGTCTGGGGTTAAAACACACTTTTAGCTTACTGAGTGAAGTAGATCCCAGCGAAGTTGTGGGTGGGTACGATACTAATTACGATAAGGATGTGAAGATGCTTGATTTTGTAGCTCCCGGCGGATCGATGGTTGCTTCCACAGAGGATGTAGGGATATTTTTGAGGGCATTGCATGATGGCTCCTTGCTAAATAATGAAGAGCAGGCCATATATTCCTCTATTTATAAATTTGATCACACTGGTTTATTGCCAGGATACCAGAGTATCGCCAGGTATCACAAGAATATTGATGCTGTGGTCATTCAGTTTATAAACACAAGTGGAGGTGACTCGTGGACTGTATCGGAAATTGTATATAACCGTATTATCAAAATTTTGAGCAGGTGAAAAAAGATCAATCTAATGGTAACCATTATTAAAGATATGAAAATGAAAAGACCAAAAAAGGCTCTAAAGAGCAATATCCCTGGTATCTTCCTCCTTTGGAGCAATCACAAAATGAATCTTTAGCTAACGACTACAGGTGTCTGCAAACCATCGGGTATACTATTAAAATGCGGCTTTAACTCAACTTAAAATGCTGGAATCCTGTGTTTTAGCAATGCCATTTGTTGTTGAGAATAAAATGATTAGATTTGGACAGTGTATTTTAAGAGTGCCAGTGCATTGACCAGAGCTCATATGCGAAATATACAAAATTGGAGGGATGGAGATCCGGGTATATATTTGGTGACGGTAATTATAGAAAGACGCAAAATGAGAAAAAATAGGGAATGATTTCAAATAATTTCATTTTACATGAAGATGCCCGCCAATACCAATGGACAGGTGATTGCTTTCTTTCTATTAAATCCTTTTATAATGGTTCGGCTAAATACAGTGTACAAAAGCGTGAATATACGGTCAACGATAAAAACTATCTGATTCTAAATGATTGCACTAAATATAGTTTAATCATAGACAATGTAGCTCCCATAGAATCATTTTGTGTATTCTTTACACCCGAATTTGTTTGCCAAGTGGTTTCAGAGTTAAACTCATCTGAAGAGCAACTTCTTGATTTTTCAATTAAAAGAACAGAGGGAATTAAATTATTTGAAAGAAATTATCTGCATGGAGGTCAGGTTTCTAAAATTTTGCAGCAAGGCAGAGAATTATCAATGTTAACCATGTCAGAAATAGAAAAGGAAGAACTTTATTATGCATTATTGAACAATATCCTTTTTCAAAATGATAATTCCCTAAAGGAGGCAGACAGGTTAAAGTCAAAAAAGAGCACTACCAGGGAAGAAATATACCGGAGAGTATATTACGCAAAAGACTTTATTGATAGTAATTACTCCGAAGATTTAAACTTGAAGAAAATATCTCAGGTAGCAATGCTTTCTGAAAACCACTTGTTGAGAAATTTCGGTCAAATTTTTAATATCAGTCCTTTCCAATACATAACACAACTAAAGATAGCAGAAGCAATACGGCAAATAATCGAGACAGACAAAAGTGTAACAGAGATTGCATTGGCTCTTGGGTATTCGAGCTTGAGCAACTTCAGCTATTACTTCAAGAGTATTTTAGGCCTTTCCCCCAAATCTCTTCGAAATAAGGTGAGATATAGTAAATAGTTGATCTAAAGTCTAGCTTTCTTTGAATAAATTTTAAAGACATGAAAAAAGTAGGGATTCTTATTTTCGCGTTCATATTATCAACAACGATAAAAGCAAATGACATGATTGATTTACTTAAAAAACATATCGAAAATAAAGAGGCTGATAAGATTATAAAATTGATTTTAAATAATCCAGAAATTTTAGATGAAAAAGATGAGAATGGAAGCTCAGGATTATTGTTGATTGCATACAGTGGAATGGAAACAGCCTTCAACAAAGCAAAAGAACTCAAAAATTCATTTGCATTTCATGAGGCAATAGTATGTGGGAGAATGGATGACATAAAAGATTCTCTTACACATGATAAAAGTTATGCAAACCAGCATTCAAATGATGGTTTCACGCCTTTATCCCTGGCGGCATTTTTTAATCAAACAGCAATTGCAAAATTGCTCCTTGAAAATGGAGCTGACCCTAATTTACATGCCACCAACCCTTCCAAAGTAAATGCTCTTCACTCCGCTGTGGCAAAAGAAAACTATGAGTTGTGTAAGATCTTAATGGAATATGGAGTAAACGTAAATGCACCCCAAACCCAAAATGTTACGGCTTTGCATTCTGCTGCACATAGAGGAAACTTAAAATTAGTAATGCTATTGGTGGAGAACGGAGCAAAAATTAACCTTGAAATGGACAATGGGGAAACAGCTTTAAACATTGCTCAAAAAGAAGGTCATAAAGAGGTGAAAGAATATTTAGAGGGAGTATCGAAATAATGAAAATAATTAAAACGAAATCATTAACGAAACACTTCGGCTCAATTGTCGCTGCAGAGGACATTTCCATTCAAGTCAATCAAGGAGAGATTTACGGTTTTTTAGGTCTTAATGGAGCGGGTAAAACGACATTAATTCGGATGCTCTTAGGTATGATAAAGCCAGACAGCGGCGCAATCAAACTTTTTGACGAGCAACTTACATCTCAATTCGGCCAATGGAATAACATTGGCTACATGGTAGAAACACCACACTCGTATCCCAACCTTTCGGTTTACGATAACCTGAGAGTGATTTACAAACTGCGACAACTTACCAGCCCCAATGCTATTCACAACATTATTGAAAAATTAAGGCTCACAAGATACAGCCAAACCAGGGCCAATGAACTGTCTCTTGGGAATCAGCAGCGGTTAGGACTTGCGAAAGCACTCATACACAGTCCGAAACTTCTAATACTTGATGAGCCGATAAATGGATTAGACCCCGAAGGTATTGTGGAAGTGCGGGGACTCTTATCAGAACTGGCAAATAATGGTTCGACCATTTTTCTATCAAGCCACATACTCGGCGAAATATCCAGGATTGCAAGTCGCATAGGCATTATACACGAAGGGAAATTGATAAAAGAAATAACCACACAGGAGTTATCAAACCAAATCATTAAGAAAGTTTTGGTGCAAACAGCCGACAATCATAATGCAATTCAGCACTTGATAAATTCAAATTATTCAGCATCACTTTCAAGCACAAATAGAATTGAAATCACGAATAAAGAGGCTCTTGAACATCCCGAGCTCGTTTCAAAACTATTAACGGAAAATGGACTGCCACCAAAACAAGTTTATCTGGTTTCGGAAGATTTGGAAATGTATTTCCTGCGTACCATAAAGGAGAATACGTAATGAAACATCAAATACGGGCAATACAAGCAGAGCTAATAAAAATAAAACATTCAAAAATCATTTTGGCAACTTTTATTGCATTTGGTATAGCGCCAATTATGGGAGTAGTATTTACTCTTATTTTGCAGAATAGCGAAGCATTAGAAAAAGCCAGTGGGCTTGCTGCCAAAGCTAAAACAATGAACTTTGAAGCAAATTGGAAATCATATATCGACATATTGACACAAGCTGTTGGTGTTGGAGGGGTTCTGGTATTTGGATTTGTAGCAAGTTGGATTTTTGGACGTGAATACTCAGACGGAACTGCAAAAGATTTGCTTTCTCTTCCAACTTCCCGGACTAAAATTTTGAATGCAAAATTTGTGTTGTACGGATTTTGGTGTTTAATGCTTGTTATGTCTAACTTATTGATTGCTTTTTTACTTGGGACAATTTTGCAACTACCCATGATTAGTACAGACTGGTTAGTTCAATCACTGACAGACTATTTTATTACAACCATTTTGACAATTATTGTTGGAGTCCCCATTGCGTTTTTTGCTCTATATGGCAAAGGCTATCTTGCACCTTTGGGCTTTGTTGCATTGACTTTGGTTTTTTCACAAGTAATTGCAGCAACAGGTTATGGTACATATTTCCCCTGGTCAGTTCCAGGACTTTATAGTGGAGCAGGTGGTGAATATAAAGATTTATTGGACCATTTTAGTTATATAATTTTAATACTGACAGGTATTGCAGGTTATTTCGCAACGACAATTTATTGTAGAGTAGCGGATCAAACGAAATGAAAAAGGCAAACTACTGGTAACATTGGTAACCGAAATGCTGCTTTTGTCCAATTTAAAATGTTGGGGTTCTGTGTTTTGGCAAAACCATTCGAATTATAGTATAAAATGATTAGATTTGAACTGTTTATTCCAAGAGTGCCCGTGCTTTGACCAGAACAGACATTTTCGAAATACACGCAATAGTAGGGATGGAGTTACGGGTATTTAATTGTTGTATACTATATAAAATAGATTAATATTATTAACTTTAACACGTCTATGAAATTTTCACCATTGGCATCAAGGAAACCTGAATGAATATTTTTCTCTCTCTGTTTTTCCCAACCCGACAGCAGAATATTTAACCTTGCAAATAAGCGATTACAACAACGAAAAGCTAACGTATCAACTTTACAGCATGTAAGCTAAATTATTAAGCAATGAACAAATAGTAGCACAGCAAACGCAAATAGACATGAACAGTTTGCCACCAACTGCTTACCTTGTTAATGTTGTAAACCAAGAATATAAAAAAGTACAATCATTTAAAATCTTTAAACAATAAGAAATCATGCAGAGAATAATTACAATTTGGGGAGCAATCTTAATGACTGCAAGCGTGTTTGCTCAATCACCCGAAAAAATGAGCTATCAAGCCGTTGTACGTGATGGAAGTAATAATTTAATAACATCTACTACCGTAGGAATGCAAATCAGTATTTTACAAGGTTCTGCAAATGGTACGGCTGTTTATGTAGAAACACAGAGCCCTACATCTAATGCCAATGGTTTGGTAAGTTTAGAAATTGGAGCAGGAACTGTTGTTTCAGGTACGTTCGCAACCATCGACTGGGCAAACGGACCCTATTTCATAAAAACGGAAATAGACCCAACAGGTGGAACTTCTTATACCATTACAGGAACTAGCCAGTTATTAAGTGTGCCTTATGCTTTACACGCTACAGTTGCAAACTCTTCAATAATTGACTTAGTTGATGATGCTGATTCCGATCCGACGAATGAATTACAAATAATTTCAGTTTCTAATGACACGTTGTATCTTTCCAATGGAGGGTCTGTGAGTCTTGAGGCCTACATCCAAACGATCGTAAGTGCGGACCCGGGAAATTCAATTACAGCCGGAGTAGATGGCGGAGCATTTTTTACAGCTGGACCCGGAACAGACAATGATTGGGAAGTTGTTGGAAATAATATGCGAGCGATGCCAACAGGAGCAATCTCTATGGGAACGAATGCAAACAATTATCATCAGAAGTTTACGATCGGAGATACAGGGTTGTTTCGTCTTTCCTTCGGACACGCTGGAAATTTTAATGAAATAGAATCGGGAAGATTGGTTTTTACGGAGGATGTGGATTTTAACGGAACATGTGGATTTGAATTTCATCATGATGGAGCGGCTAACACTTTGTCAATTGAGTCTGGATGTACAACGTTAACAGACACTTCGATCGTTTTCACACGAAATGGAGAGGTTAGAATTCCAAAACGTGTGAAAATAGGTGAAAACTCAAATCCGGTTACAGATGTGCACATCAAGCAAAGCTCTTCTGAAACAATGCCTTCAAGTGCTGGAATTAGATTTGAGGCGGCATCAACCACAGAGCAATACCAACTTTGGAACGGAGGAGGAACATTTAATTTTGGATATAACGGAATACGTGTGTCGTATATTAACAACGCCGGGACATACACGCTAGTTTCGGACCGTAGGTTAAAGAGTAATATTCCTCCAATGGGAAATGTTTTGGAGAGAATTCGATTATTGGAACCGGTTCAGTACACATATAATCATTTGAATGATGGTACGATTTCTAAAGGATTTATTGCTCAGGATGTTCAGAAAATCTTCCCAGAAATGGTAAGTATTGCGGAAGACACAAAGATGCTAGCATTGCCGTATGATGAGTTTAGCGTTATTGCTGTAAAAGCAATTCAAGAGCAACAAGAGATCATCGACCTTCAACAAAAACAAATTGACGAACTAAAAGCTAGTGTTGAACAATTGATGCAGGTGATCAAGATTGATTCGACGCCGCAGATAAGGTCAACTGACCCACAAGTTGAGAGCACTAATCCAAATGATGCCGATCAGAAATAAAGTATTGTATTGGGATTATTAAAAGGGTGTGGCACTTATCACGCCTTTTTCTTATATTTCAACAATATAATTGATGTAGACAACTTTAGTTGAAAGTGGTTTTGACAAAATCAAATATAGAAAATAATGAATGTTTTAAAGTGATACTTCCTTACACCTTCATATTAATATTGAATTCCTTAATAGGATGCCATAACCCTATTGAAACAAAAGTGGAAATTGAAAAACCTTTAATAAATATTGAATCAACCAGGACTAAAGCAAAACAGGCATTAGAATTCTGTAAGACACGAGACTTTAATACCAACTTCTGTATACTAATTGACATGAGTTTACACTCGGGAATCAAAAGATTCATAGTTTGGGATTTTAACAATGACACAATCTTAAACAGTTTTTTAGTATCACACGGATGTTGTGATAATTCTTGGAAAAGCGACTTAACAAAAGAAAATCCAAAATTTAGCAATATTGATGGCAGCCACTGCTCCTCTCTTGGCAAATACAAAATTGGAGAAAGGGCATATAGTAATTGGGGCGTAAATGTCAAATATGTTTTACATGGTTTAGAATCGACAAATAACAATGCGTTCACGCGTTATATCGTATTTCATTCATGGGAGGTTGTTGCAGACGAAGAAGTTTATCCCAATGGGACACCCGAAGGTTGGGGATGTCCAGCCATTTCCAATAATAGTTTCAAAATTATTGACCCATTACTAAAGTTTAGCCCTAAATCGGTATTAATGTGGATTTATCAATAATTAAGAGTGAAACAAAGAAAGCTGTTAAGTCTACGACATCCAATTTTATACTTCTTAGCCGTGTGGACATAACGAATAAAACGTATTAGATTTACCTCGAATTGAAATTCTTTATATTAAACAAAATGAAAATAGAAATCATTGATGTTGAGCTTACGGGTATTTTAATGCATTTGGTTAATCATGAAACTTCTATAGATGAGAAAGTTTCTAAAGTCCATCCGGATTATACACTAAGTGCAAAGAATTTATATCGCTACCTGATGTTGAGAAGTTTTGATTTGAGAAAATATCACGATACACTATCGGAGTATGGGGTTTCTTCATTGAGAACTACAGAGGAGTATGTACTTAGCAACCTTTATCATATAGTCAAAAATTTACGGCTTATTCAGAATATTCCTTTTGATTTAAAGCTTGATTTTGAAATAATAGGCTATAAAAAAAGCAAAGAGTTATTAAAAAAACACGCAAATAGTTTGTTCAATGAAAGCCACAAATTAAATTTTACAGAAATAATGGTGACCCTCCCTGTAGAAGCGGCTGAAGACAAAAAGATGATCAGAAACATGGTGTTAAATGGGATGGGAATCGCAAGAATAAATTTAAGCTATGGAGATGTGGGTATCTGGAGTAAAATGGTAGACATCATTCATGAAGTTCAAAAGGAAACCAATCGACAAATAAAGATTTACATGGACTTATCAGGGCCGAAAATAAGGACGGCTGCAATTAAAATCCGAGGGAAAAAAGGTAAAATTAAAAACAGCATTTCTATAAAAGTGGGCGACCATATTGTTTTGACTAAAAAAGAAACTTTAGGAAAAAAATCTAAGTATGGAAAGCGAAATGAACAGATTGAGAAAGCAGAAGTAGGGGTATTATTACATCAGATTATTGATGATGCAAAAATAGACGATATTATATTATTCGATGATGGAATGATAAAATCAAAAGTGGTCAATAAAAAAGAGGACGAATTAGAAATTGAAATTACAGCTTGTTACAAATCAAAACTGTCTTCAAACAAGGGGATTAATCTACCAAATACCATTCTTAATCTCCCCGCATTGACTGGTAAAGATATTGAGAATTTACCCTTCATTTGTGAACATGCCGATATTGTAGGTTACTCTTTTGTAAGGACAGGAGCGGATGTCAAAAAACTATATGCAGAACTCAAAAAAAACAATGCAGAAGATATCGGTGTGGTTTTTAAGATTGAAAATGAAGAAGCTTTTGAGAATTTGCCCGAAATAATATTCGAAGGAATGGTTAGAAAAAATATTGGGGTTATGATTGCAAGGGGAGATTTGGCTGTAGAAATTGGGTTTGAGAGAATTTCTGAAGTACAAAATGAGATCTTGTGGTTGTGTGAAGCTGCTCATATTCCGGTAATTTGGGCAACTCAGGTTCTTGAAAATCTGGTTAAAACAGGTATTCCCACCAGAGCTGAAATTAGTGATGCTGCTCAGGGCGCACAAGCAGAATGTGTAATGCTAAATAAAGGACCGTATATAAATGATGCAATAAGAGTACTGAAGAATATCCTGACAAGAATGGACGAACATTCATTTAAGAAGAAAAATGAACTTAGAGCCCTTAATGTGGCGCAGAAATATTTAAAAAATCTGGAGAAATAACAATGACTATGAAGTCCAGGCTCATACCGTCGCACACATAGCCAAAAAGCTACATTTAACCAGCTCCATATGGCACTTTTGGTATAGTATATTCCGATTTAACCGCACCCTCTAAGATCCAAGAGAACCATTATTTCCCATTGTCTAAAACTATTAATACATTTCTTTGTGTTTAAGCAGTATGACAAGATTTTTATATAGGTATTATACATCTGTTTGGTTTCATTCTGACACCAACAGACATTTATGCTTGTAGCTTCTAATCAAGCGAAACAGAACTAAATAACATTAAAAGAGATAAAACTTAAAAACAAAAGACAATGAACAATTCAATGAAAATGTTGATGGCAATTTCCGTATTGCTATATCTAACAGCGTGTAACGCTCAAATCAAAAATGCTACTACTGAAACCGTAAAAATATTTGGAAACTGTGGTATGTGTGAAACTACTATTGAAACGGCGGGTAATGTTAAGAACATTGCTCAGGTAGATTGGGATAAAGATACGAAAATGGCTACACTTACTTTCGATGCAAGTAAAACCAATAAAGATGAAATCTTGAAACGTATTGCATTGGCAGGTTACGATAGTGACCAATTCCTTGCCCCAGATGAAGAGTATGCTAAACTTCATGAATGTTGTCAATATGACCGTGCTAATAAATCGGAAACGGCAAAAGTCGGAGTTATGGAAGACCACTCTATACATAACCAGGATGGAACAACAGGAAAGTCATTAGAGAAAATGCAGAAAAAAAATCAACTAAAAGCTGTTTTTGACCATTACTTTTCACTTAAAGATGCATTGGTAAAATCTGACGGCACTTTGGCTTCTTCAATGGCAACACATTTACTCACTGCTCTCAATACTGTGCAAATGAATAAACTTTCCAATGAAGAACATATGGTTTGGATGAAAGTAATGAAAGACCTGGCAAAGGATACCGAACTCATTGAAGAAACCAAAAATGTAAGCCATCAGCGAGACCATTTCATTACCTTGTCTGATAATATGTATCAGTTGCTTAAGGTTTCAAAGCAAGACTCTCCGACTTATTACCAACATTGCCCAATGGCAAATGATGGTAAAGGTGCCAATTGGTTGAGCAAGGAAAATGTAATAAAGAATCCCTATTACGGTTCTGCAATGCTTTCTTGTGGTAAAACAATTGAAACCATTGAAAATTAATTCAAAAATAAAAAAGATGAATAACTTTCTAATTCTCCTTTTAACATTGATGCCTGTAATATTATCTGCACAACACGAACACCATCAGGCACAAAATGATACAACAGTCAAAGCCAAAAGCCCACGCACTTCGGCAATGGCAATGATTGGAAACAATCACGTGCACATAGACTATGGTTCACCAAGCGTGCGGGGACGCAACATTTGGAATGGATTGGTTGGCTACGGGCATGTTTGGGCAACAGGTGCCCACAAAGCCACTTGGATTGAGTTTTCGGAAGATGTGAAAATCAGCAATCAGCTCATAGCTAAAGGAAAGTATGGTTTTTTTACCATTCCCAATAAAAATGAATGGACACTTATTCTTAACAAAGTTTGGGATATGCATCTGGCCGATGATTATAACTCAGAAAAGGATGTGATCAGGATAAAAGTCATGCCTATCAGGACTAAAAATCTCACAGAAGCATTACAGTTCCAAGTTACTGAAACTGGAAAAGACCAGGGTAAAATTAAGATAGACTGGGAATATTTGAGTGTTTCACTTGATTTTCAGAATTCAGGTATATGAAAAAATATACCTGTCCGATGCACTTGCAAGTGCTTAAAGACGAACCCGGGAAATGTCCAATTTGCGGCATGGATTTAGTGCCATTTGGAGCGAGAAATGAACATTCGCGGCACCATGAAGAATCAAAAGGTCACATAAGTCATTCAGAATCTGGATTCGATAAACATAAAGGTCATCATACGAACGACTTTTTAAAACGTTTTTGGATAAGTCTGGTACTCACCGTTCCAATACTATTGTTGTCTCATATGATACAAGAGTGGTTGGGCTTCCATTATGGCTTCGCGGGCGATAGATTTGTTTTAATGGCATTGGGCACCGCGATTTATGTTTATGGGGGAAAGCCATTTTTGAAAGGTATGGTTGGCGAGATTAGATACAAAGCCATTGGAATGATGACTTTGGTGGCATTGGCCATTTCTGTTGCTTATATCTATAGCATGGCTGTGGCATTAGGTTTCCCTGGAATGGATTTCTTCTGGGAGCTTGCAACATTGATTGTCATTATGCTCCTGGGTCATTGGTTGGAGATGCGTTCTCAAATGGCAGCTTCAAAAGCTTTACAATCTTTGGTGGCGTTACTTCCCAATGATGTAACCATTGAACGTAATGGAAATGCAGTTGTAATTAAATTGGATGAATTGAAAAATGATGATATCATTATCATTAAGCCGGGAGAGAAAATTGCGGCTGATGGATTGATCATTGAAGGTTCTTCGACTGTAAATGAAAGTATGCTGACAGGGGAAAGCGTACCGGTGAAAAAGCAGGTAGAAGCAAAAGTCATCGCGGGTTCGATAAATGGTGATGGAGTTTTAAAGATTAAGGCTACAGGAGTAGGCAAAGATAGTTATCTCAATAAGGTAATCAATTTGGTCCAGGATGCACAGGCTGCAAAATCCAATACTCAAAACATAGCAGACAAAGTAGCCAGATGGCTCACCTTTATTGCTATCGCTGTGGGTGTTGGCACTTTCGCCTATTGGTTCATTACCAATGGTAATTTGGCTTTTGCAATGGAACGAATGGTAACCGTGATGGTGACAGCTTGTCCCCACGCTTTAGGTGTTGCCATCCCATTGGTTGTGGCTATTTCTACCACACTTTCTGCTACAAACGGACTTTTGATTAGAAACCGAACTGCCTTTGAAACCACCCGAAAATTATCGGTCATCATTTTTGATAAAACAGGCACACTTACTCAAGGCTCTCATAGGGTACAACAAACGATTCCTTTAACGGAGAAATACACAGCTGATGACATGATTACGTATGCGGCGGCAGTGCAGCAAAATTCAGAACACCATATTGCAAAAGGTGTACTCCAAACCTTAAAGGATAAACAACTGGATTTATGGAAGTCAGAAAATTTCCAGTTGATGCAAGGAATTGGTGTATCCGGAACTGTAAAGGGCAAAACTGTAATAGCTGCCGGGCCAAATTACTTCCAGGATAAAAGTCATTTGTTGCCTGAAATACCACAAGACATCAATCAAGACGCAGAGACCGTGACCTTTTTAATAATTGATGATGAAGTAATAGGCATCATTACTTTGGCGGATACCATCAGGGAGGGTTCGCAACAAGCAATTAAAGACTTGAAGGAAATGAACATCAAATCGTACTTGCTTACTGGCGATAATGAAAATATTGCGGCAGCAGTAAGTAATGAGTTGGAAATGGATGGTTTTTTCGCCAATGTGTTGCCCCACAATAAGCAAGAGAAAATTAAAGAATTTCAAGCCAAAGGTGAAATTGTAGCAATGACGGGCGATGGCGTGAATGATGCACCAGCATTGGCTCAGGCAAATGTGGGCATCGCTGTTGGTTCAGGTACCGATGTTGCCGCTGAAACTGCCGACATCATTTTGGTAAATAGCGATCCTAGAGACGTGGCAAAAATGATAGATTTTGGAAAACGAACTTATCAGAAGATGGTTCAAAACCTTGTATGGGCGGTAGGTTATAATATTATAGCGATTCCACTGGCTGCAGGGGTGCTTTATCCAAAGTTTGTTTTGAGTCCTGCAATGGGTGCTGTGTTGATGAGTGTAAGCACAATCGTGGTTGCAATCAATGCAAGCCTGTTAAAATTGAATAAATCAAATACTTAAAAATTTATAAAATGAAAAATTCTCATCGGGAAAATCACAAGAGCAATTACACAAAATTCATTCTCATGCTCATTGCATCTTTTATTGCAATGTATATCACCATGTACCTAAACACCTATATAATTGACCACGTATATTTTAGTCTTACACGCTTTTATATGACTTGTTTGGGCATCTCAGCAATGGCTTTGATAATGCTGTTCTTTATGTGGAGTATGTATACTAACAAAAAGAAAAATATGGCTATTATTTTTAGCAGTCTTTTCCTTTTTATATCTTCTCTATTCCTGGTGCGCGCTCAAAAACCTATTGGCGATGTGTTATGGATGAAAGCGATGATTCCTCATCACTCTATCGCTATTTTAACCAGTGGCAGGGCAGATATAAAAGACCCAGAAGTGCAGAAGCTCGCGGAAGATATTATCATGGCTCAGGAAAAAGAAATTGAGCAAATGCAAAAAATGATTAAACGATTGGAGGATCGATAGAACATGAAATTAAATATTTGTAAAATTTCTCTGATATCGGTATTTTTTATGCTGATCTCGGCCTCAATTTCCGCCCAAAAAGTGGTGCGATATGACCTTTTTGTAAAAGACACCATCGTCAACTTTACTGGAAAAGACAAAAGGGCAATTGCCGCCAACGGACAAATTCCTATGCCAACCCTTACATTTACTGAAGGTGATACGGCTGAAATTCACGTACATAACCTACTCAAAGAAAGCACCTCTATGCATTGGCACGGTTTGTATTTGCCCAATAAGGAAGACGGTGTTCCCTATTTAACACAAATGCCCATAGAGCCAAATACAAAACACGTTTACCGTTTTCCAATCATTCAAAACGGAACACATTGGTATCACAGCCATACCGGTCTGCAAGAGCAAATTGGCATGTACGGCTCAATGATTTTGAAAAAAAGAGAAGAAGACCCTACTTTTAGAAAAGGTATAGACGATTTGCCATCTGTTCCTATCATTTTAAGTGAATGGACAGATTTTAACCCAAATAATGTCCACAGAATGTTGCACAACGCTTCGGATTGGTTCGCAATTAAAAAAGGGACAACCCAAAGTTACGCTGAAGCCATAAGAGAAGGACATTTTAAAACCAAACTAACCAACGAATGGAAACGAATGTTGGCCATGGATGTAAGCGATGTGTATTATGATAAATTTCTTATCAATGGAGCATCAGAAAAACAACTTTCTCAATTCAAAGGAGGTGATAAAGTGCGTTTACAAATTTCTAATGGTGGGGCTTCTTCCTATTTTTGGCTCACATATGCAGGCGGAAAAATAACCGTTGTTGCCAATGATGGTAACGATGTTGAGCCTGTTGAAGTAGATAGATTGATTATAGGTGTTTCAGAAACCTATGATGTCATAGTTACTATACCGTCAGAAAATACGTCATACGAATTTTTGGCAACACCGGAAGACCGCACCAGTTCGGCATCTATTTATATCGGTTCGGGTATCAAACAGTTAAGTAGTCCATTGCCAAAACTGAAATACTTTGAAGGCATGAAGATGATGAACGATATGATGAATATGAATGGTGATCTGAATGATATGGGAATGAATATGAGCTTGCAACAAATGGATATGAACACAGTAATGTATCCTGAAATTACGGGCGAAACGGAACCTGTGAAAATGGATAAAATGCCAGGCATGGATATGAAGAATATGGATCATTCCACACACGGCTCTGGTAATAAGGATATAGTAACATTGAATTATGCAATGCTGAAATCTCCTACAAAAACAACTTTACCAAAAGACGCTCCGGTTAGGGAATTAAAGTTTGAGTTAACAGGAAATATGAACCGTTATGTTTGGAGTCTGGACAACAAAGTGCTTTCTGAAGCCGACAAAATTCTGATTAAAAAGGGTGAAATCGTAAGAATAACCATGTTCAATAATTCTATGATGCGTCACCCTATGCACTTGCACGGTCACGATTTTAGAGTAATCAATGGTCAGGGAGATTATGCACCACTAAAAAACGTATTGGACATAATGCCAATGGAAACCAATGTAATTGAATTTGAAGCCAACCTGGAAGGTGATTGGTTTTTTCATTGCCATATCCTCTACCATATGATGTCAGGAATGAACCGGGTTTTTAGTTATGAAAACCAGGAACCCAATCCATTATTGCCCGATAAAAAATGGGCTTATAAAAAATTGCAACGAGAAAGCAATCAGCTACACTTTATGGCTCAAAATGACTTTGCAACCAATGGTAATGACGGAATGGTTATGTTACAAAACGCTCGTTGGAGTTTTAGCACAGAATGGAGATTAGGCTATAATGACATGCACGGTTACGAAACAGAAACCCACATTGGCAGATACATTGGCAGAAATCAATGGTTGATGCCATTTGTTGGTTTTGACTGGCGTTACAGAAAACATACAGATGCTGAAAAAAATCTTTTTGGACAAACCAATACCAAAGACAACCGCACCCAACTTAGTTTAGGTATTGCTTATACATTGCCTTTATTGATTATATTTCAAAGCGAAATTTATCATGATGGAAATGTAAGAATGCAATTGCGGAGAGAAGATATTCCAGTATCAAAAAGGTTTAGAGCTGCATTTATGGTCAATACAGACAAAGAATATATGTTTGGTCTGCATTATATAGTTGGTAAAAATTTTGGGTTTAGAACTCATTACGACAGTGATATGGGATTTGGAGTAGGATTGATTTTGAATTATTAAAGCCAGGCAATGTCAATCATATCCTAGACCAGAGACATTTTGTACTTTGGCTTAAACTTTTTCCCAGCCGACAAATAGTGGTTTCAAATGCCCCACGTTTCTTAGCTGAAAGGTTATGCTCACTTTGAATAAAGTTAGTATGGAGAATTTTTATGACGGAACATTCATATACAACTGGATTATGCATCATGAAATTCATTGCCTATCTCGACTATAAAGCAAATGAAAAATAAAACTGAAATACGAAAACTTATTTTTTACTTTATTTCAACGTACATTTTCTCCTGGGCTTTTTGGATTCCAAGTGCACTTTTATTTAAAAATGCTGATTCATTCATAGATTTGGTTACGTCTCCTATTTTTATCATGCTTCAAACTTTAGGAGCTGCCGGGCCTAGTATAGTCGCACTTATTTTTTTAAAAGTAGAAAAAAAAGGCAGTGAAATGAATTCCATTTTCAACAGATACACACAATGGCATTTCAAAACATATTGGTATCTTTTTTCAACTTTACTTTTCCCGATAATTTCTTTCCTGGCATTGATATTACATTCATTAATTATCACCCCTATTGCAAATGATCACCCCATTATTGCATTATATACTGACATGGGTTTAGCAGCGATACTCATTTTACCTGCCATGTTTCTCGGTCAGATTTTTACAAGTCCTTTATTGGAAGAGTTTGGATGGAGAGGATATGCTCAGCCCGTTTTACAGAAACATTTTAGCATTTTGACTTCAAGTGCCATTATAGGATTTGTATGGGGATTTTGGCATCTACCTTTAACTTTAGTCTATGGATTTAATGTGCCCGTGCAAATGATCATGTTTGTTTTAGTAAGTATTTGGATAGGTTATTTATATAACTCTACCAATGGCAGCATGTTAGCAGTTCTGCTATTTCATGCTTCAATAAATATTGGACTTAATGTTTTGGCTCCTAAACATGACAGTTTAATTCTGGTTTTGTTGGTTTTTTCTATAACAATTTTCATTATCTATTTGGCACAGCGTAAAGAGATCAAAGCATTCAATTTTTTTATCAATAATCTAAATGATTAAAGAGTTGATAACTATTCTGCTATTACCCCTCCCCACAAATCCTCTGGTAGTTAAAATTAATAAATTCGAAATAAAAATTAAAAATAATGATTTGAACAGAACAAAAAAATGCCGAGGACTGATTATCTCGTAAATCGTAATTGAAAATTCGCAATCTGGCTGAGTAGTTGTAAAGAGATTAGAGAAATTCCAGAAAAATACATTAAGTATATACTATTATTATATATATTTATAATATTACATTCAAGTATCATGAAAAATGTATCATTAAAAATAGACGACTCAATTTTCATCGAAACTGAAAAAATTCTATCCAAAATCAAAAACCCACGAAACAGATATATCAACGAGACAATAGAATATTATAATAAGTTGCAAAGACGAATCCTTCTTGAGAAAAAATTAAAAGTGGAATCCGATCTTGTTAACAAAGATTCAATGTCTGTACTAAAGAATTTGCGGAGATTTATTATGTTGACTAAACAATACGAAATTTGGATAACAGACTTGAATCCTCAAATTGGGAAAGAACCCGGAAAGACAAGACCTGTTGTCATAATACAGACCAATTTATTAAATACAATCCCCCATCCTTCCACTAGTGGCAAGTGTAACGAAATACTAATCTATTAAAATAATGACTCAAAACAGTATTCAGGAATTAGTACTCAAATATATGTTTCAGTTTCAATTTGATGCTGAAAATGTAAATTACTTGCTATTTGAAAAACACAAGATTGCTTTACAGGTGTTGGCTGACATCAGTCATTCTGGCATAAGCATATTTGATTTGAATAATAAACAGACAATTTTCTATTCTTCAAACTATGGAAAGTTGTTAGGGTATAGCCTGGAAGAATTTGAAGACCTGAATTATCAGTTTTTTGAAAGTAAGATTCACCCGGATGATAAACATGACCTGGCATTAAATGGATTATCCTCATTAAAAATTTTTAATGCATTTTCAAGTGATGAAAAATTGAATCATAAAGTGGTTTATGAATATCGGATATTGAATGCGGAAGGAGAATACATTCGCCTAATTGAGCAATATCAAATACTGGAACTTGATAGCATCGGACAAATCTGGCTGCTGTTAAGTACCGTAGATATTTCACCCAATCAAGAAAGTAACAATAGGGTAAAACGTCAAATTTTAAACTTTAGGACAGGTAAAATACTACAGATTGAAATAGAACAAAAACCTACCCTTGAACTTACGAAACGAGAATTGGAAATTTTACACTTTGTAAAAAAGGGATTTTTAAGTAAGGAAATATCAGACAAGCTTTCTATAAGTGTTCATACTGTAAATACACACCGTCAACGTTTTTTGGAAAAGTTAGGAGCGAACAATTCGATGGAGGCAATCATATTTGCTTCCAAATATGGGCTTCTCGATTAAATACTGACTTATCAGTATTGTGTCATTTTTTGCTTAGTGAGACATTTGCCCACTAAAAATAAATAAAAATGGCACAAAAGATTTTTATAACATGTGTATTGGCACTCATAATAGCATTAAAAATAAATGCACAAACTACTCAAACAATAAGAGGAACTGTTACTGACAAGTCTTCTAATGTTCCTTTAGAATACGCAAATGTAATTTTACTTGATACGGATCCCCTTCGTGGTGGTGTAACAGATTCTTTAGGTGCATTCTATATTTCCAATGTTCCTACAGGAAGATACACCTTACAAGTATCCTATTTAGGATATCATAATGAAGTGATTTGGGAAGTGCTTGTTGAGTCAGGTAAGCAAACTGTCTTGAGTATATCCTTACTAGAAAACATAAATGAACTTGATGTTGTAGTTATCAAACCTCGTATAAATAAACATGCAGCTTTAAACCCTTTCGCAACTGTAAGTTCGAGAATGTTAAGCGTGGAGGAAGCTTCAAAATATGCAGGTGGGTTTGACGACCCTGCAAGGTTAGCATCAGCATTTGCAGGAGTGGCATCAAGCACTGGAACTAACGGAATAATTGTAAGAGGAAATTCTCCAAGATATTTACAGTGGAGAATGGAGGGTGTGGAGATTCCTGACCCCAATCATTTTAGTAATTTGCGCGCCTTTGGGGGCGGTGTACTCACAGCTTTGAGTAGC
Source organism: Saprospiraceae bacterium (assembly GCA_041749255.1). GTDB lineage: Bacteria > Bacteroidota > Bacteroidia > Chitinophagales > Saprospiraceae > JABDLO01. Next base: position 128,862 of record JBGTBR010000044.1, read on the forward strand.
CAAATGCTAACAAACTCAGATTTCTTTACAGGTGCCTTCCCTTCGGAATATAATAATGCCTTATCAGGGGTATTTGATATGGCTATGAGGAAAGGGAACAACGAAAAAACGGAAAGAACGATACAATTGGGACTTATTGGATTGGAGGCTTCACAGGAAGGTCCATTTAGAAAAGGGGGTAAAGCCACGTATCTGTTTAACTATAGGTATTCAACACTAAGTTTACTCGAACCCGTTTTGCCGGATAACGCCGAATCGATTAAATATCAGGATATTTCTTTTAAGCTTCATTTTCCTACCAAAAAAGCCGGGTTATTCTCACTGTGGGGTGTTGGACTCATAGACGGTGCAAGTGCATACCCAAAGACAGATAGCCTGGAATGGTTTTACCATGACGATAAACAAGAAGATATTATCAGACAATATATGGGGGCAGCAGGATTAAATCATAACTATTTTATTAACAATAGTACCTACATACGAACCACAATTGCTACAACTGCAAGTGAGGTGGATTGGAAAACAAAGGCGCTCAACAGCACCAATGAATTGACGCCTTTTAGTAAAATTTCCAATTTAAATCGGGATTATTCCCTATCCACCTTTGTCAACAAGAAGTTCAGTCCACGACATACAAACAGAACTGGCGTTAAGGTAAGGTACATGACCTATAACTTACAATTGAATAGGGCAGTTAATGTGGATGATTCACCATCTGAGATTGTAAATACACGTGGCAATACTGCACTATGGTCAGCTTTTTCAAACTCATCAATAATGCTGACCAGTAAACTCCGAATGAACATTGGTCTAAACGGTCAATTATTCGCACTCAACAATCATTATACCATTGAACCAAGATTTGGTTTAGTCCAATCAATAGGAGAGAAACAATCAATCGGTTTGGCTTATGGACTCCACAGTCGTTTAGAAAACTTGAACTTTTATTTTAATAATTCCTTGACTACAGGCGAGCGTGAAGTAAATAAAAATCTGGATTTTACTAAAGCACATCACTTGGTACTGAGCTACGACCTAAAACTATCGGATATCATGCATTTGAAAATCGAACCATATTATCAATTACTTTTTGATGTTCCAGTTATTGAGGGCAGTTCATTTTCTTTTATCAATTTACATACTGATTGGTTTTTCGCAGAAAAACTGATGAACTCGGGAGAGGGGCGCAATTACGGTGTAGACCTGACCTTGGAAAGATACTTGTCAAACGGGTTCTACTATTTATTCACAGCATCCATATTTGATTCGAAATATAAAGGTGGTGATGCAGTATGGAGAGATTCCAGATTCAATAGAAATTATGTTGTAAATTTTCTATTTGGTAAAGAGTGCAAGATTGGCCATTCAGGGCAAAACACGCTTAGTTTAAATGCCAGGGTTACCCAACAAGGAGGAAATCGTTATTCACCAGTTGATGTCCCTACTACTTTGACTATGAAGGAAATTGTCTATGATGAGTCACAGGCTTTTTCGCTACAGTCTGACCCTGTGCTAAACATTCATTTCACTATAGCTTACAAAATAAATAAACCCAAAAGATCTAGTGAAATTGCTCTGAAGCTTATCAATATTACCAGTCAACCAGATTTTTATGGTTATCAGTATAATTTTCAAACAGGGGGAATAGACAAAGATGTAGAGAAAATCATGATACCCAATTTGAGTTATAAGATTGTATTTTAGATACAATTACACCCAGTAAAATTGAACGCATTTGGGCCCCAGTAGAACTGATTCAATTGTTGCCTGCAATTGACCGACCGATGAAATCTTTCAAAAAAAAATCAACTGACTTTTGTGATTTTTTACAAATGTTGCACACTAATACAATTAGAACAATAGAGTAGGACAAAGTTTTAAATTTTATTCATGGATAAAAAATACGCTTTCAAAACAGCAATTAATAAGAATGTAGGACTTATTTTTAAAGTGTCTTCAATTTACACAAATAATAAAGAGGACAGAAACGACTTATCCCAAGAAATTATATATCAGCTTTGGAAATCATTTGACTCCTTTCAGCAGAAGTCAAGTTTAAGTACTTGGATGTACAGAGTGGCTATGAATGTAGCTATACAGCATCTGAAAATGACCAAAAGAATAGTTTCGACAGTACCTTTGAACGAACAGTTTTTAAATTTTGAAGATATTGACAACAGTGAAATTGAAAAGAAATGGGAACTATTAAAGCGGCATATCGATAACTTAAATTTACTTGATAAAGGTATTATCATTCTTTATTTGGATAATAAAAACCACGAAGAAATAGCCCATATTATAGGCATTTCCACAAGTAAGGTTGGAACAAAGCTTTCCCGAATAAAGGAAAAATTAAAAAAACAAATCCTTAAATCTTAATAATTATGGAACTTGATGACTATAAAAATACTTGGGACGAAATGGGTGAAAAAGTAGAAGAAAAACAAAATTTTAATCCTAAAATACTTAATAAAATGAGCAAAAGTAAATTTAATTCAAAACTTCAAAAAATAGCCATACCAGAAATAATTGCAAGTATTATTTGTTTTGGAAGTGCTATTTATATTGGCTTTCAATTTAATGTTTTAAATACAGTCCTTTTCAAGTTTGTTGGTGTGGCATTAATTTTACTATTTATATTACTGCCTGCAATTAGCTTATATAGTGTTCAACAATTATACAAGTCTGTCGATATCAATAAATCCTATGCAGATACTTTAAAAGAGTTTACAGTTCAAAAAATGAAATTTTACAAATTACAAAAACTTAACATTACCTTGAGTTATCCACTTTTGGCGTTACTGATGATTTTAGTAACGAAGTTGTTTGGAAAACATACGAATGATGAAAACGCCTATTTTATGATATTTGGTTTTTGTTTTGGTTATGTTGTTTTGTTATTCTTTTCAAAATGGGTATTCAAAAAGTATAACAGAATAATCCGACAAGCAGACGACTTATTGAATGAATTATCGACTTGAAAAAACAACTACAGCAACACGGACTAAGCTTCATTGCTACTAAAGTGTTTCAAAGAATATTATTATCTTTTAAAAAACTAAAAATTAAATCTGAATAATTTGAACAACAAACACTCAACGCAACCTTAGCCGAAATCGATCACATGCATAATTGTGGCTTCAAGTTGAAATAATATATATCTCTCTAGTGCATCAATAAAAATATCAATTAGCAAAAATTAAAAAATCCAAGTCAAAAGAAATCGTTATGAAAAAGATAACAGTTAAAATACTATTAGTAACCTTAATAGTCATTACCGCAGGACTTGTTTACCTGTTTACCTATGTCCCTTCTCTTTCAGAACAACACGGAATTGTTGAAAGCAAGTTGTTTCTGGGAGAATCTAAAAATCAACCTTTAATTGTAGCTTTCGGAGGCGGCGGTGGAGGTAATGACTGGACCAGAACATATTTAAAGGAAAAAAGGGATAGCCTAAATCAGAAAGGTTTTGCCTTATTGGCTATTGGTTACTTCAACTCACACGGAACACCAAAAAGTTTAGACAGAATTTCGCTAGATGCAATTCGGGATACTATCCTTTCGGTTGCTCAGCATCCAATAATAGATCAATCTAAAATTATACTAATGGGTGGTTCTAGAGGAGCTGAACTTGCATTAAATTTGGCCAGTAGATTTAGCGATTTCAATGGTGTTATTGCCATGTCAACATCAAATGTAAGCTTTCCAGCAATTACCTGGTCGGCAAATACTTCTTCCTGGACATATAAAAATCAAGAAGTTCCATACGTTCCTGCATCTTTAAAAACTATTTCTCCAGCACTAAAAGGAGATTTGTATACTGCTCATAATATCATGTTGGAAGATAAAGAAGCTGTAAAAAAAGCTGAAATCGAAGTGGAAAATATAAATGGGCCTATATTAATTTTATCAGGGAAAAATGACGACCAATGGCCTGCATCTGAAATGTCTGACCAAATAGTAAGCAGATTACAACAGAATAATTTTAAATACTTCTATTCCCATATCAAATTGGAAGGAGGACACATTGCCCCTTTAGAAAACTTTGATCATGTATACGATTTTTTAGAAATACACTTTAAAATTAAATTATGACGGTGGGCAACAGCAATATGTATAATTTAGATTACTCAACAAATTAATTACATATGTTAGAACTATCAGCAATAGTGTTTACCATCTTAACTGGGCTGGTAATTATTTTTCAGGGATGTTTAGCCGCAGGAATGCCTTGGGGAGCAGCTTCAATGGGTGGGAAATTCCCGGGGATATACCCCCCTAAAATGAGAGTGGTTGCAATCATAAATATGATAATCCTGGCATTTGTCTCAGCAATTGTAATATCCCGAGCTGATTTAATGCTACCCCAGTTAAAATCAATTTCAAACATTGGTATCTGGTTCGTCGTGGTGTTTTTTGGTATAGGAACTATTTTAAATACGATGACTCCCAGCAAGATTGAACGCATTTGGGCTCCGGTAGCTTTAGTCCAAATGATCACAAGCATAATTGTGGCTTTAAGTTAATTGGTAAATTAGTATACAACAATCAAACACATATGAAACTCATCTTAGTAGAATCATGAACTCCCTTACTTCAGAAAAATTAATAAATTTATAAACGGTAAGCAAAAATCTTTTCAAACCTCAATCAGCTTAAGTGCAACCGAACAAAATGATAGCAACACAATTAAAGAAATTTTTCGACCCTTTTGTTTACCTCAATATTCAGGTATGGGAGAACTTTGAAAAATTGGGGACAGTAGAAAACTTCTCCAAGGAAACAGTATTAAAAGCGCCTAATACAACAGAAAGATATTTAAACATCATACTTGAAGGAAGTGGAGGAAATTTAATTTGGAAAAAGAACAATTTTGTTTGTATTGACATTGCATTTGAAAATGAATTTTTGTTTGATTTTATGTCATTCACTTTACAAAAGGCTACACCAATTGAAGTCAGACTTTTTGAAGATTCAACTATTTTCCGCCTTTCGCGCCAAAGTTTTCAACAGACTTTAGCAAATGGAAACTTTGGTGAAAAGATCACAAGACTCGTTGCTGAGGCATCATTTATAGATAAACAGCAACAACAAATTGACCTACTTACTAAAACTGCAAAAGAAAGATACCTGGAACAATTGCAAACCCGAAAAGGACTAGAAAAGATGCCTTTGAAATATTTAGCATCTTACCTTGGCATTACACCGCAAAGTTTGAGCAGGATAAGAGCAGAAAAAATTTGAGACTTACCAAATGGTAACTTATATCATTGAGTGTCCATTTATCTTTGTACCATTCATTAACTTAATATTTTAGAATGATGCAAAACTCTGAAGTTTCAAAAGCAATACCTCGATCAAAAACGATTGCAGTCCTTGCAGGATTTCCAATAATAGCCACTCTCATTTCTCTATTACTTTTAAATCGTTCGTTAATTACAAACCTAGGCCTTGATTTCTTCAACACATTTTGGATAATCATCATTGGTTGGTACTTACTTCAAATATACCTCGTCTCAAAAATTCTTAATTCAGCAGGTTGGAAATGGCAAGATATTGGCTTTCCGTTTTCCAGGAAGAAGACAATTTATTTCATAGGAGGTTATTTGCTTTTTGCATTTGGATTACTTGCTTTTATTGAATTTACGTTGGCAAATTCCATAATAGATATAGATAAGTTAAATTCAATATCGTCATTAACGCCTAAAACCACTACATCAAGGGTTATATTTATTTTAATGGGCTTAGTTGCAGGTTTATCGGAAGAGATTGTTTATAGGGGGTTTGCAATCAAAGCCCTGGTAAGCAATAATGTAAATAAGTGGCTTGCTGTATTTATCGCCACAATTCCTTTTATTTTTCAACATGGTTTAAAATCCATTGACCAGTTTTGGTGGTTTTTAACTTGGGGTATTGTTTTTGGAATACTATTTCTATTGCTGAAAAAATTAACTTTAAATATTATCATTCATTGGCTTATAATATTAACGGCTATGGTTGCTATTTTACAAGTAGTACAATGAAATGATCATTTATGTGAGATAATGGCAAACCTATTGAGCAGCTTGACGTATAAGTACGCCGATACCTAACACTATCTGAGTCAAACTACCTTACCCGTATCGTAAAAAGTCCAGAACCATTTCTTATTCTCCATCTCATTTTGTAGTATCATGTAAATATAAATTCATGAGAGGCAAAGTAGGCAACATCATGGGCAAAATTAGCTACCTTCCGGCCTTTTAGAAACTTAGTAAAAATTATAGGACAATAAACAACCGATGAAACCAATCTTATTAACCATATTGGCTCTGATTTTAGCCGTATTCACGAATTGCGGTCAGTCAATAAGAGATAATGAAACTTCCAAAAGAATCGACAATTATCTTTCAGAATTAGAGAAAGTTGGTTTTTATGGTTCTGTCCTGGTAGAGCTAAACGGAGAGCCTGTCATTTCAGACGGGTTTGGTTTTAGTAATACAGATGAGCAAATAATGAATACATCGTCAACCATTTTTGATATTGGTTCTATCACAAAACAGTTTACTGCAGCTGCAATATTGATGTTAGAAATGCAAGGTAAACTTTCAACGGAAGATAAAATTTCGAAGTTTTTTGATGGCCTACCCGAGGACAAAGCTTTAATCACTATCCACGATTTACTTCGTCATCAATCGGGGCTGATAAGCAATGTGGGTAAAGACTATGAAAAAATCAGCGATGAAGAATTTTTGGACAAAGTTATATCTTCAAATTTAAGGTTTGAAACAGGATCAGATTTTTCCTATTCCAATATTGGGTACAGTTTGCTGGCTATGATCATTGAAAAAGTCACTGGACAGACTTATGAGACCTATTTATATGAAAATCTGTGGAAACCTGCAAAAATGGAGATGACAGGCTACACGAGACCTGTTTTTGACACCAACCTTATAGCAACAGGCTATTATAGAGACGGAAGGGTATGGGGAAAGCCAACTGATAAGGAATGGGATATGTCTGCGCCTTATTGGCATTTAAAAGGCAATGGAGGCATACTCTCTACAACGGAAGACCTTTATAAATGGCACAAGTGTCTAATGACAGTAGTCGTTTTATCAAAAGATGCAATACAAAAATTATATCATCCAAAATTAAGACCCGAAGAATCGGAAACTTCATATTATGCTTATGGGTGGGACATTTCAAAAACGACCAGAAATACCACCCAGGCGTGGCACAATGGTGGTAATAATTTTCTATATGCAGACTTCTTAAGATTCATTGACGAGGATATTTCGTTGATTATGTTGTCCAATAAATCTCACCCCAATTTTGATAACCTAAATTTTGAAATAGCTAAAATCATTTTTAATCCAAATTTTAAACCCCAAATTCCTGCAATTGACAGTCAGGAAAACCGAAACTTTACAGAACGGATTATAAAAACAATAGAAGATCATGGATTGGAAAAAGCAATCGAAGAATACAAAAGAAGAAAGACATCTGAAAATTTTTTGGAATTTATGACAAGAAATGAAGGATTTAATCGTCTCGACAATCAGAATTCAGAAATTCCCATTCAGATTTTTAAAATGAATGTTTTTGTGCATCCAAACTCTGCAAAGGCATTACAAGATTTGGGTGAAGGGTATATGGAAACAGGCAATAATGAATTGGCACTAAAATATTTCAAAGAAAGTTTAAGTATAAATCCTGACAGTCCGTTTGTGAAAGAAATGATAAAAAGACTTGAAGAATAAAGCAACAGACAGCAACATAAGGAACCTGAATCAGTATGATGTGTGTGGGTTGGTTGCTTGGAATTCCTTATGGTAAATCATTTGAATCTTCTGAAGAAAGATTACCTTGTTATATTCGGGAAATTGGTTTTTATTGCCTGTCAACGATAATTGATCCAAATATTTTTTTGGTGAACCAGATCTGCATTTTAGATTTAATTTTTAGTAATAACTATAAGCTATGATACAAACCCTATTGATCATTATAATCTGCATAACAAACTTAAATTGCAGATCTCAAAAACGAGATGCATTCCAATCCAAAGAGGTTTACAAATCTGAGGACTTAATCATCACTCAGATTTCTGAAAATTCATATGTACATACTTCATTTTTACAAACCAATGATTTTGGGAATGTTCCTTGTAACGGTCTCATTGTGAGTAACAATAAAGAAACAATTGTTTTTGACACTCCAACCAATGGCAAAAGCTCAGAAGAGTTAATCAAATGGATAAACGGAACACTTCACTCAAAGATAAATGCTATCATTCCAACTCATTTTCATGATGATTGCCTGGGTGGATTACAAGCGTTTCATAATAATAATATTCCTTCTTATGCATATGCTAAAACCATTGAACTCGCTAAAGAAAATAATTTTGTCATACCAAAAAACAGTTTCAATGATTCACTTATTTTGAAAGTGGGCAATGAAAATATTATCGCAAAATTTTTCGGAGAGGGTCATACTAAAGATAATGTTGTAGGATATTTTCCCAGCGAAAATATACTGTTTGGAGGTTGCTTAATAAAAGAACTCGATGCAGGCAAAGGATATTTAGGCGATGCTAATGTTGCTGACTGGTCAGGTACCGTTGGAAAAGTTAGAAAGGAATTTCCAAACGTAAAAATTGTGGTTCCGGGTCACGGAGTATCTGGAAACAAAAAGTTACTAGACTATACAATCAACTTGTTTAAAAGTAAATAAAATCCATTTGTAAAGAGCCTAAAAGCTTTTAAGAAAATTTCTAGGGGATGTTCATTTATGGATCCATTGAAAGCTTTCTAACCAGTTTGAAAAAAAAATGAAATTAGAAACAGAGCGATTAATAATTCGACCCATAAAACTCGATGATAAAAGCGAAATATTTGAATATCGTTGCGATAAAGAAACCAATAAATATCAAGGCTGGATTCCTGAAAAAATGGAAGATGTAGAAACCTTTATTGGAAACACTGCGAAAAAGATAAATGAACCAGATTCCTGGTTTCAATTGGTCGTCATAGAAAGGCAGTCTCAAAAAATAATTGGTGATGTAGGAATTCATTTCTTCGATCATAAAATCAAACAAGTTGAAATAGGATGTACCTTAAACAAAGATTTTCACAATAAAGGATATGCAACGGAATCTTTAAAAAGAGTAATTGACTATTTATTTAATGATTTTCACATGCATCGAATTTTTACATCCATACACCCTTTAAATATAAACTCTATAAGACTGGTGGAAAGAATTGGTTTTAGGAAAGAAGCACACTATGTTGAAAGTTTATTTTCAAATGGCAAGTGGGTTGATGATTTGATATACGCAATGATTGAGAAAGATTGGGAAAAATTAAATTCAGTAAAAAGTAAAAAGTAAATAGTTGAAAGTTGAAAGTGGGAATTGAAAAGGATTAGACTTTGTCGGACTATGTTTTGGAAACTATATGAGGACACTCATTTAATTCAAGCGCTGTAAGGTTAACTTCACTGAAGTTTTGATTTTTAAATTTTACAATAATAACTTTATAGCAAAATAAATTGGATTTTATGATAAAAATAACTAATTTTATTGCTTTTAAATCAATAAAATTAAAATCATGAAAAACGCAAACTTATTTTTCCTTCCAATTCTTTTCTTATTTACACTATCAACATCATTAGATAGTCAAATATATAATTTGAGTGGTACACTTTCTCCAGACAGTGAGGTTCCACCGGTTATATCCCCTGCCACGGGATCAATTTCCGGTACTTATAACCAATCTACCGGAATGGTTACTTTTGACATTGATTTTTCGGGATTGTTAACGGATGCATCTGCTGCACACCTTCATAGTGGTGCAACCGGCGTAAATGGCGGTATAATCATTACGTTAACTCCTCCAATGGCTACCAGCGGTAATATTGGGGGCACCTTTCCTTTACCCATGGGAGATGAAACAGACTTCCTTGCTGGGAACACTTATATCAACATCCATACTTCTACTAATCCAGGTGGTGAAATAAGAGGACAAGTCATAGCTCAATTAGCCCCAATCCCAACTGTACAAACATGGGGCATTATCATACTTTTTTGCATTATTTCAATCCTGGGTGTTTTGGCTTTGAAATTTAAATCAGTGCTAATTACATCGAATGTAAAATAGATCAATAATTTCGGCACCGCTTTGCCTGATATAAAAGATTTGATTGAGAACAAAAGGAATAATGCAATAAGAACAAGTAGGCAGGCATATTCTGCACAACTAACATAAAGCTTGTACCGATATTGTAGCTAGCGAAACGCCACCTTTTCACTCATATTCCGACTATGATTTGCCCTGAAATAAGTTGACACTAATAGTATAAAACCTGGACGATAGACTCCCATAAACGTCAGTATCTTTACCCCTAATCATAGCTCATCATTCAAATATTAAAAAATTTTAATTCAAAGATTATGGAAGAATTATAATCAAAAAAATGTACTATTGTTTCCCAATTCAGGACTAAAAATGTATTGTGATGTATTCCTGGATTAATCAATTGTAATGTAAACTTTTTTCAGGACGAGTCAGTGGATCTAAGACTCACTTCGAAAGTCCATGTCGTCGTAAACATAAATCGTTGGTGACAACAAATGAAAAATATATTATTTCAAAAATAATATCAATGAAAACAACCTTTTACCTACTTCTTGCCGGAGTGTGTATTGCCACTCACATACAAGCACAGTCTCCGAGTGATGCCTTGATGATGAATGCCAACCAGGCATGTGTCTTATTGGATTACAACTATTCGAATTTTGACCACTATTGGGAAGGTGAGATTAAGCGAGATAATCAAACCATTGCATCAGTTGGTCGGAAAAGTGGAATGCCAATGGTGGCTATTGGAATTCTGGACGACCTCAATTTCTATGCAGGAGTCCCTTACATAGAAACAAAGTCCTCAGAACCCAATGGAGGGAAATTTGCAGGGGTAAGCGGTTTTCAGGATTTGACCATCGCTCTAAAATACAGATGGCTAAATAAACAGTTTGATAAAGGAGGATTGACAGGTCTTGCCACGGTTGGCTTTTCGACACCGATTACCAACTACTTGCCCGATTATATGCCCTACAGCATCGGTTTGGGAGCACCAGAACTATCTTACCGTGCCATAGTGGAGTACAGGAGTAATAGCGATTGGTTTTTTCGTGTTGCGGGTACTTATATGTGGCGAGGTTATGCCGAAGCCGAAAGGGAATATTATTACAATAATGGAAGTTTTTACACACCCTTTATGGATGTGCCCAATGGCTACACCGCAGAAGTGGTTGTAGGAAAATGGTTTTTTTCCGATGCTTTACAAATCCAAATGAACTACTTTAAATCTACGTCACTAAGCGGGGATGACATTCGACCATATAATGCGCCGCAACCTACCAATATGGTCAATATGGATCGTATTGGATTATTTGCACACTACTATTTCCCAAATATTAAGGGTTTGGGTGTAGTTGCCTATCATAACCGTGTAGTTAACGGTCGAAATGCCGCAGAAATGAATACAACAGGCTTAGGATTAACCTACTTTTTTAATTACCGAAAATGATCAAAAATGAAAAATAGAAATATACTTACCTTTCTTAGTGTATTCGCTTTACTTTTTCTTTTTTCATGTGAGAAAGAGTTACCTACTTATTATGAATATCAAGGATATCAATTTGCTTCAGTTGACCCTATTGGTGGTACATGGGTGCCTATATTAATTGAAAGTGGCGATGCCATTAGCATTCCCGCTCCTGCATCTGTCAATTCTGCAACATACCTTAATGAGATAGAAGACCTGAAATCAGAAATGGCTCAAATGTCAGATTCAGATGTTAAGGCAGTAACCTATTGGACTCAAAACCCTATCATCAGGTGGAATGAAATTACCCTGGAACTCATTGCTAAGTACAATCTTATTCCGGGTCCGAATGCGGATGGTTCCTATACACTTCCTAACCCCACAAACCCAGGTGGTCCTCCTGAGTTTCCATTTGCGCATCCACCCTATGCGGTTCGGGCACTCTCCTATTTGTCGGTAGCACAGTTTGATGGATTAATTTCGGCCTGGCACCATAAATTTGCTTACAATCGATCTGCACCTTTTAGACAGGATGAAAGTATCCAGCCTGCTTACACCGATAATATAATCCCTTCCTATCCTTCTGACGGTGCAGTAGTTGCTACGGTATCCAGGCAAATTTTAACACAAATGTTTCCGTTGGAAGCGGAATATCTTGCAGGATTAGAAGCGGAACATTTCAGGTGTTTATTGTTATCGGGAGCAAATGTTCAGAGTGATATTGATGCAGGTAAGATGATAGGTGAAGCCATTTCTTCTATAGCATTAGCCAGGGCAGCGAATGATGGGATGAGAAATGCACAAACTCCAAAACCCATATCCGACTCTATCGCAACTGCAGCTCAAAATCGTTTTGGGTGGCAATGGGTTAATCAGGAAATACCCCGACGTCCAGTTGGTTTAACCCCACTATACGGCAAGGTAAAAATGTGGAGAGTTGATAATGTAGAACAAACTCGTCCTATTCCTCCTCCGGCTATAGGATCGGCTGAATATGAGGCAGACGTCGTCATTCTCAAAGATTATGCGGCAAATGTAACAGAAGAAAGAAGGAGAATTGCCAACTTCTGGCAAGATGGTTTAGGCACATACACACCCCCCGGGCATTGGAATGAATTTGCAAAAGAGTTCATCGTGAAATACCGACTTAATCCGTTACGGTCAGCACGGACATTTGCTTATCTGAATATGGCCATGATGGATGGGGGCATAAGCTGTTGGGATGCAAAATATTACTATCACTATCCTCGTCCTATTCAAACCATCGAAGGATTTAAGACCATTGCAGGAACACCCAATTTTCCTGCATACACTTCGGGTCATAGTGTTTTTTCTGCAGCAGGGGCGGAGGTACTTGCCTACATCTTCCCACAAGAAGCCACTTTGGTAAGAGGTTGGGCAGAAGAAGCAGCTATCTCCAGAGTATATGGCGGCATTCATTGGACTTTTGATGCAACCGTTGGGACAGCTCAGGGAAAAGATGTTGCCCAATATACCATCAATACTGCGCGAAATGACGGGGCAGATTAACCCTTTTTTTGTGTAAGAAATAAAAGATACTTCCCCCCCCGCACAATGCACATTTGATGGAAATGAATTAACCGGAAATGCTTACACGCATTATAATCTTTCGGGCTCAAATAGTAGAAAATGAAAGTCTGGTTTGGCAAAAAGTATTATCTTTGATAGTATCATATGATAGTATCAAATGAAACCACCTTACAACATTTCAACAAGAATAATTAAATTAATAACTTTTATTTCTGAAAAAATAGGAGAAATAAGAGCCCATTTTATTGACAGGCCTTCTCCTCTGTTGCGCAAGCAAAATAAAATTAAAACAATTCACTCATCATTAAAAATTGAAGGAAATAATTTAACGCAAGAACAAGTAACCGCACTCATAGAGAACAAAAAAGTAATTGGCCCGAAAAAAGATATAATTGAAGTATTAAACGCCATAAAAGTCTATGACTCATTGACCACTTTTAATCCATTATTATCTAAATCATTTCTTAGTGCTCATAAGCTTTTAATGTATGATCTAATTGACAAGCCAGGGAAATACAGAAGTAAGGAAGTTGGCATTTTTCAGGGTTCAAAAGTGTCACATATTGCCCCACCAGCTCAAAATGTTCCCTACTTAATGAACAACCTTTTTAAATACTTAAAATCCAAAGAGGAATTGACGTTAATAAAAAGTTGTGTTTTTCATTATGAAATGGAATTTATCCACCCTTTTATGGACGGTAATGGTAGAATGGGACGATTATGGCAATCTGTAATTTTAGTGAATGAATATCCTGTTTTTGAGTTCTTGCCATTTGAAACTTTAATTAGCAAAACACAACAGGAATATTATTTTGCTCTTTCTCAAAGTGATAAAGAAGGAAAATCCACCTTATTTATTGAATACATGCTGGATGTAATTGACAAATCATTGAATGAACTCTTAAGCTACAATAACAGAATTTTGAATGACACAGATAGGTTGAATTACTTTTTAACTATGGCGAAGAAAGAATTTTCAAGGAAAGACTACATGAATGTATTTAAAGATATATCCTCTGCAATGGCAAGCAGAGACTTGAAAAAAGGAGTGGATTTAGAACTATTGATTAAAAAAGGCAATAAAAATAGAACAGTTTATAGATTGAAGTAGAACTGAAAATGAAAGTTTCGGTAACCAACGCCAACTTTCGGAAAGTTAGGCCTCTTTCCCTTACCTAAAGAAGATCCCGACTCATTTCTTGCAATGAAATCAAAAGGTATTTGAAATAAAAATAAAGTTGCCCAAAACTTAGAATCTCCAAACAATGGATTATCTTCGAATAATATACATTGACTTTAGTCAAAATTGATATGTAATGAAACGAAGAAAATTTATCTTATTAACAGGATTCGGGGTTTCGGTAATCGCTATTCCAACGTGGTATTATACATTTAATACTCCAGATTACGATCCAATAATAGCCGAACCAGAATGGCTATCCCACATCTGGGATGGGACTACAATCGGTGAAATCGGTGAGACATACCGGAAGCAATTTTCAGATGAAAATAGTGAACGTAAGTTGGTTAAGCTTTTATCAGAGTATGTTTCAACTGAAACAACCACTACATCCGATGTATTACGTCAACAAATTGCAGATGATTATCGTAAAGGAAATACCGTGATGGTTGATGGCTGGATTTTGTCAAGGACAGAAGCTCGCCAGTGTGCACTTTTTTCATTAACCCAATCAAAATAGTCATGCATAAAGACGCCAGGGAATTAGAAAACAATTCCATAATTGAAGGTGACATCTGCATTGTTGGTGCAGGAACTGCCGGAATCAGTATGGCTTTGGATTGGAAGGATACTTCATACAAAGTAATCTTATTGGAAGGCGGTGGATTTGAATACGATGATAACGTGCAGGAACTTTATGCCGGGAAGACAACCGGTCAAAAGTATTTTCCATTAAAATCTTCTCGTCTTCATTATTTCGGAGGAACAACAGGCCATTGGGCTGGCATGTGTTCACCCTTTGATCCAATTGATTTTAAAGCACGGGATTGGGTGCCAAATAGTGGTTGGCCCATTACCAAAAATGATCTTGACCCATTTTATGCGAAAGCAAATCAAGTGCTGAAACTGGGTTCTTATAATTATGAGTACGAATATTGGCATAAGGAACTACCGAATTTAACACCCCTCCCCCTTGACAATAAAGTGGTGTGGAACAAAATGTGGCAATTTAGTCAGGCGCGATATGGCAAATTATATGATAAAGACATTATAGAAGCAAAAAATATTCACCTCTACACGTATGCCAATGCTGTGGATATCAAAACCAATGACAACATATCCCAGGTGAAAGAAGTTATTGTCAAAAACCACGCGGGAAAGACCCATACTGTTAAAGCCAAACATTTTGTTATGGCTTGTGGGACTATTCAAAATGCCAGGATGCTTCTCGCTTCCAATTCACAGGCACCCAAAGGCCTGGGTAATGACAATGATTTGGTAGGCAGGTATTTCCAGGAGCACCTGGAAGTTGCTTCCGCAGAGTTATGGATGGCAAAACCATTTCCAACGGATCTATATACTTGGAACTACGGAGTAACAAAGGCAAGTGCAGAGTTGGCTATTACGGAAGAAGTGCAGACCAAAGAAAGAATATTAAACGGAACCGCCTCGCTATTTCCTCTTAGTGTTGCCAAACATCAAAAACCCAGAATGGAAACCTGGCAAGACGGTGATCCCAGAAAAAGTGCAGATAACATGTTTTCGAATTGGGATGAGGCAGATGAAAAAGCCAAAGGAGAAAAAGGAAATATTGAAAGAGCCTATCAGCTTAATACCCGTATTGAACAAGCCCCTAATCCAAATTCCAGAGTAACGATTGGAAAGGAAAAGGATGAATTGGGAGTTCCCAGAGCCAATCTACATTGGCAGTTAACAGCACTTGACAAATACAGTGTCCGGAAAATATACCATATTCTGGGTCAGCAGGTGGGAATTGCAGGAATTGGCAGGATAAAACTCAATGAATTTTTAAGGGATGAAAATGATAATGGATTCCCAGACACCACTAATGGTGGATGGCATCACATGGGTACAACCAGAATGGCAGATGACCCCAAAAAAGGAGTCGTAGATTCTAATTGCCAGGTTCATGGTATTTCAAATTTGTTCATAGCTGGTGCAGCATGCTATCCAACTTCAGGAGCACCGAACCCGACACTCAGTTTGGTAGCATTGTCGCTTAGACTATCTGATTATTTGAAAAACAAAATATAATTGACAAATAAGCAACTTTGACAGCTATAAAACACAGGTGATAAGTTACAATACTTAAACACTGAGACGGCCTCTTAAGTCGGTGTTGAACAGATAACCAGATAGGCAGGTTCATAGGCAATCAGTATTTTAGTAACTTTATAGCTCGTAGCTGGTAGTATTTAGCTCGTAACTCGGAGTCTATGTCAGGTGTATCATAAAAGCTTTAAAAGCAATTGACGGATTAATTCAAGTGAACCCTATGTCTGCCATAAAAAATAAAGACACAAAAACATTGGTTATATATTGGCAAACTTTACTAAGAATATGTAATAAAACATACGACAATGGAAAAAATAATTTTTGTTGTGCTCTTAGCTGTATTACTTGCGAGCTGTACAGCAAGCAAAATTAACAATAGCAATGCCTCATCTCCAAATCAGGAAACAATACGTCAATCAGAAAATTTATTGCTTTCAAAAGAAAAGACATTTGAAGAGGAAAGTAAGGAGCAAGAGAGAATTGTAATCTACAACTCATATATTACTCTTGAAGTGAAAAATCCTGATAGTAATAATATCAGACTAGCGGAGATTGCGAAAAAATATGACGGGTATGTTCAAACACTTGGAAATAGAGTATCCATCATCAGGGTAAAGTCTGACAAACTTTATGAAGCTATAGATGACATTGCTGAAACGGGAAAAATAAAAAGCAAGACCATATCCGGCGACGATGTAACAGAACATTACACTGACATCCAGATACGGCTTGAAAATGCCCACAATGCAAGGAAAAGATACCTTGAACTATTGGAAAAAGCGGAAAATGTGGAAGCAGCATTAAAAGTAGAAAAGGAATTAGAACGTCTCAACGGAGAAATCGACTCTTTTGAAGGAAAATTGAAACGCCTTAAACACCTCTCAGACTATTCAACCATTACAATCAATATGGAAGAAAAAGTGAAACCTGGTATTTTAGGTTATATCGGATTGGGAATATATAAGTCGATAAAATGGTTATTTGTGCGAAATTGAAAAGTATGACAATGAGAACAACCGCCTATACCATACCAAATTTTACCACTGAGAATGCGCCGCAATCAAGTTGTTGATCAAATGGGTGGTGACAGGGTAATCATTTTTTCCACGATTCCTTCAAATCAAAGTACTCGCTCCGGGTTTTATCCAAAGTCATTGACATCAATTGAAAATTTTCAACTGTTGGCTTGAGCTCAATGAATTTATCTATAATATCCCTGTGGCGGTATATGATAAAGGTGTTTTCAACAGAGGGATTGATTTTATATAGATTCACTTCCGTTTCTGCATCAGAAAAGGAGGGCACAAAAGTCAAAGCTGTATTTCTTATATTTAATTCTTTACCTAACTGCTCCAATTCCTGTATTCTTTTGGATTTACTGAACGCTGTTTCGTTTCCATATACAAAGTAGACTTTCAGGTATTTTTCACGGGCAACACTTTCATTTTCCAGATATACAAGCCATTTTTTGACATCCTCCCAGTTTGTATTATTTCCTGCGAAATACACTATACCATGATACCTACCGTATTTACAAACAGGACAAACTTTTTTACCTTTATCCGGCCCCCAGGCATGGTAAGGAGAAAATGATGGGCTCGTTTCTCCAATAGGGAGACCTGAAACTTTCTCATTTTTCAAAGTTGCTGGGTAATCCGGAATATTTAAACCCAATATTATATTGTGTTCGGCGATGTGTACATTATCTGAAACAAGAGCCCTTAATATTCCACTTCCTCCCCGGTTTTCGAAAGGTCTTTTCTTTTTGGCATCAATTACCAATTGGTCATCATCAAACACAAAGTCATCAATATAATACTCGTTATTTATGTTGGGTTCTTTAATTAATATATGGATATGAGCAGGTTCTGAACTGTTCGGGTAAGACGCAGGTCTTAAAGTATAAATAGAATATTTTCCCTGATCATCCGTCTTTACCCATCCCCGGATAGATCCGTGATTTTTCACCCTTTTGTCCAGGCCTTTCCTTACCGGATAATAGCCTGTTGCATCCGTTTGATAATAATATATAATGACATTGGGTGCAGGAGTTCGTCCGTCCAGATTAAAAACTGTGCCTGTGATTAATAACTTCTGACCATTATCGTACCATGCTAAACTGGTATCCACTGCAGGAATGTTTTCGGGCATTCCAATGTACATTTCTTCACATCCATCACACCCACCACCTACTTTTTTTATGTTTTGTAAAGGGCTGGACATTTCATTTTTTTGTTGTCCGTAACAGCCCAGTGTTAATTGAATGAATAATAACAGCAGGCCTGGCATAAATTTGTTCATAATTTTAAAGATTAAATTTTTCTGATTCAAATACTTATCGCAATGAAATTATAAAGCTTTTGAATCTTCCGAAACTGGATCAGTTCAACAACGCCTTACAGAAGATACATTCATCAACTTATCTCATCAATGCAATTGGTAATGATTAACCTGCTTTTTATCAGGATTAAGACACTTTTGGTCTGATCCACACTATTGCGATCGTTTATTTTAATACATTGAGGTTTGTTAAAGCCTGTGAAACAGATAGAACATAATATTTTTCCTCAGTTGAAAAGAATTGGCCTGCATTTTTCTTTTTGGCTATTATATGTATTGTACCATACCTTCCTTTTTGGCTATATGAGGCAGGATTTCTTTTATCCGCTAAAATATGAGCTATATGATTTACCGCTAAAAATAGTTGCCTCCTATTTTGTTGCTTATTTCCTTATACCTAAGTTTTTATTTACCAGAAAAATCTGGACATTTACAGCTACACTTGCACTTACACTTCTCACAGCCAGCTTTCTTCAGAGGGTTTTTCACAGTGAGATCATAGGTAGATTCATCGAACCCGAACAGGAGTATTTCACCTTATATCCCACCACCGCACTTGTTTTCAAAACTGTAATTAGCATTTACCCAATCGTGGCGGTAGTAGCCCTGATCAAAATATTAAAACATTGGTATGAACAAGACTGGAAACATCAGGAAATACAAAAAGAAAAAGTAGAAGCAGAACTTAACTATCTTAAATCACAGATACATCCTCATTTTTTGTTTAACACTCTGAACAGCTTATATGCTTTAACTTTAAAAAAATCTGATCAGGCAAGTAAAGTGGTGTTAAAATTGTCACAACTCCTGGATTATCTTCTGTACGATAGTAACAAACAAACAGTTATGGTCGAAAAAGAATTGGAACTTATTGAAAATTATATCTCGTTGGAAAAGATCAGATTTGGCAATAGGCTTGATTTATCCTACAGTTTTAAAGGTAATCTTCAAGGATTAGAAATTGCTCCTCTGCTGTTGCTTCCTTTTGTTGAAAACTGTTTTAAACATGGTGCAGGCAACCAGTTGGAGGAAGTTTGGGTGGATATCCAAATCGTTGTTGAAGAAGATTTCTTAAATATGAAAATCAGTAATAGCAAGGATACATCATTACATACAAATGAAAAAGAGCATGAAGGAATTGGCTTGCAAAATGTAAAAAGGAGACTTGAATTGATCTACGGAGAAGGTAATTACAAAATGCATCTGGAGGATAAAGGAGATAGTTACTTGGTGGAATTACAATTGAAAAACAGAAAGAATTTCTAAAGAATAAGAACATGAAATTGACTTGTTTTATCATTGATGATGAGCCCCTGGCGATAGATGTGTTAGAATCTTATATTGAAGCCTCGGATTTGGTCGATCTCAAAGGAAAATTTACAAATCCTGTAAAAGCATTTCAGGCCATACAGGAGCAACCCGTTGATTTTATTTTTCTGGACATTAAAATGCCCAGGATCACGGGCATTGAATTAATCAAATCTTTGAAAAATCCTCCCATGGTCATTTTTACCACTGCCTACAGAGAATATGCTTTAGATGGTTTTGAATTGGATGCAGTGGATTACCTTTTAAAGCCCATTTCCCTGAATCGCTTCCTTCAGGCTTTGGATAAAATCAATAGGAATATCAATAAGAACTCAACTGTGAGCAAAGTAGAGTACAAGACTGAATACCTTTACTTTCAAATTGACAAAGTAAATCACAAGTTTTTGCTTGAGGAAATTCTCTACATCGAAAGTCAAAGAGATTACAGCAGGATAGTCACAACATCAAAAGAAATGAGGGTATTACAAAAAATTAGCGATCTTGAATTACAGCTCAGTGCAAAAGGATTTTTAAGGATTCACAGGTCTTTTATTATAAATTTAGGTCTTGTAGAAAGCTGGACTTCTTACGAAGTGGGCATCCAGGGAAAAAAGATCCCAATTGGAAGATCTTATAATAAGGAGGTCATGAAGAAGTTAATGTTATGAATTTAACCTGGATTCCTTTATATTTCCAATACCTCTCCAAATATCTTCAGCAATACCTTCTGCAGCTCTGTTACCATCCGTGATGAGAATATTTTCGTCGGACTTGAATCGCTCTATGACTTCCAGATACTTTTCTCTTACCTTTTTTAAATTCTCTTTGGTTTCGTACAGCTCCAGAGAACTCCGGTTTTTCATCAATCGCTTCATGCTCACATCGGGTGTGATGTCGATGTAAATGGTCAAGTCGGGTCTGAGCAATTCTGCACTTAACGAATTGGCCTCAATCACCCAGTCTAAGGACGTATGTATGCCTTGATAAGCATATGATGAAAAATAATAACGGTCAGTGATTACTGTGTAACCATCTTCCATCTTTTTAAGAATTCCATTTGTTTTGTTTAACAAGTGGTCTAATCTGTCTGCTACAAAAAGCCCTGCAATGGTTCTATGGTCTGCTTCGATTCTATGATTAAAAATATTTCTGATAAGGGAACCAATGGGACTGTCTGTAGGCTCAAAAGTGCAATACACTTTATGACCAGAATCCTTTAACTTTTCGCTTAAAAGTTTCACCTGTGTGCTTTTGCCACTACCATCAATGCCTTCAAAGGCGATAAATAAATTGTTTTTCATGGCACCATAGCTTTACGATTTACCCATTTGAGAATTATTTTCAAATATAGGACAAATACCACATGTAACATGGATACCAACCGGAATCTTTAAATTAGGCCAGCAATTCAGCGTAAAAACATAATATATTAAAAAAGAGCAAATTATAAACCACTGATAAGAAATACTTTACAGATAATTTATATATTTGCTCAAAAAAAAAGCATGAGCAAAGTTAAAAAAAGAACAGGAATAATTTTCCTAAACATCAATCAAAACAATTATTAAGCCGCTCAGGAGCATTTAAAAATGTTTCGAAAATCCTCAACCACCATCTTCCTACATTAAAAGAGCTGATACAAGAAGAGGTTAAAGACCCCCGTCGCAAGAAGTCTTGTAAGTATCCGATTGAATCCATTATTCTTGCAGTCATTATGATGTATCTGTTGCGTAGCGGTTCTCGCAATAGTTTTAATCACGATGGCAAGGATGTGCGATGGTATAAAAACTTTAGAAAATTGTTTGGGGTAAGCTTACCACATATGGATACGGTAGATAGTGTTATGGAGCGTATAGATGAGTGTGTGCTGGAAAAGCTAAAGGTTCAACTTATACGCGTATTGTTGAGTAAACGTATATTCCACAAGTTTAAACGGCAAGGCAGTTTCATTATAAGCATAGATGGTACAGGGCTATTTAGCTTTGCATCAAAACCGTATAAAAGCTGTCCGTATAAGAGCAGTAAAAATGGTAAAGTGACATACCACCAGGGAGTAGTTGAAGCCAAGTTGGTGTGCAGTAATGGTATGAGCATATCCATTTGTACTGAGTTTGTGAACAATGAAGATGGGCAAACCAAACAGGATTGTGAATACAAAGCAACGCTTCGTCTGATGGAGAAATTAAAAAAATATTTTGTGCGTCTGCCTATGACTATTGTACTGGATGGCTTGTATGCAAAACAACCCATTATTCAGATAATCAAAGCTAACAGATGGGATTTTCATATTGTATGGAAAGATAAAACTCTTTATAAACTACAAGATCAACTTGAAGCATTCCGTAAGCAAGGTAAGGTCATAATAAAGTATCGAACCCATGTAGTCAATGCTCAAACCCGAGTGGAATACGAATACGAATATATTAGCGAACCAATGAAATATAAGGATATTGCCTTATATTATATAGCTGTTAAAGAATGTCATATTTCCATAAAAGACGGTAATAAAACAGAAGAAAAAGTACAAACATGGAAGTACCTGAGCAGTATAAAAGCCGATGACGCATCTATAAGAATGCTTATCGAAAGTGCAAGACTTCGCTGGAAGGTAGAGAATGAGGGATTTAATACTCAGAAAAATCATGGTTTTGCCTTGCATCATAAAATGAATCGAACGAATCTGATTGCAATGAAAAACTATTATCAGGCACTTCAAATAGCACATCTTATCGATCAGCTCATCACCCTTTGCAAAAATACCACGGTGGCTATGTACGGATCCATTATCAAATTCTGGCAGTACGTATGCTCAGAATTAAGAATTCTGCCAGACTTGGACATAGACCCCATTGGCATAAAGATAAACCTGAGATACTGACCTGAAAAGGAAAATGATAATAGAATCCTCGAACAATATTGTTCAAGTACCATAATCATCTTTCTTTGCCTATGTGAACTAATCGTTAAAATCCCTTAAACCGACTTATCATCACTTAGTGGTGATGGTAATATCATGCCTATAACTAAACAATAGTATTTAATTGTTATAATTATTCATTTATTATCGTTCTCACTCTGAATTGCTGCTCTTTTGGGTGTTAAATTTCTATTTGCTTACAAAATACATTAAATATCTCGACAAAAAATATATATGGTACCTGACAATTGCCACTGCATTGGCATTCTTGACTAAATATGATGCTGTGTTTTTTATTTTTGGAGTATCAGCTTTGCTTCTGTTTAAGCCAACAAGACAGGCATTATTAAAACACAAATTTTGGTTGAATATTATCGTCTTTATCCTTTTGATAAGCCCAAATATTATGTGGCAAATCGTCAATGATTTTCCCGTTCTGAAAATGTTTGCCCGACTGTATGAAATGCAAT
This sequence comes from Saprospiraceae bacterium, assembly GCA_041749255.1. Lineage (GTDB taxonomy): Bacteria > Bacteroidota > Bacteroidia > Chitinophagales > Saprospiraceae > JABDLO01. Next base: position 152,287 of record JBGTBR010000044.1, read on the forward strand.
TGGACAAACAAACACCTTCAGAAGTCTTACATGGACTTTTTATGGCATTGAACCCTTTAACTTTGCTTATTACTATTCCAGCAATCATTTCAATGTTCCATTATTCATCAAAAGCCTATAGACCACTATCGGTATCAATCTTGTTTTCCATCATTTTTTTAGCTTTAAGCCAGGGAAAAGGCTATTACTTTTATCCTATTGCATTAACTATTTTACCATTTGGTGGCGTATTTTGGGAACGCATTATTCTACCAAAAAGAAAATGGTTGATTTATCCAACCGGGATTTTACTGTCAATCGGTGTCATTTTGATTCCTTTTGGAATGCCTGTATTTCCTCTGGAAAGTTATTTAAAACATGACTATCCATATGAAAATAGAGAAGTTGTAAAAGGTGGTCAATTTAATGTCAGATTTGATGAAAGATATTCAAAAGAGAAATGGTCGGCTACAATAAAGGGATTGAAAAACATATACGATAGCTTACCCGGTATAGAAAAAAGCAACACTATAATTTGGGGAAAACATTACGCACAGGCTGGAGCAGTCAATTTGTTTAACGATAGACATGATTTACCAAAAGCATTTTCTTTACACGGAAGTTTCTACAATTGGGTTCCAAAAGGAGAGATGCCTGAAACAACAATATGTTTGAGTTATAATGTTGGCGACTTTTTCAACGGGTATTTTGACGAAGTAATTAAAGTAAAAACCATCTACAATCCCTATTCGGAGAATGAAGAAGAGTTACATCAACATATCTACATCTGCAAAAAACCCAAACAAACATTTGACGAGTTAAAAACATTATTTAAAGACCGAGTATTTGAATGAAAACGGCACGCAATAATGTATAAGAGAATAGCGGGTATAGTGGTAAAGTCCAAGTTTGTGCATTTAATAAACTTTGGTGCCGGTGGACAGGTAATCGCCTTAGAATCCGCTACTCTTATACTTGACCGTTATGTATTATTGAAAATGAAAAAGATCTACATACTACTACTTATATTCATATCTTGCTTGAGCGATCCATTAGCTCAAATTGATATTCATGAATTTAAACTTCCATCAGGAGATTTCTATTACACCAATGGTTGTAAAAATTCAAAAAAGGTAATTGTTCTTTTTGCTGGTTTCGATGGACAAGCCAAAGAAATCTTTAAAGAAAGTAAAATACCTTCTGTAGCTAAAAATGAAAACATTTTAGTAATAGCAATTCCAACAAAATTCTCCTTCAAGTTAGATTCCTTAACAAAGTCATTGATTGATGGAAGCTTAATTGACCAATGGAATAAGAATAAATATCTTAAAGATGAAGTAATAATTGGTGGGTATTCTGCAGGTGGGACACTAGCATTAGAATATTTAATTTTTTCAAGAAAAGAAAAAAACACATTCATTGTGCCAAAGAAAGTGTTTACTGTTGACTCACCGGTTGATATAATTGATATTTATCACACCTTAGAACGAGAAATAATTAAGAATTGCTCACCACCAGCATACAATGAAGCCAAAATGGCTATTCCTTTAATTCAAAAACAATTTGGAGGAAGTCCTAAAGAAAAATTAAATGAGTACAAATATTTTTCTCCCTATGTAAGAGATTCATTGGGCGGGGAAAATATTAAATACTTGTTGAACACCCCTGTAAGACTACACCATGACCCTGATATAATATGGCAACTGGAAAACAGGTGTAGAGACTTATTTGATATGAATGAGCTTTGCGCTTCAGCATTAATTAATAAGTTAAGAATGGAAGGAAATTTAAAAGCTCAACTTATACTTAATATCAATTCAGGATATCGGACTACGGGAGAAAGACATCCTCACTCTTGGTCAATAGTTGATTACAAAGAATTATTAAAATGGGTAAAAGAATGAGCAACAATATATAACACAGTGGGAGCCGAAAGTTCATTGCTTTTACTATCTTTAGTTCTCCGCGGATACTTTTCTGCTTTGAAAACGGCGGCTAGAGTATATGCTAAACGTTAGCCGCAACCGTTTCGGAACACAAACTAATTCAAAATCAAAAAAAAACAATTTTCGTAACAATTTAAACAAAAATAAGATGAAAAAAGTAGGCATCATCGGAGGTTCGGGCTTTATTGGAAGCTATAACACTCAAAAGTTTTTAAATGAAGGATACAAGGTAAAAGTATCTACTACAGACCTTTCCAAAAAGGAAAAGTATGAACATTTACTTAGCCTGAAAAACGCTGAACATTTAGAAATAGTACAGCTTGACGTTGAAAATAAACAAGAGCTAATGGATTTTTTGAAAGGCTGTGAAATAGTAATTCACGGAGGAACACCATTTCAACTGGATGTGAAAGACCTTCAGAAAGAATTGTTTGACCCTACCATCAAGGGTACAGAAAACTTCCTTGAAGCAGTTCTCAAGACTCCCGGGATTGAAAAAGTCATTTTTATTGCATCGGTGGCAGCTTACAACACAAGCTTTCCATTTTTGCCCAAAGGAAAATCTGAAAATGACCAGATCACTGAAAATGATGTGCCTTTTATGAGCGAAGAAGGCATTCCTTATGCCCAAGCAAAGTTTATCGCCAATCAGACCGTCAATAAATTCATCGCAGACCATCCCAATTTAAGTTTTGAAATCACTTCGGTTTCACCTGTGGGAGTGATGGGAAAATCATTGTCAAACAGACAAGATTCAACTTCAACAGGCTTACAATTTCTGTTTAAAAATAAAATTGCCCCCAACCCCTTCATACAAATGATCTATGACATGGATGTATTATGGGCATTGATAGATGTAGAAGATGTTGCCGAAGCGATTTTCAAAGCGGCTACAATCAAAAACACCAATGGTAAAAACTATCTTTTGTCAAGTGAAAGTTACAGGGTATCGGATGTGACATTAATGCTCAACAATCAACATCCGTTAGGCAAACCTGAAGTCGTCTATAATTCTGCTTTGGCAATAAACGATTTGGGAATAAGCTTTAAACCAGTAAGCATTCCTTTGAATAACTATTCATCATAAGAAAAAAATACGGCAGCAGCTACAAGCAAGCAGGGGTTTTGTGCTTCTTTGAAAGTAAAATGCTAAAACCAGGCTTTGTGCTTCTAATGAAGTTCAGTGCTAAAAACCCTTCCTGCGTGTAGCTGCAAAAACGTTAGCGGAAATGAAAAAAGGGAATCAAAACCCCAGTAGAATTGTTGAAGAAGTATCAAAAAATAAACTGTACTAAAATGGATACAACAATTGTAATTAAGGTAAGCCAGAAAGATAAACTTGGCCCTCTCCTGGAATTCTTGAAGTCAATTGATTATATCAGTTCCATAGAATACTTTGATGAACTCCTTGATTTCAAAAGAAACCTCGATGAAGTGAACCGGGTTGCTGAATCAACAGACCTGCCAAAAATGACATTGGATGAGGTCAACGAAGAAATAAAGGCCTATCGAAGTGGAAAATAGGAAGATCGTCATAGACACCAATGTATTTATTTCAGCAATAATTGGCCAGTACAGGTATCCCTACAAAATATTTTCCGATTTGATAGCAACCGGGGAATTTCAGATTTATATCTCAGAGACTTTAGTGGAAGAATATAAAGGAGTAAGCCAAAGAGAAAAATTTATAAAATATCCCGAGTTCTCGGAAAAGGCAACTAGTGTTCTTACAATATAATTATGCAACATAATGTTTTGATAGTTTATGATCTGCATCCTGGCGAGTAAATGACCAATGGATTTTTTTCTTTGCTTCATTTCTTTTTCTTGACCAGTATTTTATTTCTTTTTCAAGTT